>JBGSLV010000109.1:0-4167 GCA_041740515.1 Bdellovibrionales bacterium | reverse complement strand
ATTAAACTCCAATGAACCCACAACCCATTCAGAGCAAATCCAAATAAATAATGTAGTACTAACTTTAACAACCAAAGTTCGTGTCTTTAAACCTGACTTTATCAAAGTGGTTCATGTGTCTTTAAGTAGTCATCAAAAGATCGATTTGACCCTTGAAGGGATAGAAATTAAAATCAATGACCATATATCTACCAAAGCCACAGGCCTTGAAGATATGCCAAGATATTTATCCTTTGATGGTCTTGGGATCATGAAAACCAAATTGACCTTAACCAGAGAAGTGATTCTAAAAGCTAAAGCGGGAGATCATATAACGGTAAAATTATTAGGACTACGAACGAAAGATCTAAGTTCCATAGTTGCTGATTGTGAAAAAGATTCCTATGCCCAGCAAGTTTTAGATTTTACTAAACCCTATTTACCATTGATCTCATCCGTAGTGTACGGCCAAGAGGGGTATGGAAATTTAAACCGAAACCAAATCGATGAGACTTCGAAACGAAGTATCAAACAGATCTGTTCACAAATTTTACTTCGCATAAATAAAGAGGTGCCGTCACAGTCTGTTTTAGTGCAGCAGCTTCCTAAAGATCGTCAGGCAGATGTTGCTCAAAATGTTTTGAATTGGGTTTCTATAGATGAAATGGGTATAAACAAAATAGGCGAGATCATACAAACTGCAAGCTTTGGTAATAGCTTTTGTTATGCTTTAGCCAAAGATGTTTATTGTATTGGAGATCACTATAATGATTCTAAACTATTAAGGCATATATCTGTGCCTAAAGGTGTTAAAAAACTTAGGATTGGGTATGTTTCAATAGCGATTGAAGACAATGAAAACAATTGGAGGTTTATAGACCTGACTGCAAGTTTACCTTCATCAATAAGAAATGAAAAGTCTTATAGCTTTGATAAAGATATTCTGGATCTTAAAATGAATACAGATTTGATTTGTTATTTGAACTCAGAGAATGAACTTTTTTGTGGTGGGTATAGATTAAATGATATTATTAAAATAGCTTATGACAATTCAAATTTCGTAAAAATGACGGACATAAAAATTAAAAATTTTTATTTATCCTCCGTTACCATTTTTGCTATTGGTTTTGATGGCAAAATTTATACTTGGGGGCGATTAAGCAATTTTGATTTAGATGAATATAAATCTGAAATCAATGAACAGTTAGCGATGTTTGAGTTGCTATTGGCTAAGGATATTAAAGATATACAAATACGAGGTGATAATTATGTTGTTACAGCTTATGATAATAAAATGTATGTGTTCAGCGAAGATATAAGTTTAATAAAAGGTGAATTGGAATTTGGTGAAAATATTAATCAAGGACAAGAGATCTCTGAAGGTTTGAAGTTTACTGAACTGGGGTATTTGGTTCATGCAATTTGTGGTTTAACTGCCCAAAAAGAATTATTTTGTCGAGGATCCTTGCCCTTTTTCTTAAAATATGACTCTGGTTCAGACTACACAACTAAATTCGCTAAAGTTAGAAATGCACCTAAAAATATAAAAAAAGTTATGTTTGGGTCTTACTCAATGTGTTTTTTAATTGATACCCATGAAATTACCTGCGCTGGTGAAGTTTCCGGTAAGTTATCAAATGGCGTCGATAATCAAGGTCGATTGATTTTCAGAGGTGGAGACAATCCGTCAAGCTATTTTCAGGCTCCAAACATTATTGAACCCATCAGGGATTGAATTATATTATTAGAGCGCTGAATCTCAAAATACGTCGTTTTTTAAATTTAATTTTTTTAAATTTTTTCCAGCATAATAAATTCTAGTAATAACTAGAATTTATTATTATTCTTTAGAGCTTTGTTGAAGCGTTTATTAAACTATAAACCGGACTCAACTTTTTTTCTCTGATTGCAATTAAAACAAAGTAGTCTTAAGTTTTCTTCGGAAGTTTTACCGTTTAAAGCGTAGGGGATTATATGATCCAATTGTAAATTGAACTGTGAGCTACAATGACAACACTTGCTGCTGTTCTTTTGCCAGATTTTATACTTTAATTTCTTAGATATATATCTTGAATGGTCATTTATAATTGAACTTTGGCCTAAAATATTATTTAGGAATTGGGATCCTGAATGCTGATTTTCTTTTAAGTTCTTTAAAATAGTCTTATTTACATCTTTTATTGGCTTTTCCAAGGTCGTATTCCTTAAGATCCTAGTTTGTCCCAAACCACTTTTACTGAATTTACATTTTGTGTGATGAATATCATCTGTTTCATTTAAAATGGATTTTTTTATAAGTTTTTTGGGCATTTCCAAGGTAGGTTTTTTTATAAGTTTACTTTGGACATTCAAAATTGAAGGTTCGATTTTGGTTTCATTAGGGAGTGAATCTTCGTTTTCGTTAAGGTTGATTAGGTTTGAAGAAGGGCTGTAAGTCCGGGCTGCCAACTTTTTGCCAAACTTTTTCTCTTCCAGTTTTTCTTTAGCTAAATCAGCCATTAAGTTTATAAGATCTGACATATTCAAGTCGTAGGCTTTTGGACCTAAAAGTGATTTAATCTTTTCTAACTTTTTCTCAAGTTCATCAGACATCGTAAACCCAACATAAGTGTGTGTTGGGGTAACTTGCTTTTTTGTATCTATGGGCAAGGGAGGATTTGGACTAAGTTTTAAAAGTTCTTTTTGGCCATCACGGACAGATTTGTTTATAAGTTTTTTAAGTAAAGTTATCTTTTCGGACTTGTTCATGCTTTCATTGGTTAAAACCTTGGTGTCTTTAAAATATTTTTGTGCCTGGGTGATATTTGAAAGACTAAGTTCGCCAGAATCAATTTTAACGGCCACTTCAGGAATATCTTTTAATAATCTCATAGCTTGAATTCTTCGATAGGCTTGGTCCGACGAATACTTTAATTCATTACATGCATAATTAAAAAGGCTAGAATACCCAAAACTTGAATAAAGCTTTCTGGATTCGATTTCTTTTAAATGATAAAGAACTTGAGTTAATAGCACTCTTTCTTTTTGGCAAATATATTTTATGTCCATTGCTAACTGTTGGTCTGTCAGATGTTTTAAGTTCATATTGATTACCTTTGATTAGTGAGTTTTACTTACATATAACTTACACTATTATAAAAACCAAAGCAATTACTTAAGAAAAATAAATTTTACTTAGATATATAAATTAATAAATTAATAAGTAAATAAGTTAGTAAGTAAGAAAAAATAAAAAAAAATGAAAGAATGAAAGAAAGAATGAAAGAAAGAATGAATGAATGAATGAAAAAATAAGAAGAAAATATAAATAAATAAATTAAATAATTAAATAATTAAATAAATAAAAAATAAATAAATATAAAATAAATAAATACTATTGTTTTCTCATTCGCTTTGATCTGATGTTTTATCATTGGCGCCAGTCGAAAAATGGACTTTTAAGGCAATAATTGCAAAAAAAGTGGTCTAGAATTAAAGGAAACTTAATGGGGATAATGAAAGGAACTTAAAATTCGCTGCCTAGTCCCGACCATTAAATCTTCCACTCAAAACCCCTTTAGATGCTATTTCAAAAATCACAACTAAAATTGAATTTAAAAATGGATCAGAATGATTAGCTTAGTCGATTAAAGTCCATTTGAAACTTGGACGATCAAAATCGCTGCAAAATCACAAATCGCTGTGTAGTCACAAAAGTGTAATATCTTTTTACGGGTGTCTAACATTTATTGTAAGTGCGCGTGCCCTTTTTCCTTTTAAGACAAAAATTGCCAATTATTATGAGGGTTTAGAGCCCAATCAGTTGGCCCAACACTTGAAAGCTAAACCCTATACTAAAGGATTTTTATGAACTTGGGTTTAAAGCTAACAAAATTTTTTATAGTTTTAAGCTTGCTTTGGGCGGCACCAAGTTTAGCTCGAAACGAAATGGAAGCGGCCCATAATCCAGCGATTAAGGCTCACAAACAATCCATAAGTATTGCCCAAGACATTTCCAAGAAACGCATGGATATTGCGAATAACATTTCCCAAACACCCATAGATATTTTTAAAGAATCCCTACATCCATTTATGCAAAAAAACTGCAGTGAATGTCACGGAGATAATGCGTATTACCCCGCAGGACCTAAGCATTCGGCGTCTGAACCCAAAATTGCCTTTGAGGTATTTACCAAATTATTAGATCCC
>JBGSLV010000108.1:0-2830 GCA_041740515.1 Bdellovibrionales bacterium | reverse complement strand
ATACAAACCTTCAAAAGGAGAGCTTTCATTTTTAGAAAGTTTATAAATTATGCCGATATTATTTTTTAAAGAAATTGGAATATCCTGTACGTTAAATCGTGGTCCACCATGAATTCGGCATAATACTTTGTTCGGGATAATGACCGTTATGCCGAACTCGGCATAACAGTTAACGACAAAAATCCACAACCAAAGCTTTGCATCAAATCCCAAATCTCTGAAAAATCTTTTATGGATCTTGAGATTCTAGAAAGCTCGGTGGACATGATTAAATCAAGTTCGCCTTTTTTAATACTTTTAAGCATTTTTTGAAGCTCGGGCCGGTTGGTGTCTTTTCCAGACTTGGCCCTATCAATATACGTCTCTTTGATTTCACCAAAGTTTTCATTGGCATTTCTGATTTGAACGTAATTTTTAAGCCGTTCTTCTTGGTTTTTTATTGAACCTTCAGCAAGTTTTGCCTGCTCTTCGGTAGATACACGGATGTAAAATCCGATTCGTAAGTTTGTTCGTTTTAGTTTATTAGCCATCTGAACCAGTCCTTTTAACGAAGTCATTTTCTTCTTTAAGTTTAGATTCAGTAAGTCTGGTTTTATTATTAGATTTTTCTAAGCTAGCAAAATAATCGTAAAAAATTATTGCAAGCTCTTCAAGTAAAATATTGGCTTCATCTACCGAAACCTTAAAATTTGAAGTTATCACTTCAGGCTGCCATTTCGGCAAAATAGATCCACTTTGTTTTTTTAATCATATGTTTTAAAATTCCTTGGTTATGGTTTTTTATTCTTAATTCCAAATCTGGACTTATTAAAAATCACCCAAAATTCGTTTTGATTAGGTGTTTCAACTTTGAGTCAGTAACTAGGAGACTTCCCCTAGATATTACAAAAAACTTTTTCTGATAAAACTTTGTGATTTTAATGGCTTAAAGAAATTTTTGAATTTTTTGCCTAGCCACCCATTGATCCCCCTTTTGTCACTCTATTGTCCATACTGCGTGACAGGTTATTCTGAGTTAATTAAAATTCTAAAAGGTCATCTAAAGCATAAAAAATTTAAATGTCTTAATATCTGTTACACATATTTTTAATACTTTATTATCCATGCTTGGTTATACAGATTCATGATTTTTATTTTCTCCTTGTTTAAATTGTTAGTTTTTTAAAGCTTTAAAATATGCCGCCTTCACTTTAGTAGTTGCTTAGATCAGGCCAAGAAGGCGCACAAACGTAAGTCACTAAGATTGTTAGGGATAAGCTAAAAGTATTCAAAATATATGTATTTAAAATAATTAAAAATTCAAAATTTTTAATCACAATGATTAAAATTATTTAATTTAAAACTTGTAAATTTGTTTTATGATTTTTTTGTTCGACAGAAAGTGAAACCTTGGGTTTGTTAAAACACTTGGTATATTAAACGATACTTTAATTTATAAAAGCCTTTAGCGACTGTCTAAAGGCACATTGAAAGGATGAAATTCTTGATTAATGACTAGTGCTATTTGAGCGGTTAGGCTATTACTATACATGTCGTTATTTACGATCCTTATTTAGACGACAAGTTGGTAGGTGCAAATCAAATTTGAAAGCATCATCAAAACAATCTCGCAAATGACTAATAGGTTGAACGTACGTTTTAAAAATACCTGATTTACCACCAATGAGTGATGAGGTTACTCCAAAAATCTCATTGTCATCCACGGCTAGTACAGCAGATCCAGATGTTCCTGGTTGAGCATAGCAGAATCTCTCGCCAAATCTTTGAATCTCGCTGGGAAGGCTATCTAGACCCTGAAACTCCAACATTTTACTAAACTCAAACTCATGATCTGTGTATTGGTTTCCCATTTTAATATCAATGCCAGAACGAATAAATTCACAAAACTGAATAGTTCTCCATTCGTTGTGAAAGTAAATTAACTCTCCTGGTTGCGGGTTAGATTTCGAAACGATGAAGGGTTTTATATTATATAATTTTTCAAGATCATCATAAGTAATGTTAAACTCAACAATTACAAGATCATCTATGTCGTAAGAAAGATATAGAAGTTTTGATCCAAGTTGAAAATAATCATGGTCCTCATAGGCCCAGTTTACTGGACGCGAAGATTCAGTGTCGCCTAAGTTAATACACTTAAAAAAATTGAATTCGGAACATTTAAAACCATATACGAAATAGAATTGATCCAATGGAAATGTTGTCGGATTTTTTAAGGAATTTTCCTTATTTCTTTGAGCTGTTTGATATGAGATAGGAAGAAAATCAGCCATCCAATGACCAGCCCCTACCCCCAACACTTTTGTTGATGAAAACTGATCTTGAAATTTAATGAATGTAACAGGCATTCCACCGGTACTAGGTCCATTGTCATTGAAACGACTCAATATATATGAAGCTTGATTCCCTAATAAGCGCTCATCTATTGCATCTGCGGTCTTAACATCTTGGGGTTGGGCTCTAAGCGCATCAGCTGATGAAAAAGCAGAAAAGACAATAATTTGGGTACCCAAAAAGATATTTATGATTGTTTTCATATATTAATTCATATTCAAATTTTATACCCACTATGCCGTTGGTAAGTAGGCTTAAGGCTCAATTGCATTTAAATCAAATGCTTTTAAGATCAAAATTAACGGGAATACACGTTAAAAATGACCAAAAATTTAGAAAATCTCGATTTTTAAGTTTGAAGAACTCCATGACATCGGCGGCACCAGCCATCCGTACTTTTTAAAATAAGTGCCCTCGCAATAATTAATGTATCGGTCTAATAGTGTTTTCTTTTTATGATTTTTTTGTACAGTTTCTATTTTTTTAGTTTTTGGTA
>JBGSLV010000107.1:0-73286 GCA_041740515.1 Bdellovibrionales bacterium | reverse complement strand
TACCAAAAACTAAAAAAATAGAAACTGTACAAAAAAATCATAAAAAGAAAACACTATTAGACCGATACATTAATTATTGCGAGGGCACTTATTTTAAAAAGTACGGATGGCTGGTGCCGCCGATGTCATGGAGTTCTTCATGGGTCTTACTCAAAAAAAGTTTAAGTCGAATAAATTTGATTTGAAGTTAGATTAGAATTTTCTTCTACACCTTCATGGTATCGTCGGGTCTTAAAAGGGTTGTAAATTTGCAGCGATATTATGATTTTGCAGTGATTTTGTCCGCCTTTAAGTTTTCAAGGATAATGACAGCACAGTGTTGCACATAGATATGACTTTGTTCGGAAATCTAAATCAAGCGAAGGGCTTCATGGGGGACATGACTTTGTTCTGAAATCTATTCACATGAAAGATTCTACTTAGAGGATATCTTATTTTTTAACCAATATTTTAATTATTTTGATTCGGTTAGTTACACAAGCCATTATCAGCCATAGCTTTGATTAACTCTGACATAGCTGCGGCTGATATCTGTGATTCAAGATCCACTTCATCTACAACCTTATTGCCGAACATAATTTTAAGATAACAATTTTTTTTATGACTTATAAACTTGCAAACCTTGGCTTTTACAAGATTATCTCTGTGTTGAATGGCTGAATCCAAGTCATTAAATCGTTGAAGTGTACTATCTGATCCGATAACAACATTAAATACTTTAACTTTATCTCCATAATCATCGTAATCGTAATCATCCGGTTGTACCGAACAGCTTAAAAGCGATTCTTCTTCTGGTATTGTACATTTTTTTTCATTGATCCATTTTGTTCTTAAGCTAACCGCAGCATCCAGATTTGGAACATATTGGTAAACCTGGGTTCCATTTTGCCAATAGAAGACAGCAAAATTACGTTCTACGTCCTTATTATTTGAGACAACAGCATTAATACCCGTTTGATGAATAAAACAAGATCCATAGGCCTTAAGGCTTAGAAAGATTGATAAAATTAAAATTTTTTTCATTTAAATTCCTCAAAGTAAGTGTTGCTTATAAAAATTAACAATTAAATATATTTATGGACTAATTTAATCTCAATTAATCTTATAAAGTATTAATGCATTGATCATGCCTACTTTTTTATTAACTTAGATATTAATTCAGATAAATAGAATTCCATTTGGAGTCAAAGCGATGACATAAAAAGGCTCTTTTTTATTATAAAAGCGTAAAATAAGAAATTTTTTTGATCCCAAAAGAAGCCAAATAGAAAATTCTTACAGAATAATAGCACCATATTTAGGCTTGGATCTTGCTTTCTATCCAAAAGCACAAGATAAGACTTAGTATATTTATTTTATTTATTTACTCGCATACTTAATTACTTAATTTTAAAATTTTTATTTTTTTATCTAACTAGTTTTTTTCAAAGGAGTTTTTCATGACATTTTATTTAAATCTATCCTTAATGACTTTTATGGTTCTAACATCTCAAATAGGTCAAGCTTACCAAGGGTCGAGCTTTAATGATATTTTAGCCGTATTACGAAGTGAAAAAATTCCTGAGCCGTTATCAACAGAAGTATTGTCTGAACTTGATGTTTACAAAAATTATCGTCTTCCTTTATATTTACCTTTGGTTTCAGAAACGATTATTGAAGATGCGAATCGGACCTTATCAGATCGAGTAGATTGGTACGACCGATTAGTAAAAAGAATTCATGGCAATGGTATTTGTTTCAGCGGCATTTGGCAAATCGATCAAAATTCTAAAAACCCATATACGGGGTATTTTAGTCAAGGATCGCGAGGTCTTTTTGTTGGCCGAGTTTCTACAACTACACATAAAGTCCTTGGTGGCTCCCCCAGAACTTTTGGTTTTGCGGGTAAAATATTTCCAACTTTAAATCCCGAAGAAATAGTAGCCACTGAGAATTTCTTTACTGTGGATGCATTATTAGGTTCAAGGGTTCCTAAGTTTTCCGAAGTGGTCCTTTCAAATCGACCTGTTGTATTTTCTGGTTTTACTGGAACTGACTGGAGCTTTGTATTAGCTGCACGAAACGTAGATAAACTTTTTGAGAAAGCGGATCGAAATTCCAAAGAAAGAACGGTACTAAACGTGGCTAAGATGAACAATCAAAGTGACCCAGTTGCTCCTCATATTATCAATATCAAAGTTAACCCAAACACACCCACTGCTGATTATATGGATTTTCGTCATGAGCTTGATTTTTTATTTTTGCCACAACCCCAACTCATTCTGGATATTTTTGCCGGTCAAACTAAGAAAGATTTAGAACCTATTGGAAAAATTATTCTTGATGAAAGTTACAGCTCCTATGGTTGTGATCGCCAGTTACACTTCGCACATCCTAAAGAAGAGCCAAAAGAAGCTCAATAAAAAAATAGCAATTTTAAGAAACTATTTGTTATGGGTCAGAGTTAAAATAATATGAACGCCAAAAAAATTGCCCAACTAGCTGAAGAACCCCTTGCTAAAGTGCATTTGATACTTCTTAAAATGATTCAAAATGCTTATTCCGGAGAAAAAGCCGCTGCCCTAGCTTATTGGGGGCATGCCCATTCTTTTTTTGTAAGCGATATCAACGAAAAACAAGAACTTTTAGAAATTATGAAGGAAGAGTTACACCACCGAGCCGAACTTTTATCATTACTGCAAAGTTTCGACAAAAAACCCAGTTTGATCAAAGAGTTCGTCATGACAAGTATTGGACTTACTATTGCATTTTTATGCCTTTTCGGAACTTGGTTTATACCCATGTATGGAGCTGGGGTATTAGAAAGTAAAAACATCAATGAGTACGAAGTTTTAGCTCGCTTGGCTTATTTGGATGGCCAACAAGAATTGGTCCCATTGTTTTTATCCTTTGCTGAAAAGGAGTGGGATCACGAATTTTATTTCCGCCAAAAAGTGTTAAAGCATCAATTGTCAAAATATGTATCGCTTTGGCCTGGCCCACCTGAACGGCACTTATTTCAACAAACTTTTAACGAATTTAAAAAAACTCACACCCCGATTTCGAACTAGCTTTTCAACAACTTATTTTTTTTTCACGGGCATTGCACATATAAATATACATATACATTTAGATTTAGATTTAGATTTAGATTTAATTTAAACCTATCGACTCATTTATGGTCATTGTATTTCTATAAAAATTCCTAAATACTATTAAAACCAAAGAAGTTAGTAATCCTCAAAAAAATAACATAAACTTAAGGAGCTTAAAATGTATTTGCAAAATCTAACTTTAAAGTCCTCTTCCATGGGACTCGTTTTTTTTCTATTCGCATTTTTAAATTTACAATGCGCCCATCAAAAATCAAATTTATCTTCTGATCCTGAAGGGCCAAAAGGTCATGCTGATGCCGTTTTAGAAGCTAAATCAGGACATAAATCTTTAAAAGGGCAACTGCATTTTATGGGTCAAAAAGGGGTTCTGACAGTAAGGGGCGAAATCCAAGGTCTTAAACCTAATAGCAAGCATGGCTTTCACATTCACGAATTTGGGGACTGCTCTAAAGCCGATGCTTCCAGCGCAGGTGGGCATTTCTCACCTAACAAAGGCAATGTGCATGCCGGACACAATGATCCTAATCGTCACGCAGGTGACTTAGGAAATTTACAAAGCGATGCCCAGGGGTCCGCTAAAGTTGAACTTAACTTGCCTGGTTTGAACTTAAACTCAGGGGAAGATACATTTTCGATAGCGAATAAAGCTGTCATTGTTCATGCCGACCCAGATGATTTAGTTTCACAACCTGCAGGCAATGCTGGGGTTCGAATTGGTTGTGGTGTTATCAAAACCACCAATCATTAGTTTTATTTAAACTAAACAATTGTTCTATTTAAACTAAACAATTTACGATCTTGTCAAAAATTTTACTTTCTTATTAACGTATTCGTCTAAAATCTTAAGCTTTTTAAGATTTTAGATGTTTTAAAAAATTCCAAAACTCAGCCTTTTTATCATTGTGCTTGTAAATCGTACTTAAACTAAATGTTCTAATACAAATTAAATCTTTCGCCACATACGCCTGAGTTTGAGTCCTATCTGTTAGGAACTCAAGAATCAGTGTTGAGCTAGAGATTGGATAATTATTTTTGGTTAAAATTAATAATTGATTTATATATTCTGGTAAATCCAAAAACTTGGTTGTTTGAAGTTTTTCTTTGATATCTACAAATTCTATATCGCTTGGCCACTGCTCATTGATCTGAACTTTATCACGTTGAACAGATTTAAAAATTTTTAATAAAAAATCTGTAAGGTCCTGATTCAAAGCTTCATGACAAATAGCTAAACTACTCTTTTCTAAAGTTAGGGTTTGAGTTTTTTCTGCGATAATGAATCGGGGTTTTTTAAACATTTTTTTTCCTATATAAACTTCGTATGTGCAGATAGTCTAAGTTTTTAAAGTGTTTGAAAAGTTACCAAAAGGTTTTCGGTGTTGTGCTGGAAAAAAACTATTTTTTCGACTTCCATGTTTTTGGTATACCTGACGAGCCAAATCTTTTACGGCTTTTGAACTTCGCCATTGATAAATTTTTTCTTTAGCTTGGTTAAAGGCTTTTTTATGATCGACAATAGGTTCTGGATAAGTTTCACCAATTTTAACTCCACACATGATTTGAATCATAGGCGGCATTAGATGGGGCTCATGAATATATTCAACATCGACAGGTTCTAGCTCTGGACAGAATCTTTTAATAAATTCACCTTTGGGGTCTTGGTCCATAGATTGTTTCAGCGCCGAGTACATCCTAATAGTATTAATTCCAGTTACCCCTGATTGCATTTGCATTTGGCTAAAGTGAATTCCAGGTTCAAAATCTGTAAACAGTTGGGCTAAATGAGTCGCCGGTTGTTTCCAGTGTAACCACAGCTGATAGCTTGCAAAACTCACCAGTAAAGCTCGCATACGAAAATTTATCCAACCTGTTTGAATAAGACACCGCATGCAAGCGTCAATAAACGGGAATCCCGTTTCACCCTTTTGCCAAGCTTCAAAGTATGAAGTATTAAAATCATTTTCCCTCATCCCATCAAACCCTGCGTTCATGTTCTTAAATTCAATAGTGGGTTCTGATTCAAGTTTTTGAATAAAATGACAATGCCACCACAAACGACTTTCAAAAGATTTAACATTTCTAAGCCATACTTTGGTTTTAGGATGGGTCAAATCAAGCTTGGATTTTTGAGCTTGAAGTTCATCATGAATCTGACTCAGAGAAATAGTTCCCCAAGTTATGTAGGGGCTTAATCGACTGCAATCCGTAATTGCTGTGACCGGTGACGATATACCTTTTTGATAATTAAAAACACGAGAAGCTAAAAAGCTTTTAAGTTCAAGATGGGCTTGATCTGATCCGCCAACTTGAAGGGCGCTATTTCGTTTAAAATCAATATTTAAATTTTTTAAATTTAGTCTTTCCGTTGTTAAAGTTAATGAAGTATTACTTTCGCTTGCGATTTTTACAGCTCGAAGATGTACAGCTTCTGTGTTTATAAATTGCTTGAGTTTATAATATACGGATTCAGTATTTTGGTTTATTAACATTGAAGAAATAGATCTATTAATAATTTTTATGCGTTTTTGATTCCAAGTGTCGCGGTTTTTTAACTTTCGAAGGACGCTGAACTGCAAAGACTCTTGCCAGGTCACTTGGTGTTCTTTACACCAATTTTTTAGCTTCAAATCTCTTTGATAAGTCCACCAGACACCTGTTTCTTGATGGCTAAAAATTTTTTTAAAATTTAAACTTTTTTTTAGAAAATGAAAGGCGTCCACCGCATTCATATTTAAAATTAGCAGTGGTACTTGAAGAGCCGCTAATTTTTTTTCAAGCTCTTGCAAACTATCGAAGGCAAACTGTAAATGTTTAAGCGAAAACTCAGGACTGCTCATCCATTCGTCTTCCAATAAAAAAAGCCCCAATGTGGGGCCCTCTTCAAGGGATTGGAATAAAGCCTGATGGTCTAAAACTCTAAGATCTTTTTTAAACCAAACTATATTTTGCAGATCAACTGCTACTTGTTTATCCATTTAGGACTATATCTACCACTCGTTGGATTACTTGGCGATCCTTTGGGAGCAAATCTGTTTACGGGCGGGCTTGAGGATTTTGGTGATGATGAATACTCTCGCTCTTTGACCGAATCTTCCTTGCCAGGGTTTTTATCGTAACTTCTGGGAGCAGAGTATCTTGGCGTTGTACTTTGGCTAGAAGTAGAAGATTTAGACCCACCCCAGAAGCCACCGCCATTTCTTGATGGTTGAGGACTTACAGACGGGGCAGGTGTTGAAGGCTGAGAGTTTGAAGGTGAACTGTATGAGGGCCGTGAATTACTGCCAGACCGACCCCACCATCCTGGTTTAGAAGGCGGAGGATTAGCAACTGGTGTATTTCTTGGCTGATACCTGTTGTCGTTTTTATTGGGGTTATAGGACCAAGGAGAGTCTTGGGTAGTTAACCGACCGTCACGGCTATATCTTGGCTGTGGTGTTGTAACTATAGGTTGTCTAGGGGGTGGGGAATCAAAGTTATTCCTATTATTTCGACCCCACCAGCCACTAGAGGGACGTGTGTAGTGATACCCAGGTCTATGGCTACGATAGTAATCTTGAAAATAATTATATCTAAAACGATTTCTTCGATCCACATTAAACACGACAGGAGGGGCGATATAATTCGGCCGGCAGTCATATCTTAAGTCTCTTATAACACCTGAAGAATGGGCCCATGGTGAAAATTCATAAGCATACATCCCTCTATTTAAACAGTAGTCATAAGCTAAAAGATAAGCATCTGAAGCATAAAATCCAGGTCCAACCCTAACAGACACGAAGGAATTATCCGAAGTGATGATTTGTGGAGGCAAAACATCAACGCCTACGCCCACATCAACTCCGGATATAATTTCACCATTAGGTGTTACAACACAGCCCAAACCAGAACCCAAAAATAGGCTTATTAGACTAAATTTTATAATATGAGTTAGACCTAAATTTTTCATTTTAAAATCCTTTGAAGTTGTTTATTCCCATTGCATTAAAGCTCTTACTTCATAGATATAACAATCCTCAGTCTAAATAGTTTCGCAAATCAAGATCTGAAGTACATTCAGGCATTTCAAAACGAGTGTATAAATCTGATTCACTCATGGCTTGATTAAATTCAATCTTAAATTGATTAAATAAAGGCCCTGAACCATTAATACCTAAAACAAAGGCGCCACTGTTTAATAAAGAAAAATCTAAATGAATAGAAGACCTGGAACCATTGTCACCAACGTACTTAACAAGCATCATATAGTTGTCTCGCGTCGTTTGAACAAACGAGTCTGTATTCGCATTTTGCGATGAAAAAAGGCTCATGATATATTTTGGATAGTACCCTTCACCATGCCGATTGTCGGTATCATTTCCGGCCTCTACATCCATAACAAAATATTGAAACTGGGCACCCTGGTCTAACACCGTAACTAATTTAACAGCAATCTGCTGATAAACGGGTGCTTCAGCGATGGGACAAGTAAACAAATAAACTTCGTTTTTCTCTAACTGAGCTTGCGCCGAAAAACTTAGTCCTAGCGAAAAAATACCTACTATTAACTTTAAAATATTATGTTTCATCAAACCCTCTTTGGTTAACTTTTATAAGTACTCCCTTTTAAAACAGTTCTAGCAAAGAAAAGTTTCAAAATAAGGCATAGCAATTCCCAGTTGGCGTAAATAAATAAGTAGCTTTAAAAAAGTCACCTTCTGATCAAAAATGACCGACTACAAGAACTACGCCATTGAAATTTCAAAAAAAAATAATTTTAAATTAAGATGAAATTTTAAGTAAAAATAAAAAAAATATTCATATTAATACAAACATAATTCGTTCATTCTTAAAGGAGTCGAAAAGAAGTATTTTTTTAAAATTGTGCTTTACGCCAACACAACCCTCAATAAGCGTTAAAATTTCTCGAAGGCATATTAGATAAATATAAATAAATTAGGTGTAAAATCACAAAACTAATCTAAACATAAAGCTCGTATACGAATTTTATCCGTATAACTTGCAAAATTGTGACTCGTTATATACTTGGTGTTGATACCAGTGATTTCAGCATTTGGACATGCTGCCATTAATTTTTGACGAGCCTCTTCAACAAAATCATTATTAAAGACAAAACTTAAAAAAACAGTTCGCTTAGCTTCGACATCAATAAAACGAGCCCCTTTTTGTTTTTTGGGGAGAACGTCGCTCATGTGACTAAAGTGTATACTGTGAGTGCAACCTGTAAACAGAAGCATCACTAATATAGACAAGGGTAGAATTTTCTTTAACATGTGTACTTCCCCTTATTTAGTGCAAAAACCTTGGCTAGTTACAATCATTTGATGAGCAAACACATACCAAACTGATTCATACTTGGAAGTTATACCCGTTACAGTTCCGTCGGGACACTGCTGTTGCAATTGCGGTGTTAAATTTAAAACAAAATCATTATTAAAATTAAGTCCTAAAAGGACAAATTTCTTAACCTGAGCTTGCACAGGTTTTTGACGATTTTTTGGATAAGATGTCATAGAGACACTGTGTAAAACAGCACAACCAGAGAACGCCAAGGCCAAAAGACTTAAACCTACTGCTTTTAATAAACGACTTCTATTCTGCACAAAACCCCCTGATATTTACGATTTCCCCTGATATATAAGGGTACTGTCTAGCTTCTCTTATAGATGTTATTCCTGTAATTCGACCTGTTGGACACTTTGAAATAAGCTCATCTAAAACATAGTCTGAATATCTATCTGTAAAAACAGGTAGACCCGTTCGAGGACCATAATTTGACAAAGCCAAAACTAGCTCAGCCCCTTGGATTTGATTAGCAGCCCTAGTGTCCCCACGTTGAACGGCATTTCTTTTAGCGATATTAAGGCCTGTTTGACCAACGGATTTAAAATCAAAAGCAGTCTCACTGACCATAACTTCAATCATTCGGCCACGATCAGAGGCTTCAATATCAGCTACTTGGACATGGTACAAAGAAGCACACGAGCACAAAACTAAATAAAGTAAAAGTGTATATTTCATAACGACTATAACATCTGACTTTATTTAAAGTTTCAAATTATTTTTTTTATTTTTAAAAAAAAACGAGGCGTGTTATTTAGGTGTTGAAAATTTGGAATAAAATTTCAGCTAATTTTTTATCCATTCGCGGAACTTTTAGTATCTCTTCAAGACTAGCCGCTTTTAAATGTTGAATGGTTGGAAATACTTTATCTAATTCTTCTCGTTTTTTAGGACCTAGTCCTGGAATGTGATCTAAAATACTGGCAAGACTTTCTTTATCGCGTAATTTTCGATGAAACTCGATGGCAAAGCGATGAGCTTCGTCCCTAAGAGATACTAAGATTCTAAAAGCTTCTGTATTTTCCCGAAAGACCACCGGATTTTGACGACCGGGAAGAAAAAACCGTTCTTGAGTAGCTTCTACTTCCGCCTTTTCAAAGGAAGATTCAGTTCTGGACTTAGCAATTCCTACTACGGGAATATCAGATCTACCTACGGCTGCTAAAGCCTCCACTGCCATTTTGAGCTGCCCTTTGCCGCCATCAACAACTATAAGCTGGGGATCTGGCAACTCTTTATGGGCAAATCGACGGGATAAAACTTCTTTCATGGATTCAAAATCATTAGGACCAATGACGGTTTTAATTTTGTATTTACGATAGTCTTCGTTGCTGGGTTGACCATCAAAAAAGACCACTTGGCTGGCTACACTTTCGTAGCCTTGAAAATTAGAAATATCAAAGCACTCAATTCGACGAGGAAACTCAGGCAACTTAAACTTTTCTTGGATTAGCTTTAAACCTTCATCTTTTTTAGCTGTCAGTAAAGCCTGTTTTTCAAAATGAATTTTAGCATTTTTTTCAGCTAAAGATAAAAGTGCCTTTTCTTTCTCGTGGGGTAAATGATCCAGACTGACTTTTCGCTCTGTGCGACTTTCTAAAACTTTTAAGAATAAAGTTAAAAGCTCTCGCCCTAAATCAATAGGAATAACAATTCTATCTGGAATATAATTGTCATCGTAATAGTGATTTAAAAATGAAACAAACCAGTGTCTTTCATCTTCATAATCGGCACCCATATTGTTTTTATTAAAAAAGTAAGGTCGACTGCCAATGACTCGACCTTTACGAACCGAAACAATTTCAACTAAAGCCCCGGACTCTTCGCTGAACATTGTCATTAAATCCACATCCATTTGATCTTGCGAAACCACGGTTTGTTTCTCTAAGATGGATTGAATGGATTTAATCTGATCACGGACTCTAGCCGCAACTTCAAAATTTTCTTGTTTCGCAAATTCAAACATTTGTTTTTCTAAAACCTTGATAGTGCGGTCTTGCTGTCCTTCTAAAAACTCAAGGGATTTTTTAACATTAACTCCATATTTTTTTTGATCCACTAAACCCACACAAGGAGCTGTACATCGTCCCATATCATAAGTTAAGCACGGTCGTTTGCGAGTTTTCATAAATCCATTGCTACAGTCTCTGATCATAAAAGTTTGATTTAAAAACTGCATTGTGGTTCGAACGGCCACGGAATTGGTGTAAGGCCCGTAGTAATAAGATTTATCGGCTTTAACTCTTCGTGCTAAATAAAATCTAGGAAAGGCTTCGGTGAGCGAGCATTTGATATAGGGGTAAGCTTTATCGTCCTTCAGGCGGATGTTATATTTGGGACGATGCTTTTTAATAAGACTGGCTTCCAGTAAAAAAGCTTCCACTTCCGTTTGTGTCACAATGTAATCAAATTTATCCACTTGCCTAACCATATGTTTGGTTCGAGTGGGCATATCCTTGCTTGATAAAAAATAACTTTTTACGCGATTACGGAGGTTTTTAGCTTTACCCACATAGATTATAACATCAGCCACATTTTTCATCAGATATACGCCAGGCTCTTTGGTTAAGTTGGCCGTGACACCTCGAAGGTGTTCAAGCTTCAGCTTCGCTTGTTCCGTGGTGGATACTTTTTTAGAGTTAACATCATCCATATTTTATTTGAGTTTGCCCATTTAGCTATAAGTTGACCAGAACAATTAGACCTCGCAATAAAAATAGCATATAGGATTTAATTATCTTGAGGAATACATAATTGAAAAGCGTAATGAAAATCTTATTTACATCGTTTTTTTCGCAATTATGCATTCTGCTTTTCATTTCAAATATTTATTCAAACCATGCATCAGCCGTACAATTGGTCTTCTTTCAAAGTTTTAACTCCAAAGGTGAACCTGTGATCTTTGAAGGTTTGTACTCCCATGCCGCAATAAGTTTTCAAGGAATGTGGCTGCATGCTCACCCCTACTATGGCATTGAATTAACTACGGACTTAAAACGCTTTGGTCCACATTATAAAATTATTGAACATCCCAATTATCCAGAACCTTCTATCGCCTTCGTGAAAGCACAAATGCATAAAAAATTTAATATTTTTGCAAGTTGGGAAAGTGGCGATGAAACTTACTGTTCGAAATTAGTAGGTCAAGCCCTAAATATGAAACCTACAAAAATGCGCTTTCAATCCAAAAATTGGCGCTCGACCAGAGCCGACTCTTACCGAGGTCAGCTCGGCTTATCCCCATCTGATGTTTACTGGCACGCCCGTCGTCAACTTGGTTTTAAATCAGCTCGACAAATTCCTGAGACTTTGCTGCAAGTTCCGAAAAGTTGTGCGGCGTATTTAGCCTTCTAACTAAATTGCGCTTTCTTAACTGGTTCAATATATCTTATTTGAAAAAAGTCATTCCTATAATACCCTTAAATTATCAAAGCCGTTTTAGACATGGATGTTATAACTTTCAAAATAAAATAACCTGTCTTTTGATCATTTATATCTAATTCATGTTTTTTGAAAACAAGTGGTATGGATTTATTAATTTTTTTTCAAATCAAGCTCTTATAAAACAAAGGGTTAAATTTTTATGTATAATAAATCTGATGGCGGTAAGTTTATATCTAAAATTGATTAATCCGAGCATTGTTGGGAAGCACTGACAAAAATTTCACAAAATATCTCTTAATATTTACATTATACATGTAGAATTTTTTTTATAAAAATCAATTGGAGATTTTTAAGCAATTTTAATTCTTATTGTAATTTATAAGCCAGAATAATTTTAAATTAACAGCACTAAGTCTAATTGGATTTAATAAATGTGTATGACATCGTCAAATGGTAAACGAAATTGTGGTCCCCAAGTTCCATTGGTAGTAGCTTTGCCAACCGCAATCACCATAACAACTTTATAACGGGAAGATAATCTTAAAACTTTCAAAACGAGGGTCTCATCAAAACCTTCCATCATGCATGAATCATACCCTTGAGCACAGACAGCTAGTACAAAGTTCTGGCACGCTAACGCTGCGGATTTTACAGCGACTTCTTGATGATCTTTTCTTGTATAAGGTCCTCTGGGCATAGGTCGAAATAGGCCCATGGTATTTGTAACAATCCATTTTATAAATCCTAAAGAATTAAAATATCCATAGCTGTACATTAAAGGAATAAGTTTTTCATAATAAGTTACAACTCCTGAAGGAGCATTACATTCTTTTACCCAACCAATTAATGATTTTTGCGATCTCTGCCATAATCTTGAATTCGCAGTTACTACTATCAAATCACTAGCTGTTCTGGCTGCTGATTGAGACAAACAAGCTTCGATAAGTTTAGGTTTTAAATCTTTGGATTTAACCCAATGAAAATCCCACGTTTGGGTGTTCGAAGAGTTAGGCGCTAGTATTGCATTTTCAAGTGCCTTTTGAATTACAGTCTCCGGAACTTGATCTTTGGTATATCGTCTTATACTTCTTCTTGATTTTACAACTTTAAAAAAATCCATAAACAAATCCAATAAATAGCAAACAGAGTTTAATTTAAAATACTGAGATAATTAAAGTAGACACATTGTTAAGCAAAGCTAGCTGTCAGGGCTGCGGATTTCGAGTTCTAAAATCTGTAAACGCTTCATTTCGTCTCGAACTTTAGCAGCCTCTTCAAAGTCTAAGCTTGAGGATAATTTTTGCATTTTTTTCTTTAACTTGGTGATTTCTTTTTGCAATAGGCTGGGTTGCTTTTCATATTTTAAAGCCAGTTTTTCAAACTCAAAGCCGTTTTCATAAACCAACGTCGGATCGTAGACTTCCATAAGCCCACGTTTGACCTTTTTGAAAATTGTTTTCGGTGTAATGCCGTATTTTTCATTATGATCAAATTGAATTTTCCGCCGCCGGTAAGTTTCGCTGATAGCTTTTTTTATGGATTCAGTTTCAACATCCGCGTAAAGAATGACTTCTCCTTCAGAGTTTCTAGCAGCTCGACCTATAGTTTGAATCAATGACCTTTCAGATCTTAAAAACCCTTCTTTGTCGGCATCTGTGATGGCGACTAAACTGACTTCTGGGATATCTAAGCCTTCTCGAAGTAAGTTAATACCAACCAACACATCAAAAACTCCTAAGCGAAGGTCCCTAATTATTTCCGTTCGTTCAACGGTTTTAATGTCACTATGCAAATACTTTACTTTAACTTTTTTTCGCGAAAAATAGTCAGACAAATCCTCTGCACTTTTTTTGGTCAGTGTAGTAACCAACACTCGCTGTTGCTTTTCGACTCGTTTAAAAACTTCTGATAAAAGATCATCCAGTTGGTTTTTTGCAGGCTTAATATGAATTACTGGATCTAAAAGCCCAGTAGGACGAATAATCTGCTCGACGATATGACCCTCACATTTAGTAAATTCATAAGGACCAGGAGTCGCAGAAACATAAACTGTTCTTTTAGTTAAAGCTTCGAACTCTTGAAAATTCAAAGGTCGATTATCTAAAGCCGAGGGCAAACGAAAGCCGTGTTCGACCAGATTCATTTTCCGAGCTCGATCCCCTCGGTACATCCCACCTATTTGTGGTATAGTGACGTGGCTTTCATCTACGATTGTTAAAAAATTTTCATCAAAATACTCAAGCAAAGTTGGTGGAGCCATACCTGCCGGCCGTCCTGTCATATGCCTGGAGTAGTTTTCAATACCAGGACAAAATCCCATCTCTTCTAGAATTTCGATATCATGATAGGTACGTTTTTCTAAACGTTCGGCTTCGATATATCTTAAATCTTTCCGAAGAAAATCTATCCTTTCTCTGAGTTCATCTTGAATATCTTTAATGGCGGTTTTGATGCGCTCTTGTGAAGTTACGTAGTGGCTTGCTGGATAAATGGATGTGGCTTCAACTTCAGATTTAACTATGCCACGAATGGGGTCCACCCAAGAGATACGCTCAATAAAATCGCCAAAAAATTCGACTCTTAAAACATCATCTTCTTCGTAAGAAGGGTGAATTTCAACTAAATCGCCACGCACCCTAAATGTTCCTCGGTGGAAATCCACATCACTTCGGTTGTATTGAACTCGGATAAGCTCTCGTAAAAAATCATCGCGCTTCATTTTAGAATTGGCTTCGATGTAAATCATCATGTCTTCATAGGACTCTGGCGAGCCCAAACCATAAATACAAGATACACTACTCACAATAATAACATCTCTTCGGTCAAATAAAGATCTAGTGGCTGAATGTCGCATTCGATCTATGTGTTCATTGATAGCCGAATCTTTTTCAATAAACGTATCTGTCGAGGGAATGTAAGCTTCTGGCTGATAGTAATCATAATAACTGACAAAATACTCGACGGCATTGTCGGGAAAAAATTCTTTAAATTCTGAATACAACTGCGCAGCCAAAGTTTTATTCGGTGCTAAAACAAGTGTGGGCACATTTAAACTTTGAATCACGTTAGCCATGGTAAAGGTTTTACCTGAACCGGTGACACCTAGAAGTGTTTGGTGATTCATGCCTTGTTCGAAGCTATTTAGTATCTGAGCTATAGCTCGAGGTTGATCTCCCGCGGGCTTAAAATCAGACTTTATTTTAAATGCTTGTCCTTGTTTTTTGTTTTTTAAATGTATACTCACTTAGAGTCCTTGCAGAGAACAGGATTTAGAAACTTTGTAATGTTTAAGATTTAAAGAAAAGACTCGATTCGACTTAAAATCACATCTTTTCTTAGTAGTGGAAACAAATCCTTAATTTCAGTACCATGAGCTTTTCCAATTAGGGCAACTCGCAAGGGCATAAATAAAAATTTGCCTTTTAAATCAAGCTCAGTTTTAGCGCGATTCATGATCTGATCTAATAGATCGGGTGACGGATATTCGCTGGTCATTTTTAGAACTTCATCTTTCATCAATAAAATTAAAGCTTTGGATTTAGGCCAAGTTAAGACTTCTTGGGCTTCACTCTCTATGACAAGAGGTGTTTCACTTAAGGGTTTTAAAACAATAGGTCCATCTAGTAAGGTCTCCATGTTTTGTTTATATGTGACTAGAACTTTCGCTTTCCAGGCCTCATTGCCTAAAAATTTTAAACCCGCACTTGTTAAAAAGGGTTCTAAACGGTGCCAAAGTTCAAGCTCTGGTAAAGCCCTTAAATACTGCGAATTCATCCATTTACATTTATCTGTATCAAATACAGCGGACGCTGGATTAAAGCGGTCCGTATCAAATTCCTGAATCATGTCTTGTAAAGGCAAAATTTCTCTTCCGCTCGGAGAACTCCAGCCTACTAAGGCCATAAAATTTACCAGAGCTTCGGGTAAATAACCTTGAGCTTTAAATTCAAATACACTTGTAGCTCCATGGCGTTTACTTAATTTTTGTCGATCACTGCCCAGCATAATGGATAAATGACCAAATTCTGGAGGTGTAAAATTTAAAGCCTCATAAATCATTAATTGCTTTAAAGTATTGCTTAAATGCTCTTCGGCGCGGAAGACATGGGTGATTTTCATTAATGCATCATCGATGGTACAAACAAAATTATATACGGGCATCCCAGAAGACCTAACTAAGACAAAATCGCCAATCATATCTGCAGGAAAACTAATTTCGCCTCGAACTTTATCTGTAAATTTGAAATCTTTGGAACCAAAATCGTTTTTAAACCGAATACTTGCTGGGGAAGTTTTAAGCTTCTCTGCAGCCTGAGATACAGTCCAATTACGGTAAGGGCTTTCAGGTCTAAAAGGTACACCTTTAGCGACTGCTTTTTCCCGCTGCCGTTCAAGCTCTTCGTCAGTTAAAAAACAATAATAGGCTTGACCCTTTTGTAATAAAATTTGGGTATACTCTTGGTAAATATGTTTACGCTCACTCTGACGATAGGGCCCATAAGGACCCATATCCTGTAAATTTAAATCGGGACCTTCTGACCAATCAAGGCCTAACCATTTAAGATCTGCTAGCATGGATTTTAAAAAATCGACCTGGCTTCGTTCTTCATCTGTGTCCTCGACACGAATGATGAACTCGCCCCCGCGGGCTTGAGCGAGCATAAAATTGTAAAGAGCTGTTCTCGCCCCACCAACATGTAAATAGCCGGTGGGACTGGGAGCAAAACGAACTCGTACTTTTTTATGAGCGTTTAAATTTGAATTTTGATCTGATTGTGATTTTGCTGAATTATTGTTTTCCATCACTGCCAAAGATATCAGTGACTTCTTTAGATTTCAAAGTTTCTTCGTCAATAGCTAATTTTAATTCTTTCCAAAGTAAGCTTTTAGCCTGTTCTAGTAAGTTTTTTTCTCCGAAGCTTAAATCCTTTTCACAACGAAGTGAAAATAGATCTCTTAAAACTTCCGCAATTTCAAAAACTGAACCGGTCTTTATTTTTTCCATGTACTCACGGTATCGGCGATTCCATGTTTGATTATCGATTTTGGTATTTTTTTGTTTAAGAATAGTGATGACCTTACCAGCGTCATCTCGGTTAATGATAGGTCTTAAACCTACAGATTTTATGTTATTTGCAGGAACCATTACTTTCATCCCGCTTTCAATTATTTTAACGGAGTAGAACTGTTGTTTAGTACCAAATATTTCTTTTTCTTCTATAGATGTCACTTGCCCCACACCGTGACCTGGGTAAACCGCATTATCACCAACTTTAAATGTAAGCATTGAACCTCCTCAGGAGATGAAAAAATTATCATTTTTGACACACATTATCAATCTACGGCACCATGATATGTAGTTATTACACAATATGTACCACCAGAGAGCAGTATAATTGAGCCTGTAAGGAATTCTATTAGGTTTGAAGGTGCTAAAACTGAATCAAATATTTTTTTGGACTATAAAGTGGCTTCTGCAAGGCCCATTTAGAGCCAGCCTCTCCGTTTATTAGAAGCCTTGAGTAAAGTCTAAACCCGATGACTTAGTCGGGTTTAGTTCTTCACCTGCATGATATCGTCATGTTTTGTCTATGCAGGATTTAGTAAAAAGCTGTCACTAAACCAAAATCATGAACGTGATCTTGTAAAATCATTCCAAAGCCTCGGATTCGCTTTTTATTATATCTAAAGTTATTACCAAACTTTTTTGTTCCCCAAGAGTTTTTAAACAAGTACACCCCTTTTCTTTGAAAAGTCTTTGTACTGCCGTCATTCATTTTTAATTCATATTTTACAACTAGGTCGTCGTCGTAACCAACTATCTGCACAGAGTGACGATTGCCTAGACGAGGAGAGATTGAGCGGTCCTTGGAATCCTCTTCAGGATAAGTCACTATTCCCGCATTATACAATTTATCACTTCGGCCAATACCATTGCTAGTAGCTTTAGAAGTGTTCCAAGCCCCGTGGAACATGTTTAATTCCAATGCAAGGGGCCTATTATTATCGAGATATTTTTTAATGTCTGAGGCATTTATCACCGAGGTCTTTACATTTTTAAAAATGGACTTCCAATTCTGGGCACTGACTCGGGCTTTGATAAAAGTATTGCCTTTAGGTAAGGGTGCCAATTTTTGGTCTGAAAAGCTGATATAAGAACTTGGAAACTTACCATACAGACAACGTACATAGGTTAAGTTCTTTGGCGATGGCGTTCCTTCAGAAGCACAAGTCGATTGCGCTTCTGATTCCTGACCTGTCCATTCTCCTTGGGTGTATGACAGTTCACTTTCGGCGGCTATACCTACCTCTTTGACACTGTTTAAATCCGTAGAAACCATAGATCCTTTAGCCCCACCGGAAGCATTTTTTATCGAAGCCATATATTGGACCCATTCTTCGGAAAGATCCACGTTTGGGTCGCCTCCGGCTTGAATGTACAGGGTTTCAAGCATGGCCACAGTTGTAAATACGGTGCAGGTGTTTCGACCTTTTTGATCTTTGACCTCAGTGATGTAGGGCAACATACTTGTAAAATTACTTTTAGCACCATAAACCCCAGAGGTAAGTAAAAGGCTAAAGCTTAATAATATCCATTTCAACGACTGCATATTGGCTCTCCTATAAACATAAACATAAACATAAACATAAACATGGGCTTAATACCTTCAAGCACTTCAAACAACAAAAAAGATAGTATTTGTAAACAAATATTAATAATTTTTTAATAATTTTCGAAATATCAGAGATGAAAAGTAAAACTTATGCATGTGATATGCCAAAATAAAAAATATGCTAGATTCAATACTAGTATTCGAAAATTAAATACGTCTTGAATTAACGATCGCTTAAAAACACTATTTTATCTCTCGAAATGGAGACACAAAGTAATTTTTTTACTAGGTTTCTGTCTTTTGGAACCAGTGATTAAATCTAGCCTTGTTACTTGATGAGGTGTTTCAATATTTTAAAGATAGTTATCCAAAATCTAAAAAAGTATTGGGAATTCTATGACCAGATAAAAACACCAGGCATTCCTTGCCTAAACTCATAAAAGCATACAATCCCAAAATTATAAATAAAAAATACTTTGTCATATCGAAGGCCAATGCTATGGTTTAATGCGTTATATCAAAGGACGGATAGCTTTAAAAAAGGGAATAAGCTTTATTGAGATGTTCAATTACTTTTACACAAGCCAACTGCAGATTATTATTACAATTATTGCAAAAATCTTTTACTTATAAAAAGATGAAGACTCTACCACTTTTAATTTTTATAAGTTTTTTAACTAGTTGTCAGATGGTGCCCGTTCAAGAAATGGCCTTCCTTCAATCTTTGGAAACGTCTCAAACTAAGTCTAAAAAAATTTTTATTAACATGTTTGATCCGAAATCAGATACCTTACTTTATGAAATCTCTAAGGCCGACTTTAAAGCCAGATACCAGTCACCGCATTGGGAGTATTTAGAAATCACCCAAATTACCGACATTGGGCCTAAGCTTGATGAACGAGTAAAGCAAGTCGAAGTTGACGAGTTAGTTTTTAATGCCCATGGCAGTCCCTTCGGGCTCATGGTGGGCCGACAAATCCTTACTAAAAGAAAGCTTAAAAAAATTAACTTTATAGGCTCCTTAGCGGCCAATGGAAAAGTGTTTTTGCTGTCGTGCTCGGTGGGCCAAAAAAGTATGTTTCAGTGGGGCACTCCTTTTATAAAAAAATTAGGTAAGGTTTTCCTTAAACAAAAAGGAACTGTTATTGCGAGCACCAAGCTTGTCGTTTATCCCGAAGAATATATTGAAGCACTTAATGTGGAAAGGAAGTATCGATGGTACTCCCATGGACTTGGGTATTTATTGTTACCATTTATGGTTTCGACCTATCAATATTTAACCTGGAGTCCTTGGGATAAGTATCGTATCAGAAAAATTGCGATTTAATTGGTAAGCTTAAATTAAAATTATCTTGCTTGTTTACCTTAAACTTTTTGGTGCTTGATAGTTCACGTTTAACCAAAAATCTAAAGCTATAGGATTTTCGGTTTCTGTAACTAACTGGGTTTTAAATTCATACCATCCTGTTAACGGGACTTGGAAATGACCTTCCATGGTATTGTTATTAAAACTACTTTTTGTTTGCATAAAGATGGGTGGCATTGAAAGGTCTTGAGCTACTATTACTTTTATAACATCCGTTGAACTTATCTTAAGAACTTCTGGTCCCAGAAACATTTGCCATTTCACTTCTGTGCCTTTGGCCGCATAGATCCGGCCCACAGACTGCAAATTTTGTGTCACGGGCCTAATATCTAAGTCTTTAGCGCCTGCAAACTGTTGGGTCACCGAGTAACTTTTAAGGTCGTGGCCCCAATGAAAACCTTTTACTGAATAGGCCACATAACTATTTTTAGGGACTTTTATCTCAACTCTGCCGTCAGCTTCGGTGCGAAGGTCTGGCCCATTTCCCGTGTAATCATGCAAAGTGGTGAAGGAACCAAAATCTGTTTGTACCCAAGTTCCTTTTGCTTCATTCTGATTGTCATTCAAGCCAACAATTAAACCTGGTTGACTGGCTCGCTCGTAAATTAACACATCTTCATCGGCGTGACGCCATAGCAGTGGGCCGTGGGCGAATTTTTCATGAATCCAAATCAATGGATCTAAGATAGGTTTTAAACCATATTGAAAGTAATCTTTCCAAAACACACTGGGGTAACCTTCAGATGTTAAAATAAATGCATAGGCTAAGTGCTTATTGTTTGTAGTTGGGAATCCACGATCGGTGTCATGGTTTTCAACGAAAGTAACCGCATGGGAAGGTTGTCTTGAATTTAATCCAGCCGAGATTAAAGTTCTCATATCATAAAAGCCACCTGCATTTGTCATGTCTTTAAGGCGTCCCCAAAGAGGGAAATCAAAAGCACTGACTCGCCCTTGCATCTGGTTCGTGACATAGTATTCAAGCTCGTTTAAATTTTCGCTCCAGTATTCACTCACTGCGAACTGCGTCTGCATAGCCCCTTGTGACAAATACGCTTGTAAAAACGTTGGATTTACATTTGTCGCCATATCAATTCGCATACCTTGTACACCCAAAGCATTGATCAACCAGTCGCAAGCTTTTATCAAGTGGTCCTTAGTGTATGGATTGGCATAATTGACCTGTCGACCAAAAGAAT
This sequence comes from Bdellovibrionales bacterium, assembly GCA_041740515.1. Lineage (GTDB taxonomy): Bacteria > Bdellovibrionota > Bdellovibrionia > Bdellovibrionales > UBA1609 > JAMLIO01. The sequence continues at coordinate 52,288 of JBGSLV010000107.1, read as the reverse complement.
TATAGCCATTGAAATCAAAATGAGATTTAGGAAATCTTCCTTTGCCTAAATTACCAAATGCATCTTTATACAAAAAATTTCCCTGACCATCGTCCCCACTTCGATGCCCAAGCACATTGTCAAAGTACACATCTAAGCCATTGGCTCGCATCATGCCCACAGATCGCATCAGCTGCTCGCGAGTGCCCCATCGTGTTCCAAAGTTAGAGCGCTGATCCTTCGAACCTAAATCATAATCATCAAAAGGGTCATACCCATTTGAGTATCCCCCTGAAGCCCCTTTTAAAACAGGAGGAATCCATACAGCCGTAAAGCCACTTTCCGAAAGTGATTTGGATTCATGGGCTAATTTATCCCACCAAGTCTCATTCCCAGGCGATGGAGCGTCCCAATAAAACCCTTGCAGCAAAACTCCTGCACTGGCTTCAGATATTACAAGTAAAAGACTTAAGGTGATTGTTAAGCAGTAAGTACCTATAAATGATATTTGCATGGTTGTCCTCGCGCTTTGAGTATGGTTGATAACGCTAATTTTTGTCACCAGATGGCGCACTTTTGCCCAAAAAATTACCTTAAAATGAACTTGGAACCATAATTTTTGGCTTAGGCTTTGCTTTAACTGCATGGATTCGAACTTAGAAAACCTTTCTTCATTTCATATTGAAAGGCATTGAAGTTTGAATATTTTTAAATACATAAATTAAAAGTCAAAACTAAAAGGAGTTTTGTTGTGTCAACGTTGAACGTTTTTGCATGTCATAAATTTTATGTGCCTATAAAAAATTTAAAGCTACTTTTGCAGTTTGTAGTTTTGAGTGCTTTAATTTTAAATATGGGTTGTTCAGATTCTTCCGATAAACGGAATGTACGGCAATCTTATAGTTTATATTTACAGTCTAGACAATGTGGTGTTAATATAAATAAAACATTCACTACCCAATTAGATCTTTGCCAGTATATTGCTTACGAAGCTGGAATTAATACCTGTCTTTATTATGATCTACAGGCTGAATTCCGACGTCGATCGTGCACGAATGTTACGGTTATTGGCCAAGTTCCGGGTGCGATTATAGATAATTCACTGCCAATCGTTCCAGATGGGGTTATCATTGCCGACAATAGTAATTATTGGAATGATCTCAACAACACCTATCAATCCATTTTAGATTATTACACCGTTGATCCTTCTGGTTGTATAGCCACGGAGAATTTAACGAGAACTGAAATTGAGCTTTGTTTAGACGATGTTTTTTCAGGATATGAAAAAGATCAAGATTTTGATCCCAATGCACAAACTACTACTTCGTCCAACGAAAAAGATGAAGAATTCACAGGTGTTGCTTTTCCCCCAGAACCTAAACCAGGCTCGGAAAATACTGGAGTTGTCACAACAAATCCTACAGTTGCAACTGCTCCGCCAAGATCGCAAAACTCTAATCGTCTGGATTATAACTTAGTGACTTATAATGCACGCAGTTTAAGAGACTCAGAGATTACAGATTATCGTTTACCGGTTCTTGCCATCACTGGCACCACGGATCCGAAAAGTCCAATATATAATTTAATAATAGATAGCTCTGATGTTAAAGATATCCAATTTACCAATGTGACAACAACTTGTCCTATTAAATCTAGGATTGTTACTTCTGGAAATACAATAATATTAACTCTATTCAGTAAAGCTGGAAGCACTCCAGAACAGATCACAACTTGTCGTAGTTTTTTTGACAGCATTGCTACTATACCGAGCTTAGAATTTAAATTTGCTATGCCCTTGGTGATGTCTAATGGTGTTAGTCAAGATGTACCCTTTAAATTCGTAAATCAATAACTAGTATTGTGACAATTTAAATTTTTCATCCTTTATTGCGCCTTCGACGTATTATAATACGACTTCAGGCATATGCAGGCGAAAAATTTAAATTGTCGCAACACTAGTTTACGACAAGAACGCTTAAGAAGCTCCACTTATATTCTAAGTGGGGCTTTATATTTTGTAACTCATATTTTGTGACTTCATATTTTATAACCTTAGCGAATTGACTCATGACTCAGTTTATACGAAGTTGAATTCTAAATTATTTAAGTTAGATTAACGCATTCAAATTAATACAGTTAAATTAAATAAACTAAAAGGTATCTTGATACTTTAATCTTAGAATTTAATAATTCCAACTTTAGTAAATTCTAGCCAAAGTAAATTTCGAACCTAAATATTTGTTTTGTGGGAGGTTGTTTTGACTCTTAGAGTGCGTGAAATCTTAGGTTGGTATGAATCTGAAAACCCAGGGGTATTAACTAATTTATCTCGAATCATGAACCATGGTCGGCTAAGTGGCACGGGCAAAATGGTCATCCTTCCTGTGGATCAGGGCTTTGAACATGGACCCATTCGCACTTTTGCTATGAACCCATCTGCTTATGATCCTTACTATCATTTTGAATTAGCCATCGAATCTGGCTGCAACGCTTATGCAGCTCCTTATGGCTCTTTACAGGTTGGGGCTGCGCGCTTTGCCGGTCAAATTCCTTTAATTTTAAAAATAAATAATTCTGACTCGTTGTATTCTGACAAAGGTGCGCCGATTTCGGCGATGACGTCCTATGTGGATGAAGCTTTAAAATTAGGCTGTGTTGGCATTGGCTTTACAATCTATCCTGGAAGCGGTGAAAGAAAACAAATGTACGAAGAGATCGCGGAAGCCTCTAGATACGCCAGAGACTCAGGCTTGGTTGTTGTGATTTGGTCTTATGCCCGTGGTGAGCAGTTGTCTAAAGAGGGTGAAACCGGGATTGATGTGATCTGTTATGCAGCCCAAATTGCTGCCCAATTGGGAGCCCACATTATTAAAGTTAAACCACCCTCTGAAGTTATTGAACAGAAAGAGAATAAAGTGGCTATAGAAAAAAATGGTGTTAAAATTGCGACTATGGCTGATCGCATTAAATTGGTTTTACAATCTTCATTTAATGGCAAACGCATAGTGATCTTTAGCGGAGGCGAAGCCAAAGCCGAAGAAGATATTTTAAATGAAATCCGAGGTATTGCTCAAGGTGGCGGTTTTGGCAGCATTATGGGTCGAAATGCGTTTCAGCGTCCAAAAACAGAGTCTATCGCTTTACTTCATAAAGTTATGGATATTTATGCGGGGAAATCATGAGTTTAAAAGACAATCCCTTAAGAGCGGAAAAATTTAGAAAGTTACATGACCTTCGTGAAGCTGGTATTAACCCCTATCCTCATAACTTCAAACGCACCCACAAAATTTCAGAACTCGTAATTAAAGATTCTGAATTTGCAGCTGGAGATATTAAACAGGAACTTAAAGCCACTATTGCGGGTCGCCTAATGACCAAACGTCCTATGGGCAAGGCGGCGTTTTTTAACGTGGCCGACCAATCTGGCAACATGCAAGCTTATGTGCAGGTTTCGGAACTCAGTGAAGTGGATCAACAAGCCTTTCATTTATTAGATATTGGCGACATTGTCGGTGTTAGCGGATATTTGTTTAAAACCAGAAAAGGTGAATTATCACTTCACGTACAGGAATTTAAAATTATTTGTAAAAGTGTTGAGCCCTTACCTGAAAAATATCACGGCATTGCTGATATCGAAATCAAATATCGTCAGCGTTATTTAGATCTCATCATGAGTCCTGAAAGTCGTCATGTTTTTGAAACCCGCTCTAAGATTATCAAAGCTTTTCGCACCTATTTAGACAAAGCCGAGTTTTTAGAAGTTGAAACCCCAGTGCTTCAGCCCATCTATGGGGGGGCTGCCGCATATCCTTTTTCCACGCAGCATCGTGCTTTGGATATGAAATTATTTTTAAAAATTAGTCCTGAATTATATTTAAAGCGATTAATTGTTGGTGGCTTCGAGAAGGTGTACGAAATTGGAAAAAATTTTCGCAATGAAGGCATCGATAGATCCCATAATCCTGAATTCACTATGCTGGAATGGTATGAAGCCTATACGGATTATTTTGATCAAATGAAACGCTTCGAAGAAATTGTAGCTTACGTAGCCCAAGAGTCCACAGGCAGCACCAAAGTGATTTACCAAGGCCAAGAGATAGATTTTACTCCTCCTTGGGATCGCATCAGTGTTTATGACGCCATTAAAAAGTACGGGCAATTTGATGTAGCTGCAGCTAGTATCGAGCAGCTTGAAAGTGAAATTAGAAAGTATGATAGTAAATTTGAAGCTGACACTTCTATGTCTAAAGGACATTTGATCATGGAGCTGTTTGATCACACGGTCGAACCTAAAATTGTTCAGCCTACTTTCATTATTGATTTTCCTGTGGAAATTTCACCTTTGACGAAATCCCACAGATCGACTCCAGGATTGGTTGAACGGTTTGAACCTATATGCGCTGGTATGGAGATCGGCAATTCCTATACTGAACTCAATGACCCAGAAGAGCAACGACTTCGCTTAACGGCCCAAGAGGATTTACGCACTGTGGATGAAGAGGCCCAACCCATGGATGAAGATTTTGTAACAGCCATTGAAGTGGGTATGCCACCAACGGGCGGCGTGGGTATTGGCATTGAAAGAATTGTCATGCTTTTGACTGATCAGCATTCTATTAGGGATATTTTGTTGTTCCCGACCATGAAACCGATTAAAAAATCAACCCAAGAGGATTAACTAAAATTCATTTAAAGCTAAAGCTTCAGACTCCCTATCAATAGAGATTAAATAGGGGGTGTAGCCATATTTTTCGGCAGCCGCATCAAAGAAATTTTTGAAATGGATTTTATCTTTAAGGTAAAGTCTTTGTAAAACGACACTGTACGAATAGTACGAAGTAATCACGTCTACACTGTAACATTGAGTGGCCGTCACAAAACCGAAATTAAAAGCGGCTTGATTAGGGTTAGGGAAATCTTGCATATAACTCTCGGAATCAAAAAAATATCCGGCTTTATCGGCCATGGGTATAAAGGCCAGCACAATAGCCCATTGTTTAATCTGTGTCAGTTCCTCGACATTTGTAGGTGGCACATAATTTTGCTCGCACCTAGCCCAGCTGATCTGAAACCCCAAAAATAAACTTAATACACTTACCCCTAGAACCTTTTTAATCACTGGCGCCCCCGCATTTAAGAAAAAACTTTTTTTTACAGTAAAGCTTCTCTTGAAAGTTTTAATACTTGGTCTAAAGCTAAAACACCAATTATGATTTTTAATCCTAGGTATAATGTTTTATCGACTTATAAAATTGCTTGTAATTTTAACTTAAATTCGGGCTTATAATAGATAGTATCTACGATCGATTTAAGTGCTGTAACCGACACAAGTTGACGTTCATTTAAATGAAGAAAAGTGCTATTTTGTTGGGGAGAACTTATGCCCTTAGACTTACAGACACCTATACAATTTTTAAAAGGAGTGGGGCCAGCCCTAGGGGATCGACTAAGAAAAAAAGGCATTTATAATATTCAAGACATCATTGAGTATATCCCCAGAGCCTATGAAGATCAGCGTTTAAACCGCAAGATTGCCAATCTCGAGGTGGGTGAAACTGTAAAGCTAAAAGCCCAAGTTGAAAAGACCCGACAGTTTGCTGTGCGTGGCGGACAACGAAAAATCTATGAACTATTAGTCAAGGATGAAACTGGTTCGATGGTGTGTAAGTTTTTTCGTCTGCCTTTTAAAGGCTACTTTAATAGCTTCGAGCCCAGAACCCCTATCTTCGTTATTGGAACAGTCGTTCACTACGGGGGCCGAAAAGAATTTCATCACCCTGACATTGAAATTATACAAGAGCCTTCAAGCTTGAATTCTAGTTCGAAGGAATCCGAAAGTGGGGATACTCCCGAAAGATCAAATTCGTTAGTGCCTGTGTACTCTGAGACGGAAGGATTGACGCAAAAAAAAATCAGATCGCTGGTCGATGCCGCATTTAAAAATTTAGCTTTAGCCGAGATGGATTTAAAGTCTGATAAAGCCAAACTTTTAAGTTACGATCCTTTGCCTGAATGGTTAAAAACCGATTTGAAATTACCAGAGTTCAAAGAGTCCCTGCACAATCTGCATTACCCGGCCCTCATAGATAAATACAATTACCATGAATTTAAAACCCCATTTCATTACCGTCTTATCTTTAACGAGTTTTTTGAAATGGAACTTTTATGTGCCTATAAAAAACAGTTTCGACAAAAAAGCCAAAGCCCACCTATGACATTGACGTCTTCACGTTTGGAACTTTTAAAAAGTAATCTTCCTTTTACCTTAACTAAAGCTCAAGTTCGAGCTATCGAAGAGATCTTATCTGATCTGAAACAAGCCACCCCCATGCACCGCTTAGTCCAAGGGGACGTAGGGTGCGGTAAAACCTTGGTAGCATTTTGTACTGCGGTCTTTGCCATAGACAATGGCTTTCAAGTCACACTGATGGCTCCTACTGAAATTTTAGCTGAACAGCATTTTATCACGGCGCAAAAAATTTTAAGCCCTTTGGGGATCAAATGTGGTTTTTTATCGGGCTCGCAAAAGACCAAAGAAAAATTAGACGTATTAGAACAGTTAGCTTCAGGTGAAATGCAGTTTTGTGTTGGGACTCATGCCTTGATTGAAGATCCGGTCACTTTTAAAAATTTAGGTTTAGTCATTGTCGACGAACAGCATCGATTTGGTGTAGCGCAAAGACAAAAACTAAAAGAGAAAAGCACAACGGCTCATTTTTTATTAATGACTGCCACACCTATTCCACGAACTTTATCCATGAGTTTATTTGGTGACTTGGATATCTCTGTCATAGACGAACAGCCCGCCGGTCGAACTCCTATACAGACGCAACAGCTTTTTGCCTCCCAAAGAAAACATCTTTACCCAAATATAAAAAAGCAAATTCAAAACGGTCGCCAAGTTTATATTGTTTACCCTCTAATTGAAGAGAGTGAAACTTTAGATCTGCAAAATGCCACTGCAGAGTTTGAAAAATTACAAACCATCTTTGCAGAATTTAAAGTAGGTCTGCTTCATGGGCGTATGAAAGCCGAAGAAAAAGATGAAGTCATGCAAGCATTTAAACATAATAAACTTCAAATGTTAGTGGCCACGACAGTGATCGAAGTGGGCGTGGATATACCAAATGCCACCATTATGGTGATAGAAAATGCAGAGCGCTTTGGATTATCCCAGTTGCACCAACTACGGGGACGTGTTGGTCGAGGCACCAATGAGAGTTTTTGTTATTTAGTGATGGGTGATGCCGTTTCGGCTTTAGCTAAAGAACGTATTCAGATGCTGGTAAAATCGAATAATGGTTTTGAGATTGCTGAATTTGATTTAAAAATTCGAGGGCCAGGAGAGTTTTTGGGATCGAAGCAATCTGGATTGCCCTTATTTAAGTTTGCTCGTCTTGGTGAAAATACCAATTTACTGGAACTGGCGCGAAAATCAGCTTTTGCCATTTTTGCGAAAGATCCCGAGCTTAAGCAACCAGAAAATATTAAAATAAAAAAACTGATTGAAAAACACAATCACAAGTTAAAACTATCTGAGATTGGTTAAGTTAAGTTTTTGTTTAGTTAAACTTAAAGTTTAACTATAGTTAGACACCGGCAAAAGAGTTGCAAAAACCTCGTCAAATTTATACTCTTGGATTTGTGAATTTAAATTTACGATAGAGCTTTTAAGGAAATAATCTTTATGAAATTTATTATAATAGTGATGAGTATCGCTTTTTCATTTCAAGTATCTTCAAAATCAACTGTAAGTTTAAAAAAGAGTAAGAAAGTAGAAACGATCATAGATTTTAAAGGTCAGTTTTTTTATGAAATTTTATTCAAGGAGGATGAGCCTCCCACGACTTCTGAATGCCATAAAATTGAAGACACTGAAATTAACAAATACGCTCAATATAAGTGTGATCCTGCAGATGAAATGAATCTTATTTTTGAGGATTGGAGTTGTTCTAATGAAGTCACAAACCAAAAGTTTTTAGCGATTTCAGCCAACAAGGCAAAATGTGAAAAGGCCCTCCAGAATTTTCGTGGTCGTCACTAGCGTTGGTTAATGATTGTTTACTTAAATTATTTTTTTCAGACTTTAATCTTTTCTTGATCTAGGAAGTTATAACGGTAGATCAATAAGATTTCAGATGTTAGGGACCGCATTTAAAAAAATACAAAACTTAATTTATCACTTTAAAAGCTTCAAATTGTATAATAAGTAACTTTATGTTTTTTAAAGGTTTTAAATCTATGCTGCCCATTACCACGGGTGTGTTTCCTTTTGGCTTAGTCATGGGAACTGTTTACATTCACGCCCAAATTCCAAATTATGAGGCCTTGGCCATGAATGTTTTAGTTTTTGGCGGGTCCTCCCAACTTGCAGTGATAGACTTAATGTTGCAAAAATCCTCAATACTAATTGTGATTGCCACTGGATTAATTATTAACCTTAGATTTATGCTCTATAGTGCTGCATTTAGCGATTATGTTCAAAATTCTAATGTCTGGATCAAACTTTTTTGCACTTATGGTTTAACGGATCAAACTTATGCTGTTTTAAAAGCCTATGAACATAAACTTTCAAGTCAGCAGGAGGTTGTAAGTTTTTATATGGGATCAGCATTGTGTATGCTGCTCGCTTGGCATGGTTCTGTTCTGGTAGGTTTCATTTTTGGTAATTTTTTACCCATAAGCATTTCTTTAGATTATGCTATACCTTTAAGTTTTGTGGCTTTAGTTTTGCCAACCCTTAAAAACAAGACTTATTTCTATGTAGCTTTAATGGCCGCTTTAACGGCCATAGTTTTAAAACCACTACCCTATAATTTAGGGCTTTTGGTTTCGGCTCTGATTGCGTTAGGCTTTGCTGCATTTTTAACTCGAAATTCCAACCGAGATCAAAAACCCAAATCTTTAAAAACTGAAGCTGAATTAGAGTTTAAACTTAATGTCGATCTTGAATCCCATAAACCAGAGGGCTTATGATTGAATCCACCTATTTTTGGACAACAACAGTGTTTTTGGGTATTGGAACTTTCTTGATCCGAGGGCTTTTTATCTTTCTGTCTTCAAAGATCAAAATCTCAGAACGCACCAAAGAGATATTGTCATTTATTCCTGCATCTATTTTACCTGCAATGGTATCCCCTATGGTTTTTTATCACCAGGGAGAAGTTGGCTTGTTATGCCACAAAGAAAGATTAGTTATTCTAATTCTTGCTGTTGTCTTTTGCTACTTTGTCAGGAACATGCTTTTAACTTTAGGGTTTGGTCTTGGTTTATTATTTCTACTGACACAAATTTAGAGAAATAAAAGACTAATAAAAAACTATTTTCAAGCCTAAAAAAAGTCAGATTCAAAGCAGAGTGATTTAAATCGAACCAAAACGGATTGATATAAATAGAACCTAGTTATCACACAAAAAAGTTTAAGTTAGATTTGGCAATAAGTGGCTTAATGTAATACGATTAAAGGATTATGATAGTAAAAAATGAAAAGTTAGAAGGAATACATCTTTTATTTACATTGTTAATTATTCTTTACTTTGGTCTGACAAAAAACTCTTATCTTGGATACTTTTTTTATGTCAGCGTTTATGTTCTAGCCTTTTCCTTTCTAGTCTCAATTTTTTATGTTATTTATAAATTTTTTAATAAAAAATATTTAAATAAAAATCAACAAGAGATACTACTAGATTTAATTCCAAATTCAATAATAAATCATTTAATCCTTTCGTACATTGCCGGAACAATTCTTTTAAGTACTAGATTTTTTCTAGAAAATATCTAGTAAGCTCTGAAAAAAGTTGAGTATGGCGACACTTAATTTTTGTTTGCTAAAGCTTAAAATTTGATTTTTTTTTAATAATCGCACATAAACTTAAAGATGAAATACTACCATTTTCACAATGCTGGGTATGGATTTAAACTTATAATTCTATAGGTGGTGAGGGAATCCCGATGGCCATACTAAATATCCGAAAAGCCTCGATCTCTTGCAAAGTAAACTCATCATCATGTTTGATGCTGGATAATATAGCTTTAGTTATCAATTGCTTGAAATAAATCGAAGATTTACGAATGCTATGAAGCCATAGAACCAATTCATCGTAAGTAAACTGCAGCTTTAAATATTCAGCATCTTTGTCCTCAGATGATCCATAAAAAATTTGTATAGCTTTATCTAAGGACAATTTTTTCATATCTATAGATTTATTGGGAATACTCGCAAAAGCAGCAAGCAGTTTTTTTACCTTGGCGTGATTGATTCGATCTTTAATTTGGACGTCATCACACATCACAACTAACGATGCCATTGAAATCATTTCAAAAGCCGATAGATTTCCATCAGCAAAAGCAATATCGTGCAAACTTTGCAAAAAACGTTTTTTGGCATTAGTTTCCAAACCTTTAATACTTGGGGTTGCAATTGATAAAATAGATGTACTTAAATGATTGGTATTTTCTATGGTATCAATGGCCAAATATAATTTGTTTTCATCAAAATTTTCTAAATATAGCTGTTTTAACATAGCAACTTGTTTAGCTTGGATATGTTTATCTGAAGCTACAAATAATGACCAAACACTATATTTAAAGTCCATAGGATCATGTAATACCTGTTTGATTTTTAGAGCATCCATTTGATCTATCAGCATTTTTGATAAGACCTCAGACATAAGAGGCTGATTTGTTAGTAAGCCGTTTTTGATAGCTTTGGCTTCAATTTTAGTCGGTATTACATTTAAGTTTTGTTTTTTTTCATCTTCGATATTTTTTTGTAAACTATAATTTGAATCTAAATATTTAGGATCAAGAAGTTTTATTCTGGAATTAATCGGAGGGTGTGACGCCCAAAGACCTGAAAAAAAACCAGCATTCAAAGGTGAAGCGATACACATATGAGCAATGTTCACAACTTTGGCTTCAGCTATATAGCCAGAGTAGATATCTCGAATTTTAGCTAAAGCGCGAGCTAAGGCCGATGGGTTTCGTGAAAACTGCACACCTAAACTGTCAGCTAAGTACTCTCGTCTTCTTGAAAATAAACTTTGCAGTATCTGTGCTGTTATAGCACCCATGTAGCCTACAACTAGTAATATAATTGCTAAAATTAAAATAGGACCACGTCCATCATTTTTGGAGGATCGTGTATGCCGCATTGATCGTAAGAGTTGAAGCCCAAGAGTCATAAGAAAAGTTAAGGCGGCTATGCAACTGAAAAGAACCGCATTGACACTGACATCAGCACTGACAATGTGACCGACTTCATGAGCCACAACAGCTTGAATTTCATCTCGACTTAGATTTTTCAAAGCCCCTTCAGTCATGGCAATATAAGCTGTTTTTAGATCGTGTCCTGCGGTGAAGGCATTGATCGAAGACTCTTGAGTTAAAATATAAACGGGTACAACGGGAATACCAGCGGCGATACACATCTCTTCGACGATATTAAGAAGCTGACGCTCTTGCATTTTTAAATTGGGTTGGCTGTAATTTATTTGTCGACCATGAAGGTCAGCCACTATCGACAGTGGATTAGATTTATATTTATGCAATTGCAAAATATAGGTTCCCAAAAAACCCAAGACAAAAATTCCCAAGGCTATGATTTGAAATTTTTGGAATTCACCCTCAATAAGGCCATTAAGGCCAGTGACAGGAGCCTGATCATCACTAAATACGAAAATGATACCGTGATAAATTAAAAAATTATAAATAAAAAGTAGGACTATTAAAAAAAGGCCAAAAACAAGCAATACAGAATTGGATTTTTGTCGTGCTTGCCTTTGAAATTCAAAAAAATTTTTCATGGAGTAGAATTAATTAAAGCTAACTTTCAGAGGTTTTTTTACCTCTTCATTGTCTACTTTTAAAAATTCAAAAGCTTTAAAAGCAAACATCCCCGCAAATATATTATTTGGAAATACTTCTATACCATTATTATAAGTCATAACACTGTCATTATAAGCCTGTCTTGCAAACGAGACTTTATTTTCAGTGGAAGTCAGCTCTTCCATAAGAGAAGTCATATTTTGATTAGCCTTAAGATCAGGGTAACTTTCCACCAATAGCATCATGCGGCTCATTTGAGATGTGAGTTGAGTTTCAGCCTGCTGCAACTCTTTAACCGCTTCCGTGTTACTTGGGTTACCATTGACTTTCTGCTGGGCCCCATGAGCCATATTCCGAGCCTGAATGACAGCTTCTAATGTTTCGCGTTCATGAGACATTACTTTTTTCGCCACTTCTATTAAGTTGGGAATCAATTCGTAACGACGAGTAAGCTGCACATCGATTTGTGACAATGCATTTTTGACGTAATTTCTAAGTCGAACAAGATTATTATAAATGCCAATTATAAAAAACACACTGATAACAATAACACCTAAAATAGCCCAAATCATACTTACCTCTTTTTTATAATGCTAACTTAGTGTTATGCTTTTACAAATAAAAAAGGAGTCCTCATGGCATTTAAATGCACAGCACCTAAAGCTCATACGCTTAAACGTAATTTATTTTTCTTTGCGAGTCTTATGCCCGCATTTTTAACTTCGCTGGCATTTGCACAAAATAAAGCACCGTCCAAAGAATGGAACTTAAATGATTTGGTAAAAAACGAATCGGCTTGGAACAAAGAACTCAATGTCATTGTTGCAAATGCAAAAAAAATCAAAGCCTGCGAAGGTAAACTTGCAACAAGTGCCAAGACTTTGGAAAACTGCTTAAACACAATCTCTGAAGCTTATAAACATGCGGGCCGAGTTTGCTCTTGGTCAAGTCTTCAGTCTAGTGTTGACAGTTTATCTAGTAAAAAAACCACCAACACACAGAAATGCTATCAAATTTTTAATAAACTTGTTGAGGCCGCAAGTTTTATAAATCCTGAGATCATTCAAATGGGTGAAGCCAAGATCAAACAGTTTCAAAATGAAAATCCAAACTTAAAAACTTATGATCAGACTATAAGAGCAACTTTGGATCAAGGACGACACACTCTAAGTCCTAAAGAAGAAGCTTTATATTCGGCCTTAAATCCAGCATTAAGAAAGTCTGGTGAAACCTTTCATCTGCTTTTAGATGCTGACATCAAATGGCCCACAGTGCAGTTAAGTACTGGGGCTGTAGAAGTCAATACAGCGAGTTATATGAAATATCGATCCTCAAAAAATCGAGAAGATCGAAAAAAAGTTTTTAATGCTTACTACACTACACTTGAGACCTATGAACGAACCATAGGCTCAACATTAAGCCAAGCTGTTTTAGCTCGAAATATCAATGCACGAATGCGAAATTATAAAAACGCACTCTCCCAGGCCTTAAGCCAAGATCAATTGCCCGAAGCTATTTATACGACACTAGTCCAAGAAGTGAATCGAAGTTTACCGACCCTTCATAGATACTTAAAACTTCGGGGAAAAATGTTAGACTTAAAACAACAAGAATACTCAGATGCATATCCTAAGACTATAGAAGATCCCAAAAAGTTTCCCCTAGACGTTACCCGAGCTATGACCTTAAAAGCTATTGAGCCCTTAGGACAAGATTATGTCCAAAAATTTTCGAAAGCGAGTCAACAAAATTGGATGAGTGTGTACCCTGCTAAAGGTAAAAGTGCTGGGGCATTTATGTCAGGAGGCGCTTATGATGTTCACCCTTATGTGTTTTTAAATCATCAAGATGATTACAACTCAGCATCCACATATGCCCACGAGTGGGGTCATGCGCTTCACTCGATGCTGACCAACGAAACACAACCCTATGCCAAATCCGATTACTCAATATTTGTGGCTGAAATTGCGGCCATAACTAATGAAATTTTATTAAATGATTACGCTATAAAGTCGGCTAAGACGGATCAAGAAAAACTTTATTATTTAAACGAAGCTTTAGAGAGCATAAGAACAACCTACTTTCGTCAAACGCAGTTTGCTGAATTCGAAAAAGCCATACACGAAGAGGCCGAAAACAGTGGCTCTTTAACAGGTCAAAAAATTAGCGAAATTTTTGGCAAGATTCAAAGAAAATATTATGGTCATAATCAAGGTATAATGAAAATAGATCCTTTATATTTTAAAGAGTGGGTCTTTGTTCCCCACTTTTACTCGGGCTTTTATGTGTTTCAGTACTCTACATCAATGGCGGGAGCCTATTTCTTTGCGGATAAAATTTTACAAGGCGACAAAGCCTTACTGGCTAAGTATTTAACCGCGTTAAAAGCCGGTGGTTCCAAATATCCTCACGAGATTTTAACTGATGCAGGTCTTGATCTTTCGAAAACTGATACTTACAGAGTCTTGGAAAAACGAGCCAACCAACTTATGGATCAGATGGAAACACTACTTAAAAAAATGCCTTCGCAAAAAACTAAAACTTAATGAATGAAAGCGTAATACAACTTTCTATAGGTAAAAGTTACAGCCCTTCAACTGACTAAATCGGGCCTTTGTCATCAGCCGGCCCGTAAGAGACACTTGCCTTGCCGATCTGTAAGTTTTTAAAGTTTAGGAAGAGGGACCATAAAGTCTACAGCTAGGCGCTGAAGCTGTATAAAATTTAAATTGTAATCTAAGTACGCATTCAGATTTTTAATTTTACTTTCAGCCAGACTCTCTTCACGAAAATTCACTAAAATAAAATCACTGGCCCCTTTATTAAATTTGACCAATTCCGCTTCACGGAGTTTTTGCGCTAAATCAATTTCCTTTTTAGTTAGATCAAAATTAGTTTTGTAAATTTTTAAATTATTGAGCAGAGCTAAAACTTCGGTTTGGTTTTTTTCTTTTTTGAAATCAATTTTAAAATCAATAGCTTCTTGTTTAGCCTTGGCCGCTTGTAGTCGACCAGTTCCTAAGCGACGCTCAATGGGAATCTCGAGGTTTAGATATACTTTCTGCTCTAAAGGATCAAGAGTTGGATCCGGGACTCCACGATCTTGACTAATTTCATATTTCACATCTAGTCGGGGAAGCAGATCATTAAAACCCATTTTACGGTTAGCTTGGGTTTGAGCGCGCTGGCTCTGTAAGGTTTTAATCATTAAATCTTGTTGATTAACAACTGTTAATAAATCTTTTTGTTTTTTTACTTTAGCTTTTTTTATATCTGTGATCTTCGAAGGATTCGTTGGTTTCAAAATGATCGGAGCCCCATTTTCATCTCGTAAAAACAAAGAAAGATAAAGGGATGAAACATATAGATTTCGCTCTTGTGCATTAAGTTCATACTTACGTTTTAAAATATACTGTTCGTTTTCTAAACCGTAAATTTTAGCCAAATCCCCTTTTCGAATTCGAGTTGCAAAGTTTTGCACTCGGCTTTCGGCTAAACTTAAAAGTTCCTTTTGCACACGAACTTTTTCTAAAGATGTAAGCCATTTAAAATAGGCGTCGCCTGCCATGGTTTGCAATTCAATATATTGTTCATTTAGTTGAAGTTTAGACTGAACTAAATCTTGCTCTGCTAAGATTTTACGAAACCTTTGAGCATCAATGCCTCGATTACGTAGAAGGGATACCATGACACCTGCAAATACTTCGCCTTGGTTCTGAGTTAACAATTCTTCAGAGTAGGTTGGAAAGTCACCTCGCGAACGTCGATACCCAGAATAGACTTTTGAATTCATATAATAAAGTGGTTTTTCCAAGAATGCACTAAAGGCCTGACCGTCGTAATATCCTTCGGTATACCCTTCTGCTGTTGATTTTAAATTTAAATCAAAAGCTCCTAAGGATTGAGTCAGAGTGCTTTCCGCTTGGTTGAACTGTTTGATTTGCGATAAAATCAAAGGGTGATGTTTGAAAGTAGAAGATATGACATCATTGACACTAATGACTTCATCTATGGCGAAAGAGTTTGAAAATTTTAAAACTATAGAAATTGTAAGAATTAAAAAAAGGTAAGAATTATTTTTTTTATTTTTCATCAGTCTGTCTTTTCACCCTTAGATGAGCCATTCGAATTTTTATTAGCTTTACCACCGCTGGATTTATCACTGTGAAAGTTATAAAGAAAATTATCTTGTTTACTTAAATCCATAGACTTTGGAAAACCATTAACTTGCCGCCATAGCTCATAACCCAACGAAACTGTATCTAAAAGCACAAGGCCTACGACCCGAGTGCCTTGGCGTAAATAAATTTGACTGGGCCAAGGATGTTTATCTTCGGGATCTTTGACAATTAAGACACGAAAGAGTCCCGTTTCAGAAACCGAAGGGTCAACGGCTTTGACAACGCCTGCAAAACTTCCAATAGCCACAGAAGGAAAGCCACTGAACTGAATCGAAGGCCAACCTTCAAATTGCAGTCTGACTTTTCGCCCTACCGAAATTAGGGGCATATCGTTGGCAACTACAAATATTTCGGCGGCGGGCTCATCCGTATCAGGAACAAAATAAGCCAAATCTTGGCCTTGCGAAATGTTAACAGCTCCAGAACTAGTCATAATACGAAGCAAAGTTCCATCAGCTGGTGCCATAACAATCTGGGTTTGCCACCTGGAAAATTTGACTTCTTTTTGGGCCAAATTAGAAGCCGCGTCAGCCTCTTCGGCGATCAACTTTTGATAAGTGATCTTTGCGGACTCTACATCTTTTCTTGAACTTAAACCTTCTTTTTCTAAGGACAATTGCCGTTGATAATTTGACAAAGCCGCTTCCGTTGCGGACCTTGCAGCGTCATAGCTTTTGATGGCTGCGTCTCTCTCTAATTTTAAGCGGTCTAAATAGTTTGGATCGTTATCCACAATTCGAACCAGAGGATCACCCTTTTTGACAATTTGACCTTCATTGACCAACCACTGTTCTAGGACACCAGTGACGGGAGCCGTGATCATTTGAATACGTTGATTGGGATCAAAAGCAATAACCCGACCGGTACCTTTAGAAGTCTGCTGCCAAGGTACAATTATAAAACAAATGCTAATAAATATTAAAAAATAAGAAAGTAATCGGGATAAAACCTTTACTGGTTTTGGAATTTTTATGACTTTAACGGATTGAAAGTCTTTATAGTTTTTAAATTCTTGTAAAGTTTTAGACATTCATTCCTCTTAACTTAAATTATGATCTGATAGTTTTAATACTAAACGAACTGTCCATAGCTTCATCATGAACATAACATAAAACGGCACATCCAATATCATGAAACTCTTTCAGATACTGTTTAAACACAGTCTCGGAAAATAGTTCGTTACCAATCTCAATAGTTAATAACTTAGGTCTGTGAAGATAAATCCGTGCTAAGTTCAGTCTAAACTTTTGACTGTAGCTCAGTAAGCCAGTGGCTGCATGAAGATTTTGCTCTAGTTTATTAGGGAAGGAATAAATGCGCTCTTGGAGATCAAATTTTTTCAAAACTTCGTAAAGCTCAGACTCTTTCTCTTGGTTTTCAAAATCTAAAAGGTTATTACGAACCGACCCATCAAAAATTATAGTTTCATCCATATTATGAACTAGGTTTCGAACTTCTAAACTTAGTAAATCTTTATAACTGATATTTTGAGCTTTAATATCCCCGTTGATTAGATCTTCATTTTTAAGCAAATAACTAATCAATTGTTCTTTTAGCCGTGAATCTATGTATCTGAACTCATGATGAGAGCCTGGTGCAATTTTTAAATTTAAAAAATTTGGATTTTCAAAACCCAGAGGTACATTAATAAGCTCAAAGGGAATTGGTTTATCCAAATCCACATGAGATTTTAAAAAACTTTTATCTTTAACTGCAACTTCTTTTAAATCCAAAATCCAAGACAATTTATCGCAACTGGCATAAAGATCATAAATAATCTGTAAATGTTTAATCGAATAAGCCAGCTGTATGGATATACCGTTGACAATGATTTCTGCAGCTACTAATTGCCCCACAGACAACTGACCAATAATGATTAAGTAACCGCCTAAGCCCAACAAAATAGCGTTCACAAAAGCGTATAGAATTAGAAAAATTACGGTCTCAGAAAAAAGCACTTTAAAATGCTTTTTTCGACTTACGACATAATCCATCACTAAACGATCGGCCTGATTTAAAAGCTTTAATGAAATAAACTCATTTTGCAGCCGAGATTCTGTGGTGGCAATCTCTTGCAAAAAACCGGCAACAGCAAATTTAGCGCTCGACTCTTCGATGGAAGTAATTTTGGCGTCACTGTTATAATATCGAAACACCATGATAACGACGCCAGCAATAAAAATATTAAAAGGTATAAAAAAGGGATGATATAAAGAAAGTAACAGAAGGCCAATAAACGTTTGTATGACAATAGATAAGCCATCGGTGACAAGCATGGCCACTGCTTTTTGAATGGCAACAATTTCAAAGAATCGATTAACTTTTTCTCTTACATTATAGGATTGAAAACTTAAGCGTGGGCCAAGAATAATTCTTTTGGCGACAGTAGATGAAAGTTGAGCAATGATCTTTTGCTGCATAAGCTCAACAGTGATGTATTGAAAAGCCTTTAGGATACCAAAAAGCACTAGCAGAACAAAAAGCATAAGACTTAAATTGATCAACGGCTTGATATCAGTACTTAAAGAAAAAGTATTCACTAAAGATTGCACTGTGATGGGTGTTGCAAGACTTAAAAGACCAACAGCAAAAGTGTATATTACAAGTGTTAAGTTATAATCTCTAATGCCAAAAAGGACTTTTTTAATCACTGGGATAATGGGCTTATCATATTTATGTGTCATTCGAAATTAATATAACAAATTAGGCTATTAAACCCATAAATGACGTAGAGCGCGTTAAATATATGTGTTGCGATAAACTTACAGAGTGGCTGGTTGCCCTGGTGCGTCTTTGGGTTTCTCTTTCTTAAGAACTGCAAAATTGATGGGACCACCACCGGCTTCAACAATAGTGTACATAATTTTTTTTAGGCTTAACAGGTCGATGTTTTCATCGGCTTGAATCGTAATCTGTTTAAAGTTGTTAATAACAACTTTGGCTTCACTGCCAGCTTGAGCTTGCAGCACTTCGCTTTGCACTTGCAATGAGAGGTTGGCTTCAAGTTTTTCTTTTTGTTTTTTTAGCTCTTCACGGATGACATCACGAAGTGGAATAATCAGCCAGTCATTACTTTCTTTGATTGAAGGAAAAGAGGCCACTTTATTGTCATTAAATTCAATAAATTCCTTTCCAACAATGACAACATTGGATGGTTCAAGCTCGCGCACTGCAGACGCTTGAGGTAAGGTTACACCCTCTTGTAGATCCAAAGTTTGACCTGTGACTTTGTAATTTTGTAGTAAAAAAACAACAAGTACTGTGAACATGTCTACCATGGCTGTCAGCGATAGTACAAAAACTACACTTCGTGAGCCTGATCGTCTTTTACCTGTGCGGGACCGCTTCCCTGGTGCGTAGATAGCCATATTATTCCGCGCCTCCGGTGGCTATGGATACTTGAGGAAACTGCTCAGTGATCGCAACATCCATTCCTTTAACCAAACTGCCATAGCTAATTTCGTCATCTACGGAAATAACTATATCCATTTTGTTAGGAAAAACCTCTTTGATACGTCGTAACTCTTCAGATAAAGTTTTCGTATCATAGTCCCCTTCGAAGTTTTCGATTCGAGTGGACTTATCTTTAAAAACTAAAATATAAGCGTCAGCTTTAATATCCAACCGTAACGGAATTTGCAGTTCATCAGGCTTTTTCTCTTGAACCTGTTGATCCTCAGATTTTTTACCATATATCGAAGTCGCAAGTTGTATCATTGATATTTGATTCCAAACCGCTGTGATCAGCAAAAACACAATCAAGACACTCATAAGATCGATGACGGGAACTATATTTAAGTCCACATTGGCGCTTCTTTCACCTTTACCGTCATCTATATGAGCCATGCTTTGTTACCTTTACGAGTTAGAAATTTTATCTCGGTTAGACACAACCAAGTTCATCAAGTCCATACTTGTTTCAAGCATGTCATTGATAGCTCTTGAAATTTTAATTTGAAAAAAGCCATAAAAAACAATGCAAATAATCGCAACTAACAACCCACCCGCTGTACAGTTTAGAGCTTCAGCAATACCTCTAGAAAGCAAAGTAGCTTTGGTCGCAGCATCTGAGTTAGAAACGGCACCAAAAGATTTAATCATACCAATGATAGTTCCAAATAATCCAACTAATACCGATATGTTTCCAAACACTGCAAGAAAAGATACCCAACCTTCAAGTTTTGGTGTTTCTCTAAGGACGGCGGCATCCATAGCCACTTGGACCTCTTCATCAGGACGCTTATTCATCACTTGTATTAAACCAGCTTGAAGTGTGTTGGTGAGTGGAGTTTTTTTAGTTTCACAAAAGGTAATAGCTTGTCTAATGTCACCTCTAAGAAGCATGCTTTTTAGGTTTTCGATAACACTTTGTTTTTTTACCGTGTTTCGCCCCAGGGCAATAAATCTTTCGATGATTAAAAATAATGAAAGCAAGCCAATGAAAGCGATAAGGTACATGACGACCCCACCCTCGCAAAAAGCTTTTGAAAGAAAAAATTCATACATTTCACACGAATGCATTTGGGCTGTTGTTGGATCCACGATGTTTCCTCCTGAAGGACAATCTACAAATTGCAAAAAAATTTAAAGTTAAAAAATCATACTAAAAAAACTTTACTTAAAAAATCGAACTAAAAAAATTATTTAAAAAAACCATTACACTTATGAAAATCTTAAAACCTTCTATTATCTTGCCTCAAAAACGAATGGAAAAGCAACTTCAGCAATTTCCGTTGGTCCAGGATCTGGAAATTTTAAAACACTTAACCGATTGATAATACAAGGACCTAAAGTGTTGGTTTGCATGTCATTACTTTTGACTTTGGCATTAATCATACGACCACCATCTGTGATCTGCCACTGCAAAACAATTTTTCCTGATAAAGTTGGATTTTTTGTAAGCTCTTTATCGTAACAAGATTTAATGGCATTACGATTGCTCTGCACTATCCGTTTAATGGCTTCGCGGTCAATGGTACTTACGAAATCATCGGTATTGCCTTCGATATTGACGATGGCAAGTTCCCCTTTATCTCCTAAACCATTGTTACCACCATAACTGGCTTCACCACCACCGCGGCCTTTTGAACCTACGCCAGCAATACCCACTGTTGCTGTACCCTTACCACCCGCTCCGACGTTTTTAAGATCAGTTCCTAATCCTTCACCTTGACGGTCTGAGGCTTGGCCGCCATATCCCGTGGCTTTATCTGCAAGCCCAAATGTAGTTCCAGCCCCAGAGTAAGCTTTATCTAACGTTGAAGCAGCTCCACCTGAACTTAAGACACTCAGAAGACCGGATTTAGTGACATCTTTTTTGGCACTTTGAGCATTGGCCCCTTCTTTACCTGTGCTAATCGCACCACCAGATTTATTCGAAACTACACTCTTGGACGGTTTTTTAACATCATTCGGTGCAAGCTCTTTGGGTTTACCAGCACTGCTATCAACCACTTGTACTTTTTTAGGAGCTCCTTTAGTCCCTAAATTTTGTTTTACAGGAAGTTTGGTTGTAGGCTTAACATTGGCGATGGGTTTAACTTGTTTTTTCTCGTCAGTAACTTTTTTAACAACCTTTTTTTCGGGCTCTGGAATAGGCACTTTGGGTACAACTTCTTCGATGGGTTCTGGTTGATTCCGTGGTGGTTTAAACTCAACAGTCGCAATTCTATATTGATCCTCTACTAAAGTATCAATGTCATCTAAGCTTTGTGGAACATTAAATGCCATAAAAAGAGCAATGAAAATCGAAACGACAAAAGCCATTCCAATTGAAACCAGTTCAGATGTGGTAAAGTCAAAAACCGGCATTGGCATGGCTTTAGGGGTTTGTTCCACATATCGAACATAGGCTTGTATGCGATCACCCATTAAAAAACAACGGATCATTTCACCTTGAGCTAAATTCAAAATATAACTGTCACCATCAAGTTGTAGTTGGCCTGATCGTTTTAAAGTAGATAATGGAATGCGCTGTTGCCCTCGGTACAAAAATCCGTCCATTTTAACTGGCAATCGGATTTCTGCCCCATTATTTATATTGATGAAATAATGTTTGAATTCCAGAATTGATAGCTTTAGTTGACAGTCCTCTTTGTTTCCTAAAAATACTTTTTGTTTAGAATCAAAATGTGATGCTGATAATATTCTTTCTTTCCATGTCAGAAGAACCTCGACGACAGAACCCCTGCTATTAACGTCAATGATTTCATCTATATCTTCAAATTTAGCTTGGGGCGCAAAGGTTCCAAGTCGGTAGTTAAGTCCCTCGCCTAGATTTTCCAAGGGTTCTGGTCGACGGTCTAAATCCATCATTTCAAAACCTGAAGCGCTGGTTTTAGGTTTAACTTTTAGTTTAGGTTTTTGAGCGAAGTTATCTGTTTTAATATTTTTGGTGCCCATATCCAAAAAAGGGGAATCGATTTTAAAACTTTTAGGCTCGTTTAACTTGGGCTCTTTGGGTTCAGAAAAAGTTCCAAGCTCTTCTTCAATATATATTTTAGCCTCTTCAGATTTGGCTTTTTCGGTGACAGTCTGTGGGGTAGTAAATGTGGGTTTGCCAATAAAAAAATGCACTTCCAATTCGTTGATAAAAAACACATCACCTGATTTTAAGGGGTGTTCTAAAACTTTTTCATTGTGGATGATTGTCCCAATCTCGGACCCTAAGTCACACAGAAAATATGTGTTGCCACGCTTTTCAATCACACAGTGTAATTCTGCAACATCTTTGTGACGAAGAACTAATGCTGAATCGCCTTTTTTACCAATAATAATTTGATCTTGCTCAAACTGTTTTACGGCAATCAGTTTCTCTTTAAAAAAAACACGTATGACTATTGGTTCACTCAATCCGAACTCCCATGCACATCTTGTCGAGTCTGTCTCATTTCTGGAATAAAATCTTTTCTAAGTTTTAAAAGTCGGCCAAAATTAATATTTTTATTTTTTAAAATCACAAAAAGATCAGGTGATGATACATCACCTTGTATCAACTCGTCTTCAAACGATAACACGGTCGTTCTAGGGGCTTCACTAGATTTTTTTTGTGCTCCTACAAATTGATAGGACCCTAAGACCATGAAAAAGCATATTAGTTTTTTTGTCATAAAGTTTTTAAATATCCTTCTAGCTCTTTAATAGTATCTAAATCCTTTCGTGCACTTGCAATAGATTTAAATTGACTCAAGACTTTTGCGCCTTCCATTTTGTTTTTTACACCGGTGATAAGAACCAAAGATAAATTTCGTAAAACTTGCACGTCTTTAGGATAGGAGGCCAAAAGCAGTTGTAAAACTTCAACGGCTTTACTGAAATTCTTGGATCTTGAAAGAGCTACGCTATAATTTATAGCAAGGTTTTTTGCCAACTCGGTTGTAGCTATTTGCGACTTGGTTTTTTGAAATAAGCTTTCTAAATCCGAAAATACAGGGCTAAAGCCATCGTTTTTAATAAATATATGTGTAAAGTTGGCTCGAGCCAGCACATATTCAGGATCTAAATTAATGGCTTTTTCAAAAGCTTTTTTAGCTTCAGAGGGCATATTTAATTGCGAATAAATGACCCCTAAATTATTAAAAACCCTAGGAAGCTTAGTCGCCTTTTCGATTTTATTTAAATACAGTTTAGCCATATGATACATGGCTTTTTTAAAATAATAACTGGCCATAAATTCGTGAGCGGTTATATCTAACGGCTTAGCTTCTAAAATTTGACCCAAGGCTACGAAAAGTTTTACGGAATTAGTCTCGACTTGAACTAATTTTGCAATGGTTTCGCTGCCATCAATAGCGTTATCGAAAGCTAAGATAGGCACAGAACTTTCGGTGGCCAAATAAGTTGAACTGGGACTTAAATTAAAAAGCTCTTCGCGAGCAATTAAATAGTAAGGACCAAAACCAGAAAGGGACTCGGCTCGGTTTATGGCATTTTGATAGGCTTGAATAGCGTTAGTCTTAAAAGGGTTGGCAATCTCGGCAATTTTAGTTTTATACTCTTCGGCCTCTTCTTTGTTTAATTCTTTGGGTACAGGTGCTGATACTAAAGCATAAGCCAAATGCTGATAGCCTTGACCCATTTTGGTTAATGCGGCCACTACCCATTCAGGCACATCATAAGCAATAACAGCATCCGTAGACTTTCGTAAATCTTCAACTAGTTTAATTTTCTTTTGTACCTGAGCCTGTTGATTGGCTGAGTTAGTTCCTATTACTGTGGCTTTTAAATCCCCATAGATCTTATCTGTTTTAAGAAACATGGCCTCAGCCGCATACTTCGCATTTAATTTTTGGCCTTTGGAAGCTTGAAGCTTTACCGATTCATTGAAATAAGTGTTCATTTGTGTTGCATTGCCCGCAAGCCTAGATAACAAAGCCAAACGTCCTACCGCTTCGATCTGCAGTTCTTTATCAATATTTACTAAACTGATAAAACGTTTATAAAATTCTATGGCGTCGGGCAATTGATTTAATTGATCCGCGTAACTTGCAATTCGAAAGATGATATTTTTAGACTCTTCACTTTTTACTTTGGTACTATATAGCAAAAAATACTCTTTAACTTTATTAAAGTTTTTTAAGCCTTCATAAATAACCGCCATGTTAAAGTACAAACTCGGTTGAATAGCTTTTGGATCTTCAACTTTTACATAGGCTTCATAATCAATAACTGATCCTGCCAAATCCCCAAGAGCTTCTTTTAAAATTCCCGAGTAAAGAAGAGTTTTATTATACTCTTTATCTTTGGGATTAGCTTCTTTACGATATCTTTCATAAGTTTCAATGGCTAAAACTTTTCGATCCGCTTTTTCAAAATTAATGGCCGAGTTGTATAAAGCCAGAGGTCCTAAACTTGAACCAGGATATTTTTTATAAAAATCCATATAGGCTTTAGCAACATCTAAAGGAGCACCCGATTTTTCAGCCTCTTCAGCACTTTTAAACGCTGACTTTTCGACTACACTTTTGACATCAGCCATAGCCTTTGAATCTTTAACTGAATTTTTGTCGAGCAGTTCGTTACCCACGCGCTCTAGGCCCTTATAATCTTTTCTTAAATTATAAATGTCTAAAATTAAGTTTGTCGACAATTCTGCATATTGAGTTTTTGGATACTGTTGAATAATTAATTTAAAATATTTTTCCGCTTCGTCTAAGTAACTGTGAGAGTAGTATATATTTGCCACTTTATAAGTGATCTCGATTCTAGATTCTTTATTCTTAACATCCGCCAGATACTCTTCGGACATAAGCATAAACTTTTTTTCTGCCTCATTTAAAGGTAAAACAGCTACCGAGTCGCCCACTTTCTTCTTAATTTCATCTAAACTTGGCAGTACTTTTTCAATTGCTAAAATAGCATTGAGCTTAGCTTTTTCCGAGTATTTAGAATTTGGTATTTTTACGATGTTCGCATAAAGCTCTGCCGATTGCTCGAATTGTTTGCCCTCATACAAAAGCTCCGCATGGAAGAATTTCATTTCTCCCGAACTGTCCTCTTTTGCAAAATTGCTCTCATATAGTTTATAAGCTTCATCTGCTTTTCTAACTGAATTTAAATCACTTTGCTTAGCTCTTGATTCTTTATGAGCCGACAAAGCATAATTTCTAAGTAACAGCTCCATTCTTTTATAAGGCTCTTCAAAAGATTGCTCTTTTCTGGCTTTAGCTGCCCACGCTGATTTAGGTCCAAAACCCTCAATAAGATCAAGCAGCTCCATCCTCGAGTTGACTATGCCACCCTTAGTTTCTGCCAATTGCACTTTTTTAATTTGAAAATCAAAAATTTTGCCAGAAGACAAATCACCAGTTTTGGAAAGATAATCAAATAGAAAATTTGCCCCATCTCTTTGACCTGAATCTGCATAGAATAAAGCCAACTGTTCTAAAGCTTTGGGCACATCATCTTTAGGTAAAGTAGCTTTGAAATAAGGAATCGATTTTTTATAATCCTGAACTTGAGAATAAAACATGGGAAGTTCGCGTTGGGCCTCTTTGGCTAAACGTTCACTTGAAACTTTACGTTGGTCATTAAATTTTCCATCTCGAATAACTCTTGTAATAAGAGCTAAAGCGTCATTAGATTTACCTAATTTTAAGTTAACCCAAGCCAATTTGTAGGTAGCTATAGAAGACAATCTTGATCGGCCTTGAATTATTTTTTTATAAAAAGTTTCAGACTTTTCATAAAACTGCCGACTTTGTGCGAAGTTTTTAGTACCTTGATCAAAATAATAGTCTGCAAGAGATAAATTGGCTTCCGTTACAAATTCACTTTTGGGATAGTTCTTAGATAAAGTTTCGTAATATTTAACCCCCGCCGCATTATCTCCTAAAGCCATAGTGTTGTAGCCCAAAAAAAATAAAACTTGATCGGAGTTTGAACTTTTTGGATTGTCTCGTAAATACCATTTATATAGTTCGACGGCTTTTTTATTAAAACTTTGCGCTGAAGTCATATCCAAAACAGGTTTATTAGGGACTTTTTTAGCAAAGTAATCATCCATTTTTTTATCAAACTGTTCGTTAATTTTTTGCTCCACTAACGCTGATTTTTCAGTATAGGCCTTTGCAAGACGTAACCAAACATCACCTTGCATTTCACGGGATCTAGTTTTTTTTGAAAGTTTATAAAGTTGATCAATCTGTTGATTCAATAACTTTTCATAATCTGATTCGGTAGTTCCTTCTTTAAACAGAGGGTTGATGGTAGTTGTTGGTCGAATCAATTTTAAATTCACTTGGCTTGGTGATGCGGTTTTATTTGCTTCTCGGGTTGTGGGCAGATTCGATTTACTTTTTTCGATCGACTTTATAATGGTTCCCACGGTTTTCGCGTTGACCATAGATGGTCCATAAAAGGAAAAAATACCAAAAGTGATAACAATTCCTGTACCTCTACTTATACTTATACTTTTTCTTGCTCCTACATTTATACTTTTAACTATGGCTTTACTAAAAGCTAAAGATGACCCTATTTTACTAAATACGACCAGATTTTCGTGAGCTGATTTTGGATTTAACGTGTGCATTGACTGGCTCCTACGTACTGATAGTTCCCGATTTCATCTAACCAGTATTCTCCTTGAAAAGGCCAATACTCATAGCCATTAGAAATATAAAAATCTCTAGAGTTTTTGGCTGTAATAGCATCTGATGGATCGTCGGTCCCTCGCATTTTCTTCAAGGCCCCTTCGGTTTTAGCGGAAGTGACTTCGACTTTTACGAATTCTTTTTGATCGCTAAATTCTAATAACTCTTCATTGATTTTAATAAGTGCGCTTCGAATTAACGAGGCCACATACTTTTCTGTAATAGCTATTCTTTGCGTTAAATTTCGACCAATCTGCTGTCCTAAACCTGAACGTTGCCAAAAGTCATTTTGTTCTGCATTTAAAGTTTTTTCGTCATACAAAAACGTTAAATATTTATAAGATTTTTTAAATTCCGCTTGCCTTGAGATATGTCGTAAAGCCAGCCCAGGTATACCACCGTAAAGCTGTTGTACATTCTGTCCACCATCAACTTCTGAAAGCATAGTTTTCATTTGTATCAAGTCTTCTTTAGCAGTTCGTTTCTCTTTTAGATATCCGCTTAATTTCGCCTGAACTCGGCCATAGTTATCTTCATAAGTTGCAAGGACTTTATCAACTTCTTTATATTTACAAATATATAAGTAGACAATGGATCTAAGAATTAAAGATTCTGGCAAATAATACGACTCGTAAAATTTTGAGTGCAAGGACTGAAAGTTACTCATAGCACTTCGAAATCTTCCCGACCTTAAATAGGCCCAAGTGGATTCAAACAAAGAGTCATGCCAGAATTCAGAATCACGGGGAACCATTTTATAAGCTTTAACGGCTTCATCCCAACGGCCCATCTGATACAAAGCGCGTGCTCTGCCGATCATAGCTCCGACACGCTGAGTATCAACGACCCCACTTTTTCGTCGGGCATTAACAGCCTGAGTAAAATATTTAACCGCAGCTTTAGGATCTTGTAATTCGGCATGAGCTAATGCCATATTGTACCTAGCTTTCGCAAAAAGCTTACTGTCACTCGTGATACGACCGTAGGAAGCAATGGCATTTTTTAAATCATTTTTTTCTAAATACACTTCACCTAATCGATAATACAGCAGATCTTTTTTCCCCGCCGGGAATTTTTTAATATCTATTTTGGCTAAAGAATATTTTAATGCTGACTCATCCCCAATTTGAAAACCTATTTCGTACAAGGCCTCAAGAGCCGGGTCCATATATTTAGAGGCTGAATTGTATCTGGAAATGGCCGTTAAAAAATAAACCGCGGATTGATTAAACCCCATTTGTGCTAAAACTTTTGCCAATGAGTAAAGAGCATTTGCATGTTCAGATTTATATTTGGGATTATTAATGATGTCATAATAGCGTTGCGCCGCTTGTGAGTTATCACCTTTGGATGAAAAATAATCCGCGCGGGTTAGCTCTGGTGAGGCCATTACGATCTGTGGTAAAAATATAAGGATTATCCAAGCATATTTCATAACTACCTCTTGATCTCTGGAAAGAAGAAACTAGCGCCCACCGAAACGTAAAAAATTTCAGAGATCACTTCTTTACCGGCCTGACCACCGGCTAAACCAGCCTTACCTTTAGCACTGAAAATGTTGCCACCGATCTCCCACCTAAGCGTTGAATTTTTTGTTAATGGATGAATTTGACCAAAGGATAAGTTCAATGCCGGTGCTGTTTGATCATCATCTGTTAAGATCATACCCGCACCAAAAGTAAAAAAAAGTTCAAAGGGATTGACTGACTTTTCTTGCAAGGACAATTTTCCGTAAATCGGTGTCCAGACAAGATTAAGACCTAAATATCCTTGAGGAGTCACAATATCAGACGTACTAATTTGATATTGATCTTCTAAATCTTTGGTGATGTCTCGTTGAATTTGAGCCAGATACCACGCTTGACCTTCTAAAGCCCAACGTTCAGAAAAGTGATAGCCCAATGTTCCTTTGAATCCCACAGATGTGAAAAACTGATTGTTTAAGGACACTAAACCTGAAGTGCTTAATTCCCATCTTGAGGTTTTTTCAAAAAACTTTTTTTGAATCACCACGATATCTGAATAAAGCTCTAAGGATTCTAAATCCTCAGAACCATTGGCTACATTTTCGGTTTGAGTTTCTGGTTCCACTTCCTCTTGAGCCCAAAGTGGATTCAAAAGGGTCATCATCGATAGTAATAGAATAGATGCTAGTCTTATCATGTTATTTTACACCTTCTCATTATTAAGAATAACAGAGCTGGCACTTATGAAAAGTTATTCACGAAGAACTAGACCGAATAATTATAATAAAAACGTCAACCCAAAGTTGACCTGAGTATCAAAGAGCACTTTTTTGTCGAAAGCTGAAGCATCCACATCCGGTCCTCCAGGTGGTGGCGTCCCCAAATTATCTTGCACTGAACCTGCGGTGGAAGCGATGTCAGGTCCATAGAAAGAGCTAAATATTAAATCCAATCTGAACGCCATACTTTTCGTGAAATAAAATCTTTGTCCCACGCCAAAATTAATCATAGGTGCGATATCTCCATCCATTAAGTACGCACCTCCACCTAGCAGGCCATAAAGTGACAGATTCATCACTGACTCTTTGGTTAAACTGACTTTGCCGTAATATGCTGAATACAGATAATGACCAGCCAACATAAATTCTTTATGGGGCGCACGAGAAGCGTCAAAATAAAACGGCATGCCTAAAAGTGGAATCGATCCTTCCTCTTTAAGCTTTTGGCCGTTGCCACTCAATTTATCTTGATAGATTCCAAAATTGACAAAAATTCCATGAGTATTGTCGAAGTGGTAAGCCACAGAAGCCCCAAAAGTAAAAGGATCATAAAAGGCTTCTGACATGACGTTGCCACCATACAAGCCAAGTTCAATTCTATTTTTATGGGCTACCCGGCGATTTTTAATCACCAATTTTTCATCAAACTTGGGCATTACAGCTTCAGTAGACAATTCGTCTTCAGACAGTCGTACTTTTTTAGCATGAGCCACATTAAGGAGTGCCAAAAATATGAGGGAGCTACAAAGACATTTAAGTAATCCTACTTTGAAAATTCCACTTGGCACTTTTTATACTCCTTGTCTCTGCTTAGACGCTAATCCTTCAAGCTGCTTAAAAAGTTTTTAAAAAACAATCATCGCTGGGCTCGCAAGATCATTTCACAAACTTCTCTAACCGCGCCTTCACCGCCTGAACGTTTGGTCACATAATCGGCTTTGGCTTGAACTTCCTCTAAAGAATTAGGAACAGTCACACCAAAACCTACCGCTTCAATGACCGGCAAATCCATGAGGTCATCTCCAATATAGGCGATTTCTGTTAAATCCAAACCTGTTTTTTTAACCAAGTCCTGAAGAGCTAGTCCTTTGTCGGAAGACTTTTCATAAAAAAAGTCGACCTTTAGAAATTCGAATCTGAACCGAACATCATCTGCATCAGAAGCCGTAATGATTCCGACTTTGATACCTTGTTTTTGTAAACGAATTAATCCCATCCCATCAAGGACGTTGAATTTACGTTTCCATTTCATGTTTGAGTCCAACCAAATGGTAGCATCAGTCATGACGCCATCAACATCACTTAACAACAATTTTATTTTTTTTAATTTGTCATGCATAAAATAATGTTAAGCTTTTTTTTGCTAGATCATCAAGTTGAATCATTGAACAGGGAATTTTAACGTCCAGGATTTTGTAAGTGCCAAATACAAAGTAAAGCCAACTCCTACTAAGTATAAGCCCCCCATATAACCTAAAATTGCAAATGCTTCTTTGGCTTCTGTCCGACCCATGATAGGCCCATATATTCCTGCAAAAAGCCAAACAAAAGGGTAACAAAATCCGCCAACAGCCAACATATACGATGAAAGTAAATGTTCAATTTTTGCAAGCTGTAAAAAGGACAGAAAGATGAGAAGAGCTAAAGTCATCCCTGCAATGCCATTGGCATGAAAATGATAACGCTGGTAGTATCGCCAATTTTTTTCAGCTTCGACTTTGATCAAAGCACTGCGATCGGCAGGATCTGTGATGGCTTGAACTTTAAGATTTTGCTCAAGTCCGCGAGCAATTTTATCTTTGATGTAATTCTCGTTCACACCAAAAACAATGGCTATCAAAACGCCGCCGATCACTGATAATATAGTTAGTACAATGGGGATTTTAAAAACGAAGTCTTTCATAGGTCATAATTGACCTATGAATGGGTTAAGTCAATAATATTCCTTTAACAATACATACCGCGAGACTTATGGTAAAAAAGATTATTTTTAAAAGTATTGTGGCCTTGCTGACTGTATTGGTCGGTGCTTTTTTAGTAATGTATTTTTTTAACCCTCCTGGAGTTCCAAAAAAAATCTATCAATATCGAAATTTAAAATCCAACGATGGTGTTACTATAAATCTAGATCCCAATAAATTAAACAATCCAAATTATGATTTATCAAACCCAAAAAACGTTTCTAGTGATCGTCAGGTTTGTCTTTTTTTACCTCAAGCAGAGTTGACGGGTTTAGGATTTAATAAAAAATTTCCCGTAAACAATACCGAAGTTGAATTTAAAGCTCAGTATGATCAGCAAAAACTTCCTGCGCTAAAAAATCTATTGGGCTCATTAGAAACGATGCTTAAGCTTGCTTGCGAGCAACAAATTTATCCCATGAAAAATGACTTGGTTTTACCAGCTGATATTTGGCATAAATTTACATCCTTAACACCCAAGCCTTTCACTTACTATTCAGGCACTGAAACTGAATATTATTCCATTGGATTTAAGTTAGATTTAAGGAGATGGCCTTTTGACAATAAAGAGCAGTGTAAAAAACAACCTCTGTTTAAATACGGTGATGCTATTATATTTTATGGCTCAAAAACCCTGTCGAAATCAGTCCGCCTGGAATCCCAAGTGCTGGTTAAGTGTATGGGTCAGTATGAGTCTTTGGATCACTGGGAAATCCAAGAGAATTAAAACCAAATTTTTTATACAAATTTAGACAGCCCCAAAGGAGTAATTAGACTTGGCAATGGGTTTGTTGTTTGACTTTCTGAGTGTATGTATCTGGGGTTGTAAGCATTGTCGCCATCAATCCTAGTGTACCAGCCATAGCCGTCTGCGTTCGTTGGAAATCCGTTCTTCGAAAAACCTAAAGTTTTCATATTCCAATCTGATTTTTTTAAACCCATCGCTCTCATAATGTTGGTTAGATACTGGTTGTGTAAAATACCATATTCAGCATTTTGAGTATAATATTTAGTTCCACGATTAACATAATCAATATAATTTCCAGTTTTAAAAAAACCACCGGCACTGCCAAACAGCAAAGTCGGTAAATCTTTTGAATTATGACCAATATTTGCAGAAGACGTCGCAAAATGTACAATAGAATTATCAAGCATAGTTAAACCGTTAGACTCAACAACGGCATTCATTTTAGATACTAAAGGATATAAAGCGTTGTCCGCCACCCACTTATAAACATCCAAAAGTATCTGCGCGCCAAGAGGGTCGGTTGGGTTGTGGGACGCCCAATGCCAGTCGCCTACAGTATGTGATGATCCATCACCTCTGCCATTGACTTGGTTAAAATGCATGGTAGCCACTCGGGTACGGTCACACTGGAAAGCGAGTACCAGCATATCTACAATTAAATTTAGATTTTGAATTTCAGTTCCAGCAGTGACCGGTGGTGCTGTCAAATTTCGACAAATAGGTATGTTAGGTACCACATCGGTATTTAGTTTAATTTCCAGTTGGGCCAGTTTATCAATATACTCATCAAGAATTATTTTTTCTTCGCTTGCAAGTTGCCGACTGTTACGAACATTTCGATAATCTTCTAAAACTTCATCCACTATACTCGTATTGGATTGCCCAATAGAAACAGCAGAAGTGTTATCAAATAAAGCTTTAAAAACATTATGTGCTGTCTGAATATTCGGGACATAAACAATATTTCCAGTTCGTTTATAGGGATTAGAAAAATAATATCCAGAAAACCTTCCACCTCTAGGAGTATTTATCGAAACCGACCTTACATAACCATTTCCCTGATTCGGATAAAATCCTTCGGCATTAGCCATTAGCTGGTCAATCGTTGGAATCTGTGGACAAAAACTTACAGATCCATGGGCCGCACCCACATTTCCTAGTAAAGCTGCTCCTTCATGATTTCCGAACGGAACAAATCTTTGATCTAACCCTTTTATAAAATTCATTTTAGGAACCAAAGAATTAAATTTATTATCAAAAATTGGCGAGATCCCAGTGGTTGCTGAAAAATTAATGCCACCGGTGTGATAGTTATGTACGGGAGTTGAATTAACACCGTTATTTTGTGCTGGATGTAAAAAGGTTGGGGTCATTGGCAATTGGCTTGGAAACCATTGCTCATGACGTTGAGCTCCATTTTGACAACTGATAAAAATAAATCTTGGTTTAACTTCGGTTGAAGCTTTTGCGCTTTTAGGCAATATCGATCCCAAAAATGGCATCATGACTGTCAACTTACCACTGCCTTGCAAAAACATTCTTCGTGAAATCTTGTTGAACTTCATAACCTTTTACCCTTTTCTGACTTTTGTTAATAAATTAAATTTAAATCCTACTAAAAAAATAAAATAAATTTAGCTTAATTTATTTTTTTGTAACGAAAACCTTTATGCGACATAAATGCTTTGAAAGCCTCTTGCATATTGCCACCCTCTGCGGCTGATAATTTTTTATTAATTTCAAGCAAATCACAACCATCGTTTTTTAAATCTGCAGCTCTACCCTTAAAGTATTCAAATAAATTTTTAGTGTAGCAAGCATTGGGTACAGGTGAGGCGGCTAGTTTATCTGATAGCTCTTCAGGGGAAGAAATATTGTGATCTTGACCCCCAAACCTTACTGTAGTCGAAAAATCTACTGGCACTTTTTTTGCGATACTACCATTTGCAGCATATATATTTTCTCCCCCGCTTTGAACTCGACCTAAAGAGTCATACTTCTCAAAAGCATAGCCAAAAGGGTTAAATTTATTATGACAACTAGCACAGTTTGTTTTGTTCTCTACTGTTAACACATGAACTTTTTGACGAGTGGTCATATCAGGCGTGTAATTTACAATTAAATCGTCTTCCGAAATTGGTGGTGGAGCCCCCACATCATCGCATGCAATTTTTCTTAAAACAAAAACACCTTTATGAATGGGGCTTGTTAAATGCTCGCCAGTTGCAAGCATTCCAACACGAGTTAATAAACCCGCACGTTCGCTAGGGTTGTATGAAATATTTGTTGATCCATCCCAAATTTTAGTGCCATCGCCGTAAAGTTTTGCTAAAGCAGATGTCTTGGCGAAGACTTTCCTCGATTTAAGAACTTCGGAAAAATCTGATGGCGCAGTCCATGTGTAGTAGTCGAACATATCATATATTTCATTGATCATATCTGTACGGTGATTGAAGCCCACATTGTTAATATTTTCTCCGGCCGCAAAATTACTAAATTCTGGAGTAGAAAATGCGTTAAGTTTTGGAATTTTAGAAAAATGTAAATAATCCCCATAGAAACTTTTTAAAGTGTTTTTCACTTTAATTTGATTTGTCGTTGAAAAAACATGATCTATCGCTAATTGAAAGCCTGCGTCTGTGGCAATATTTCCAGAAGAAGCCATGTTAAATAATGTGAGGTCTGGCATATCACCCCAAAATGTATAAGAGAGTCTTGTTGCTATTTCAAAAGGGGAAAGTTTTTTGTAATTAGCCATTAATGGTTCACTAACCCCATGAGATTCCATTCTAAAGATAAAATCTGGAGCCGATAGCATAGCTATTATTAATCTTCTTTGTATCACTTCTTTTGATTCGATAAGGTTCAATTTAGAAAAATAAAAATTAATCTCTTCATCAGTCAGCGTTCTTCTGTGTGAGGCTAGTGCAAAAGCTTTTATAAAATTTCTATAACAGTTTTCAGTGGCTGGGGTATTGTAAAGGGCACAATCACCAGCTGGTCTTGCCGCTAACCCACCAGCGATAGGTGAAAAGTTAGCAACTATTTGTCGTATTCTAGATACAGGTCCTGAGGCATGGGGTGTTGTTAACAGAGTCGCATATCGCTCTATAGTCTTATAATAACTTTCAACATGTTCTATAGAAATTGTTTGGTCAAAGCTATTATAATTTTCGCCGCCATGATCTTCAGGAATAAGACCCAAAAGTGAGGTCAACTCTTGGTTGGCTTCAACCGTTGTTACAAGATACCACTCTGTCATTGCAAGTATAGAATTTAAAGTTTTAATGAATTCTTGTTTTTTTAATCTTAACATGCGATCTGGTTTAGGATCAGCATCCACAGCACATGTGTATTCACCAAAAGTTTGTGTGGTGTTAGATGTTATATTTCTTACCCAATTCACTATTTTATTATAGTCTTGGACCGAAAAATTCATGTGAGCAGGAGGCATATTAGAATTCACCGCCCCATAGTGTCTTAATCTTTTTATCAAATTAGATTCTAAAGGTTTGCCTTTAACAACATGTCCGGCCGCCAAAAATTCATCTTCGGTGTTAAGATTTAAAGGCAAGTAGGCAGCACTTCCTCCGGCACTGTGACAACCAACGCAACTGGATTGAATAACGGCTTTGGCTGAAGAAAAATCCCCAACCACAGGAATTGGTTGATCGGTGCTACCTAGCTCAAGGTCTTGAGCCACAAAAGCACCATTACATGCAGAAATTATAAAACACATAATTAAACTCAAGCCTAATGCACAGATTTTATAGATTGCATTTTTCATATTCTATATTTCGGTATAGGGAATAAAAGGCTAGAATTGTTGTGCTTCAAAAACGAACGAAATCCGTGTGCCAATATGAGATTTGGATAAATACTTAGGTGTTCTCAAAATGATATAAGAAAACCGCTATATTCTTAGACGAATAGGATTTTAAACCGTAAACTGTTGCAAAAAAAATGACAAAAACCTTTGTCTAAAAATACTAAGTTTTATTGGTTAAGCCTATCTAATTTTAGCAGCTAAAAGATCTTGAAGATGAATCAGACCAACGGGTTTTAAAGATTGCACTTGCGTGTGATCCATAACAAATAGACATTGAATTCGAAATTGTTCCATCAGAAATAAAGCTTTTTCGGCCAATTCTGACTGATCCAAAGTTTTTGGATTTACAGACATAATATCTTTGGCTTGTAACGATACTAAACTTGAAGACACAGAACCTGAAGCAATTTCAGAATTTAGTTTACGTCGTAAATCCCCATCTGTAATCACACCAATCAGTTCCTCTTCATGATTTATGACCCCACAGATTCCTCGCACTTGGGCTTGGGTCATCAATTCCAGAACTTCCTTAAAAGAAGCAGCTTGCTTTATCAAAGGCAAATTTGCAGTTAACATTACGTCGTGCACTCGTGTGAGAAGCTTTCGTCCCAATTGACCACCGGGATGATACTGCGCAAAGTCTTCAACTTTAAAACCTTTCATTTCAAGGGCACACATAGCTAAAGCATCACACATAGCTAATGTGGCTGTCGTGCTCGTTGTGGGAGCTAACCCCAGTGGGCAAGCTTCTTTTTGAATGGGGATATGCAGTATCACATCCCCTGCTTGCGCTAAACGGCTTTTAGTATTTCCAGTTATAGAAATTAGTTTTACACCCGTGCGTTTAATAAATTTTATCAGATCCTCAAGTTCCGTGCTTTCGCCCCCAAAACTTATCCCAATCACTAAATCAGATTTAGTGATAACGCCTAAATCTCCGTGCGAGCTTTCGGCGGCATGCAGAAACAAAGCCGGTGTTCCCGTTGAGCTCATGGTGGAAGCCATCTTGCGCGCAATAATTCCTGACTTACCAATACCAGTGATTATGACTTTACCTTCACATTCCACAACGTATTGTAGAGCTTTTAGAAATTCATCACCTAATCCCGCTTTTAAATTTAAAATAGCATCAGATTCGATATCAAAAACTTCTTTGGCTTTGTCTAAAATATTCATTTTTTACAACTCCTTGATTTCATGCTTGTGGCGCTCTAAAGCTGCTGCAATAAAACCATCAAAAAGTGGATGAGGTTTTCTAGGTTGTGATTGAAACTCTGGATGAAATTGGACCCCAATAAACCAAGGATGATCCGGCAATTCAACAATCTCGACTAAATTACGTTCGGAACATACACCCGATAATCGCA
The DNA here is from genome assembly GCA_041740515.1 of Bdellovibrionales bacterium. Taxonomy (GTDB): domain Bacteria; phylum Bdellovibrionota; class Bdellovibrionia; order Bdellovibrionales; family UBA1609; genus JAMLIO01. The sequence goes on along the minus strand of JBGSLV010000107.1, from coordinate 15,062 downwards.
TGCCTTGCTTTTCAATTATTAATTTAAATTTATTATTAAATTCAAATCGATGGCGATGACGTTCACTGATTTGAGATTTACCGTACATTTTTTGCGCCAAACTTCCATCTTTGAGTTCGCAAGGAAAGGCCCCTAAGCGCATTGTGCCGCCTAAGCCTTGCATTAATTTCTGTTCTTCCATTAGGTCAATAACATATTCTGGATTTTCAACTTTACGTGTAAATTCTCGACTTGTAGCTTCTCTTAACCCACACACATTTCGAGCAAATTCAACTACAGCCATTTGCATTCCAAAACAAATCCCAAAGAATGGAATTTTATTCTCTCGTGCATATTTAATAGCCGCAATTTTTCCTTCCGCACCTCGTTCACCAAAAGCTCCGGGTACAAGTATCCCATCGATATCTTTAAATTGTTCGATTAAATTTTTACCCTCGAAATTTTCCGAATCAATATATTCAACGTCGACACCGCATTGATTTTTTATTCCTGAGTGCACAATAGCTTCATGTAATGATTTGTAACTTTCTTTTAGATCTACATACTTTCCAACCAAGCCTATTTTAATTTTCTCTTTGGGTTGATTGTAGGAAGTTACAATCTTTTTCCAGTCTTCTAGCTTAGCATCGCCCAATGGTAACCCAAGGCGTTTACAAATCTTTGCATCAAATTCTTCTGCAAATAATTTTAACGGAACTTCATAAATAGATTTAGAGTCTTCAGCCGCTATGACATTTTGTGGGTGGACACTGCAGAATAAGCCAATTTTTGATTTAAGCTCTTGAGGAATTTCTTTTTCACTTCGACAGACCAAAAAATCAGGCTGAATTCCTATAGCACGAAGCTCTTTCACACTATGTTGCGTCGGTTTACTTTTAAGCTCGCCTGCAGCTGCAATATACGGAATGTAAGTGACATGAACAAAGACCGAATTTTCAAAACCTACATCAGCCCTAAGTTGCCGGATAGCTTCAATGAAAGGTAGACCTTCGATATCACCAACCGTTCCACCAATTTCGATAAGTGCAATATCCACGTTTTTAGAGGTTTTCATGATACGACTTTTAATCTCATCCGTAATATGAGGGATAACTTGAACCGTGCCGCCTAGATAATCCCCGCGCCGTTCTCGAGAAATAACACTTTCATAAACTTGCCCCGCCGTAATACTGTGACCTCGAGTCAACTGTACAGATGTGAAGCGTTCATAATGTCCTAAATCCAGGTCGGTTTCAGCCCCATCATTAGTTACATAGACTTCCCCATGCTGAAGCGGCGACATAGTCCCAGGATCAACATTAATATAAGGATCACATTTCATCATTGAAATTTTATACCCTCTAGACTCTAACAAAGAGCCAAGGCTTGCTGCGGTTAAACCTTTGCCAATGGAAGAGACCACGCCCCCAGTTACAAAAATAAATTTAGTGGGTTCTTTTTCAGAAGATATATTCATAATATTTTCGCCCTATGCTGATATTCTTTTTTCCATCAAAAATCGTTAATTATTTGTTTTAAAAGAATTAATTTTATTTATTTTTATTTTTTTTAGAATCTGTTCAACATTTTTTAAATCTTCTATAGTATCTACGCCCACAGATTTATAACTTGTAGGTTTAACATAAATTTTGGTTCCCAAAAACAGGGCTCGAAGTTGCTCTAAAGATTCTGCCTTCTCCAAAGATGAAGGTTCAGCCATGCAAAATAGTTTTAAGGCCTTAAATGTATAAGCATACAATCCTACGTGTTTATAAACGCAGGATGAATCCGCAAAATAATCCATCCTCGAAAATGGAATTGGAAAACGAGAAAAATATAAAGCTTCAAAATTTTGATTCACAATGACTTTAACAGCATTTTTATTAGCAAGATCTTCAATCGATAAGGCATGGCCCAATGTAGCCCAACACTCTGGATTTTTTTGGGCTGTTATAAAATCTAACAAACCATCGATCTCTTCAGCTTGAATCATTGGTTCATCGCCTTGAATATTTACAATAAATTCAGGATTGTAATCCTTAGCAACTTGAAGAACTCGATCGGTTCCTGAAGCGCAGTCTTCAGAGGTCATTTGGGCTTCAAAACCAGCATTTTGTACCACGGTCATCACATCCAAAGAGTCCGTCGCAACAACAAATTTTTCCAGTTTTTTTGATTTTTTTACGGCTTCGCACACCCAAAGTATCAATGGTTTGTTGAGAAGGGACTGCAAGGGTTTACGCTCTAAGCGCGTGGATCCAAGTCGAGCTGGGATAACCCCTAAATACTTCATTTACCGTCCTAAAATATAACTATTACCTCTACAATTCTTGAATGTCATCGTCAGAATCAGATATTTTAAGCACCCATTCTGTCCATACGGCTTGAATCAAAGCTTCAACGCCTTTTTTACTCTTAGCTGAAGTGACAAAGGGCCTAAATCCTTCGCTTTCAATATGTTTTACAGAGGCATATTTTTCTTTTTGATTCACTTTGTCGGCTTTGTTTAAGACCACAAAAACTTGTATGCCTTGAGCATTGCACCAATCGGTCAGCATTTGCTCCTCTTCATCCCATTGTCTGCGAATATCCATAATTAAAATCAAACCCTTTAATTGTTCCCGAGTCGCAAGGTAAGTCTCAATCATTGCTTGCCAACTCTTTCGTTCATTTTGAGTACGAGCCGCAAAACCGTACCCAGGGGTATCAACAAGTCTAAATTTATTCTCCACTAAAAAGAAATTTAAAAGTCGAGTTTTTCCAGGGGACGAGCTCACTTTGGCAATCTTAGTCTGTGCCCAAGAGTTAATGATAGAGCTTTTTCCTGAATTGGATCTTCCGGCGACAGCGACTTCAGGCATTTTTTTTAAAGGATACTGCTCGGGAAAAACCGCACTTTTTTCAAACACAAATTTCATCGAAGGTCTCCCTATTTAAATAAAAAAAATTTCCGGTCAAGTGTCCGGGCTACGGACGCAATGTGCTTAAAACAAAATAACCCTTAGCCCAGCATGGTCCGATAATTGGACATGCTTGTCTATATAAGCTTGTTTATGGCTATAGGTTTAAAACCCTAATGGCTAGCAGGGTTTTAAAACCCATGAAATGTTTACCTATTGTTCAAAGTATTTAAAAAGGAGAAAAGCATGTCCATGCAAACACGTCAAATAAACCAAGAGTACAGTGCACTGACCGATTTTTTTATCGATATTCCTGATTTGCACATACAAAAAATTCTGCCTGATTTTTTAACTATTGGTCGGGACAATTCAAATTCTATTCCCTTAAATGATCCGTTCTCATCTTCAAGACATTGCCGCATTGAAAAAAAAGGCACAACTTTCATCATCAAAGATTTACGCTCTCGAAATGGTACTTTTGTAAATGGCACCCAAATCTTAGAGGCGACTTTAAGTCATGGCGATAGAATCCAAGTGGGTCAAACCCAAATTCAAGTTAAATCCGAAACGCGGGCGTATCCAAAAACTAAATTAACTTCTAAAAACCCAAGCTTTAAACAACAATTAGACAACTTGCCTTTGATCGCACAGTCTGATTTTCCAGTTTTACTTTTAGGTCCCACAGGCTCGGGCAAAGAGCTTTTAGCCGATGAAATTCACAATCTTTCCCACCGCAATTTAGAATCCAAAATTACTCTTAACTGTTCGGCTTTCACCCCTAATTTAGTTGAAAGCCAACTTTTCGGTCATACTATGGGTAGTTTTACGGGTGCTACCAAAGATCGAAAAGGGGCTTTTTTAGAAGCCCATGAAGGCACACTTTTTTTGGATGAAATTGGGGATTTACCATTAGACATTCAACCCAAATTACTTCGAGCTCTTGAATATGGCGAAATTATGCCCGTGGGTTCAGATAAGGTTGTAAAAGTGGATGTTAGGATTGTAGCTGCCACTCACAAAGACTTAAATGAATTGGTCAATGAAGGGAAATTTAGAGAGGATTTGCTTTACCGGCTAAAAACATTTGTTATAACCCCGCCCGCCTTAGTGCACCGACTTGAAGACTTTGAAACTATTTTATTTCAGTTGGCTAAAGAGTTTAGGGTGCGATTTTCACACCATGCCATTCTAAAATTAAAAGACCAAAGATGGCCTGGCAACGTTAGACAACTTCGACAAACGGTCCAACGGGCTTCGGTTTTATTCCAAGCCAAAACCATAGAGCCGGAACATATAGATGGTATTATAGATGACGAAAGACTTAAAATTCAGAAAACTTTAGATGTGCTTTTAAAAAGTAAAGCCCAGTCGACGCCTCAGCCGATTATTAAACAGATGGAAAAAGAACTGATCATAGAGCGTCTAATAGTCAATAAAGGTAACCAAAGGCAAACCGCTAAAGAGTTAGGAATTGCAAAGTCCACACTTCATGACAAAGTCAAAGCTTACAGATTAGAATTATAAATAACAAAAAATTAGCTTCGTGAATCAATAGTTTAAATTTATGATTCACGAGTTATATTTTCATGCTTTATAAATCAAAGCCAAAATTAAGCCCAAAAACAAATCGTTTTCGAGTGGTCATTTCAGTGGGTCCTGAAGCATATAGAAATTTATTCTGTTCGTAGCCTAAATTTAAACCAAAATAATCTTTCTCAAAAACTCTAAGTAGAAAAATTTTGGTTTTAAAATCATAGATTAATTCGTCGCTGTTATCTGCCAAAACAATTCCATAATTTCCATGCAAACCAAATCTAAAATCATCACGGCTGATAAAGTTAAGCTTAAAATCTAAATTTAAGGTTTGTATATTTTCACGGATACTTTGCGAGTTGGTTAAAACGCCAGCTTGCTGAAAAGATTGTATATGAAGCGCATTATATTCCAGGGCTAAACTCAAAAAACGTGAAGCCACATGTTCGACACCAAGCCCGTAACTAAAATCTGAATTTTCAGAAAGATCAACAGTGGCAGGAGCTTCAATGGATCTAAGCTCTAAAGCCATATAACGACCTTTTAGATAATAATTAAAATGTTGATTAAACCTGTAACCGTATTTGATATCTGCACCATAGCCAAAAACACCAAATTTATTCTCTGTACCAGACCCTTCCACAGAGATATTTTCATAGGACATCAAAGGACTTAATTCTAGAAAGTAAGAAGGCTTTTCTAAGTATGACGGCAAGTCATAAACCGAACCTTGTTTTTTTGATTTGTTTATATCAAACCCTCCTTCTTCTTTTTTAGCTTCGGCCTTAGAATTATCACCCACATTAACATTTACATTTAAATTATCTTCTTTTTTTATGGCTGCATCTTCTTCAATCTGCTTTTTAGCATCGGAATTGTTAGAGGAATTTTCACCAGTAGCTTGTCCACTTGTATAGTAATTATAAAGATTAATCTGGGGAGCCGCATAATTCGGTTGAGCTGGAACTATAGAAGTATTTTTTTGGGCTTGGTTGGGATCAAAAGGTGTCTCTGAATATACTCTTTCTGTTAAGTCCGCCGCAGGGGGATCAGCTAGCGGTATCGCCTCACTATTATTTGCTGGCATTCTTGAATTTGCATTGGCCAATACATTAGAAGGTGTTGAATAGACTCTTGTAATGGCTCGACGGTTGTAATCCATTAAAGTGATATAACCAAATTTAAAACAATTTTTAGTCAGCCAATCATTGTTTGGAGTTTGAACCCAAAACATTTTATAATTGAAAGTATCAACAGGTATAAATAAATTAGTAAGATCGTTAAAAAATCTCACCTGCTGCTGAATGCGGGTATTTTGTTGCATATCGAGAGCAATTTCATTGATTTTACTTTGAATTGTTTGTTTGTCGGTTTTAAGAAAACAAACACCCATATCCGTAGTTTTGGCCCAAGATGAAAAACCTAAAAAGGTAATTACCATAGCCGTTAATATTTCAGTCCCATAAAACTTTAAAAATCCCAAAAGAGTCTTCATGATAAAATTATCGGCAGCCTTAAAAAATTCCCTAAGCAAAATGATCCAATTACTAGACTTTTGCCCTTGCGATTTCACTTAATAGAACTAACGTTTTTGCTGGTCCTTTAGCGTGAGAAGCTGAGTCAGAAATCAAATGCCTAGCGCCCCAAACTCCTCATAAATAATAGTCGAACAAATTTTAATTATAGATAAGAATCCCTTAAACCCAAAAAGGAGATTTTTATGCGCACTACATTTTGTTTATTCATTTTATTTTTTTTATCATTTTCAATGTCTGCATTAGCCCTACCTGAACATTTTAAACCCATTCAACTTGACGACGGTTTCAATGTTACAGAAACCACAACCGTTAGCATTGATATTGGAGAAATCGTTTTTTTAAAAAATCTTCTCATTCAAGCCCAAGGGCTTGATATGGATAGCACTATTGAGGTCATGGTTAATGGAGAAATCAAAGGTACCATTTATGCTCCAGGCAAAGACCCTTCTTACATAGTAACAATAGCAGAGGAAACTTCATCGGTTGAATTTCGTCATCGGTCAGGTGGTACGATGCAAGTTTTAGATATTCTGGCCATGGCCGGTGAAGCAAGTTCAAAATCTATCGGATTTAATATCGACCAGGCAGAAGGGGTGATTAATCTTGCCAAAACCGTAATTGAAATTTCAAATACTTTGCACTCTTACACATCTTTAGTCGATGAATCGATATATCTTTTACCTATTAAAAAGAAAGCCGGTTTAGTACTCATTATGAGTCAAGCTCATGGGGAGTTATCGATTAAAACAAGAAAAGCTCTATGGGATATGGCGCGAAGCGTTTATTATGCAAAGCCTTACTTAGATAAACTTCTTGAAAAACCTGCTCTTTTTGATCATGCAGTTGATATTTTAATCGTGAGAGAAACCATCCAAGAACTATTAGATTAAATTTTTAGAATTGACTTCAGATCTAACTCATTTTTTCGATCCAAACCTAGAATAAATAATCATTTAAGAATTCATCAAAGTGGGTTAATGCTTACTCACTTTGCATGTGAGGGATCATGAAACTTTCAATTGTTAATTCAACTTTAATTGTTTTCTTCAATTTATTGATTTTGACGACAATCACATCGGCCCAAGTTACGATGGAGCAACAAGCAAAATCTATTTTGGAAAGTCAGCTCGATATAATAGCCAAAATTGAACCGACTTTAGAAAGAATTGATCTTGCTAGAATAATGGTTATCAAAAACTCAATCGATTCGGTTTTGAAAAACATGGCATCAAATTCGTCTGAAAACATTTCTCCTATCACATTTGAAACATTACGACTTATCCAAAACTTAATTATAAAATACAAATTTTCCTTTGTATTCTTTGGATGGGATGAAAAACCTTCACCTTATTCTATTTACACGCATTTGACCAAAGCAGAACTGCAAGAACTTAAAAATATTTATGAAAGAATGGTAACTACATTTGGTTATGATGCTTCACCTTACACCACAATAACTTCGCACACATTTAACCAAATGAAAAAACTTTTAGAAGATATCGAAAATACACCCATTGGTGAAAAACTAAAAAATGAATTACGATCTTACTGGCCTAGTATAGGGCGAACCATAGCCGTCGCTGAACAAGGTGATCGACCATGCGCATTTGCATTAGCAACTGAAGTTGTTCATGAAATTCGTAAACTCTATCCTAAACTAAACCAAATTTCTAATGCCAACGACTCTTTTAATCTTGTTTTGGAGTTTCAAGGATTAATTGAATTTTATGCCGAATTCTCTCAAGCCGATCGCCTTACTTCCGAGGCTGTCTGTGACTAATACGACAAAAAAATTATCAATGAACCCACTTCAACAAGAAGTAAATCAAGCTTGGACCTTACGTTGGAATCAATATATTGATCTGGCATTTCAAAAACTTGCAGTCATTCAAGTTGCAAACAATTGGAGCGAGCTAAATCCGAGTATTTTGTCAGTAACAAAACACCCTACTGAATTTGCAGAATGTTTACTTTTAAAAGCTAGCCTGCATCGTGCACATGGTGAGCTTTTAAAATCAAGCAGCTTAATTGCAAAGACTTTACGTGAGTATTCCAAAATTAGCCCAGTAATGACATTTAAAATGCATTTTGAATTAGGCTTAGATCATTGGTGTCATGAAGATATCCTAAATGCACTAGAGAGTTTTCTGCAAGCCGAAAAAATAGCTAATACAAACTCAGAAAAAACTTTAGCACTAAGTAATGCACTTTTTTCTCTCGAAGCCATAGATTTAGATCGCCAACATATTGAATCTCAACTTAAGACTCTGCTTTTAAAATTCCATAAGGATGAACTACCCCACGTACATCAACAATATTTAGCTTACAATTTAAGAAAACAGTTTTTCAACGGCAATTTTGACTTTAAATTCAAACGTACAAAAACGATGGGCCAAGCAGACTTTTTTCTAAATTATGTTTCACATCTCCCCTACTTACAAAAACAAGTAAATCCAAAATTTCAAACTTTGCTGGATGCAGAAAAATATCTATGGCAAGGATCTTACCGATTAAGAACAATTCATAGTGTTTACATTCCTGCCGACAAAAACTTTATTCGTGTCAGCGACATGATTGATAGGCTATATCTTTGGGTGTGGTATTGGATAAGTGGTCACTCAGAAATATCTTTATCAAGAATTCATCTTACCTTAATTGCAATTTTCAATTTACTAGACATTAATAATTTAAGTAAAGAAAACAAACTTTTATTACGAAACTCTATGGGTTGGATTCAATTGTTTTCACCAAAATTAATTATTAAGTTTGAGAGCCTTATTAAGGTATTAGAAAATATAAAAGGCCCCAGCTATCCCTTGCTAGAAAGTGAATTTTTGTTGATTCAAAAAATTAAATCGCTATGTTATTCCAGTGAAACTTCAGAAGTATATATCTATCCTCCATTTTCAACATATTTTAATGATGTGCAATCCGGTGACTTTATATTATTGCCTAGGCTAGCAAAAATATTAGGTCCAATCATATTTTCAAAAACTTCAAAATCAGATATTCGAATTATTGTAGATATGTTAAATCACACCATTACAAACAAAGATAAAAACAGAAGTGTAACCTCCTTACTATTGGCTAGACTCTTTTGGTTTTCCTATCATAAAAGACAATTTCAAATGAAGGATATCGATAGCAATTTTGGATCTGATAATCGTCAGATTTATAATTTAGTATCACGAGCAAAAAAAATTGACCCTAGCATTAAACTTTATATAAATAATAAATCAATTACATCAAGTATGAACATAAATGAATATATATTTATCGGAGATTTAATCAACGTAGAAAATTCCATCGAAGAAATTAATTTTAAAATCCAAAACAATACTAGAATTGAAAATTTAATTAGCATTTCAGCTACAAAATTATCATTTCCAAAAAAATTAACAAGAAATGATTTAGCAAGATCATTTAATCTCTCCAAAACAACTGCTGTGAGAGTATTAAACAAATGGGTCATTAATAAAGTTCTTAGCAAAGAAGGACAAGGAAAAGAGGTAAAGTATGTTTGGAAATGAAAACAAAGTTAAATTTAATCTGAATTGTATAATTTTTTTCTTAAATATGGTTTTAAGTAACATTTGTTATGCTAACTACTCAGAAGAACAGTGGAAAACTCTGATTGTTAAAGTCTTAAGTTATCCTTGCGATTCGATATCTCCTGTGTTTGAGGGCTCAGGACTTTTAATAAAAACATCTCAAGGAATCGATATATTGACCTCAGAGCATGTTTTGATTCCCGAAGATTCATCAAAAAATTGTTATACAGTTAAAAACAATTCTATTGGTACACATAAAGTAAAAGTGAAACGTCGAGATTTTTCATATGGATTAGCTGAATTGACATTTTTTTCGCAAAAAATTCCTGAAGTTAAATTTTTAAATAAATTGAAATATAGCCTTAATCCATCAGCTAACAAGAACTTGATTGCTATGGGATTTCCACATGGAAGTGAAAACTTGCAAGTCATATACAACGGACGGCTTATTACTCGTCAAAGCTCTAGAGCTTTGATTCCAAAAGTAAATATAGTGATTGAAGCGAGTCAACTACCTATTGAGTTTGGAATGAGTGGTGGGGTTTTACTTTCGATAGAAAATAATATTTTAAATTATGAAGGAATGTTATCCCACCAATTTTTAAAACGAAGGGCTTCAAGACAATCTCAAATTTATAATATAAATACTGACTCAGGTATAGATCAAACAGACATAGCAATCGCTATTGATGGTAGTGAAATCATAAATTGGCAAAACTCTACTGCAGAAAAAAAAATAAATAATTGGAAACGGACAAGACAAGTCGATCAATATGCCACTTCATTGAGTTTTGGTCCTTTAAATTTCAACCATGTTAAGTTTATTTCGGATGAAATAACACTTGGCGGTGCTGATGGTTCTGGGGTGGGGGGCGAAAACGACTACGTAACTATATCAGACAATGAACTCATAGGAATTGAAATCAGCTTAAATTACATGGAAGAAATTAATTTAGAGTACCGATTCGAAAATGCATTGATGCAGCAATGGTATGATTGGCTTTTAAGTGGTGAAACACTTACCATTGTTCAGTTAGTTAATAACTCAGAAAAACGTACGCAAGCCATTCAATCTTTCGATCATTTAATTACACTTTGGGTGCGCGATGAATATCTACCTCTTGTGTATCGTGGAAATATTAACAGCTTTGATATGCATTTAAAAAACCAGATTGAAGAAATTATTGATTTACGAATCACAATTAACAAATTCAAATCGCAAAAATTGCCCTTACATGTTGAGACATGGCTCAATCATTTATTAGAAAAACTATTACAGGCTGAAAATTTGATGATTCAAATTTCAGAACTCAATTCATTTAAAGACAGAAATCAAAATTTGTTTTGGAATGAAATTTACTCAATTAATTTTGATCTATCACTCGAACTGAATATTAAATTTGAAAATTTATTAAATGAATAGATATAAATTTTAGGCTTCACACATCTCATATTTATAGGTAGCAAATTATGAAAAAATTATGCTTTATATTTGTAATCGCATTTATGAATTCCTCATTTGTTTTGGCAAACATTTATTTGGAACCAAACTGGAAAGAACAAAAAAAACTCATGATGCTTGATCAAGGTCGAGTATGCATTCTAACAAGGGATGGTTTTAAATGTCAGGGAAAAGCGAAGGTCGGCGATTATTTACCGTCAAACATCAGATTTGAAAACCCAATGCAAGTTTCATACAAAAGAGATAAAGATGATTCCTATTTTTCTCATAATGCTATAAAAATATGTGTGTTGGACAATTATATTCTCCGATGTTTTTCAGATCTAAAAGATAATATTGAGCTTCCTTTGCCGGAATTTAAAGATAAAGTTTATAAAATTGAAATGAATACAAATGGCAGCGATATATGTGCCTTAAGTGGTGATTCTTTGTTCTGTTGGGATTGGTATTTAGTTCAAGGAAATTCCTTTAAAAATATTTCACCCCATTATAAAATCGTTGATAATATACACGTCTACAATGAGGTTATGAATTTTCAGACGTTTAACAGGCGTATACAAATCTATAATAAAGATGGAACGGTTTTGAAAAGCCAAAATAAGAATTGGGACATTTCTTGGTTCCCCCTTGAGTTTTTACAAGTAGAAATGGACTTTCAGGAAAACGATATAATTTCAAGATCATTTGCATATGATTCATCCTGTTCTTACGATCTTTTCAACCAAGTAAATTGCCTGACAAAAAATCAACTTAAAAACATACCTCAATTTGAAGAGCCAATTCTTGAGTTAGCAACAGAGTATCCTAAATATTGCGCTAGAACATTTTCAAAAATTGTGTGCTGGGATATTTTTGAAGATAAAATGCTTGAAATTGGAGATTATGACACAGATATTAGTGAAAAAACTTTAAAATTTGTAGAAAAACCCTTTGTCTATAAATTCTGCCAACCATTTGATAATGAATATATTGAATGTCAAAATAGCATTGGCGGTATAGAGAAAATCTTACATGAAGATTGGAAAGAGCCAAAAATTTGTTATCATTCAGGAGGTCCTGAAGCTACTTGCCTTAAGTATGAAAACGAAGTTGTCAAGATTGATCAAAATATACTTGGATCAAATGAGCAAAGCAGAGAAGAGACTTCGTGTGAAGTCGTTAATAAAAAATTTTCTTGTCCTAAAAATTTGAAACTTGAATCATATGTGAATTCCTATTTTAGAACTAACATAAAAAGCGCAAAAAATATTTTTAACACATTATATTCTAATGGAATGTTTTGTGTGGTTGAGGTACGTGACTTTTTTTCTAAATCTAAATTCTATCCTGCTTTTGATCATTGGCTTAGTTGTATTCCAGATAGTAAATTTGAAATTAAATTCCAGAGCATGGGTCCTATCTTTCCTAATAATAAAGTCTTACATTTAGTAAATACTTATGATGAAAAATTAATTTATTTTATAAAATTAATTGGTGATCAGTTTCTTTTGACCAAAACATCTGATAGGTACGAAATTGTAGTTACTTCCGAAAGAAATTCAAAACTTGAAACATTTATTAACAATAATGCCGATGTCTTTATTAAATATTTTAACGATCTAATCAAAATAGAAAAAGTATTTTTTAAAAATGACGAATACTGCTTTTATTTCAACAATAAGGAATTGGTATGCTCACTTCCATTTCTAAAAAACATTAAAACCGTCGATGACATTTTATTTGCAACTTATCCAGACCACGGACAAATTTGCGTTGTCGAAATGAAGAACAAAGTTAGCTGTTGGTCGTGGACACCTGATGATAGCAACCGAAAATTGATTAGGTATCAAAAAATAAATTATTTCCCCAACGATGTCTTAAATCTGTCAAATGTTCCAAGCGGTAAATCATTTAACTTAAGAATTGAAAGTTTAAAGCCTTTAATAGAATCCAGCAATCCTATCTACGCAGGCTATTATCAAGATCTCTTTAATTATTATGATTTGAAAACAAGTGATTTCCAAGATTATTTTGGCTCTTTACTTATTTTGTCCGCGATTGAATCCGCCATTTCTGAAAACACCTCGAAGTTATATTTTGATAAATTTAAACCTGAATTTATGATTGAGTACAATAAAGTTAAACATTTATTAAGATATAGTAAATTTTTTAGCAGTAATGACTTAAGGGTAATTTTTAGAATTATTTTAATAACTATTAAATCCGCTCAAAGCATATTACCAATAAATGAGAGCGAATTCTTAAATGAACTTAGATTGTTAGCTGTGCAAGCGTACCAAAATCCAAATCAATCCAATATTATTAATTTTATTGCTACTTATAATTTGGTTGAAGTACAATTACAGATATTGGAACAAAACAATAGATCATATTTCTTATATAAAAACTTCTTAATTTATAAAGATCAGCTTCAGGCTTATTTGTCGTTAAACGAACCCCAGCTTTAAACGGATAAAAGTTCTAAAGGACAAGTAACTTCAACAGCATCTAACAGAAAGTCTTTGTTTTCATCTAAAAAATTTTTCAAAATGTCAGAGGATTGTTCTTCTTGAATTCCAAAAATATTTAAAAATTTTCGTACAATATCGCTTTTCCTTGTAACCTCTTTTTTAACTTCGTAATTACATTTAGTCTCTATGCCGTCTTTACGGTGAAACAATTCTCCTGTTTCACCTATCTGTGATGAGCCGAAAAATATAGGTGAAATTTTATAAGCTGCAATGAAAAGCTTGCAATACATCAAAGTATTAATTTCTGGATGCTTAGCCATATCAAAAGAGACATAGTTATTTTCATTTATTCGACTAGCACAACTAGCACTGAACCAGTCAGTGTCTTGCGCCCATGATGTTGAAACCGCACAAAGACAAAATACGAACAATAAAATACTTTTTTTCATAAACGCTCCTACTTAATTTTTTATTGAATTTTTTCAAAAATTATTAATGCATTTATCATGCCTTTTTTCGAGTTAGTTATAAATCTGAAATTTTGATAACACTAAGTCCTTCAATGACCATATTTGACGATCCAAAAGCATCAAGATTGCTATCTAGATTTAATTCAAATGTAGGAGACCCAAAACTAAGTGCAGGCTTTAATTTTCCTGTAATAATCTTTTTAGGTTCGAAAGGATCAGCAATAGCAATTTCTTTAGTCAGCGAGTTATAAGATAAAACAGTTATAAAGTGGTTACCGAGGTCTTTCGAATTAGCATCCTCAATCATGACTTTAAGAATTGAAAATGTAAAATCTAGATGGCTCTCTTGAGTTGACATTCTATTGATGTCATCCTCATAAATTTCAAAATCGAATAGTAAGTCTTTAGAAAAGAATTCCACTTTTGCGTTTGGCAGGTAATGTTGAACGTAAAGATCAATGACTTCATTAAGTTCACCATTTGAATAGATGCCACCAATAATACTTCTTTCAAGTTTAGTGATGGCAATAGAATTTAGTTCTAACAATTCATTAAAAAGCTGATCTGAAGTCACGAATTGGTTTTTATAAGCACGGAATGCTGACAGTCCAATTGTCGCTGAAACTGGCCCACAAAGTTTTGAAAAAAGCACATCTTTACCTTGAATCATCCCAGCGGCTAAAAACCTGTCATCTACTTGACTTATAAGAGAGTCAGATTTTTCAACCAATCTCTTATAACTTGTAAGAGCCAAATCCTGGCTTGAAACAGATTTTGAGTATCCAATACTAGAAATCAGAAATAAGAAAGCTGTAAAAAAAATTGAATTATTAAACATAAATATGTCTCCTACTAAATTTAAGATAGAAGCAATAAGTATGCTCACATGAGTTAAAGCCTATGGGTAAGTTAGCTCACAAAGATAAACAAAAAAATCAGTTATTATTCAAAGTCAGATTAAAAAAGGACGGTTTTTCATTAATAAGTGGACCAAAATTGTCACTTTTTAATGAAAGTTGTCTTTTTAATGACACCCTATTGCCTCTTTCTTTTTTTTGTGGGGATGGGGGTTTAATTGGATTTGAGTTCATACATCCATTTAAGCGCAAAACAGCTGTTTAAGTAGCCCACTTTCTGCATGATTTTAAGCTTAAAATACTCCATGTTTTTGTATCCATA
>JBGSLV010000106.1:0-68124 GCA_041740515.1 Bdellovibrionales bacterium | reverse complement strand
TATGGATACAAAAACATGGAGTATTTTAAGCTTAAAATCATGCAGAAAGTGGGCTACTTAAACAGCTGTTTTGCGCTTAAATGGATGTATGAACTCAAATCCAATTAAACCCCCATCCCCACAAAAAAAAGAAAGAGGCATAAGTCTGTAGACATAAACGTCTGTTGTCGTTCCCAAGACTAATAAGTCTATCACCAATGTAAAAAAGTTAGCCATCAAAAATGGTTAACTTTTGGTGATAAGGAACTATTTTATCATATAAAAATTCACTAAAAATAAAATACGACGGCAATAAGAGCTTAAGATCACAAAGGATTTTGTCGGATATTGTTAGTCCAGGTAAAGTAGTCACTTAAACGGCACTATCTTTGCTAATTTGTGAATGAAGAACGGAGGTCACTCAATGAAGCTATCAATGATCGCAATTTTATTATTCCATTCCTACAGCTGTTTGGCTGAGACCTCAATGGTTAACCGCTACTCCCCAGAGGATGAAGCTCCTGTGGTGAGCTTCATCGATGCAGCTTACACTTCAGTTAACCTCTCCAGCGACGGCAGCTGTGCCATGAAGCACTGGCCCTGCATTGAGCTTGAGAAGTTGACCGGTATAAATAACGACTCATGGGAAATTCCAGATAAAAAAGTCATCGATATGACTAACAATCCTGACTATCAAGATTTTCTGGTATACCGACAACCTTTCGATGAAAATGGCAATCTTATTAGGAACAAAGATGGTACTGTGGTCAGTTGTAATCCAAACTTTCAATCAGGCTGCATTATACGCAATTACCAATTACCAGAGGGCACCCGAGTTTTGAGAGAGTATATTTACTTAGGCTCCCTTGATAGTAGGCAACACTTTTTTGGTGGTACCATTAAAGTGGTGGACCAAAATGGTAGAGTTTTAGAACACCCCAATCGTCCCAACGAGAGGCTGTACTATCCAGCTTTTTGCAATAATATCAGAACTGGCATGGGCGGAGGCGCAGTATGCAGTGACCTTCTTTTTACTCCAGGTTCCGGTATCGAAGAATCAAACACTACTATTACCCAAGATCCGTGGGTAACATATAAAACTTTTCATGAAGAATATTCTTCTCCAGAAGATGCTGTAAATTGATTCATGTAAAAGTGTCATTACAAAGGGGAAATATCAGTTCATATACCAACCGTTTCATCAAAAAAAATACTGGCAAAGCAGGCGGTCACAAAACAAGTATGGTTTTCGGCGATTATGGATCTAAATCCTTACTACGCGAAATTGACTTTCTACAGTTAAAGACAATTTTTTTCTATTCATGTAGCGGGTGCAATAGGCTACAAACTCTCTTCCCCTTTGAGAAATTTGATTCGAAGGTTACTGTCAGCTCAAATATCTGTGGAGCTTTTACAGTCAGGTCGAAGTTGAAGTTAGCTTTGCTGTGATTTTTGTTATACTCATTTTATGTATTTCAAACGTGGCCCTGATCTTTAAAACGGGCTATAAACTTAAATCCTAATACTACAATTAGGAAGTTCCAAAGTGTATCTATTGGACTGCGGTTAGGGCTATATAAATAAATATTATCGATAAAAAATCTTATAAACACAAATCAGACATTCTAGGGTTTCACATTTAGGTTCAAAATTGATAGGGTTTTGATCTAAATTGGACGCACAGGTGTGTCTTTTAATACTTTTTAGAGTTTTTAACGACGTAAAAAAAAATTTGTCATTTTGAGCACTTGGGGTGACAAAAGTTGAACACCTAAAAATAGAGATTTTTAAAAAAATTTGGTCATTTTTAATGTGTAATGCCATTTATTTTGCTCTTAAAAGGATTGGAGTAATGACCTCAGAATAACTCTACCGGGACCTTTCGTTAAGCCCTCCTAAACTTGGATTTCTTCATAACAATAATCGACCCAGAAGCTCTGCCACTCTTTAGTGGCAGCCATCTTACGCTTTTGATATTTGACCCAACCTAGTGCTTCCAATATATTTCTTAAAAAATAGAATTTCACGTTTTTGAAGTCTCTTCCAAAATTCACTATGCGGCTAAAGGGTCTTGAGTCCCAAAATCTACCCTTTGAAGAATTGCCTCTTTCTGCTTTATTTACGAAACGTGCGATCAATCCTGTAATGGCCTTGATGAATTTAACGTAATCCTCACGCCGATTTACTTTTAACAAAAGGTGCAGGTGATTACCCCCATTGGCATAATCATAAATCTTAATTCCATAGTCCTTAGCAATTTTATTGATGATATCAAAGACTTTCTGTTCATTATTTTTGTGCTTAAAAGATTTAGAGTTCAGAGCATGTGAAGACTTTAAAACAACATGCAACGCTTTTTTAAAATCCATGGGACGTTTAAAGCTGGGATTGTAGTTCGCGTGAAAAGCCCCACCCAAGGTGTTCTGTGGAATTTTACGTTTTCTTCCTCGCGTTTCAAGCTTGTTTTTTAAAAGACTTAACTGCATAAAAAGAGATTAAACTATTTTTAAGCGATGTCAATTTTCATTTGTTTTACGCAGATTCATGAACGTTGAAGATATTGTGGCGCGTATTCAGAAATTGTTACAAAAATAGACTTAGTACCAGAAACCGTTCAAAAATTAAAATCGTTGAAGAAAAAAGTAGCGGGCCAAAATGAACGCGTTTAGAACCTTTTCGCTTAAATATTGGTTAAAATTTTTGTCACTTTTTATTTTTAAAAGTAAGTAGTGTTGGATTTATTGTGTTCTTTTACAGACCGAATCAGATTTACAAAAATAGTAGCGGTCTTTTGAAAAGCTTGCTGGCGGCAATACTATCAACTAGTTTTTAAAACGATAGGTTAACAAAAGGACACAAAACAATACACTTTACGTATGTATTTAATAAATTTCTTGAAATATTTCTTTGCATTTACGCTCGTCAGTACATCTGCATTTGCGAAGACTAAAAAAAATGGCATCTAAAGGATACCTGCTAGCACTGGCGATTACATTCACGTTTCTTACGCAGAAGAAGCTAAGAGTGATATAAGTCGTTTTATGAATACTCATTGTGACAACTCAAAACATCACTCAATTACTTATTCATCAGAGACTGGAGATAATTCTGATGGAACAAAACAGGGCTCATATCTTCTTGTGTGCGTAAGAAAATAGTTCAGATTTTCTTAGAGAATATGGCTTTTTTTTTAGTCGCTCACAAACCGCTAGTCATTAATCAAAAAGTTTTTAGTTCTATTTAGCATTGTTCAGTAAAGCAATGCTTACTTCTTTTTTAAAGCCGCTCAGTTAGGCTCGCATTTTGTGTGTAAAGAAGTGACAATTTTGCGTATCCATATAAACTTAAATTGTCGCTATAAATTTCAAATTTTGTTTAAAGTGGTTTTCCTCATTCAGGAATTGAGCGTGGTAATTGCTATATAAAAATATGATTCGGAAAGTTTTAACATTTAGCTTTAGTAATTTATCATATTTATTTCTTTTGTTTTTTTCAATCTTTACCCAAAATTGTCACCAAAGGTTCATGGTTCAGAAAATACTACTGACTTTTTTTCTGACGGCAGTCCCTATTTGTAATTCTAATTGCTACGCCGAAGGAGCCGTTATTGGTATCTTCGGAGATATTCATGGTGATAAAGCCATTGCTATAGAAGTTTTGCAGCAAATGCGAAATCGGGGGGTTACTCATATCATTGGAACTGGTGACTTTGTTAGATATGAAGGACCACAAGGACTTAACGAGATACTATCTTACATTAGTCCATTAACAGGCGTTTTAAAGGAAAATATTTTTCTGTTTCCGGGTAATTGGGAGCATGAAACGGGGTTTAATCCAGAAACGATGAATAAAATTATAAGACTTTATGGACAACTAGTATTCCAAAACTATGATGGCTATGGATTTGTTAATATAGCTGGTGAACGAATTATGGTGAGTCACTTCCCACAGCACAATATACCAGAAGAATTCCTTCCCCCTCCTCGATTCAGACTTAGAATAGATGGACAAGCCTTTGTCATGGATACAGTTCAAAGAGGACATTATCCACCTAATGATGTTGTATTTGCCATTTTTGCTCATAATCACATAGGAGGAGCATTTATAGATACACAGTCTGGTAAAATTGTTGTTAACCCTGGTGTTTTAGATGCAAAAACCAAATCTCCTCAAGAGCCCAGAGCCTATTCTATTTATTCACAAGACGACGCAACAATACGTTTTATTAATGCGGACACGAATCAAGTGGTAAATTCCGTTCAAGTTCCCAGCTTAGATAATGGCAACTCTACGTGTCCGCTTTATTTAGGTTCCATTCGTTTGTCGAGATAATATCAGTTTATTGCTGATCAAAAAATTCGTTTTACTTCTGCAACATAGATTAATTGGGTCTATTAAGTTGTAAAATAACTTGGAATGATTATTGAATAACTAGTGTGATGAAACAATTAGTTCTTTTGACCCTTTTGTTTGGCTTTAAAAGCATGGCCTATCACCCATGTGAAGTAAAAGGCTCGATAAATCATTATGCAGATTATTTATGTTTTGCCATTCCACAGGATCTGACAAGTCCCTATCAAGGTGAATCTAGATTTTCTATTCAAGCGGCCTTATTAACTGAATCGAACAAAAGTATTTCCAGCAAAGACACTCTTGTATTAATACCAGGTGGCCCTGGTAACGATTCGGAGGCTATCAGATTAACTTTAAATTCGAAAGACATCATTAATGCCCTTTGGAAACACGATCAATTAAATGTAGCTTATTACGATCCTAGAGGCACCGGGGCCTCTCTTTTTACCAAGTCTGCAGAGTTCTATCCCCAAGAAGTTTATTATACCGAACGACAAATAGATGATTTAAAAAAAGTAGTAGATAGTGTCTCCCCTAAAAAACCTGTGTACTTATTAGCTCATAGCGCCGGGGGCAACATAGCCGCTAAGTTTGCACAACTTTATCCCAAACGAGTTAAAGGCCTAATTTTGTACTCTGCTTCTATTGATACACGTGAAATTGGCGAATCTAACTTAAGATTATTTGCTTACGATTTTAAATTTTGGGATTTATATTTAACAACCCTAGATACGAAGGTTGCAACAACTTTAGATAAGGATAGACAATTTATTGAAGCTTTTCTGCGAAATGGACTAAAGTTTAATCGACTAAAAGGGCAAGTGACCTTGAATGCCGCAGCTTTTTATTTAAAAGATTTTCGGGTTGATCTTATTAGAGCTATTGAAAATGCCGAACAAAGTAAAAATCAAAGAGTTATTAAGACGCTCAACACTTGGAAGGAAAAAATCAAAAAAGTTCCAGATTCAGTACAATCTGAGGTCATGAAGCTGTCAGATCTAAAGTTTACTTTTGAGAACAATACTTTACCCGTTCTTAAACGAAGCAACTGGATTAAAACAGCCGTGATTTGTTCCGAAGGTCTGACCAAAAATGAAATGAAAGAGCCTTTGTGGTTAGAGGGCTTAAATTTTGAAGATGATACGTGCTACGGAATGAAAGCTTTATATGTTCGTCCGCCCTCAAGAAATTGGCTTAAGGAAATTACAACACCTACTTTACTTATTGGAGGCAGTGAAGATCCATTTCAAATTCCAAGTGCAGTTGTTGCCAACGGTAAAGCGATACCTAATGCTAAAGTATTAATATTTGAAGGCGCAGGCCATGAAGCCCATTTGACTCATGCATGGCCATTTTACCAAGCCATTTCTGATTTTATAAAATCCACGCGGTAAAAGTTTCATCTGTTACTTATCCTTTATCATTTATTATTTATTATTTATTATTTATCATTTATCTTTTATAGTTCGGCTTGTCTTTCGATAATTCCAGATTCAAGAATAATAGCCACATGGGCTGGTTCTGGGTGAGTTTCCATTAATGTTAAAACTCTTCGATCAAATTGAAATGAATACGACAATTGATTTGTGACCCACTCATTTGGATAAAATTTAGTTTTATCATCACTAAAGGAAAGCAAAAGATTGCCCTGAAAGGCTTCCAATATTGTTCCGTCTTTAAAAGTTTCGACTCTATAAATTTGAACTTTTGCAAGCTCACTTATAACAGTTTCATAGTCTTGGCCGAACACTTCAAACCAACGGGACTCAGGCACAGTGATTTCAGCCTTGGTCTTTGAATTTTGCATATATTCTTTGGGGTACTCTGAAAAAACGCGATTAACTTGTCTTAGAATTTTAAATGCAGCCCTGTTATTAAATTTGATATGAAATTCAGTTAACACGAGTGGATTATTTGAACTCTTAAGTAACCTGGAGCAGCTACTCCCTTCGGCCATCGACTGAGTTAAGTTTATAAAAAGACAAAAAGATAAAGTCCAAAGTTTCATTAAAAAAACCTAAGACAATGTCTTGTTGATGGCTTTTTTATAGCCGCCGTTACCGTTTTTTAAGGATCGACCGACTCGTGTGATAGTGGTGGTCGAGATTTTGGTCTTTTCAGCTATATCTCGGTAGCTTTCTCCACTGTCGATCAATTTTGCCACTTCCCAGCGATCTGACAAAGACTCTAGTTCCTGAGGAGTGCACAAATCAATCAGAAAGTCCTTCAGTTCGACAGAGGTTTCAATTCTAACAATTGTTTCTAATAGGCTTTTAAGACGCTTTTTATCATACTGTTGATTGATCAAAATTTACTCCCGTCACACTGTAGTAACACAATGAAACAAAAAGTCCAGACTTTAATGCTCAGAAGTTTTTTTAAGTAAAAAAAACTAGTATTGGGGCCTTTTAAATGGTTGCAACGCTATGGAACACATCTCTGCGTTAGGAAAAAAAATATTTATACACGATTAAAATCATCTTGAAGTCGAACAATATCGCTTTCGTCAAAGGATTGCCCTGTTTGGATCTCGATGATTTCGATGTCATTGGACGTTTGATTAGTCAAACGATGGACTGAACCTTGAGGAATAAAACAAGATTCGTTGATATTCAGGTCATAGGTTTTTTCGTCAATGGTGACCGTTGCAACTCCCTTTACTACAGTCCATACTTCTGATCGGAATTTATGTTTTTGCAGAGATAAGCGCTTCATCGGTTTTACAACAATGGATTTAACTTTATAGTTTAATCCATCTTCAAGAACTGTATAACTTCCCCATGGACGCCTCACAGTTAAATGATTGATGGTTAAATCGGAATTAGACAAGTGGGGTAGCACGTCTTTAACTTGGCTACTTTGTCCTTTCGAACTTATAAGTAAAGCGTCACCAGTATCAATGACCACAAGATTGTTTTGCCCTATCAACACAACTTCTTTGTCTGAAATTACAAAATTGTTTTGACTGTCAATGGTGTGAATGTTTGAAGGGCTAGTTGGTAATTCTGAAGCGTTTAAAGGATTTAAACTTGCAATCTCTTCGGTCATTGCCGCCAAGGCTTCAAAACTTCCAAGATCAGACCACGCCCAGTTTGATGCATTTAAAATGGCTAAATTTTTAGATTTTTCAATCACTCCATAATCAATACTGATATTTTCAAACTGCTGCATTAAAGTGTCAGGGATAGTAATAACTTTAGTCTTTGCTTGTAATGTCTGAGCCACTTTTAAAGTTTGGGGTAAATGCATTTGCATTTCTTTCTTCATAGTATGATTTTTAAATGCAAAGATTCCACCGTTCCAAAGGTAGCGACCCGATTTTACATAAATTTCTGCGGTTGTAAGATTCGGTTTTTCTTGAAACGAAAGCACGTTATGTTGTTCAAATTCAATATACCCAAAACCAGTTTCTGGACGATTAGGTTGAATTCCAAATAAAGTGATTTTATTTTGATCTAAAAAAGATCTCGCTTTTGCTATCGTAAGTAAATAATTTTCTGTATTTGCCACATAGTGATCTGATGGAACTACTAAAATATGATCCTCATCTGCAAACAACTGGCATGCAAGTGCTATCACAGCGGCTGTATTTCGACCAAAAGGCTCAGCTAAATAAATAATATTTTGACTTAAATTTAAAGCCTCTGCTTGGTCTTGTGCCAAATGCAGTTGATTTTGACCTACAACCACAAGAAATTCATCAGTTAATTCTGAATTTCGAACTAAAGTTTGCTGAAACAAAGTAAGCCGAGTTTGATCTTTAGATAAGTGAGCGAATTGTTTAGGGCAATTCAGTCGAGATAAAGGCCAAAGTCTTGTACCCCCGCCCCCGCACATCACTACTGTTTTCAATGAACAGCTCCTTGATTAGGGACTGTGTTAGATTTTGCAGTAAGGACATTGTCTCTTACGACGTACGGGTGAATTAGAAGCATACATAAAAAATTTTTTTCAGGGCAATCTGCGCGTCCAAAAACACTGCATGGTCGACAAGGCAGTTGGGATCTAGGTACTTGTAATATTTTTGCATTTTTGGCTATGGGAGAAAATCCCATACCAGGATCTGTTCCGCCCCAAATGGAAATAATTGGTACACCGGCCAGACTTGCTAAATGCATATTTGCAGAGTCCATAACCACCATCTGATCCATCGCTTGCATCAAAGCAATTTCATCTTGAAAGTTAAACCTACCCGCAAGATTAGTCACATGGGGGTATTGGTTTTGAAGATCCGTAAAATACTTAGCTTCATCCCCTGGCCCTCCAAAAAGATAAATGTGCATCTTGGGATCCTGCTGATTAAGTCGAATAAATGCTTCAAGGTATTGGCGAGGCCATGTTTTTGTAAAGTGTTTGGCCGAAGGGGCAAAACCCAATTTGATAAGAGTTGTTGGCGTCGATAGATCCCGTGATGATTTTACTTTGTCACTTTGGGCTAAATTTTTATTACTATTTAGTACTTCCGACAGCTCTGTGTTTAAAGTCTTATTTTTAAAAATATATTTCGTTAAATCATCCTTATTTTCAGGGACTTTAAGACCCATGTTTTTAAACACTTTAAGATATCGTTCAGTTATATGGGGTAAAGCAGAGGCCCGCGGATTTTTACGAAAATCGTTTTTAGCCGATCTGGCTTTTTCCACTTTATATGTTTGTAAACCCATAAAAAAATTTAACAAATGGGTTCGTGTGACTTGGTGCAAATCCCCAACGGCTTCATAGGAACTTTCTAACTTAAGTTTTTTACTTAATTTATAAATGCCGACTAGGCCTTTATGATCTTGTTTTAAATCAACACCTACAACTTTAAGCCTGGGGACCTCTGAAAAGAATGAAGTTAAAAAGTTTTGCGTGACAAAAGTGATTGTTAACTCGGGATTTAGTTCTAGGACGGCACGAAGCACTGGATAACAGAGCAGTACATCACCAAAAGCTGAAAACCGATAAACTAGGATAGATTTCATCTATTTGTTTTTATATAAAATTGGATTTAATTTTTCATCGTTGTACATTTTCATCTGACGATAAACCTTGATTCGTTTTTTTCCTTCTGAAATGTCATGCATAAGCTCATCAAAACTTTGACTTAAATCTTTCTTTTGATCCAAAAGAATTTCAAGCTTCATCTGACATTTATTTTTATGCTCTTGATCAACATCGGAACGTAAAACTTGTTCGTTCATGTGATAAATTTTTAATGCTAAAATAGAAATACGATCCAAAACCCAAGCCGCACTTTCGGTATTAAGTCGTGCTGTACTTTCAAGCTTCACATCTTTAAAATAGTCTACAATCCAATCATCCAACATTTCTACTTTGTCAGTGCGATCTTGGTTGGATTTATCAATACGACGTTTGATTTGAGCAATCTGAGCATCAGTGACTTTAGGATCTCTAACGATGTCTTCAAGATGCCACTGCACCGTATCTATCCAATTTTTTAAATACAATATGGCTTCTAAATTATCAGCGCCAAAGGGATTTTGCATTTTATAATCTACATCATCATGTTTATGATAATCTATTATAGATTGATCAAATATTTTCCAGCACAGTTCAGATCGAATCATAAATATCCTTTGCGTAAATAATTTTAAATTTCTACTCAGCAACTATTATTTTACAGCGTTTTTTTACAATCACATCATCACAAGTTTCACAAGAACTGGTTTGGTACTCTTCACAAATTAATTTAGCTTCAAAAGTTGTATTGGAACTCGCAGAAGAAACGGCAGTAAAAAGATCATTCGAGTAAGCTTCATTTAAAACAATCACTTTAGCTCGAGTTGTTTCTAGATAGACATCTTCAACAGGACTAGCCGCATAGGAAGTGATTGAAAATAACAAAACTAAATTTAAAAGCAAAAATTTCATAAAGGCTCCTTAGACGATTATAAGTAAAATCTGTGGCCTAGATTAAACTTATTTTTTTTTATGTTCAATCCTGCAAATAAAAAGGATCTTATTAAGTTAAAGGCAATAACGCCGCGCGCATGTTAGCCCCTTAAGAATTACAAATTGTAAATTGTGATCCGGCTATAGAAGCTAATTATATTTGCAATTGTTTTAAGTTGTAAATTCGGTCATTCGGATTTTTAGCATCAAAATTTATATCTAAGTTAAGGACTCTTTGAGCGGGTAAAAAGGCTGGGTCGATGAGATCGGGCCATTCGATAAAACCAATATAGTTTTTTTGCAAAAGACAGTCCCAAAATCCAATGGATTCTAGATCTGAGAGATCTGTGATTCTATAAAGATCAATATGTAGAACTTTAAAATTTCTTAAGGAATACTCTTGAATTAAATTATAACTTGGTGAGTTGACCCACTCAGACCCTAGTACTTTAACAAAATGTCGGACAAAAGTGGTTTTACCAACACCTATTGGTCCATTGATTAAAATGATATCCCCCACTTTAAACTGCTCGAACAAAGCGCCAAGCTTATGGTTCATGTCTTCAATGGATGTTGAGAACTGCATGTCCATGATCAAATTAAACTTCTAGATTTTTTTTAAACCAAACCAACATTTGCTCAGCGCACTCTTCCGCCAAGGTTTGATCCTGGGCTTCAACAAGAATTCGAATAAGGGGTTCCGTGCCTGAATATCTAACGAAGAGACGACCTGAGTCTCCCAATTTTTGTTCAATTAAAGAGATCAGCTCAAAGTATCCTGGAATTTGCTCTAAAGGCACGCGCTGACTTATTCGTAAGTTTTTCAGAACTTGTGGACTATCCGTCATTGATTCACGAAGCTCGCTGATCTTTTTGTTTTTTTTCAAAGTCACTTCTAACATTTTTAAAGCAGCAATTAAGCCATCTCCGGTTGTTGAATAGTCTAGAAATATTATGTGACCCGACTGCTCTCCACCTAGCGAATAGCCTTTGGCACGCATAGCTTCCATCACATATTTATCCCCTACGCCCACTCGTAAAACTTTAATGCCATGCTTTTTTAAAAACTGATCTAAACCAATATTACTCATATGGGTTGCAACTACAGTGTTGTTTTTGAGTTTACCTTCTTCTTTTAAATGAACAGCACAAATCGCAAGAATACGGTCGCCGTTAACAACTTCCCCATTCTCATCGCAAATAATTACGCGGTCCGCGTCCCCATCTAAACATATCCCGATATCTGCGCGATATTTTTTAACCGCATCAGAGACATTTTCGGGATGTAAGGCGCCAGATTTTTTATTCACATTAAAGCCGTCGGGCTTATCACCTAATAAAATAACTTCAGCACCTAGCTCTTGAAAAACCAACGGAGCCACTTTGTAAGCTGCCCCGTTGGCGCAATCTAAGACAATTCGAAGTCCTGCTAAATCTAAATTTAGTGGAAAGGCATTTTTAACATAAACTAAATACCTACCTAAAGCGTCATCAATACGTTTCGTTCGACCAATTTGGTCATGGGATTTTAACAGTTTAGTCATATCTTGATCTAAAACTAAGGCCTCAATTTCAAGTTCCATAGCATCTGATATTTTGTAGCCATCAGAGCCAAAAATTTTAATTCCGTTGTCGTGATAAGGATTATGACTGGCTGAGATCACAATCCCAGCATCGGCTCGCATATTGATTGCCAAAAATCCAATTCCAGGAGTTGGCAGTGGTCCCACCAACTGCACATGTACACCCATAGAGTTTAAACCTGCGGCTAAACATTGTTCGACCATGTAGCCCGAAAGTCTTGTGTCTTTCCCGATCACAACTTTGGGCATATCTTCTTTTTTTCGTAAGACGTAACCTAAGGCTTGGCCTAATTTCAAAACAATATCGGGGGTCATTGGAAACAAGCCCGCTGTTCCTCGCACGCCGTCGGTCCCAAAAAGACGCTTTTCTATTTTATCCTCGTGTAAAGAGATGGAAGCCGGTTTGGCTTTTAGCTTTGCAGGTGCTTGGGGTTTACTTTCACTCATGAGAACCTCGTTGAATTAAATAAATTTATGCTACTCAGGTTTTGCTCTAAGCACAATGGGCACACGATTAGGTGTAATCTTAATAACTTCAACACCAAGAGGTACATTATTTAGCCCCTCTTTAGATAGCTCAATAGAGTAAAGTCCACCCACTGGGTACTCGGAAATATCAATAGTCAAACTGCTGGGCTGATCATTGAATTTCCTTAGACTGATGGAAGGACCCTGTAATTTCACTTTTACTTTTTTCACAGAATCCAGCATTTCGACTTTAGATTTTAATTGGTACTGTAAAGAGACTTCTTTTTCCATAACAGTTTCTTTCTGACCTAACACAAAACCCCAAACAAATAAGGCCACAATCAGCGAAAACCATTTTTGACGTGGATGAACAGAAAATAAATTTTGCGCAAAGATCTTAGATTTATCTTTAAAAGAGAGGTTATAGTTAGGTTTTTTTGATGGACTCATGACTCTTCCCCAAACCCAAGAAAGTCTACTAGGACTTGTCTAATGTTCGCACTGCTGTCGACAACTTTTAAAGTACCTGACTCGACAAGCCCAATGTTTTTACGCTCTTCACTGACAATAAAGATACGGGCATCCACAAGTTCTGAAAGTCCCAAAGCTGCTCTATGTCTTGTGCCTAGATTTTTGTCTAACACAGGGTTTTTACTTAAAGGCAAAAAATTACCAGCGGACTCAAGCTTACCATTTCGAATTAAAATAGCCCCATCATGAATTGGACTCGTAGGCTCACAGACACTTAAAATAAGTTCAGAGGAAATGTCTGAATTAAGTACAATACCCTCTTCGACAAAAGCATCAACGTTCATATCTTTTTCGACCACAATAATAGTGCCCCAATTTTTTCGCTGCAATTCTTTAAGGGCTTTTGAAACTTCATCGACGATACGGTTTTCTTCTTCTCTGGAAATCGTGGTTGAAAAAATGGGGGAGCCAATTTCAATTAAAACTTTGCGAATTTCGTTTTGAAATAAAATAACAAGTATCAAAAATAAATTATTAAAAAAGTTTTCCAAAATAAAATGCACTGACATTAGTTTTAATTGAAAGCTAAAAATGTATAGCAGAGCTAAAAAAATCACCCCTGCTAAAATTTTTGAAATTCCAGATTTTTCCGTCAGGATCATGATTCGGTACACCATGACCCAAAGAATAAATAAATCAAAGAAGTCTTTAGGATGAATCTGTGATTTTAAATAAATAAAATATTCGATGATAAAACCCAAGACGTATACTCCTTGAAAAACTTAAACCCTACGCGGGGCTACCCATAGGGTTTGGATCGCCGAGTCCATCAGGCTCGTCTTGTTTTTTTGGATTTACAACAACATCTTTTTTAGCATCACTTTCTTTCTTAATAAGATCGGCACGGTCAGAGCGTTTTTGTCGTATTTCATCCACTGAAGCTCCACGCATTAACATGTCCACTTCAAGTCCATCAACGGTTTCAAACTCCATTAGGCCTTTTGATAAAGACTCTAAGGCTTCGCGTTTTTCAGTTAAGATTCTAAGTGCGGTTTGATAGCCTTCATCAATAATTTTACTAATTTCAACATCAATCTCTTGCGATTTAGAGTCTGAAATCTCTCGTCCACCTTTATTTGTTTGCATACCGACAAACACAGGACTGTCCGATGCACTGTAGGATAATGGACCAATTTTAGGACTCATACCCCACTCGGTTACCATTTTGGTTGCAATGTCAGTGGCGCGCTCAATGTCATTGCTTGCGCCGGTAGTTATATCTTTAAAAACGATCTCTTCGGCGGCTCGGCCTCCGAATAAAAACGCAATCATATGCTGGGCTTTACTTTTAGTAAAACTAAGAGCGTCTTTATCAGGCAATGTTTGCGTAATCCCTAAGGCCCCGCCTCGTGGCATAATAGTGACTTTATGAATTGGATCTAACCCAGGCAATGAGCGATTTACAATCGTGTGACCCGCTTCATGATAAGCTGTGATCAAACGGTCTTCTTCAGAAACTTTCATGCTTCGGCGCTCTGGACCCATTAAAACTTTATCTCGAGCTTGTTCAAAATCATCCATATCGATCATTTTTTTTCTTTGTCGAGCAGCTATCAAAGCCGCTTCATTCACTAAGTTTTCTAGATCCGCACCTGACAAACCCGGGGTTCCTTTGGCAATGGTTTCAATTTTTACTTCTTCAGATAAAGGCACTTTTTTGACATGCACGTTTAGAATATGAACTCGCCCATTTAAATCAGGTCGCCCTACCATAACTCGACGGTCAAATCGACCGGGCCGTAATAAAGCGGGATCTAAGACATCCACACGGTTAGTTGCTGCGATGATGATAACACCTTCGGTGCCTTCAAAACCATCCATCTCGACAAGCAATTGGTTTAAAGTCTGTTCACGCTCATCATGTCCACCACCCATGCCTGCACCTCGGTGTCGACCAACAGCGTCGATCTCATCGATAAAGATGATACAAGGGGCATTTCGTCGACCTTGTTCAAACATATCACGTACTCGTGAAGCTCCAACACCGACAAACATTTCAACGAAATCAGATCCAGAGATAGAAAAAAATGGAACTCCGGCTTCTCCCGCAACGGCTCGAGCAAGTAAGGTCTTGCCCGTTCCAGGAGGTCCAATCAACAACACACCTTTAGGAATTCGGCCACCTAGTTTAGTGAAACGTTTAGGTTCTTTAAGAAATTCAACGATTTCGACAAGCTCTTCTTTAGCTTCATCGACACCCGCAACATCTTTAAATGTAACTTTTTTCTTGGATTCATTAAGTAACTTAGCTTTGCTTTTCCCAAAATTAAAAGCCTTGCCACCGCCCGCTTGCAGCTGGCGCATAAAGAAAATAAATAATCCGAGTATTAAAATAAGTGGCAACAGATTCAACAGAACTGTAACTAACATGGATCTGTCTTCGTTATTGTATTTTGGTATCAAGCCATTTTCTTTAGCTGTCTCGTATCCAGAATTATCAATGTTTCCTGGTATTTTAAACTTAGAACCACCAAATTTTTCTTTATATTCAGCAACAAACTCTTCTTTAATAGCGCCTTCAATCTCTTGGGCTTTAGTGAAAAATGTAATTTCACTGATATGTTTTTTTTCTAAGGCTTCAACAAAATTTGGGTATGAAAAATCTTTCATCACTTCATTTTTTTTCATAGATGTCTGTTGTACGAAAAAAACAACCATTATGAATAAAAGTATCCACACACCAAAAGTTTTTTGTGCACCTTTAGGAATTTTTGTTTTCATGAGGTCTCCCTGTAAGCTTGTATCTTATCGGTCGTTTTGATCCAAAAGATGGGACCAGTTTGAAATTTGATCTCTTTTTGACCGAGGTCAAGCTTCTGTAGAATATCTAATATTTGCCCCTGAGTCATAGACTTTAAACCTAATCGACGTGCACTTCTCAATACGAACTGTTGCTTATCGGACTGAGTCAAAGTCAACCAGCTATTAGCGGTAATTTCTAACTCAGCAACTGGTGCTAAAATGGGTGTATGTTCATAGAGCTTCACTAGATTTTTCATTAAATTGGCTTTAAGACCTTTGGATTTCTCTGAAAGCTCTTTAAGAAAGCCATTTCTTAACCAATTTCGAAGGGAATCGGACTGCTGGTTGGTTGGATCTTCGCACCACTGAAGCTTGGCTTCTTTAGCATATTGCAAAATATCTTCTTTTGAAACATGAGCAAGTGGTCTAAATATCTGACCAGAGTGTTCCTTGTGTTGTGACCAATGCTCAAAATGAGACCCTCGAATCAAATCCAACATTTGCGTTTCTAGCAGATCATCTAAATGGTGAGCGAGCACCAAGATTTCATGATCTTGCTTAAAGGCATTGAAATGTCCGTATCTAAAGTCCCTTAGCTGCTGTTCAGAATTAAGCCCCGTTGCAGGTTCAAAAATACTGTCAGGATCAAAGTTAGTTAAAAACTTTACGTCATAGGTTTTACAAAAGTCTTGAACACAATTTAAGCTTTCCGTGCGGTACTCATTTATTTTTTTATCTGGACTTAAGCCATGATGAACGCACAAAACTCTGAATTGGCTTTGCATTTGCTTTTGAAACTTATGAAATAAGTGTAACAAAACCATTGAGTCCACGCCACCAGAAATGGCTAACAAAAAAGCCCTCGAATTGGTGAAATGTTTTTTGTGGACGCGAATAAAATGATGCTCAAATGGCGATAACTTCATGTTCAAAAAACTTTAAGAGTTAAGCTTTTTAAGTCGCTGTTTATAAGCATCCATCATTTTGGGTAAGCTAACTTCGATCATTTTTTTAGAGATCATAGAGGGAACAAAAATTTTAAAATCAGCGCTGACTTCATAAGTCACTTCCGTTTGACTTTCTGAGATGGGTTTTAAAAGCCAGGACCCAGAATTGGATTTAAAAACATCTCCCTTATAAAAAACCCAAGACAAACCTTTGGGTGCATCTAAAGTGGCAATGATGGAGTAGGTAAAATCCTTGATCATTGAAACTGACATTTCAACAGTTTGCTTACTGCCTTTAGTTTCAATCACTTTGGCTTTTTTCACTTCTGGTAAAAACTCTGAATAATTGTCAAAGTCACTGATAACATCGTAAATCTGTTGCGCTGAAAAATTAAAAATCTGAGTTGTTTTTGCTGAAGCCATGGTTTGCCTTTTAAAATATTCTGATTACTTTAAGAAAATAGAATTATCATGCGTTTAATGATTTTATAACACTATAATCGAATAAAAGAAAATTCGAAAGATTTTTAAATAAATTCTATCACCAAATTGGCTAAACCACCGTCAATGACAAAAGTAGTTCCATCACCTTTTAATATATTGTTGTGAATATAGGACAGGTCCAACGAGAGAGTCTGATTAATTTTATAAGCAAAGCCAAGAAAAAATCTATTTTGATCAAACCCTTGATTAATTTCAGGATAGTTAAGGCTATGTGAAGCATTAAGCCCTATCATAAGTTCATCCATTAAAAATAACTTAAATCCGAAAAATTGTTGTTTTGTTTTAGCTATAAGCATAAAACGTAACCTATTTAAAACTTGGCTGTCGTCAGGCTCATTGCCAACATTCGATTGTCTGAATCTTTGTTCTAAACGTAAGCGAAGTTGGACATCAAAAACACTAATCTCATCAAAATATTGTATTTGCTGCCAAATACGTTTTTCTAATTCATCAAATTCAAAATCCCTTAAGGATAAAAAACCTAAACCGAAAACAAATTTAGCATTTAGTTTATAAAAAATGGCGGGCCTGAGAAGTTCTAAGTCCTTTCGACTGTCGCTATTAGAGTGCCTTGTTTGGTACTCTAAATAAAGTCTTAAAGGTATTTTATGTTTTACAAGAGGTGCTGTTAAAATACTCTGCGTCCAAAATTGTGTGTCATGAGCTGTTGCAAAGCTATTTCTAGTTAGCACCAAAACACTAAAAACTCCTATCATTATTCGGCAGTACTTTTTTTTAAATGTAAAAAGCTTGATAGTTTTGGTAAAGCTAAAAGAACTTCGAAAGCAAAGCATATATTCCTGTAACACACTTTATTGAATACTTCACCTTCGAATGACGAACTCCACACGGCGATTCGTTCTTAGCTCTTCCGCAGAGATATTCGGTGAAACGGGCTTTCGTTCACCCCAACCGTCGAACTTCATCTTCTGCTGCTCAATGCCTGCAGTGGCCAAATAATTATAAACCGATTGAGCTCGGGCTAAACTTAGTTTTTCATTGTAAAGTGCGGCCCCTCTGGCATCCGTGTGCCCCCAAATCTCTAATGATTTAAATTCATGTTTTTTCAAGTAGCGTACAATATTTTGTAACACTCGGTCCGATGTTGGAGTGATCACGGCCGAATTGGTGTTAAAAGTTATGTTTTGCACTCGTAACTTTTCTTCCTCTTCAGGGCGACGATTAGCTAAAACATCTTCGTCTGTATCAATAACTATTGTTTCAATATCCGAGTCGTAACTGACATTAGCATTAGCTTCGATGGTTAAGTTTGGATCTGAAGGTGCTGTGATCTCTTGATTAGCATCAGGAGCATCGATCCAACCGTGCTCGTACCCTTCTGGATAATCTCCATCTTTATTGATTTTGGGTCCATGATCTTTGTTGGTATTTTTTCCTGGGCCAACACCAAGTTTACCTTGAAAACCTGTTCGATAAGCTTGGGCATAAAGTCTTCGATCTGGGTCCCCAGGAAAAGGACCCGAAGCATCTATGTAACCGTCATAAAATCCCTCAGGATACTCCCATCCTCCGTCTAATGTTTGACCGTGATCAGGTCCCAACCCCGCGTAAGGGCCTAAGCCAAATCCAGCTTTGTAGCCTTCTCGGTAACCGGGATTATAAAAAGATTCCGAACTGGCATCGTCACCAATTTTTTCACCCTTATCTGGGGCATCATTCCAACCTGTCACATAACCATCTGGACAATCGGGGCCCAAATTAAGTTGATCGCCATAACTTGAAGTCTTGCCAGCACCGGGCCCATTACCCACTTTGCCTTGAAATCCGGTGCGATAGCACTTAGCCCAGTTCGGTCGATTTGAGTCACCAGGATAACTTCCAGAACTATCCAAATATCCTTGATAAAAACCTTCCGGATAATCTAAGCCCCCATCCAGACTGTCTCCATGTTGAGGTCCAAGACCTGCATAAGGACCTATACCATAACCACCCATATAGCCTTGGCGATAGCCCTCATTGTAATTGGACTCTTCTTCCTCTTCGGGAATTTCACTTTGAACAGTGTTCACTGTTTTCTTCACTAGCAGAGGATTGGAATTTGTACTTTTAACTTCACCACGACCACCAAAGGTATAATTTAAGCCCCCAAAAAAGCGCAGCGAGGGAGTTGAAATACCGTGGTTAAGCTCTCGAGTTAATCCAAAATTCACATTCCAAGAGTTATCACTGGGTGTGACACGGTTGTAACGACCCCCTAAAAGTAATTCGTAAGAGTTATTGTCGCGGTCGACTTCGCCCATATTCACATCTGGCATAGCTGCCCATAGCTCGCCCATTGCCGACCAACTTTCATTAAACTGATAGTTGCTCGCCACCGAAAAAATAAAGGAGTCACCCATGGGTTGAAACAGCGTAAACCCATCAATCTGTTCCCCAGAGTTCGCCATGCGATACCCTAAATTTGAACCCCACATCCATTTTCCAAACCGCTTATCTACTGCCACTTCTAAATTAACAGTTGGACCAGGATCTTTGCCGACGTATGGTAAGTTTTTTGTTCTATTGAAACCTAAAGATCCAATTACGGCCACACCACCACTGGCATCGGCAAATGTTTTTAGACGATATTTTGTTAAAGCTCTGATTTCTAAAAGTCCTGTTTCGGCATACTCGCCACGAAGTTGGGCGTTATCAACATCTTGACCTACAATATTTGGAATCGAAAGGCCTACATCCCAATTTGAATTTATCCCGTACCCAAAACCCAAATGCGAGTATAAAAGCTTGTCCCCTAAATTAGGATTTACGACTAAGGGATATACAGGCAAAGTTTCAATCGCATAGTCAAAAAATAAGCCTAAATTAAATTGACCTTTGGTTAAGGTCTCAGAGGAATGCACAGAGATAAAGTTTTTGCCACTGTAGGTGGGGTTAAAGTTCTGCACTGGATTACCTACGATATTCGCCATTGCCTGAGGGGTAAGAGCTGAACTTAAAACCAAACTAAAAAACAAAAGGTTTATTACCTTACAAGCTCCCCTGCAAAATCCAACTGACATATGCACCCCTGATAAAAAATGTTGTATTTAAATCCAAAATTATGGACTTCGAAACACTTAAGTTTAGTGTGTTTGTAGTTTGAAGTAGGGTCAATTCTGGACCTGAAAAGCAGATCAGGCTTTAGTCGTGCTTAAAAAGCAATTACTTTTAAGAATAAGCTTAAGAATATAAAATTAGTTGATTACTTTAATTTAAAAAAGCTAAGTCGAGGATTTTTTTTCAAGAACTTTAACAAAGGACACTAAAGCAGGTAGACCAAAAAGCGTTAATAAAGTTGCAACTAATAAGCCCCAACCTAATACCAATGCTATAGGTTGAATAAAAAAATCTTTGCCCCCAATGCCATACATCGTGGGAAACAAACCAATTAGAGTTGTGCTGGTTGTAATAACTATAGCTCTCAACCGCCTTGCTCCAGCTTCAGAGATTGCAACTTCTAAAGTCATGCCTTCTTTAATCCCCTGCTGCACAAAACTAAGTAGCAAAATCGAAGTATTAACCACAACCCCTGAAAGACCCACAACGCCCACAATTCCCATGATGGATAGGGGTTGCCCATGTAGTCGAAGAGCCCATACCACACCACAAAGACCCATTGGAATAGTTAGAATAACTAAAATAGGATAGAGTACGGATTGAAATGATAAACTGATCACTAAAAAAATTAAGACTAAGGCAATAATATAAAGCCTTCGAGTGTCCAATAGGGCATTCATACGGTCTTTTTCCCCGCCCCCCGTTCCAATAGAGACATCCGGGTTTTCTTGACTGAGCTTCGCTACCAAAGGCGCAATCTTCATATTAGCTTGACGGCCCGAAATAATTTGCTCTTCCACTTCGCCAAACAGCGTAATCGTTCGAAGACCATTTAATCTTTGAATGGATGAGGGCCCTAACTCTTCTACAATTTTCACAAAGGCTTTAAGTTTTATAGCCTGACCGTTTACATTTCTGACTTTAAGATCGAGGATTCTTTGAACATCTTGCACTTCGCTCGCTTTGACTCCCACAAGAATTTCAATCTTCTCATTATTTTTTAAAATCTCTTCGGCAACTCGACCAGTAGATGCGGCAAAAACTGTTTGCGATATCAGCGCGGGACTGACTCCTTCCGCCACTGCCAAATCATTATCGATGACAAATCGATATTTTTTGGTGTCACCATCTAAATCAGTCTCTAAACTATGAACACCTTGCATTTTACCAAATGCGCTTTTAAGCATTTCAGATATTTCACGCCCTTTAGCTATATCTCTCGAAGCGATTTCAAGTTGTATCGGTTTACCCTGGGGCGGGCCCGGCCGAGCTAAAGTAATCGATGTTTTTATGTTCTGAAGTTTTGCAAACTCCGAAGTGATCTTTCGAATATTTTTTACAACCCGATCCTCCATTTTATAAAAACTTTGATCTGATGTAAAAACCACACTAATGCTTGCTAAATGCGACCCATTTTGCCGACTGCCATCGCTATTGCCGCCGGTAGTGACCTCACCAATTGTTGCATAGATGCTATCAAATGTTCCTTCGGAAACTTGTTTTAAGTTTTCAATTAATGTTTTGGTTTTTAAAGTTGTTTCTTCAATGGGAATGTTTTTATTAAGTTCAAGCCTTACGCTCAAGCCTTCAAGTCCTGTGGATGGAAAAATACTAAATCTTTCAAATAGTTTTTTGCCCTGAAAGATCGAAAGAGCAAAAAATAATACAAAAAAAGTAAGCACCCAAATGCGCCGATCAATGCTCCATAAGATATAACTTTTATATCTCCCTTCTAGCTTCTGCATAAAGCCCGCTTTTTTCTTCTTTGTTGAGGCTTTCATAACTTCTGCCGCATGAATTGGTGAAATAATTAGAGCCTCCACCAGTGAGACAGAAAGCATTGCAATTACAGTCAGTGGAATAACTCGTAAAAACTGACCAATGATTTCTTTCATAAACAGGATTGGAAAAAAAGCAAAAACTGTTGTTAAAACAGAGGCCACAACAGGAACTGCAATTTCTGAAACCCCTTTGATCGCAGCTTCTTTAGGACTAAAACCCTTTTCGATATAGGAATAAATATTTTCGCATACCACCGTAGCGTCATCAACAAGCATACCGAGCACAATTACTAAACCCACTATGACCAAAGAATTTAAAGTATTTCCTAAATAAAACACGATAGCCATACCACCAATGATGGCAATGGGTATTCCTAAAGATGTAACCAATGCTGACCTTAAATCCAAAGCTATCATTAAAATAAAAATCACAAGTGCTAAACCGAAAATAGCATTGGAAGTTACAATAGCGAGTCGATTTCTAACTAAGATCGATTGATCTGTGTAGGTTTTAATCCCTAATCCTTTAGGCAGCCTTTGCTCATATTCCGCTAAAGTTTCATTTAATAAATCAACAGTTGTAATAATATCGGCAAAAGGTTTTTTGACCACAGTTAAAACCACCGCACTTTGGCTATCAAATAAAGTTCTAATTTGCGTGCTTTCAAGATCGTAGTTAACCGAAGCTAAATTTTTTAAAACCACCGACTTACCAGAGTCATTACTTCTTATGACAAATTCATTAATTTTATCCAGCTCGTTATAATCGTCGCCCACATTCATACTGACAGTTTCAGCTTTGGACTCAAATAAACCACCAGGTTTTTGGCGTGACCACTGACTTAAACTAGTGATCATTTCTATTAAAGTTATGTCATAAGCATCTAATTTTTCAGGCGATGTTAAAACCTTCAATTGCAGTTCTTGTAAGTTAGCATCATCCACACTTTGAACACCTGGCTTTTTCTTTAAAAAATCTTTTAATTTTTCCAGTTCAAGTTTGAATTCGTAAGGTGTTGCATCCCCAAATAATGCAATTCTTAAGACAGGAATATTGCTAGCTTTGATTTCCGTGACTAAGGGGTCTTCAACTTCCAATGGGATATCTCTAACTTCAGTTATTTTTCGACGTAAATCATCAATGACAATTCGTGGATCTGGGTAATCGTCATCTATTTTAACCGAAATGGCTCCGGCTCCGTTAAAAGCAACCGATCGATACTCTTCAATACCATCAACCTCTTCAATTTTGTCTTCGATAGGGTCAATGACAAGCTCTTCAATATCTTGCGGGGAAGCCCCGGGATAAACGGCCGAAATAGCAACGCGGTTAAAATCCACATTGGGTCTGGCCTCTCTTTGCACTTTAGTGAAGCTATAAATACCAACCATAATTATAACAATGGTGAGGTAATGTACGAAAAGGCTGTTATCGGAAAGCCAGCTAAAAAATTTAGTCACTAGTAGTACCTTTCAAAATAATTGTAGTAATCAATATATTCGACAATGTTAACCAGGATTTGACTTCGTAAGCGTATCATTTGACTTTGTGAAATCAAAAAGGCTTTTCGCAGTTCTGTTAAATTAAAAAAATCAATGCGACCATTGTTAAAATCTTTAAGTCCTTCATCTAAAATTTGTCGAGACAAAGTATAATTCTCTTCCAGTTTTTCATAAATCAATAAATTTTCATCCAAAGTTTCTTTAAGAACAAAAAACTGTGCTTGTTTTTGTTTTAAGGTCTGTTGATAGTTCACGCCCACGATATCTTTTTTATAAGAATTAGAAGCCATTAATGACTCAGCCGTACGATCCTTAAATGGCAGATTTATTCTTAGGCCCAGATAATAATTTTGAAAATCCGAATTGGCGATATTGGCCTGGGAATCTGATAGGTTTTCATTCAAGCCACGCAAGCCGTAACGGGCTTCTAAAGCCACATCTGTTTGATTTAAGGCTTTAAGTTGCTGGCCTTCTGCTTTTAAGACTTGAAGTTGTTGTTTTAAAGTTTCTAGTTCTATGGTTTGTTCAAAATTAATATTTTTTTCTAAATCAGAAAACCGTTTATATATTTGTTTAACTTCCAAAAATAGACTTTCAATTTCGAAGGCGTCATAAGATACAGGATTTAAATTGTATTTAGATTCAAGTGATTTCTCTCGTGCTAACAGTTGGTTACTTAATGTTTTAATATTAATTTCGCAATTATTTAGTTCTTTTTGGCTTGTTAAAGCATCTCGTCTTGAAATACTGCCTCGAGCACGCTTTTTAACTAACATGGTGTTTTGTTTTTTTATCTCGCTGCAGATTTGCTTTTCCAGTTGCACTTCATTTTTAATTTCAACTATGTTCACAAGGTCTAACAAAGATTCAACTAAGTTTTGCCTAACTTTGATTTTTTTTTCCAACTCTAAACTTTTATTCTGCTGCTTGATTTTGAGCACTTTATTTAGACTCTGTTGATAAATAATATCGTCCATAAGATTGGCTTTAATTTCAAAGCTTAAGTCTGGGAAATAATAATCTAAACGATCCGAAGGAAATTGAATCAAATTGTCAGTTACATTGTAATTAAGATTGGTCTGAATACCATATTGCCATTTTTTGGCCACACCTAAACCCAAAGAGTTGACTTCATTTTGCGTCGGACTAAATGGATTTCGTTGAGGATCTTTGGCGCTTAAACGACTTACGTTTACAAAGGCTGACCAATCAAATTCAGAAAGTTCAATTTCGTTAAGAAGTTTGGCGGACGCAAACTCGAGCTGAGCATTTTTGATGATAGTAGAGTTTTTGGTAATCTGCTCTAAAAAAATTTCTATGTTGGTGGTTTTAGAGTCTGCATTTAAGTTCGCTGACTCCAAATCAGGTCTCAAGAAATTTGACGAATTTAAGGCATAAGTATCTTGAGTGAAAAGAAACAATATTAAAAATTTTAACATCAAAATTTTTAGCACCTAAAAAATATAATCCTGTTTTACATATTTGTCCCAATGATAAATTAACTTAATCACGTTAACACTGCGGTGCAACAGTTTGTTGATAACCGATCTTATAGATTTAAGTCCAAAAATTGAACTCTTTAATTGTACATAGCTTACTTTAATACCCTCAAAAAATTCCAAAAAATGCAATTAGATTATAGTTTCACATGGGCTTAAATCTTTTAAAGCGTTTTTAAGTATATTTTGAAACTTGCTCGTTAGTCATGGTCAGAGTAGATTTATGAAATGTTCATGTGTCCCGAGTGTGCTTTTAAGTTAAAAAAACAAACTCATATTAACGGTATGGTTTACTACGGCTGCACAAATTGTGCAGGACATATGATACATTTTAATCCCTTAAAAAAACTGATCGGTGAAACTGACTTTGCCGAACTTCTTAAAGTCAGTGAGCACGCCCCAAAAGCTCTTCGACCTTGCCCAAGTTGTGATAAAAAACTACGAGCCCTAGTCCATACCGAAGGCCAACTGCACATGGAGCTCGATGTGTGCATGACCTGTCAATTACTATGGTTGGATCAAGGTGAAATTATTGATTTTAAAAATTTAAAAGCCTCTCGGCTTAAAGTTCAAATGTCGCCAGCACGCCTTGAAAGTTACAATGAGGATTTAAAAACAACTTTGCAAGACGATCCTGATAATGTCTTCTTCTCTGATGTGGGGCCATCGCAATCTTGGAAGTGGCTACCCGCATTGGTGGGACTGCCGATTGAAATGAAGCCTTCATTGCTAAAA
The DNA here is from genome assembly GCA_041740515.1 of Bdellovibrionales bacterium. Classification (GTDB taxonomy): domain Bacteria; phylum Bdellovibrionota; class Bdellovibrionia; order Bdellovibrionales; family UBA1609; genus JAMLIO01. The sequence goes on along the minus strand of JBGSLV010000106.1, from coordinate 42,547 downwards.
ATCGTTCCCATTATCACATATTTTTTAAGTGCTTTGGTTATGGCTATTTTTCTTGCGTCCAGAGATTGGGGCATTGATCAAACGGCTTTGGCCTGGGGTTTTGTGCCGGCTGAACCGTTTCGAAACTTAGGACTTACTTTTTTAAGTTCCTTCTTTCTTCACATTGGTTTTTTACATATTTTAGGCAATCTCTACTTCTTGATGACTTTTGGTGACGATGTGGAGCAAGACATTGGTGGATTTACGTATTTATGTTTAATCTTTTTTGCCCATATCGGGGGCGTTGTTTTACATGCGCTTTTGGTTGGTGCTGTTCCGACCCCTTTAGTGGGTGCAAGCGCTGGCGTTTTTGGGGTGCTGTCCTATTACATGGTTAGATTTCCAAATACCAAAGTAGGTGTTTTATTTTTACTTGTCATATTCCCCTATTGGATTCGTATAGCAGCAAAGTGGCTTTTTCTTTTAAAAATTGCTTACGAAATTGCAATTATAGCTTTTTTTAATAATGCGAATGGAAGCGGTGGCGTAGCTCACGCGGCCCACTTAGGTGGCGCTATTGTAGGGATAGTATTTGCGCTTTTCCAAAATCAAAAAGAGCAAACGCGAGTTCATTTATCAACCAGCTCAAGTGTATTTAAATAAGTTGTCTCTCTGGCACGTTATGTGCTTAAACCAGTGCTTATGTTTCTTAAAATTTTGTGCATTTTTTTAATCTCTTCTCTGGCCCACGCAAAAGCACCAGATTCCATCTGTGAAGAGTTTTTAGGGCTATCCACGTCTTCAGATCCTTGGCTTAGATATAACTTCCCTAAAGAGTATTGGCCCTCTAGCCCTATTTACCACGACCTAGATAGAATTATTGATGAATTAATTCGCGAACAATCCGTGGCCAAACTAGTCACTTTGTCAAAAAAATTTTCATCGACTTATTTTACAAGATATGATCAGCAGCTTGAAAGTTTAGTTCGTGCCTATCCCGAACTCAATTCTGATTTACCAACACTAAGAGAAGCCCTTCGGCCCTTTCAACAAGAAGAGCAAAATGTCTTAACCAAAATAAAACAAGCCCTTTTTAATCTACCCGCAAAAAAACGCATGCAATTTTTAAGACGAAAAAAAACCGTAGAACTTAAGTCCCTTGAACCATTTTTAGATGTGCTTTTTGGACTCAGCTTGGATGCAAACGCGAAATCAACTTCTTGGACGGAAATGTTACGAGTGATTGAGGATATGGATTTTGGAAATACCCCAACTGTCACTGAAATTGGCTCGGGCCATGGTCAGCTGGGTTTACTTCTAGGACTACTTTCTCCTGAGGTTAGATTTTATGCCCTTGAAACAAATAAAGCCAAGGCATTTGCTTTTAGTGAAGCCGCACGAAAAAATGGTATGCTAAATGTTAAATTCTTAAATGTGGATTTTGAAGATTCATCTTGGGTTCTGCCTCAGGCCAACCTCTATTTTGTATTTAATCCTACCAACCCTTCATTAGCTGATGCTTTCTTCCCTTCTAATTCTGAATATCAAGATAACGAATCTGCAAATGTAGCTCCGAATATGCCGGGATTTTCACAATTGACCGAGCGATTCATTGAACTTAGTCAAAAACAAAGATTCAATGTTTTTGCCCTGACACCCATTTCATATCGGCGCTTTAATGACTATTTTTACCGCCAGATAAGATCTGATTATATCGTTTACCTTCCAAAAGATTAATAGCTTCAGTCATTGACAAAAATTTGAATCTTAAAGCTTTAAATTATAGCGCTTTAAAGGTTAATAGATACCGCTGAAAGTTGATAAGGAAAGCGTTTACAGGTTTAGAAATTTTTTAGAATTTTTAGACTTCGTGGTTTAAATTTTTGCTCTTAGCAAACTAGTGTTGCAACAATTTAAATTTTTCGCCTGCAAAAGCCTGAAGTAAACTATCGACTTAGGCTTCTAAGTGTTTGTTATTTCTAGCGTACACGGTGTTCTATGCAGTTGTGTGAGGATATCAGGAGATTCTGCAGTTTTATGAGGAAATCCCTAAGTGGGTAACACCGCCAAAATTTAATTGGAGCGGGAAACGGGACTCAAACCCGCGACCTTCGCCTTGGCAAGGCGACGCTCTATCAACTGAGCTATTCCCGCGAAAGAATTCACTTGAATATGCTGTTCGACCTTAGTTCTGTCAACTTAGAACAACTGACCTAAGATAAAATTTAAGCTCATCCTCAGACGGCTTCCATATAAGTCTGATGATAACTAAGCATTAAAATTATTTTGCATAATATTCCAATGAAACTGTGCTTAAAAAAGTCCTAGTTAATTCAACAGATTTACTTAATCTTTGGCGAGCCAATGTCCTCGAAATCCTAAAAAATAATCAAACGCTGATACAACACTTAAAATTAAGCTGATCACCAAAACAATTTCACCAATTATAAAAGTTGAAAAAGGAATAGGAATTAAATACTCCGGAAAAAGCAATAAGGGAATAGCAACCATTTGCAGAGCGGCTTTGGATTTGCCTAAAGCTCTGGCTGAAATAACAACACCTTCAGCGGCTGCAAATGATCTTAAGCCCCCGATAATAAAATCGCGAGTCATAAATATAAGTAAAAAAGCAGGATTTAAATCTTTAGACACTGTCAACAGAACCAACCCAAAAAGGACGACAACTTTGTCGCCTATGGGATCTAGAAAACGTCCAAAATTCGACTCCATCTTAAATTTTCGCGCCAGCATCCCATCAAAATAATCTGTTAAACTTAATAGACCAAAATATAAACTTACGAAAATCCAAATATTTTGTCCCTCAATCCACCACGGCAGCAGCAAAACAGGGGCACCTATAATTCGAATGAGCGTTAAAAAAGATATAAAATAAAACATTCTTTGATTCTAACCACGAATTCCCATGAAATGAATCCCATCACATGATTGTCTGTGTGCGTTTTAGGTTAAATTTTTAAGCAGAGCCATCACAGAAAAGGATGTTAATGGTAATAATCGCAAATGACTCATAGATAAATTCTAAAAAAATTTCAGCACATAAATGACTTCTCAAATCATGGTCACACTTTAGTTCATAGTTTATATTCTTAAAAAATTCGTAGTTTAGATTATAGATTATAGATTATAGATTATAGATTATAGATTATAGATTATAGATTATAGATTATAGATTATAGATTATAGATTATAGATTATAGATTATAGATTAAGGCGACTCAATGTTCGATCCCAATGCAAGCTTTTTTTACGAAAAATTTATTCATTTTCACGAAACCGACGTTATGGGAATTGCTCATCATAGCAATCATCTCAAGTGGATGGAAGAGACCAGAGTAGCTTGGCTCAGGGACAAAAATTTACTTCACCTTCATGCGCCAGAAATGGACTACACTTTGGCTGTTTTAGAAAGTTATGTGAGTTACCGAAAGCCTTGCCTTCTAGGCGAGAAAATTCAAGTCTTTTTAAAGCTTTACACTGATAACTTAAAATTTTGGTTTTACTACGGAATCTACAGCAAAAGGGAATTATGTGCCTATGGCCATACACTACATATTGGTGTAGATAAAAATCTTAAAGTCAAAAAACCACCTCAAGGTCTCATCGACCCCATCAAGGAGAACAAGGCATGGACAGAAACCTGGCCCTCGAATTTGTAAGAATCACTGAAGCCGCGGCCTTGAATAGCTCAAAGTTTATGGGGTTGGGCCAAAAAGATGCCGCCGACCAAGCCGCCGTCGATGCCATGAGAAGAGCTTTTGATAGCGTAATGGTCCAGGGCGTAGTGGTTATCGGTGAAGGGGAAAGAGATGAAGCTCCTATGCTTTACATTGGTGAAAAAGTTGGATGCGGTGATGCAAGCTCGCCACAAATTGACATCGCACTAGATCCCTTGGAAGGCACGAACTTATGTGCTTATGGTGCGCCAGGAGCTATTAGCGTCATCGCCGTGGCCGAACGAGGCAATTTTTTGCACGCCCCAGATACTTACATGGATAAAATTGCCGTTGGCCCTAAAGCTAAAGGTTCGATTGATATTAATGCCAGTGTTGAAACCAACATAAGATCCGTATCCAAAGCTTTGGGTAAAGAGATCAATGAATTAACGGCGGTGGTTTTAAATCGACCTCGTCACGAGTTGCTGATCCAAACCTTAAGAGACTTAAATGTCCGTATCAACTTGATTGATGACGGCGATGTCTCAACAGCTTTAGCAACAGCTTGGGAAGATTCAGGCATTGATATTTTAATGGGAACCGGTGGCGCCCCAGAAGGCGTTATCACGGCAGCGGCTATGAAATGTTTAGATGGAGATTTCCAAGGTCGTCTAAATTTTAGGAATGAAGACGAAAAAAAACGTGCCTCCAAAATGGGTATAAAAGATTTAAATCAAGCTTTGACCATTGAAGATTTAGCCAAAGGGGACGTGATGTTTATTGCCACAGGCATTACTCAGGGTCCACTCTTAAACGGGGTTAGATACATTGCTGGTGGCAAGGCTCTTACCGAATCTATTGTGATGCGCTCTAAAACCGGCACCATCCGCCGCATCTCGGCCACACACACCCTCGACAAAAAACCCCACTCCTTCCGCTAACCCTTAGGCCCTTAGGTGCCAGGTTCTTTTTTCCTACTAACCCACATCGTAAAATGGCTTATCGTGTATCTCAATTCTGCTTAAAAAGAAATCTTGTGCCATAAATTTTAACTTTGCATCTTAAATTAAAATAGCTGGAAATAAGACTGTGACTTTTAAGCTATGGTTGCAAAACAGAAGATAGCTCTATTTTGCAAAAAGAATTAGTCTCATATGGGTATGATTTGGATTAGTAGGAAAAAAGAACCTGGCACCTAAGCGAAATAAATCTTGAAGCAAAATAGGTCTTACATATTTGTTCCTTTACTTGAACATGCAAATAATTTAGAAAATGAATTGAAAACAAAGTTTTGACAAGGTGTGACCTGAGCGCGGAACCTGGCACCTTGACTGGCACCTTGATTAAAAATTTTAGGTGAAACATGGAAATTGTTTGTAAAGGCTGTCAAAAAAAAGTTGTTATCGAAGGTAAAGTTGGTTTTCGCCAAGACTGTGCGGACTGCGGTCAAGATCTGCACAGTTGTGTGCAGTGCCAGCACTATGATCCTAAAATTTACAATGAATGCAAAGAGACCATGGCCGATCGCATTTTAGAAAAACTAAAAGCCAATTACTGTGAATTCTTTTCGCCATCTGAATCTGGGTTAAATATTTTAAACCCAGACACAAAAAAAAATGATCTTTTGGCCCAAGCCGAAGCTTTGTTTAAGAAAAAATAAAAACTTGATTTTAAGAAAAATTAAAACTCCCTAAAAATTTCATTATACTAGATCGCTCACACTAAGCTTTTGGTTGACGCTTCCAACGGGCATGAATCCACATCCACATACCTGGCCGTTCTGTCACTCGCTCCGTCATCCAGTCATTGCACTTTTGCGTGAACTCAGGAATGGACATTCCTGATTCAAAAAGAATTGGACTTTGAAACTCGACAATATTTCTGTCGTTCTCTCTAAACACATTCGCAGGAATCACTTTATGTCCCCGCTTTTGCACGAACAAAGCCATTGAAGAGTTGGTAAAAGCCGGCTGATTGATGAAAGTTGAAGGGATGCCCCTTGGGGGATAAGTGAACTGGTCCTGTACAAAGACCACGATTTCATTTTTGTTCATGGCCTCCATAATTTGATCCAAAGAATTTTTAGGCGCAATGTGCTTAAGACCTGAAAGCTCTCGGGAGTCAAAAATAAGTTTATCTAAAATAGGCACACCAATTCGTTTAGCAATCAAATTGAGTTTGTAGCCTTCAAGGCACGTGCGGAATAAAGCGAGCTCACCGTTGCCGGCGTGAAAGGCCATAATGTAGGCCCCTTTACCTTCAGCTAAAACCTCGTCAATCAAATGGGTGTTACGTAGCTCGCAGTATTTTAGAACTTTTTTGGGACTATAAACAAAATATGAATACTCAAAAACCACCAGCATTAAATTGTAAAAGGATTCAAAAATGACTTTATCGTACCAGGCTTGGTCTTTGGCAGGAAAACTTCGTTTTAACTGATCCATCATTAATTTTTTTCGCGATTTAAAAACATAAAACCACAAAAAAGTGATCGTCCAAGAAAGCCCGCGTTTTAAAAAACGAGGTGTTATATAAAATGGAAAATATACAAAGTATTTTATCATGTAAAATATCCTTAGCTGGTACTCATTAAAGGTTTTATTAACCTCGAGATCAAGCCTGAAACAAGCTTTTTTGAATCTGATTGCATTGACCAAGCACTTTTAGACTTTTTGTGTTATGCTTCATTAATAAATCCAATTAGATTTATTAATTAATTATATATAAGTGCACTTAAAATTGAATGACATAAACATACGAAGCAATTCATTTGCAAATATCATCAGATTTATTATTTTCATTCAGTTCATATTAATTTTTAACATATTTTAGCCCAACAGGAGAAGTTATATGAAAATCGACATAGGAATTGAAGAGTCTAAAAGAAAAAGCATTGCCGATGGTCTTTCCAGACTACTTGCGGACTCTTACACACTTTACTTAAAAACCCACAACTATCACTGGAATGTCACAGGACCCATGTTTCAAACCCTACATCTGATGTTTGAAACCCAATACACAGAATTGGCTTTAGCTGTTGATAGCATTGCAGAACGCATACGATCGCTCGGTGAAAAAGCACCTGGATCCTACATCGAATTTTCTAAATTAAGCTCCATCAAAGAGGCCGTTGGTGATGTCAGCGCCAAAGATATGATTGGTGATTTGGTGAAAGCTCAAGAGTCTGTTATTAAAACCGCAAGAAGCATTTTTCCAATCGCAGAGTCCGCCAATGACGAGGCCACAGCCGACTTACTGACCCAAAGAATTCAGCTCCACGAAAAAACAGCTTGGATGCTACGAAGCCTTTTGGATTCTTAATCGTAGGTAAATTCTTGATCAAACCTTAACCGAAGCCTTTCGAAGGCAATTTTGAAAGACTTTGGATTTGATTCAAAAGGATTCTTATACATTTAGTTTTTAAATTATCTGATCCGCGATCTTGATTTGCATAAGTCAGCCTGATGTCAGATATAATTTTATATGTCTTTTAAATCACTCCTTTAAAAGTTAACTCTTGCTGATGATTTTAAAACTATCATCAGCTTTTTTAATTATTTTCACTCAACTTAATTTATCCTTGGCTATTCATGCCGGCGACGAAGCCACCCAAAATGCTGTATCCGACTTTGTAGTCTCAATCAGATTTAAATCCAAAAACAAGGGTCATGTTCATCACTGTGGAGCCAGCTTTGTAGCGGCTAAATATTTACTGACAGCCGGTCACTGTGCCGATGGAATGACCGCAGACCAATTATTAATCTACAGCGGGTCTAACAAATTGTCGGATCAAGTGAAGATTGGGGAAGTTAAAGCCATACATCTTCATCCCGAGTACAAGAGTATAAGCCAGAGTTCTTCATTTACGCTGAAGAGAAAATAAGTTATCTGTTTTCAGCCTATAATGACATCGCCCTTTTCGAAGTAAATTTATTGAATTCATTTCAACCGAATCTTATCGATTTACCCACTTCACCACTATTGGATAATTTAACTTAATCTAAAGATTTAAATGCCTCCTACTTTGTTCAAGGTTGGGGTAAAATAACATATAAAGACTATCCCAACGATTTACAGAGGCTTAGCAATTTAAATATTTTTAGTGAGTCAAAATTTGCTGACATCCAAGATATGCCGCTTCAAATTTATCAAAGACTTTATGGCATTCATCCAACCTCAACCACTTTCAGTCTGCATAACTATTACAACCAAGGCGGCCTCTTCGTTTTTTATTCGGATCAACAAGAGTCCATCATCTGCGCCGGTGATAGTGGCTCACCCATCATAAAAGTTAAGGACGAGAATATATCTGTCGTGGGTTTGGTGTCATCCACTGTTGATTTCAGATGCGGAGGTCAAAGGGACAACACCGCCCTTGCGACCAATGTTTATGATCATTTGGATTGGATAAAGTCCGTTCTTGATGGTGAGTTGTACTACTATCCAAAACATTCATTAAATTAAGTAAATGTCACAAAACTTCAATTCAGAAAATTAGATTATAAATTATTAAGAATGTATTTAATTTAAAATAAAGCAAAAAATTGTATTTTTTTTATTTTAAGTATACTCAATTGGCCTCACCAAAGGACAAATAATGTTTAATTCGAAAAGCCTTATTTTATTCTCTCTCATATTTTTATTAACTAACTGTTCTGGCCCCGAAAAAAATGTCAGCCGTGATTTTGACCCCAAAGCGAAAATCCAAGTGATCGAAACCATGCCAAACTACTATGTCTACGCCCAAAATGATCAGGTCTTCAATTCGACTTTAAAGTCCGAACTCACCAAAATGAATCCTGAGTGGGGCAAAGAGTTTGCCATTAACCAAAACCTTAACTTTATTCAAGAGGCTTCCTTTTTACTTCAAGTGGCTTCACTCTTCGCATGTATTTCTGGAGCCGCAAGAGATGACAATAAAGTCATGGACATCGGTTACGGCGCTTTCTGCGGCGCCAGCGCAGGCTTTGGTCTTTTATCTATCCACTTAGACAAGAAGATGCGAAAAAACACCCACAAAGTTATCACCGAGTATAACTCTAGATATTAACGAGCATGGTCAAACCTTTGACTTACTTCGCTTATTGATTTTGTACTTGCAAATCTTAGCAAACTAATTTTGATTGAAATTAAATATTATATATTCACATTTCATTTGGCTTATTTGAGGCTATTTTATTTCTGCAAACTCTCGATAGATTTTAACGAGCCTTGGATTGATGGCATACGTCCAGTTATAGGTTTCACTTTTAGGCTGAAGCTCTGCGAAGATCCGTTTTAAATCCTCAAAATGTAAAAAGACCTCTTTCTCCACTGTAGCTTGATCAGCGGTTTTAAGATTTCTAAGCATGCCAATAACTTTGTTGTTAAGCACAGTTATGTTAAGTCTGGGATTCATAGCTCTAAAGTCTGACACTTCTGTTTTAAATGTAAGTATGTCATCGAAAACAACCTTGTGCTCAATCGCGCCAAACCACTTGGCCATGGTTTCAACTATTTCAAGGTTGGCTTCAGTTAAGGACATAGATCCTTCTTGAAGTTTATTGATAAGACTTAGGTGCCATTCAATGCGCTCGGGAACTAATTCATACATAACGCTTACACCTCTTCCATTTCAAAACCCACTAAATGACTTGCGAGCTCTGAATCGGCCATCATAAAGGCATCCAGCAACTCTTCCAAGTGAGGGTAATCAATGACGTCTTGGGCATTTTTCACATCGAATTCTTGGGCTTTTAAAAATATTTTTTTGGACACATAATCTAAGTGTTTTAATCTTGGGCTTAGATTTTCATCATTAGACTTATAACCTCGCTTCCAGTGATAAAGCTCAGCCACCATGCCTAAGGCTAACATTTCAAAATCTAAAGACGTGTTTTTGACTCCATCATTTCGCTTCGAACCAAGTTTTATAGATAAGCCTTTAAAAAATGCTTTCACAGTTGAATAGGTGTACGTATCAAGATCTTTCAACCAATTTTCATTCGAAGAATGACTGAACTGTTGTTTTAAAACTTTTATGTCGTAGTAATTTTCTCTATCTAATTTCATGGTAATTTTTGAGTCCCAAACATGTGCAGTGAATTCCCATCAATTTTTCCCTCTAAGTTTTTAGCAGATGGTGCAAGAATACCACTAAACCCCTTTTTTTGAGCCAGGGCACCAATAGACTGCGTAATAAAATAATTATCAGATACTATGTCTTTTAGTTCTAGACCTAAGAGATCTCGATTTTTTTGAATGGTTAAATCTAAAACATTATCAAAAGCCACAGTTTTACCGGCTTGGCTGTAAAGATGAATGTTGGCGTCGTCAACACCAATCTCTAGCTTAGAAATAGCAATCGAGTTCAATTCATCCTTAGCCAATCCGTAAGATATGGCATCAACCCCTTTTGATCCGCCTAAACCATATCTTCCGGGGAATACTAAATTGCCTATATGTGCGTCTAAAGGCGATTCACCTAGAGACAAGTGTTTTGTTTCTGTAAATCGTGAAGCATACCCGCTGACACTTACACCTTCTATATTATTTAACTTTTGGCTGAAATTAGAAACTCGAGCGATAGCATCTGATAATTCCAGATTATCTGAAAAAATTTGATTAGGCTTAATTATGCCATAATCTTTTCCTAATTTTGTCCCATCGAATGTTCGAGTTGAAGCCAAAAGCTTGTCGAAAACATAAAGCGTATCTTCATCAGTGATTTGAATTAAACTATCCAAGACTTTACTTGGATTATTCTTGATAAAATCGATCCCTGAGTCGCTAAAATCGGTAATATAATTGTTAATAACCGGGCTTCGACCGCGAGGTAAAAGCTTTATTGAATCAACCAAATCTGGCGAAAGCATATCCGCCATTTTTGACATTTTAATAATGTCGTCTGACTTCTGTAAGATCTTGGTGACAGATGTGATACGTCCCGCAGGCACAAAAGTATCTACGGCCTCACCAATGATATAACCTACGATTTCGCCTTTCCTGAATTCATCGCCGTATAAAAAATCTTCTTGATACTGAATGACACCATCGACGATGGCTTGCTTGAACTGCGGCCCTGCCCTTACTACCAATTTACTAAATTTAACCCAGTCCTCTTGGGTTGTTGGTATCTTGTCAAAATTCTCATAAACCAGAATAGCGAGCTCTGGAATTTCCATGATCTTGTCAACAAGCTTATTCCCAAGACCCGAAGCCATACCGGCACTGAACTTAGCTGATGACTCTAACATAGCCATAGATCCATCAAGGTAAGTTAAAAAGTCCTCGATTTTTCCTGACTCCGCAGATTTAACGGCGTTGTTCAAAAGCTCAGTTCCAACTGCGTACATTAAAATCTGTTCAGGCTGTGCAGCCTCCATACCTTTCAGTTCGATCCCATGAGCTTGGAATTTGTTAGCTACAGTTCTCAAAAGTTCACGATTATGGGCTGAAGGTATTTTCGATAAGTCTAGAGCATCTAAGGAATTTTTGGGTTGACCTGGATTAAAAAGATCTGAATTTAAAATCCCAGAATCATTCACACGAATTTTTGCTCTGGATAGATCATAGTCATTCGCATTCATGAGCTTAGAGGCAACACGGGCGTACTCTCTGGCATTTTTATGAGTCAAAGCGTTTTCTAATTGCGACTCAAGAATTTGCCGTGCTTGACCATCCAGCTGATGGTACTCAAACTGCGTCGGCAGTGAATAGTATTCGTTAGCTTGTCTGGTAAACGGTGGTGATGAATAATCTTCTAAGAATTTATCAAGCTTGTTTAAAGCCGCTTCGTAGTTAACTTTTAAATTCTGGGCATGATTTGATAGATTTTCTATATGTTGTTTATAATTATTGAATACGGCTTTTCTTTCTTCTTCAAATTGTTTAGTGCTCTGTTTAGATCTCTCATAAGCGGCATTAAAATTATTAAATGATTCTATAGTTTTTTGAAGTTTCCACTGCCCAACCTCTGGTGCTAAAGCAGACGACTTTGTACTACTAATGTTGGCCGGATTTCCTGAACTTGCATTGTCTAGTGATGAACTGGAATCGTCTTCAGGTTCTGCGTCAATCTGCACACTTTCTGGCGGCGAATAGTCTGACTGGGAATAATCAACCACTGAGCTGTTATCAATAGGAATTGATTTAAGATCAGGGTTAAATTCTGTGCTTTCAGCATAAGTGTCATCTAAACAATCCACAGAGTAACTGTTCAGACACCCACTATTTGCACCTTGGGCAGTATCTAAGTGAAATTGACTGCTACTGATAGAATTTGGAAAAACCGAAAACCCAGAAGCCCCAGAAGTCCCTTCTGAACCAGTGTCGGGAAATCCACCGGGCCCCATACCGATTCCATTGCCTCCGGAACCGTTGTCCCCGTTACCAGGATCAAATGGCTCGAATCGACTATTGCTTTCTATCAAATTGTCATAGCCATCATAATACTCTTGTGTGTAGTAGCGACCTGCAACTTTAATATCCGAATCAACAGTAATGCCTCTAAAATTCATCACGACATCAGCTTCACCAGTTACGGTCGTGGTCACTTGTGAGAAGACATTATCGAAACTAGAAATATTGGGCTGGTATGAAAATCTTGTGGTTTTCATAGAGCCAATTTCAACGATATTGGGGTTGCTACTACCACATCTAAGTTCAATAGGTGTATCTGCGAAAATGGCAAGAACGGAAGGAATACATGGATTTAAATTGCCAAGAAGTTTAAAGGCTAAAAAAGTTATAGAAATTAAAAATAAATATCTACAACTTTTTAAAACTCTTAATCTTTCTATTTTAGGCCTTATACTTTGCATTTTAAATCCCACAGTTTGATTTGATTTCGTTAAAGGATAAAATCTTTAACATGAAATTCTATTCGATCGATACCGGCCTTGATGTCATCTTTATTGATCAAATAAACTTCCTCTGAACTATTTAACTCGTGTTGCAACAGTTTTTTTTGGTAAAGGTAATCGGCTGAAGTGTTCAGACCAAGAATAACACCTGTTGCTGCAACGACTAAATTTTTATAAAGACGATCAATTTTAATTTCAAGATCAGATCGTACAATTAGATTCGATAAATCACTATTAAGCTTAGAAATAATAAATATATATTCAGACAAATAACCTCTTAAATTATTTAGTCGTGACGAAATTTCTAGAATCTTTTCAGATGTAATTTCTGAAAATAATTTTGGTCCATGCAGTTGTGTAGCACATTGATAATATTTAAAAACGGCAAGCGCAGCATCTTCAGTGAATACAATATTATTTGGGGTTGATACCTCTGTGCCTTTCGTTTGTTCGCTTGCAGCATCTGCGGTTTTTGAATTTTTTGGCGATTCGGATTTCGAACTCTCATCAGCTGCTGGCACTTGAGGGTTTAAGATGTTCCGACATTCACCGTATTTAACAGACTTAAGCTCAGCATCAACACTAGCCTTGAAGGCTTGATCCGTTTGATATTTTACAATTAAGTCCTTAAGTACATTTAAGTTATCACTGAACTTTGTGCACTCTGATCTGTATATTGCAGAAAAGTCATCAGAATCCATTGATTTTAAAAACTTATACACCTCAGCCCTGGCCCAACGTTTTTGCTCTTTGTACGCCTCAAAAGAACCAATGACAAAAATAGCCACAGCAATCGCAACGCCTACACCGAAAGAGACTGCCGCTGCCGTTCCCCAAGTTCCTGTACTGGCGCCTAAAGCTGTTTTTGAAACTAAAGCCCCCGTGGCAGGATTGATAACTGCTGGGGCCAAAGCTAGGTTGACAGCAACACCCGTTGTCGCTGAGGCTACATAGTTAGCCGCACGCTGAGCTTCTTGCAAAAACTCCATGTCGCTATTCATATAGTTTGAAGAGTGTAATGATAATTCGTTATGATAAGCAGTGTTTGAAGCATCAACGTTCTCGCTGTTTGAACCACTATCAAACATAAACGACAGGCCAAAAAACATATTCAAATCACTTTTAAAGGCTGGGGGTTGGCTAGCTGTATCTAATTGTGGTGTTTCTAAAAAGTTAAAATAGCCAAGCGAACACCTATTTTGAAAACCGTTTATAGCCTGAACCATCCAGTCATTAGCACCGTACATGGCATCCATCTGATCACGAATACCCCAGGACAGTCTGTGCATAAGTGAGGAAAGAGTCGAAATTTCAGAGATCATCACGCCGACTTTAGATTCCAAAGAATCCAATTGAATCTCACCTGTCTTATCAAGACTTATTTGTTCTAATAAAGCATTAGCACTATCAATCAACGCTATTGAGCGCTCATCAATTTTTTTAATGATTTGGTCCTGACTTTGTGGTGAGAACAAACCGTTGGTGATATTACTTGTTAGTGCATCTAGCTGATTAACAACTGCGACTTTCGCCAAATATTCTACGTTTGCATTGTAAGCCTCAACATATTTCTTAGCTTGATCTTGATATTTGTCCGCATACGCATAAGGACCAAAAAGGTTTGTTATTAAAAAAACTAAGGCAATACAGATCGAATCCAATTTCATAAATGCTCTCTTCTTTCTAAAGGTATAAACTTAAATTGGTAAGCAGGATTTAAATTTCTCAGTTAATTTGTCGATGTTGTGTACTTTTTTGTATTCAATTAAAAATCGGTCAATGGATAAATCGCCAGCCGTATTTTCGAAGACACTTAAATAATTGGTTGTGATATCCACTAAGAAGTTAATAAATTGCTTTCTTGAATCTTCAGTAACTCCATTTTCATTGAACGTTGTTGCATTGATCCCAAAAACAGTATCAATACTATTAGACAATGTGTTTAGGTCCTCTGACACTAGAGCCACCCGAGTTTCTAAATCACTAAAATCAACTATATTTGTATTGTCAGACTGAAAGGTTCTTAATCTCAACATGATGGTTTTTCTTAAGTCTTCCACTTCAACTTCAATCTGACTTAGTGTTGATAGTAAATCAGAGAGATTCATCCCATTACCGTTTAAGTCGCCAAAGCTTTTTAGGACTTGGCTTAATTCATCATGAGCCACACCGAATGGTGATTTTTTAAGAATATTGGCGTCTTTTAAAAGTTCAACGACTGCTCGGATCTGCTTTATTTGATCTTCGTTATTTCTAACATCTGCAAAGGTTCGGCCTTCAGCTTTTAAAATATTCATATACTCAAACAAATAACTAAATTCATTGAATCTAAAGTTAGATAATCTTGAAACCGCCCGACCTACATAAAAGCTTGCTAGATTTAAACCACTAATTTTTTTAACTTCTCCAGTAGCTGTTGTAAAATCAACCTGTGAACAGAACTGATCAAGCTTTACAATTGAATCCTTAGCAATATCGACAGCTAAAACATAGGCGGCTGCTTTAATGTCCCAACCCATGTATGTGAAATCAGATGGGTTTTGAGGCTCTGTGTAGTTATTCAGTCCGACTAAGCTTAAATTTTTAAGAAGATCACTGATTTGATTCAAAGAGTGGCTTGCATAGGTTGCGTTTTTGTAAGTATCTGATGTCACTAAAGCTAATAGAAAATCCCGAGCCTGAATAATTTCATCATCACTTAAATTTTTAAGTTGTGACATATTTTCTATATTAGTAAAGATTCGATCTAAAATAGCAGCATCAAATGTTCTAAGATTTAATAAATTAGAAGCCTCGCCCTTTATCTGTTCGGAGATACTAGATACTTCCACACTTAATTCTCCAATGTTTTGCCACTGATCATTTTTTATACCTAGACCCAAACCAACTTCTGTATCAATTCCACCAACTTTAATTTCAATAAAATTGTTTTGACCTGGCAAAGTCCAAACGGTCTCCCACTGCTCTCTCGTATTTATATCCAGTGATGATTTAAAATTTGAACCTTCATATTGAACTAGTCCTTTAAGGCTAAGTTGAGGGTTAAAAATACCAGTCAATTTATGCTTTTTTTGAAAACTAATAAATTTATTATCTAATGGAAGATTGATTCTTGTAAAACCAGAAATTGCGTCCGAGTGAAACTTCATAAATCGCAATCCGCTTCGATCTGAAAACAAATAATCACTTACGCTAATATTAACTTTTTGGCCATCAATCTGTGTATCTACCTGTGATGTTCTGTTTGTTGCCACTGAATTTACAATTTGCGAAAAGAAACTACCCACATAAGGGGTTTTAGACATTTCCGACATATCCGCTAAACTTCTATTAAATAGAGGGTGGAATATACACTCTAAATTTTTTAAAGCCTCTGGATAGACACAAGTCCCTTGAAACTCAAACATGGCCGCATCACTCGAGCTACCGACGGTACCAACAACAATACTTGAACTTCCATCACCTTCAAGTTTGTGCTTTAATGGAGCTCGCCAAGTGGTTGTTTGATCAAAAACTTTTCGACTTCGTCCTATTCCTAAAAAACCACCAGAAGAATAATCGTATCTAATCCAAGTTTTTCGATCAAAAGACAAATCATGCTCCACAGATATTTGAGCTAAAACTAGATTAGGTAAACTTAAAAAAAATACCAGTGCTAAAAATTTCATAAACTTATGACCTCTATTTTTGTAAAAAATTTTTTTTAAAGTAATTTATATTTAAATAATAATTATTTAAAATGCTTAATAATCAAAAATCAACCATCAAAATGTAACTTTCTAAATTTGCCAATGCCGCTTGGTCTGCATTGCTAAAAATATCAGGTTGATCGACAAAAAACCTTGCTCTTTCCTCTGGACTTAAAACATAATCATAAAAAAGAGAGAACCTTTTTTTTGCGTTATCTGAATTCAAATAAAAGCCATTAAATCTAAAATCATAACTTTTCAAAGCTGTCTTTTTCCAGTTTTCATAAACTTCAATGGGCGTGCTGTTATTAAAATTAGGTAATAAAAAATTATACTTTTCAATTTCGACATCTAAATCGTTAGAAATTTTTTCGTCGATAGAACTAATATTAAAAGTTTGAGAAACCATCCTTTCAAGCCTAGACTTAAACATATCACTTGTATCTGGGTATAAACTATTAATCTCATCGACAATAAATCGATTCGAATTTTTATAAATACGAGAGCACGTATTCACAAAGACATAAGATTCAATAAAAGCGGGATCACTAACAGCACCAATAAAAAGATTTTTATTTACATTTAAATCAGATACTTCTTTATCAATATACCGACCCATACAACCGGATTCTGACATCCTAAAGCTTTGTGCTCTTAAAAAATAGGAATCAGGTGCATAGGCTGTACCTAAACCTAACATTGAACGTCCATCATTACTGATCTCTAAAAACGAAGACACTTGAGGAAATACAATTTCAAGCCCAAACAAATTTTTATATACCAAATACCGGTTTTGCATTAGGTATGACTTTAAATCTTGCTTAGCTAAGTCCTGATATTTAGAAAAGTGACAGTGCTGAAATTGAACTTGGTAAAAGCTTATAATATTTTTGTTTCTATCATCCCAATCTGAGTTACAAGATTTATCCATTTTTTGTGAATATTTTGAATCTTGGATCACATCCGATATACTATTTTTAAGCGCAGTAAACTCACTATCAGGTATCTGATTTTTAAATCGATTTTCAAGACTTAAAATTTGCTCTTGATCAAGCTGTATCGAACGATTTTCAGATTTAAAATTTTCAAAATACTTACTTTCATTGGATTTAAGAGCCAAATAATTTTCTGGTTTAAAAGCAAATTTAAAATAGCTAACTGATATATTGCCGTTTTGATCCCATCGAACCCATTCTTGATAAAGGCTGTTGGCTTCGTCGATAGCATAAATGACTTCTATGCTTAAATCTAAATCTTTGAGTTCCAACTGACTATAGTAGTATTGAGATGATACAGATTTTTTGGCATTTTGATGGGTCGAAGTGGAAACTTCAGGATTATTTTTTGACGAGCTTCGTTTTTTTGAGCTATCACTACAGGCGTTTAAAAAATTTAACAAAAAAATTAAAGCTGTTAGAACTAAATGGAAAGAAAATTTGGTTTTATTATTAGTTAACATCTAAAACCTCTTGATCTAATTGCATGATTTGATCAACAACAATGGCCTTGTGTTGATTCATCTCTTCAACAAGTTGAAGCAAAAGTTCTTTTTGATAAGGAATGTTGTTAAGTTCTGATGGATTTATTTCATATGTTATCTTTGCAGAATTTTTAGTCCATATCAGGGATTTTTTTTGAATCTCATCAAAGTATAAAGCAAAAGTTTTTTCTATTTGATAAATCTGAACGAACTTAGATTTAAACTCGTTTTCATTGTCATCAACGTGTCCAGCTGAGGTCAGCATTTTATCTGTAAAGAAATTAAAATTTTGCTGGTCTAAAGAGATCTGGGTGTCTTTAAGCCATACCCGCTCTTCGAAAAGACTTAAATTACCATAATTGCCACTTAGAACAAAAGTAACCATTTGACGAACAGTCATAAGAATTTCTTTTTCATACAGTTCTTTGATTTTTTTATAATCGTTAAAAAGCTGACTTAAATAATAATTGCATAAAACTTGTTTTTCACTGCAATCAGCCACATGTAAATACCGTGTTAAGGTTTCAAGTTGGCTCGCGCTATTAGAAAGAGCATAATACATGGGAACAACTGTGGATCTTCCAGGCGCTAGTGAACTTGGATGAATGTCAAAAAAATTTTGACTCATTTTAAGTAGATTTTCTGCATACCGTTTTCTAGCCTGAATGTAAGAAACAATCTGTGAAACATGGCTAGTCACTTGCTCTTCTGACAATAAAAAATCCAATTCAAAATTTGATGCCAAAAGTGAGGATAAGACATAAAGATCTTCGCCCACAATAAGCGAATTTTCTTCAATTAGGCTTTGCACTTTCATTCTGTCTGACTGAAGCTTTTGTAAGAATTCCTGAGCTTCGCAGAATTGCAAATTACCATTCTTTTCGTTTTTACCTTCGCAGTTAAAAGCTTGATAATTTATAAGGCTCTGCTCAATTTTAGTCTCGAGCTTAACTTTGTTTTTAAAGCCATAATTTAAAAGCTGATAAGGGTTGGGATATAAATCAAAAATGGAATTTTCAGTACTAGCTTCAATCGATATAGAAGTTAAAAATAAGCAAACTATACAAAAAATAGAAGCTTGAAATTGTCTAAAGTTTTTACGAGTTTTCATTTGGCTTAGGGTCCCCAACAATTTTATTCGTTTGTAAGGAAATACCCAAAATTGCTATCAAAGACATGGTTAAAGACTATTTGTGTAAATTATCTAAAACTGTCAAAGTCTGAAATTTTGTCCAAAAGATCTGCGTATTAATGTGAAATAGTTCAAAAAAACCCAATTATTACAAACACTTAAAAACATGCTTTTTAGGCATGCAATTTGTATATTTCTCAGGTATATGTATTTAACTTTTTTAAATTAATTTTGAGGATTTTAGGACAAACCCCATGGACACAAAAAAAACTAACACCAAAGAACGTTTAGAAAAAATCTTGACTCAAGCCATCCAAGATCAAAAAGCAATGGTTGTACCTACAACAACAAAATTATCTCCTGCCCAAAAATCTTCGATGTTTTTAAATTATGCCAAATACCCAACCTACAAAATGGGTTCACCCTTAAAAAAATATTTACCCTATTCCTTAAACTACAAAAAAGTTGAAAAACTATCAGTTTTGCTTCTTATCAGTTTTATTTTACCAATCGTAACTCCCAAACCTTCAGAGGCTTCAAGAGCTCGACCTTCAGGATCTCTGGCTAACTTAGCCAGACTTAATAAACGCATTACCCAAACCGAAGCCGGCGCCCTCGCAGAAACCTGCACCGACTGTAGATCCCGCGCTCCCCAATCCTCCCTTTCCAACTACCTCTCCCAACTACCCATCGTCAGAGACGGTTATGCTCGAGTGCAAAATGTTGGAATCTACGAGCGCGACCGAAGACAAGCAGTAATGGACTTAAGAAACCGAAATGTTAAAACATTAACACCCGAGGAAAAATTAGTTTTAAATGCGGCCCCTAAAATTGGGGATATTTCCTGCTCAACACATGGTACTAATGGAAGTTTAATTCAGTTAGAAGATGGTAGTGATGCCATACTTACTTCAGCTCATCCTTTTGTTGATAAAATTACTGGAAAACCTCTTTGTGATTTAACTAAGATGAGCTTCATGCCCAATGCAACTTATTACAAAGGTGGTGAATTTGATGACTTTATGCTTGCAGCGGTTGAAACTAATGGGGCTTTGCCATTAAATTTAGAAAACACAAAACCTTATGGTAGAATTGTACCCTTAGAAAATGATTTTTTAATTTTTGTTCTGGCAAAAAAAATAAGTGATGACATGATTCCAGATCCTTTAAACTCCAAACGCATGATCCGTAGGGGTTCAATGAAAATAGCATCAAGTGTCCCAACTATGGGACAAACTATTTTGATGGGTTATAACAAAGACTTTAGAGAAGGATTGTCTGCTTCTTATGAAGCTTGTAACTACAATAATGCTGAAAACGAATTTTACCATGACTGTGCTACAACTAACACCAGCAGTTCTTCAGTTATGACTGTTATCGAAAATAACGAATTAGTTGTTGTTGGTTTACATAGCAGATCACAAAATTCAACCCTACAAATTCTTCCAAAGCCAGAAAATTTAGAAGACGCAAATCATGCCGTCAGTATTAATGCAGTGAAACGATACCTAAAAAAACATTCCTTAGCTTCTTCTGGTAAGGATATTTCAATTTGATTCATTAATTCAAATTCTTCAAATATTTTTCAATACATTCAGCAAATACTTTTTTTGATCTAATACATAACAATTTTGTAACAATACTATAAACTGATCCATAATAAGTCATTTCAACAGTTTTCTTTTCATTCTATTTAGTTTTAATCCGATTAATACATTATGAAAATATTTTTAACTTATATGATTCTTTTTAGTTTCGACGCCTTTTCAGAAACACCTTTAGTTGAAAAAAACATCTCTTGTATGTCTGGTGAAGACTGTAGTCATGATCTTATTAGAGCTGAAGATAAAGCTAGGGCTATAGAATTCAATATGAAAGCTGAATTTGAAAAGATTGCCAATATTTCTAAAGATCGCCAGACTGGTTATTGTAAAGAAAGTATATATTCATTTTTTGAAGGCTGCAATAGCAGCAAATATGTAATTATTAACGAGAGCATCGAAAATATCAAAAAAACTATCGATATAAAATTTAGTAAAATTAGTTCCATTCAAAAGTTCGCAAATATTGAAAGTAATGATCCATCTGCAATTCCAACCAGCGATCTCAATCAACTCAAAAATAACATTTATGAAACAATTAAAGAGATTGAAGCAGCAAAACTTTTTTTGGCCGAACAAGAAAAAGAATTAGATGACCTAGGAAAAACATGTGAACAATTAAATTCTTCTGTTCAAGAAGTTTGTCGTGAGCCAGAGGCAACAACTATGGGGGATGAAGTTATAATTCGCGAATTTGTAGAGACTCAAATACCGAATAGTTTGTATAAAGGCATTAAGACCCAAGTAGTAGAGAAAACAGCAGCACAACAAGCTGCTTATATTGGTGATGTCGAAGCCGTTGTTGAAATGTCGATCGATACAACCCTTGAAACCCCAGAAATCATTAATAATCGTAAAGCTTCTGACCAAAGATACTCTGCAACCTCAAGGGTTGGAGGTGAAACAATAAAGACATTGAAAATCACCACTGAATATGCGGATACATCCATAGCGCAAGCGAACCTTATGTTAGATGCACTGAGTAGATTTAATGGTGAGAGTGATGACCTGAGTTGCACAGCTCTCAATAAAGCGCGTGGCGCATGCGGCACCACAACTCCTACGCCGGAAGTTCTACCCCCTGTAGCTGTTGTTGTTCCACCTGAAGGTGGTGGTGCGGGTGGCGGTGGGGCCGCTGGAGGATCAAGTGGCGGTGAAGGTGCTGGAACTGGTGGTGGTGTTTCGGGGGAAGAGCTGATTGCAGATGCGAATTCGAATTCTTATGGGCCGGATAGCAGTTCTGGTGGGGGTGCTTCGGGTGGATTTGCAGGTGGTTCTGGCGGTGGCGGCCTGGGAAATATATTAGGCGGTTTAGGGTCTATCTTTGGTAAAACCGGTGGCGGTTTTGGTAGCGAAGGATATGGCTCAACTAAAAATACACGTTATGCGGATACATCGGTAGATTCAACCTCTGGAACTTCGGGGTACAATCCAAGCTATAGCATGTCCAATCAAAATATAGATTATTCGGGAGGACAATATCGAAATTCGCAGAAAACGGCGGGTCAACAGCCAAGGGCTTTAAACCGAGCCGCCAATAACTTTAACCCTTCCAATGGGAGCGGTAATGCGGGTTTTGGTTCCAATGGTGCCTCTGGTTTAAACCCCGGTATGGGTGGTGGTGGCAGCGGCGGATCATCAAAAGGTTCAGGAAATAAACCCAGTCTGTTCAGTCGCTTGATGGGAAAAAAGAGCGATAAAACTTTATTTGGTAAAACGGACAGTTCGGGTCGAGGCGGTAGCGGCTACTCTGGCTCTTCCTCCAAGTCCCAAAACAGTGGCGGTCAAGTTTTTTACGATGATGAGGGCAATATCATAAATACTGATGGTGACAAAAATTCTAAAGTCTTTGATGCTAGCAGGTATGCCCCCACCCAAGCCGCTCAAGACCGAGCTTATGCTCGAGCTACAGGTCGAAAAATAGCGTCACACGCAGCTGTATTGGGTTCGTCCTTTGAATGGCCCGCCGATATTAGTAAGGATAAGCGCCGAAGTATGTTTTCTAATGTAGGTTTAAAACTTAAAATAGAGCTAAATAGCAAATAATTGGTTAAAAAAGTCAAAGTGCTGAAATAAAACTATAAATTTCAAACAAGAATGAAATAAAAAAAAGCCCAGATTTGAATCTAGGCTTTTGAGCATTTTAATACGTCTAATTAACACATCTAATGATTTAAAAATTGTAAGCAGGTCAGGCTTAATTTAAAAACTTAAATCAACTAAATTTAAAGTTGAACCAAGTTTAAAGAAACTACCAGCTTGATTTTGTCACACCAGGGATCTGACCACGACTCGCTAAATCACGAAAGGCGATACGAGATAGACCAAATTTGCGCAAGAAACCACGAGGACGGCCTGTTAGCTCACAACGATTGGAAACACGAACTTCCATAGAGTATCTTGGAAAACGATTCATTTGAGCGCGAGCCACTTCTTTTTCTTCCCATGAAGCAGTAGCACTTTTAAGAACTTTTCTAAGCTCGGCACGCTTGTGACGATAACGAGAAACCATTTCGATTTTTTGCTTATTTTTAACGATACTAGATTTTTTAGCCATTATTTCTCCAAAATGAATCTAAACTTTATCTAAGAATTCAAGTTCAGTGTCAACCTGAGATCCTAAAAAAGGGTCCTTTGCGACCTGACCCTTTTAAATTTCTGTTGGTAGAGTGTATGAATTATAGAATGTAAATTAATTGCTTAAATTTAAAACTATTTGGTTTTTAGAGCTTGGACCTCTTTTAGGTTGGCCTCAAGGGTTGAAATATGAGTCTGCATTTCAGCCACTCGAGCCTTTTTCATCGCTATTTTTTTCTCGATTTTTGCGACCCACTTAGCCTTTTTAGCGGCATTCACACCGTTCTTCTTGGCTTCGTCTAATTTTTTTTGAAAAACTTTACCCATGCACTCGTGTTTTTTGCCATGGCAAAATTTATCGCCCATTTCACATTTGATTTCAGCACATGGTCCCTTTTTATCTTCACCGTCATCACCTTCATGATGATTCGCTGCTGCTCTTGAACTTTCGCTATATGTCAATGCGCCTACTGAGGCTACGCTCAAACTTAATAGCATCCCCAAAAATATTGTTTTTATAGTGTTCATAATCCCTCCTTAAAGGTGTAATTTTGTTTTATAAGTTTTGTTTTGCACATATACGTTCTATTTTTTGCTTTCGTTTCTAACTTCTCAAGATAGTAACAAGCTCTAAGCACTTTTGTTGCTAAAGTTATGACGTACAGACTCATAAATGAAAAAAAGCAAAGCCAGATCCAAGATTTAGTATCATAATAAGACAAATTAAAAATAAGGTTTAGGTTAAATATCCTAATAATAAAACTTATGATGCTATTTAAAATAGCTTAGAAGAAATATTTTAGAAATATACAGTTTAGAAATATATAACTTAGAAAGATACAACTTAGAAGAAACAGTTAAAAAGATCTTAAAAAATATTTTTTTATATGAGCAAGGAGATCAATACATGGATTTAGAATTGGTATTCAATTGGCAAACATATATGGCTTTAGGACTTGCACTTATCATCATTGAAGCTTTTGTCTCGTCGTTTTTTCTTTTTCCTCTAGGTATTTCGCTGCTATTAGTTGCAATCATAGCACCTTTCGTAAACATTGAATTGGAACTGATCGGCTTTGGTGTTCTTGCAGTGATTAATTTTTATGTCTCCTTAAAATTTTTAAAACCTCATTTTAAAGGCAAAAAACAATTAACTGGAGTTGATTCTTTAGTGGGTCGGATTGTTAGCGTGTACGAAGAGATTAATGAAGACGCCGGAACAGGCCAAGTTAAAGTTTACGCTGATGAATGGCGGGCTTTGCCCACCGAAATGGGTTTAATTATAGCTAAAAATGTCAAAGTCAAAATTGACCGTATTGATGGCAACAAAGTGTTTGTATCGAAAGTTTAGGAAAATCTTTAAAAATTAATAAAAACAGTTGTTAAAAACTGGAAATAATAACTTAAAAAAGTAAAAAAATTATGTAAAAAATAAATAACAAATACGAAAAAAAAACCAGAAAATATCTATTTAATAAAGAGATGGGATTTCTTAAAAAAAGTTATGTAAAATAAAAAATTAATTAAAATTTATATAAAATAATTAAAATTAATACTTGAAAGGAGTTTTTTAAATGAGTGGAGTTGTCGTAGCATTAATTTTTGCCGCATTAGCTGTTGTTTTGATTCTTAAAGGCGTTTACATCGTCAATCAAAATCAAACCATTGTTATTGAAAGACTTGGATCTTTCAGTAAACTTTTAACCAGTGGACCTAACTTTGTAATTCCGTTTGTTGATGCTCCCCGCCCTATCAAGTGGGTTGATCATGGGATGATTTATTTAACCACTCGCATAGATCTTCGAGAATCTGTATTAGATATTCCCGAACAAAGTGTGATTACGAAAGACAATGTGTCCATCAACATTGATGCTATCATGTACATTCAAATCACTGATCCGTTTAAAGCCACGTACGAGATTGAAAATTTACCCTCAGCTGTGGCCCAATTGGCCCAAACATCCCTAAGAAATGTGATCGGCGAAATGGATTTGGATAGCACCTTAGGATCAAGAGACATGATCAATTCCAAACTAAAAATTATTTTAGATGATGCTACTGACAAATGGGGCACAAAAGTAAACCGAATTGAACTTCGTAACATCACTCCTCCTAGAGACATTCAACAAGCTATGGAAAAACAAATGCAAGCCGAGCGAGAGCGCCGAGCCAAAGTTTTAGAAGCTCAAGGTGATAAAGAGTCAAGAATTGCACGCTCTGAAGGTCAAAAAATTGAGCAGATCAACCATGCCGCTGGTGCGAAAGAAGCGGAGGTCTTACGTTCAGATGGGGAAGCTATGGCCGTTGAACGTGTTGCCAAAGCTAAAATGGATGCGATTTTGTTATTATCAACAGCGACTAAAAACCCCGAACTTGCGACCCAATTTTTAATTGCCAATAGTTACATTGAAGCTTTGCAAAAATTTACCGCACAACCCGGTGATAAAGTTTTTATACCTTACGAAGCCTCAACCGCTTTAGGCTCTTTAGGCTCGATCAAAGAATTGCTAATGTCTGAGTCAAAATCATAAAATATAAGGACAGCACTTCGAAATTTTGTTACATTGATCGCAAAATTTCGCGAAGGACAATAGAAAATGATCAATAAGTTTCCCTACATGAATCGTGTCAATTTGGAATACGTTGAATCTCTAATGGATCAATATGTTAAAGATCCTGACAGCATCGATCCCGTGTGGCAAAAGTTTTTCGAAGGTGTTGAGTTTGGTCAAAGTGGTAAGTTTTTACTGAACTCAGAAATGCAAGGTAAATCTGGTTTAAGCGCGGGCTTAGCTAACTCTTCTAAACCCGCGAATTCAACAAACAGTAGTGCTGATGGCCAAATTAATTCTGACACAGGCACGCTCAATCAGCAGTCCCCTGAACTTAAAGTTTATGAATTGATCCAAGCTTACCGTGACTACGGTCATTTAAAAGCAGATTTAGATCCTTTAAAACTGCAACACCGAAAAACGACTTTTCTAGATTTCAAATCTTTCAACCTTGAAGAGTCCGATGCTCAAAAAACTTTTTCTATGGGTCAAATTTTAGGTTTGGGACCAAAGACCTTAGATGAAATCATAAATAAATTAGAATCTTGGTACTGCCAAACTTTAGCTGTTCAAGTGGCTGAATGCCATCCCCAAGTTCGCGACTGGTTCACTAAAGAAATGGAAGCTTCAGAGTTTGAACTTAAAGCTGAGCAAAAAGTTAATATATTAAAACAATTGGCGCGGACAGAAACTTTAGAAAAATTTTTACATACAAGGTATGTGGGCACAAAACGTTTTTCTATTGAGGGCTGTGATTCATTAATTCCTAGTCTTGAATACTTATGTGAAAAAGGGGCCAGCCTGGGTGTCAAAGCGGTAACAATTGGTATGGCCCACCGAGGTCGTATTAATGTGCTCGCTAATTTTATGGACAAAGCTTTAAATATTATCTTCGCTGAGTTTGATGGCAACATGGGCGTAGATCAGTCCCATGACTATGACGGGGATGTTAAATATCACTTAGGCTATCAATCTATCAAAGACACTAAAAACGGCAAAGTTGAAGTGTCCTTAGCTTTTAATCCCTCGCACTTAGAAGCCGTAAATCCAGTTGTGCTGGGAATGGTGCGTGCCCAGCAAAGATTTAATAATGACACTGAAGAGCGAAAAACTGTTGTCCCCGTTTTGATTCACGGGGATGCGGCTGTGATTGGTCAAGGTGTCGTCAGTGAAACTTTTCAGTTATCTTTACTTAAAGGATATACAACCGGTGGTACCATACACATTGTTATGAACAATCAAGTGGGTTTTACAACTGACCCTAAAGACGCTCGAAGCACAGATTACGCTTCTGACATTGCGAAATCCATCAAAGCCCCTATCTTATTAGCTAATGGGGATGACCCTGAAGCCTGTGTTAAAGCTATGGATATTGCCATCCGGTTTCGTCAAAAGTTCAAACAGGATGTAGTGATTGAAATAGTTGGTTACCGAAGATTCGGTCACAACGAAGGTGACGAGCCTTCGTTCACCCAACCCAAAATGTATGAAGTGATTAAGAAACTTCCGACCACATATTCAATATATTCTAGTCGCTTGCAAGCGCAGTCGGTATTTTCGAAAGAACAAGCTCAAGAGTTTTATGACCTTAAAATGGATAACTTACAAAAAATCCTGGATGAAGTTCGAGCCAAAACGCCAGAGGTCACCCACCCTACTATGCCTGGTCTTTGGCAAGAACTTAAACGTGGGACTTTAGCTGACGCTTTTATTCCGGTTTCGACAAAAGCAACCAAAGCTAACCTTGAACAAGTCATTTCCAATATCACCTCGACGCCAGATGGGTTTGAACCTCATGCTAAAATTGCGAAACTTTTAGAAACACGATCTAAACAGTGGTCAGACAACGCTATCGATTGGGGCCTAGCAGAGCTTTTAGCTTATGGAACTTTAATGATCGAAGGCACTTCGATTCGAATTTCAGGTCAAGATTGTATTCGCGGCACTTTCACGCACCGGCATGCTATGTTTTTTGATAAAAATTCGGGTGATGTGTTTAATCCTTTCAAGGCCCTTAATCCCAAAAAAGAGTTTTGTGTCTATAACTCCCCGCTTTCAGAGTATGCCGTTCTTGGTTTTGAGTACGGTAACGCTATAAAAGATCCAAGTTTTTTAACGGTTTGGGAAGCTCAGTTTGGGGACTTTGCTAATGGTGCTCAAATTATCATAGATCAATTTTTATCTAGCGGAGAGTCTAAGTGGTATCAAATGAATGGCTTAGTTCTGCTCTTACCTCACGGTTATGAAGGTCAAGGACCAGAGCATTCCAGTGCTCGCTTAGAGAGGTTTTTACAACTGTGTGCCCAGTACAATATGCAAGTTTGTAATTTCACCGAACCTAACCAATTATTTCACGCTTTACGTCGCCAAGTGAAACGAAACTTTAGAAAACCAATGGTTGTCATGTCACCGAAGTCATTGCTTCGTCATCCTAAAGTTATCTGCACACAAGAAGACTTAATTGAAGGACATTTCAGCGAAGTGTTAGATGATCCTAGATTCTTAAATGAAAAAACGGATGTACAAGCTTTACTAGATCGTCAAAAAGTCAAACGTGTGGTTCTTTGTTCTGGTAAAGTGTATTATGATTTAGCGGCGTCAGATAAACTTTCAGGGCAAGTGGCCCTTGTTAGAATCGAACAACTTTACCCTTTTCCTGAACAGATGTTGGCTGAAGTTTTAAATAGCTATCCCAATATGACTGAACTTTTATGGACTCAAGAAGAGCCGCAAAATATGGGAGCTTATGGCTATATAATGCTTAAACTTAGAATGTGTTTGCAGAAATTAAAACGAAATGAAGTTCCAGTGTACTATGTAGGACGAACCGAGCGAGCCTCACCGGCCACAGGAGCTCCTTCCGTTCATACCAAAGAGCAACAACTCATTATTACCCAAAGCTTAGAGCTGGGCTCGTAATTTTTTTAGTCACTTTTTTATTTTATAAATTATAACTTTTATTGAGGAGATTTTAATGGACATCAAAATTCCAACCGTCGGAGAATCCATCACTGAAGCGACTATTTCTGAATGGTTGAAGAAAGATGGGGACTTTGTAGAACAGAATGAAGTTTTACTTTCTTTAGAAACCGATAAGGCCAGCGTCGAAGTGGTTGCTGAAAAAGCGGGTCGACTTAAAATCTTAACTCAGGCAAATGAAACCGTAGCCATCGGGGCTATCGTTGGCCATCTTGACACAACCGCCACAGCAGCTGCCGGTGAAACATCCTCAAATAAATCTTCTGAGACCGCCCATCAGAACCAAAAAACAGATAAAAATCTTGGACCGTCTGAAAGCCAAAACCTTAAACCTTCTTCAATCGCTACTTCGGACAGAAAATCAACTATGGCTGAAACTTTAAGTCCCGCCACCCGCCGAGTTGTTGAAGAAAGAGGTCTTGATGCCGAACAAATCCAGGGTACAGGTCCAGGCGGACGAATTACTAAAAATGACGCTATGATATTTAAACCCTCATCAGATTCCAATGCAGCTGCCACCGCACAATCCTCTTCAACGGGTGCTTCATCTAGTGGGACGTCTAAACCTGCGAATTCTGTTGAACAGGCTAAAGCTAGAACACTTGTGATGCCCGCAAAATCTTTTGCAAGCCGTGAACCTCGCCGTGAAAAAATGACGACTATTCGAAAGCGAATCGCCGAACGACTTGTTCAAGCTCAACAAGAGGCTGCAATATTAACAACTTTTAACGAAGTCGATATGTCAGCTGTCATGAACATGCGCTCGCAGTATAAAGACCTGTTCGAGAAAAAACACGGTGTTCGATTGGGCTTTATGGGCTTTTTTGTTAAAGCTGTAGTTCAAGCCCTTAGGGATTTTCCTGCAGTGAATGCGTTTATTGATGGCGACGAACTCATTTTTAATGACTTTGTAAATATGGGTATTGCTGTTGGTGGACCAAAAGGCTTAGTTGTTCCAGTTATTAAAGATGTTGATCTTTTATCGATTGCCGAAATCGAAGCCGAAGTGAAACGCTATGCTGAGAAAGCCCAAACCAATAAACTTACAATTGATGATTTAACGGGTGGAACTTTTACCATCAGTAACGGCGGCGTGTACGGGTCATTGATGTCAACGCCCATTCTTAATCCTCCACAGAGTGGTATTTTGGGAATGCATAAAATTGAAGATCGACCTGTGGCCATCAACGGCAAAGTTGAAATTCGCCCCATGATGTATTTGGCTTTATCTTATGACCACCGAGTGATCGACGGTAAACAATCGGTAGGTTTCTTAGTTAAAATCAAAGAGGCCATCGAAGACCCTAGCCGCTTAGTTCTAGAAGTTTAATAGCGTTTAGTTAGGTTGATTGTAATTTAATTAATTTTTGTTTACTTTAGTTTGCATTCATTTTGTTCAGTTTTGTTTAGTTCAGTTTTGTTTAGTTCAGTTTTGGTCTAGTTAAGCTTAAGTTTATTTAACTTTTGTTAACTTTAATTTTAATTTGTTAAAAAATTACGGAGATATAATGTTTGATTTAGTAATTATTGGCGCAGGTCCTGCTGGCTATACTGGTGCTGTCAGAGCGTCCCAATTGGGTTTAAAAGTCGCGATCATTGAAAAACGTAAAACCCTAGGGGGCACATGCCTTAATGTGGGCTGCATTCCTTCTAAGGCCTTGCTTGAATCCTCTGAACATTATGTGCAAAGCCTACATGAGCTGAAAGATCACGGCGTAGAAGTCTCTGGTGTTAAGTTAAACTTAGCAAAAATGATGGAGCGTAAAAGCAAAGTAGTTTCAGGTTTAACCCAAGGCGTGTTGGGCTTAATGAAGAAAAACAAAGTCGAAACCCTATTTGGTTTTGGTAAAATCAAATCCAAAAATGAAGTGGAAGTAAAACTAGAGGATGGATCAACACAAATTCTTGAAACCAAAAACATTATGTTAGCCACAGGAAGTGTGCACAACACCCTACCTGGAATTACCATTGACGAACAGTTTATTGTATCGTCCACAGGGGCGCTTGATTTACCCAATGTCCCCGAAAAGATGATTGTTATTGGTGGTGGATATATTGGTTTGGAATTAGGATCTGTGTGGCAACGCCTAGGCTCACAAGTCACCGTTGTAGAGTACGGCGATAAAGTGGCTGGCACCATGGATGCACAGATTGGTAAACTGCTTCATCGCTCACTAGAAAAACAAGGTTTAAAATTCCTAATGCAAGCCAAAGTCACCGAAGCTAAAGTTCAAAACGACAATAAAGTCAAAGTAGTTATCGAATCTGTAAAAGATGGCTCGAAGCAAGAGATGCTGGTGGATGCCGTTTTAGTCTCAACAGGCCGAAGACCTTACTCTGAAGGCTTAGGCCTTGAAACTGTGGATATCAAAAAAGACGCACGAGGCTTTGTAAGCATCAATAAAAAATTTCAAACCTCTGAGACCAATATCTACGCTGTAGGCGATTTGATTGATGGTCCAATGCTGGCTCATAAAGCCGAAGAAGAGGGCGTTGCCGTCGCAGAAATTATTGCAGGCAAACCTGGCCATGTAAATTACTTAACTGTTCCTGGGGTCATCTACACTTGGCCAGAAATCGCTTCCGTGGGTTACACAGAAGAGCAGTTACAGGAAAAGAAAATCCCTTATGCCTCTGGCAAATTCCCTTTTATCGCCAACGGCCGAGCCCGAGCCCTGGGCATGACCGAAGGCCAAGTTAAAGTCTTAGCCCACAAAGACACTGATGAGCTTTTAGGTGTTCATATTATTGGTCCTAGAGCCTCTGATATGATTGCTGAGGCCGTTGTAGCTATGGAGTTTGGAGCATCTAGTGAAGACCTAGCTCGCTCCTTTCATGCTCACCCCACTTTATCTGAAGCCCTTAGAGAAGCGGCTTTAGATGTCGATAAACGTGCGCGCCAGATGTAAAAAATAAGAAGTGCGATAATTTTGTTGAACTACACGGTTTTGGTTACCACATCACAAAGTAATTCTTATCGATCTACTAGGTCTGAGTTGTCAGTGCTTATGTCTTTTTAACTATTATAGGCCTTATATTTCGCTGCCCTAGTTTTTTAATTTATTATTAGCCATTAATTTTAAGATGTATAAAAAGAAACAGGGACATAAAAACTGTTATTTTAATGCAATCAAAGATAAACCAAATTAGATTTTTATGATTATCAAGACTGCGATTAAGGGCCTGGGTTGCCCAGGCTTTTAGGTCGATATTAGTATCAGAGTACGAACGAAATTTTTTATCATCCTTGAACAACAATTTGATACTTCCTGTATCCATTCTAAAAGGCCCCCCTCCTAGATCTTAATCCCAAAATCAAAATAGTAGATTCCAAAGATTTTGTACAATCGTATGATTTTAGTTTGGATATAAGCTTTTATTATGGCTTACACGATCCTCCAGATCGTCCAACTTTCAACTTCACTAAACAATTTATATATAAAAAATTTTAGGTATTAGAATCAACCCAAACTAAGACCGCAGTTTACCGAAAAAACATACCTAAAACCTTAACCTAAACAACCGTTTGCCAGAAAAAAATTTCTTAAATTTTAAATTAGGAGTGAAATTTTTGAATGTGTTGGATTTGAAAAAAAGTATTATAAAATTTTCGAGATTTTACAAATTTAAAATTGCTAGATTTAGAAGTACGTCATCCCAAAAACAAGCCAGGTTCCTAAAGAAACCTGGCTTTTTAAATATCGATACTTGAATTAAATAAACTTACTTACCACTGGCTGATATACGATTTTGAAGATAGGCTTTGTAAGCGGTTAATTCTTCCTCTTCAAAATCATTTAGATTAGCTAAGTTTTTATCAAAATTAGCTTTCCAGAAGCTGAATACCGTTTGGTCTTTTTGTCGTAAGTATTCACCCACTATGGCCTCTTGAGTTAATGGGGCTAAAAATCCCAATCCTTGTAAAGTCTGTGGCTTCAAACCATTTGTCTGAATATCTTCAATTTGGCTGGCAATTCTAGCAAATGGGACCTGAGTACCCATCAAATCAAATGAATCCTGTCCTGTGCTCTGATTAATTTGCTGAGCCCGGAACAATTGCCTTAAATTTATTAATCCAGGGTTATACTTAGCAAAAGCTAATTCAAGCTCTGCGGTCACTTGAGGATTGGCCTGGTTTAAACCATAAGCATTGGCATGCTTCTGTAAAAATGAACCCATATCTTGAAGTGGCATAACATAGTTACTCTGTTGAACAACAGGGGTATCCTCAACAGCTAAAACTAAAATCTCTAGAATTGAATTTAGCTCAGGACTTACTAAGCTTAGATCAACATCCACTGGATTTTTTATAACTTTTAGAGTGTTGATAAGTGAAGTACTCCACTTACTTTCCGGCAGCGCATAATAGTAAGTATTGTCAATTTTAACACTCGTAGAAAAAGGAGGTACATCAGTGGCTATATTGGTTTTACTTAACTCAAAATCAAGCATCTGATTACGTTTTGGTCCTGAAGTATCAGTTCCAACATTTGATGATAAAAGAGTAACAAATGATTTATCATATAATGCATTTTCGTCAATAAACTTTTTATATCTTTTGTTATTAGGAACCCTTAACGGGCTATTTTTTAACTCAAGTGCATAGTTTAGTTGATCTGTAACATTTAAACCTTCAAGAATTCGGCTTTCAACTTTACGTTTATAACTAGCATAAATAGCGGGTTCATCCAAAACGCTTGGTTTAAAACCATTTAAATTGTTAAAATATAAAAGAGGGCTTAAAATCCCTAAATTTAAAATTGCAAAATCTCTTATCGCACCAACACCATAAATGTCGAAAGTTTCCCTTGCATCTTCTGATTTTTGTGAAAATTGCACTGGGACCGTAGGCAGCCCCATTTCGGTGACTACCTGTTCACCTTTTTTCATAAGTTCATTTACAATAACGCTATCATTACAAGATGTAATTGTACTATCAGCCACCAAATTTATAAATTTCTTTTGAAGTTTTGGAAATTCATAAATCCCAACTTCGTTGTCTTCGTTTTTTGTAATACAATAATAATTAGACATGTCTGCAACTTCAGTTAAATATTGAAAGTATTTTTCAGACAATTTTGAATCGTCTTTAATAATAGAATTTGAATCTTTAGCCTTGTTTAAAACTTCATTAAATTTTTGTGAGTTATAACCAATGAGCCGAGTGTTTGTAGGGTCGTCCATAAATTTAGAAATTTTAAATCTCCAATCCATGTACACAATAGCCATGTTGTTAATCTGTTTTTGTAACAACCCAGTAGGATCACTTAATCTAAACTTGTCTAACTTTTTAGAATCCATTAGTAGGACATCTCTCATAGCATTGAAGTAATAATCCATGAGTTCAGTGTAAGTTTGGCCTTTATCCAACAAAGCACAGCCTGAATCGATAATATTGGGAGGTTTAGCTCGATTTAAAGCCTGCTCATCGGTGCAATATAAAGGCTTTCTAATGTTACCAAGTCCAGAAGCAATATTAGTATTAATATCTTTTGTCATATCAACAGCTACGAGACCATTGAATAGTTTATCACCTTCAAGGGGAACTTTATTCATGTATAAGTAGCCCATAGCGAAAATATCATAGACTGAAGGGACAGGTAATGAAGCCCCCTCATCAGAACCCAACCAAACATCCAAATAATCCATAATCGAGCTATATTTTATGAGCATAGACTCATCATTATTAGGTAAATTTTGGGCGTATAAATCAGGGAATTGATTTCGAGGATAAACACTTTCTAGTTGTTTGATATTTTGAAACGAGTTTTTCTTATCAAAAGAACCAAAAAAATTATGACGAAGACCAAGGGTATGTCCCATTTCATGAACAACAATGGCTTCAATTCTTTTAGGTACAATTTTTTCTAAACAAGAAAAAACCACTTTATTTTCATCAATAGAATCAACTAGCTTTTTATTATTAGTATCCTTGGCAAATTTAATAACTTCTGGACAAAAATATCTTATCTCCTTCATAAAACCGGATTTGATACCTCTTTCCCGAATTTTCTTAGAAAAAACTGTATCAGTAATTAAACCTCTTTCAATTTTCAAAATATTTCTTAAGTCACTGCTTACATTTGCAATCGTTGTTGCTGAATATACATTGACTGTTCCGTTAATGACTTCGCCTGTTAATGGATCGGAAACTGTAGGCCCCACTCCACCCAGTCCATCAGCTGTTAAATTAGTGACTATATTAATGGTATTAAAGCTGAAATCGCCTAATTCATTATCTTCAGATTCATCTAAGACTACACCGCCGTTTTTAGAGCCAATAAATTTAAAAACCTGATTCCAATAACTTACGGCATTTTGACCTATCCTTCTATAATCAATATTTAAACCGTAGACATCTTTGGTCCCAGACTTTGGGGTTTGTGTTGAAAATCTAAAAACAATTTTTTTATTTGGATTAAATCTGTTCGCCAATATATTTTTTTCAACATCACTTCTTCTATGAATACCAATATCCAACAATCTTTCAATTTTAGTGTCAAAATATCCAAATATTTTCTGATCATCTAAAGTGTAAATCATTGGTTTATAGTCATTTTCTGTAGGAACTCTTAAAAAAGAGAATTTTCGTTTTACACCAGTTGATATACGAAGAAGCGTAAAACTAAAACTGTTATTAGTAAAACTAATGTCACTCAGTTCAAGCCCTTTAAAGTATGAATCGACTTCAGACTCGTCTTGAACAATTAAGCTTTTTGCCAATTTAAAATCTAGCTTTACAAAAGGTCTTAAATTAAAATCCGATGAAGTATCAATCTCTTCTACTAGATCCTCATAGTTATCGTTTTTAACATTACGATAATCTAACCATTCCGCTGGAATATTCAAAACATCGTCTAATTGATCGTCTGGAACTTCTACCCTTGAATCTACAACAGTGTTTACTGCTCGCAAAAATTCAGGACTTCTGACAAATTTAATACGTGTTGCCGTCTTTCTTAAGGAAGCATCTAATGAAGAGTCAAAAATACCAATACTAGATTCTTCACCAGGCTTTGTAGATACAATAGCAGTTGCGAAGTACCAATCCCCTTTAAAAAAATCGGAAGGATAGACATTGTTTTTTTCTTCTCTAGCAAATGGTATAAAACTTTCTGTGTCGTAGGTGAAGTGAGTTGCAAGGGTGTTGAAGTTTTCAGGGGCAACTTCTTTGAAACTTGTAACATTGGTTGCACGATTGTCGGCATCAGGAACTTTAAATCTTTGAAAATAGTTAACTTGATATCCACCGATGGGTACTAACCACTCCCCTTTGTCATTTTGTTTACTGATTACCTTTTCATAGTGGGTGATTTCATCTTCTGGGGTAATTTTATATATTTTTAAGTGTTTTGGCGTAAAACCGTAAGAAAGTTTGTACTCAGAGTTGGGTTTACCGAAAATTCTGATTTGATCTAAATTAGCCTTCAATAAAGGGGCTTCGGTTTTTATTTTGACAAATACAGGAAATTCAAAGCCTGCACCTTTAAGGCGAACACTTTGAGCGTCAATGGTATTACCACGAGATTGATAGGAATCGGTTACAAGTTTATGAGTCGACGCTAAACCAGGCTCTAAGCCCGCTTTCTCATCAATGACATTCATCGCTCCGTCCATAGGAATAAATTGGGTGGGATCACTAATCGCAGGCGAATAGAGTTCTGGTCTTGATTTCACACAAGAGGCTAAAAACAATGCCAAACTTAGTCCAATCAGCTGTTTAATATTTAAATTCATAAATCCCGTCCTTTTTTCCAAATACGTCATAAAATATAATCAATACCTATTGCATAAAAACTATTGTCATCATCAAAAAGGACATCATTTGTCACAAATTGATCTTGCCAAAAAAATGATCCACTGATGTAGGTTTTACTATTGAGTGCATACTGCACACCTGAAGAGAAAAACTGAATGGTGCGTAAGCCATTCGAATATTCGTATCGAGTATTAATATTGTAGCCCCCAAATACGGTTAGATCTTTTACTAAATTATAAGATAGCGACCCACCAATTCTAAAACCCAGTGGAGAGTTAAGAGCCGTACCTGTCGCATTTGCTTCTTCAAACTGATGAGCCCCGTGAAGAATTGAACCGAAGCTACTAAGAAGAAGTTTTGGTGTTAAAAAAGAGATCATATTGGCGGTTAAATTCATAGCGTAATATTGACCAGCATCTCTAGAATTGTACGAAGTAGGTAAAAAGACGTTGCCAGAAAAGTTGATAAAGGATTTTAACTCTGGCAGATTGATAGATCTAGGCATAGAAAAGCCAATTCTTAAATCACTAACACCAAACTGTCTGGTGTTGTCTTCATTTACTAAAAAATCACCTTCACGTTTATAGGCTAAATATTCATAGACTATGCCCGACGTGATTAAAAACTTAGAGTTGAGCTGGTAGGCTAGTGACCCATTTAAGGACCCGAAATAATCAGATAGCTCATCTCGAGAGCGAGAGGCAGATGTACCAAAAATAAAATTCCATTTTTGACTGGATAATTGTAACTGCTCAGCAGGAGTTAAGTTTTTACTAATGACCTCTTTCTCTTTTTTCTTAAATACACCTTTTTTAGATGTGGTTTTTAGAATTTGGCGTTGGGAAGCTTTAGTCCCATTTTGACTTACAGTGAATTGAGCCACTGACTTGGATTTAGGTTTAACTTGGATTTTATTTTGTAAAGCTTGACCTTGAGCTACTGCTGGTAAGCCCCAAACTAAAAATATAGAGATAACGATCGATTTAAAACACATAATAGAGCTTGTTTTGCAAAAAACAGGCACAAGGCTTGAAAAAAGCAAAATAAAACTGCGAAATGAAAAATAAGGGGTTTTGACCATAAGGTGGAACTTTTAAGTTTATTTAAGAATAATGTAAATTCAATAATTGGTATTGATGGCATAAGACAAAGTTATAATTGCACTCATCAAATCCAATGTATTCGATTTGAGACAATATATTCTTAAATTGTCTTAAAATAGCATAATTGATTTAAGACTTAACTCAGAGCTTAAAAAAGCTAAAAAAACGACAAATTAGGCGATTTGTACCTAAAAATGTGACAAAAATAAGCATATTTAGAAGATTTTTTATGAAAAAAATGGATGGTTGGTGCCGCCGTTTTCATGGAGCTCTTCAAGGGATGGTTGGTCCCGCCGATGCCATGGAGTTCTTGAACAGATGGTTGGTCCCACAGATATCATAGAGTTCTTCAAGGGATGGTTGGTCCCGCCGGCTTTATGGAGCTCTTCATTGATGGTTTGTCCCGCCGATGCCATTGAGCTCTTCAATTAAATTGTATTTTTAGAGGGACTGGGGACAGATGGAATAAAAATCTTTAACGTATCCTAATTTCTTTAAAAAAGTGCTTTGGCAGCCATCTGTGGCTGTCAGGCAAGTGCGATTTTTAAAATTTACCAAGGGCTCTAAACTCTGAGAGCACATCAAGTTGGGGTCTTGTTTAAACCCAAGTGTGGCCACATTCACTATGGAAAAGTCTATGGGGCGTAAATCATTGATATCCACAAATAGTTGGCAATTTTGAATAAGAGCTTTTAAGTCTGTGTTCTCAACCTCAGCATTGTTTTCAAGTTTTCGACCTAAATTTTGTTTAACAGGTTTAAAACCATTTTCCGCAAGCTGAGCAAAAGTGCACGAGTCCTTCAATTCAAAACACAAATTATGTTCTTGGGAGTACAATATCTCGTGTAAATTTTGACAGCGGCTTGGCTGGGAGTCGCTTTCTACGGCTTGGCTGCCAAAAAGCTTCATCTGGTTAGTCAGTAAAGGTAAATACTCAATGGGACCGGTTTGGACGGTGGTGGATTCTATCTCCGAGCAGTTTTGGTAAAAAAACGTCGTAAATAAGGAAGTTAAAATTAGAAAAAAGAGGTTGATAGATTTTTTCACCAGAGTCTTTTTCGGCATAATTTTGTAATTATTAAGGGAAATATTATGTTACTCGAAAAAAAGTACGTTTTTTTAATATTCAAAGTGAATTGAAGCAAACTGATTCTTTGAACCAGTTTGCTAAATGGTTTGAGCCCCTATCTAATTTGCGTTACGACGGCAATATTTAAATCAAATATACAAATGTAAAAAATAATTTTTTGGGATTTTATGCTATTTTTTTATTATTAATTTTGGCTTTTTATAGATTGATTTATATTTTTAAATTTAAGGACCTTTATGACAGCAGAAACCTTAGAATCGTTTGGAATACACTGGTTTAGAAGGGATTTACGCATTGCTGGCAATCCCGGTTTAAAGTTTAATTGGCAAAAAACCAAAGGTAAAACTCTTGGTCTTTTTTGTTTTGATGCAAACTTTTTGGCACGACCTGATTTTAGCACCCATCGTTTTCAGTTTTTTTTAGCGACTTTGCAAAGTTTGAAAGAAGAGCTGCAACAGTCTGGGGGTGACCTTCTCGTTTTGAATCAACCTCCAGAACAATGTTTTAAGCTTCTTTTGGATCATTTTGATAAGTTAAAGCTAAGCCCTCCAAGCCTTGTCACTTGGAATAGAGATTATGAGCCTTTTGCAAGACAAAGAGACCCTAAGATTAAAGCTCTTTTAGAGGCAAAAGGTATCGAAAGCCAAAGCTTTCGAGATCATTTAATCATTGAACCCCATGAATTGGTGAAAAATGGGACCGAAAACGAGGGCTATCAGGTGTACTCGCCCTTTGCTCGAAAGTGGATGGATCAGATTCAAAACAATGCTGACATTAAAAGTCGACTGGATAAAAGTAAATTAGGTTTTGATTATTTAGAAAAACTAAAAGCCGGTCATAAAGAAAAAATATTTACACTAACTTGGGAGAACCTTTTAGTTTCTGGACAATTAGCTTCGGGACAAAACAAAGGCGAAACTGCTTTAGAATCCTCGAAAGTTAAAAATAATAAACTGACAGCTCAACTAGAAGACCATTTGGCTCGTTTTACGTCTGAGAATGCAAAAAAGTGTACCATTGCAATTCCTAAAGCCGGCACATTAGAGGCCTTTAAAAACTTAGATAATTTCAAAACCAAAGTAAAAAACTATGGCAAAGATCGAGACTTTCCAGATATTAGGGGAACTTCCCGCATGTCCATGTTTTTAAAAAATGGCAGTATCACAACCGCCCAGATTATTGCCTATTTAAACCTTAAACCCTATTCGCCTAAAGCCATCTCTGGGGGGGAAAAGTTTTATAGCGAAATAGTTTGGCGGGAATTTTATTATCATATTTTATTTCGAAAGCCAGAAGTCGAACACCAAGCCTTTATCGCAAAATATCAAGATTTGAAATGGCACAACAACTTATCTTGGTTTGAGGCTTGGAAGGAAGGTCAGACAGGGTTTCCCATTGTCGACGCTGGCATGCGAGAACTTAAATCAACGGGTTGGATGCATAATCGAGTGCGTATGATTGTGGCTTCGTTTCTGACTAAAGATCTTTTGATTGACTGGAAATGGGGCGAAAAATATTTCATGGAGACATTATTAGATGGGGATCTTGCTCCAAATAATGGGGGCTGGCAGTGGGCGGCTTCGACAGGGTGCGATCCCCAACCCTATTTCCGAATCTTCAATCCTTGGAGCCAAAGTGAGAAGTTTGATCCTAAAGCCGAATATATTAAAACTTATATTCCTGAACTTAGAGACTGTGACCCTAAGGATATTCATAAAGAAGGGGCCCTTAGACCCATCGAATACCCAAGACCCATTGTTGACCATGCTGTGCAACGACAACTGGCTCTTAGCTTATATAAAGAGGCTTAGAATTTAAATAAAAGTATTAGCAGGTCATACCTATTTTTTGTCGTACTAATTGCAAGTTTTTAGTAGCAATTTGGCGAGCGGAATCGGCCCCCTCTTTAAGGATTTGATCCAATTGGGATTTGTCATTCATGAGTTGGTTAAAAATCTTTCTAGGTTCTTTTAATTTTTCATTTAAGACTTCAAAGATCTCTTGTTTTACAAAACCCCACCCAATACCCTGAGCATATTTCGAGGCCATAGACTGAATTTGGGTCTCCGAAGCAAAAACCGAATAAAAGTCAAAAAGCAAATTGTCTTTAGTCGACTTTGGCTGCTCGGCGGGTGTTGAGTCCGATACAATTTTCATGATGGCTTTTCTTAAGGCTTTTTCCTCTAAAAACACTGGGACATGATTATTATAACTGGCACTCATTTTTCGGCCATCTAATCCTGGCAGAAGCTTCACTTTTTTGGGCAATAACACTTCGGGCAACTTAAAAGTCTCGCCAAATGTTGAATTGAACTTTTGCGCCAAATCTCTGGCAATTTCTAGGTGCTGAACATTGTCGGGACCCACAGGAACTTGATCCGCATTAAACATTAAAATATCGGCGGTCATAAGAATAGGATACGTAAATAGTCCCATGTTTACCCCATCGTCTATGTCTTCAAGATTTTTTTGGGCATTGTCTTGGGTAATGGCTTTGTAGGCATGAGCCCGATTCATTAGCCCCTTGGGAGTTAAAGCACTTAGGATAACCGTCAGCTCAAATATTTCAGGAATATCTGATTGGCGATACAGATAACTGTTTTTTGGATCTAAGCCTAAGGCCAACCATGTGGCCGCAATTTCATAAGTTCTTTGTTTTAGATCTTCAGGTTTAGGATTCGAATTCAGAGCATGATAGTCAGCTATGAATAAAAAACTTTCATGATTGGGATTATTGGCAAGATCTAGCGCGGGCTCTATGGCTCCGACCCAATTGCCAATATGAACACCTGTCGCTTTTATACCTGTCAAAATCCGTTTTTTAACCATACGAACAAACTAATACAAAACTTATGATAGGGCTAGGGGTCGGTTAGTCGAAACCAAATTGGAATTCGTAATAGGGATATGCATGATCATTAAAACTAATTTGATCCGAAATCTCAATAATTAGGCCTGTGAAATAATTCGAACTGCTAAGGAAACAGCGGCATGGCTTTAAGTAAGTGTTGCATTTTTTCTCTGTTTGAAAAGGTATTCCACATATAATCAAACGCAAAAATCAATCTGTATTTGAAATAAGCTTATGCACATCTCGCTATATATCTGCACCTGCGGTGTCCGATATCTAGAGCGCCTCGCTGGAGCTTTTTCACCGACCGCGGGCGTAACCTTGTCAAAAAATTTTTTATATTGACACGATTTTTGTATCTTTAATTTTAGCTCTATTGAATTTAATTTTAATAATTCAAAAAATAGTGTCCCTAGTTAATAATTTTTTCCTAAAGATCTTCTGTGGCCTCTGCGAAGGTGTTTTTAAACCATTTGTTTCTTTGTAAAAAATCAATTTTAAAAACTCATGTTATATTTTTTAAACTAATTTAAAATTAAATAATTAAATAATTAAATAGGAGTTATATATGAATTTAAAACATTTAACAGACAAACAGCTTGTCGTAGATTTAAAAAACTGTGCTCATCAAGAGCGACTTTTATTAACACAAGTGCTGTATCACTTAAAAGAATTTGAGGTTAGAAAACTATATTCAGCTTTAGGTTACTCAAGTCTTTATGATTATGCCTGCAATGAACTTAAATACTCTACGGATCAAGCCTATCGGCGTATTCAAGCCATGCGTCTTTTAAAAGAACTTCCTGAAATTTCTAACAAAATTGATTCTGGAGCTTTAAGTCTATCTAATCTTTCTCAAGTTCAAAGATTTTTTAATGAAACCAAAACAACCACGAAAGAAGAAAAAATCTTAGTCCTGGAGAAAATAGAAAACAAATCTGTTCGCGAAGTTGAAAAACAACTTCTTCAGTTATCGCCTATAAAGCCTTTACCTCAAGAGATCAAAAAACAAGTGTCCACAACACAAATGAACGTGAACTTTATCATGAATGAAGAGTTAGAGCACAAAATAGCAGAAGTAAGATCTTTATTAGGAACTGAGGGTCATAAAATGACTTTGTCTGAAGTGGTGGACCACATGGCGAGTTTAAGTCTACAAAAACTTAAAGAAAAGAAATTTGGTAAGTCCAGGGTACAAAACCATATGACTGAAAAAGTTAAGCAAGATAAAGTTGAAC
>JBGSLV010000105.1:0-22042 GCA_041740515.1 Bdellovibrionales bacterium | reverse complement strand
TATGGATACAAAAACATGGAGTATTTTAAGCTTAAAATCATGCAGAAAGTGGGCTACTTAAACAGCTGTTTTGCGCTTAAATGGATGTATGAACTCAAATCCAATTAAACCCCCATCCCCACAAAAAAAAGAAAGAGGCCCAATACCGATCCTATAAGTAAACATAAACACTTAAATTTAGCCATTTTAAGCTCATGCACCCATGTGGGATCTGATCCGCCGCTGTTAAGTTTTAATTTCCGCCCCGACAAAACCCCACGACAGACCTTTGAAAATATTATGAACAATGGCTTTTTTACAATCAATCATGTGGACCAAAGTTTTTTTCAACAAGCCCATTTAACAAGTGCCAAATATCCCAAAAATATTTCAGAGTTCAACCAAGTCGGTTTAGAGGAAATCTTTTTAGAAGATTTTTATGCGCCCTTTGTGAAACAATCCAAAGTGCAAATCGCAATGCGACTTATTGAACATCATCATATCAAAACCAACGGCACCGAGATCGTCATAGGGGAAGTTCTATTTATCCGTTGTAAGGATGAACATATTCAAGACGATGGCAGCCTAAACTATGACAAAATTTCAACAGTGGCCCTAACTGGTTTAGACACTTATTACACCACTACAAAGCTTGCCAAACTGCCTTACGCTCACGCTAACGCAGTGGCAGATGTGAAACTCAACGAGAGCACTCACGCAGTTGCGGATGTGAAACTCGAAGATGGAACCCACGAAGGGGCGGATGTTAAACTCGACGGTGGCACCCACGAAGGGGCGGATGTTAAACCCAACACTCAAACTTGGAAAAAAACATGAATCTTCAGAATTTATTTAAAATTTATTTGTTTTTAAATTTATGTCACTGTGCCCAAGGGGGTCTATATATGCAAACAGTTGAAACACTAGATATACAACGTTTTATGGGTGACTGGTTTGTTATTGCTGGTCGGACGACTCCTTTTGAAAAAGGCGCATACAACTCTTTGGAGCATTATGATTGGAACGAAGCCAAGCAGCGAATTGATGTGACTTTTACGTACAATAAAAACTCTTTAACTGGACCCATAAAAACCATCAAACAAAAAGCTTGGATTTATGATGAGGTCAGTAAGGCCCATTGGAAAGTACAACCTCTTTGGCCCTTTAAATTAGATTATATTATCCTAGAGATAGACCCAGATTATCAATGGACGGCTGTGGGCGTACCTAATCAAAATTATCTTTGGATTATGTCTCGAACTAAAACCTTAGACGAGCAAATTTATAAAAATATTATAAAAACACTCGATGACAAAAAGTATAATGTAAAAGCCATACAGAAAATTAGTCATACACCCTAGAACAAGACGCCCTAGAACTAGACACTCTAAAACTAGACAGTGGTTTTAAAAAAGAAAGTGGTTGATTGCAGTTCACAGACTTAAGATTTAAGCTTAAAGTATGAAACTAGCTTTAAAAACAAAATTTATAATTATCGTATCAATCTTTTTAACCA
Source organism: Bdellovibrionales bacterium (assembly GCA_041740515.1). Lineage (GTDB taxonomy): Bacteria > Bdellovibrionota > Bdellovibrionia > Bdellovibrionales > UBA1609 > JAMLIO01. Next base: position 20,547 of record JBGSLV010000105.1, on the reverse strand, counting down.
TTCTTAGCTGTTCGAGTTCAGAAACTAAAACTGACTCAATCAATGGCTTTTGGGTCAGTACCTGTGAAGAGCAAGAACTCAATCAATATTTTATCACTTCATGGGATATTCAAAATGAACAAACTATAAAAATAGAGCGATCAGAATTTTCAGATCCAGAGTGCCGCACTTTACTAAATGTTTTAGAGGCCCGATTTCTTATAGTTCCAAATTCCGTAGTCAAATTTGGGACCAACTATGCCGTTGATTTATTATTCAATGACTTAATTCTAACGCCTAAAACTTTAGATGGAGAAAATCTATTAAATGCGGCCACCTTCTGTGAACAAACCGATTGGACAGTGGGGCAAACAAAAGACTTAAATAATCTTCCCTGCGTTGGAACATTGGGATTTGACGCCCCAACTTTTGAAACTTTATTTTACAACACTTTTAGAATTATAAACAATCAACTGACTGTGGCTGCAAGCCCTGCCCCATTTGGAGCTTTAACATTTGAAGAACGGTCCGTAGATTTTGAGGGCGCTCCAGCCTATGATTTATTACCAAGACCCACCCAATTAGATGTTGATGGTGTTTGGGAGTCTGAGTGTTTTGGTCAGGCCTCAGAATCTTTTAAATACCGTTGGGATTTTCGCACCTCTAGTCCTAAACTTTTTATTTTTTATACCGCCAATTTAACAGACTGTTCAGTGATTGATCTTACCAACGAGTTTACATTCACCAATTTTTCCCAAACTGGTTTTGTAAGTGGCTTTCCAAAAGCTCGAAAATTTCAATTAACTTTTGTTGATGGAACACTTTTACCTTTAACGACTGTAGGTCAAGATTTTCTAAATAACTATGATGTCAATGGAGCTTGTGACTATCAAAGTTTTACCGTTGATGTCCCTTTCTCAATAGCCGGTCAAGACTGTAGTGATCTTTATGGGTACAGCTTAAATACAAACACCACATTTTATAACCTTCTGAATATAGATAATAGTATTTTAACATTGGGAAACACCAACCAAGTTGTTTTCGGAAACGAAGATGAAGCCGATCGACCTGTATCGTTAACACCGGCTGGAGAATTTGATTACCAACTGGTTCCTAATCCTTAAGATAGTTTCGAATCATAGTGACAATCATAGATTGATACTTCTTATTTTCAGATTTAGCTTTGATTTTTAAAGCCTTTAATAAATTTGCGGGAACTCTTAGACTTATAGCCTGGGTGGGCTCGTCTAGATCGTCGAGCATTTTTTTAAAAGCTTCAATAAACTCCAAGGCCTCTTCTGGGCTAATCGCATTCTTCTGATTTTTAACTTTTAGTTTTTTTAACATAAAAATCTACTCTGGGCTTTTAAGCTTTAGTTTTATTTAGAGAATTAATTTTTTCACGAATGGTTTCTAAATCAATTAAATCTTGTGGTCTACCCACTTGCTTCTTCATTTTAGCTAGCTCCTCAAGTGTAGCCGTTGGTATTTTGATACCACCAACTTTAATATCTTGAAAATCAATGTCCTCTAAAGAAAAAGTAATTAAGATATCAACTTGTCTAGATGGTTTTTTATAATCGACAAACGACCAAGCAATTAGATTTTTTTCACGAATATACTCATCTTTGAATTTGATAATATCTTCGGCTCGAACTGGAATTCTTGAAGTTAGACCTAAGCTTTCAAGGACTGATTCCGCTTTTTTAAGATTATCTGCGTTTAGTTTGATAACAATATCGATATCAATAGTTGCGCGCACTATGCCGTGAAGGGCCAGAGCCAGCCCACCAATCACAGCAAATGGTATCTTTGCTTTTTTAAAACCAGCTGTTAAGTCATAGATCAACATTAGTACATTGTATATACAAGTATATACAATGTAAAGTTGTTAATGAAGCAAATTTATGGCACTTCAAATTCTATCTATAATGAAGATATGGCCGACCCACCTTTGGTAGGTCAGACCGGTGTTAGGATAAATTCAATTTACAGTGCCGGATCAAATTTGATAGGCAAAGACGATGTTGCAGCTTGAGCCGCAGTGAAACGTTCAGTGGCTGTAAAAACAACTCTTGGTTTTATAACAGCCGAGGTATAAACGGCATTTAATGTTCCAACCAATAAACCTGAAATAGCGTTTATACTTAAACCTATTTCATTTACGCTACTCGTTCCTCCAGGACCGACAAAAGCTGTACCATTTGGATTAACAAGACGAGCTGTGTATTCCAAGGAGTCCTGTTCGGCATCATAGAAAAGTGTACTAACGTTTAAATTAACGCCGGATAAAGCTGGAATGACTTGTGGGATATGCCTGTCATCACCGTCAAAGGGTACTAGAACAGAAGCATCAATAGGTTTAAACCCATCCCAACAGCTAGGATTTACTGCTAAATTGTTCACAGGATCACAGCTCTGATCTTTTCTGTCATATTCAAATTCAAAAGCAACAGAGCCCCCACCTTCACCAAATCTTAGTTCAAATGCATAAACGTTTCCTTGCTTTAAAAGAATATAACCATTTTTATAAGATTGGGTTGAACCCTCATAGAAAATTGAAGTTACTGCACCAACAGCTGAACCATAATCAGCACCAACTGTACCTCCAGGTGTACCTCTAAATTCGCTACTACACGTTGTAGTTGTATTCAATCCAGGAGCGATACTTTGGGTCATAGTGACCATAGAGCTTACACAATAGCTAACAGTTACTACAGGTATTAAATCTTCTAGATACTCTGTCGGTGCCATAAACAACCTAATGTTATCGTCAATTCTAGTTGTTCTAAAACGATAAACACCAGTTTTAGCAGGCACAAAATAACCGCTGTATGTTTCCCCATAAGAACGGGTTGGATTTATACAAGGTGTAACACGCCCCCCATTACCTGCCGTTAAAAATGCAGACTGACTACAGTAGGCTGAACTAGCGTTAGGAAATTTAGGGTCTGTATAAACTGGTGAGCTGCTCCATCCATTTTCAGTGCTGTAGTTATCCCCAAAATGAACTCTTTGGTTGGCGGGTAACAAATTTTCAATAGGATCAGGTATAGAAGCCGGGTTTGTTCGATAACCACTTGCCGTAAGATTACAAGTTCCTACTCCAGCATTGCATAATCCACTCGTGGTGAACGCATTACGAATTGCTTGACCCGCATAAGGGTCTACGAAGAAGTTATCAATTTCACCCCAAACAATTTGATTATCAAGTTGTGGGTTAGCACTTGCTGAGCCACCACCAAAACGCTTCATAGAAATACCACCGCGTTTTGCATCGTCAATAGGTAAAAAGGCAATTGGTGGACCATTTGGAGCACCTACACCTGCACCTAATCGAGTAATATTAAAAGTTGCAAAAGCTGTTGCACCACTTGAATCTTGGGCAACCACGCCTATGTTAACATTTGCACCTGCCGGCGGAATCCCAGATAAGATAGCACTATGATCATTAGGATCCAGGGCTACGTTATTTTGTTGTATAGATAACCAACTTGGAGCAGCTCCTTCGCCAAATTCATCAGTAGCATAAAATACCAGTTTATCGCCGCTCGCTCGATCTGCATCGCTAAAATGATCATACAAATCAACTGAAAATTGTTCAGCCTTAATACCGAAAACTTTAATTTCATTTATTCTTAAATTATCATGGTTGTCGGAATTTTTAGCCCCTATTGGCCGTAAAATCCTAACGCCTCTACCTATAACTTTTTGGGAAAAATCAATTGTTAAATCACTACCCTGATCTACAGGTACAACCTCTCTGGTAATAACAGAATCTAGGGGTGCCAATACTTGAAAAATTGCATTACCTAAAGAGTGACCTCCTGTAATTTCTATTCGATCAACCTCATAAGAATCTGAATCTTGAAAATCGATTTTTACAAAGTGAGCCCCCGACGAACTGGATTCAAATCCTGCACCAGGTAATCCATCTATCATTTGTGCTTTAGTTCCAATTGATTCTCCTGATACGGTTATATCCTCATCCAGCAAAGGTATTTCGATCAGACCTCCAGTAAATTCAACAGGGGGAACTACGATTGCAGAGTATAAAACCGGCGCTTGATTTGTACCTTCTATATTAATTGTTACAACAGCCGTCGAAGTATCAATCTGTGCAGGTAAAGTTCCTCGAATATAATAAGTAAATGAATAAGTTGCTGTTTGACCAGCATCAAGATTAAGCTGAAGAGCATCAACATTAAAGACAAAGGTTCCATTAGAAGCAACATCTACAGTTGCAGTGGCTGGCCCACCGTCACTTAATGGATCTTTAACAACCACCTCATCGCTTAACCACAAATGAGGTTCAGAAGCGTCGATCCCTGTATCGTTATAAGTTAAATTACCAGTTACTCTAATATTGTTTTGCGCATCTGCATTTGCTTCTAAACCTATGAATGTATCAGCAACTGGTTGCGGTGTAGAGTCTGGAATATCAGTTATTGCTATAGTGAATTCCTTGGGTTGTACCACTTCTTGTCCATCAACTAATAAACGAACAGTTATTTCTTTAAGATTAGGTGCCGATTCGGCATCAAATGTCGAAGATGCTGTTGTGAAAATATCACCAGTACTTGCATTAATTTCGAAACCACCAGAGGCATCATCCGTTATTTCGTAAACACCACCAGTAGCATCACCAAAAAGTAAACTAACCCTACCAACTAATGTGCTAGGCGCATTTTCATCTACTGATAAATTTGACATTATTAGTCTTGGCTGTTCACTTACTCCGGTAATAAGTACAGCTGGAACATAATTGATTTTAATAACATCATCGTAGGCTGGTAAGCAGTCAGCACTAAGAACTACACCCTGTTGGGAGCTAATGTAAGTAAATCCCCCATCACAATCATCACCGGGTAAATTTAGTACTAATCCATTTTTTTTAACTATAGTCATCGTAATAGAGCTTTCAATTGGTTTATAGGCAATTGGAAAAAATGAAGAAGAGACTAAGATCGCCTGACTTATCTGCTGCAAATTTGTCACATAATCTTGCTGAGAGGCATTAATATCAAATGATAAGCCACCAGATGGTGTGGCAATATCTCTAGAAATATTACCTACTAAGTTAGTATCAACGATGGAGTACACTGAATAATTAGAGCGTCCACCTTTATAAGTGTCTAAAAAATTTAAATACGTCTGAGTATCGTGATTTCCTGGGGCACCAGCGATATATGTAGAGTTAGGTACAATACTATCTCTTGATGCGTCTTGTTCGTCTGATACTATAATTATAGCGAGATGAGCATTCGGTCGTATAAAATTAGAAGCCGTAGAGGAATTTAAAAAAGCCCTAACACTTTGCAAAGGTCTTTCATCATTTATATATTCACCCAAACGTTGACGATCCGAATCCAAAAAACCATTTGAAGTTTCAAAAAAATTATTTGCAACTTCAGCAAATGTTCCAAATGGAGGACCAACTAAGCCACATCCTGATGTACCCGCATCTACACCATAGACATCAAAATAACGATTAAATTCACTTAGAAAAGAGCCCACAGGAAGGCCTGAGGACAGATATTCTGGTTTGGCATCAAATGTAAGAATATCTGGAGTCGCTCGATTGACACATTGACCTTTATGAAGCCTAGCAAAAACGGGCTCGCCACCAGATTGCAAAAAAGGTAAGCTTGCAGCTTCCGCAGAGTATAATGGATTTTGAAAAATTTCTTCGGACCAAGCTGAGGTTGTAATAACTCCCATCCTGTAGCTATAACCGAGGGCTATAAAACCTTCGATAAAAGTTGATATATTACTTCTAACTTTTTCAACCTCTTCAAACATACTTTTAGAGGGATCTACAACCCATAATATATCCATTTGAGGTCTAAAATCAGTATCTCCACCATCGTACGAATCCGATGTAGATGAGGTTGAAATAGAACCTCCACCGCCGCCACAATTTATAAGTGTCATTACCACAAGACTAGTGATTATAACTTGGAATAAATTTTTCATGGACCATCCCTTTCTTCAATAAACGTTCAAATATTATTCAGTATATATCGGGATGTTTAATGCAGGTGATGAATGAGCTAAAGAATGCCTCAAAACAAGACCAAAGGACTGGGTTTTTTGTTCCTATGTGAAACATTTTTAATTATTTTTTTCTTAAAATGAAGCGATATTTAGTACTGTTATAAAATTGTGACCAACAAATGCTTATTCAAACTCAATACAACCCAAAATATAACTTTTATGGCGCTTTTAATTGTTTTTCTGCCACCCTAATCAAATTAGAGACCTTAAAAAAACAGGACTTCAGCGAATAAAGTATATTGCTTTCTGATATTAAGTACTAAATTTTTGCAATAGGAAAATCTTAGGTTAATTAATTTTTAGATTAGCTAATTTTTTAGTTTAGCAAAATTCTACTTTACTAAATTACTTCACTAATTGATTCAGGGTTTTAATATCAGATAGTTCGGGATACAGATTCAATGTTGTACCGCCGATCGCTTTCGCTACTGACTTAATGACATTTTCAGGAAAAATCAGTCCTGTGCCTTGATTGGACATCACAACCTGACCGGTTTTATAATCCACTGGACTTCCAAAATGCTGAGCATATCCTAAGGGTGATTGCCCCCTAGGAATAACGTGGCTAGCACCGATGGTTTGGCCGCCCTTAATTCCATAACCTGAAAGTAAAACTGAGTTTGTGAAAACATTATGATCTTTACCCAAATCGGCATTTAAAAATGGTGTTCGACTAAACTCTGAGACAACCATAAAAGTGGTGTGATCAAATAAAGTTGACCCACCATAGGGCAAAGACTTAAAAAGTTTAAAAAAGTCACTGACAGTCTGCCAAACATTGGTTTGATTTGTTAAGTGCACGCCTTCATGGCTGTTATGAGTATCTAGATTCTCATTATTGCCCTGTTCACTGCCAATATCTAATTGAGCTGATAAAGCCTGACCCGCTAAAAAGCAAGCGGCTATAACACTTTGTGTTTCTGTGGCTTCATACTGGTTTTGCAACTGCATTGCTTTTTCGATGATGGCTTTTTTGATTTCAGCAAAGGCCAAAAGATCTTTTTGGACTTTATTTTCATAACGAGAGCTTTGCAAATGTAAATTTAAAAAATCATTCACTTCCGCATTCTGGCCATTCTGCGATATCAGGTCTGAAACTTGGGTTGTTTTGGAAGTTCTTTGGCCCATCAACAGTTCACTGGTGTCGGCTAAGACACCAAAAATGGTTTTGTTAAATTGAATATTAAACTCTACCGGCAAGGATGCTAAGTTATTAGCGCCATCACCTGTTGACATATAATTAATTAAACTTTGGTGTCCCACATCACTGCGCATAACAACACCATTGATGATAGCTAAATCGTCAGCATAACTTTTTAAAGGCATCGCCGCTGGGCCAAGTTTAATGTTGCCTTTGGCAAAAATGTCTTCGGGGCGATACTCAATAAAAATATCTTTCTGATCTGTAGACTTGGTATGACTTTTAGGATCTAGCCCTAAAGTCACATCCATGCCCCCAGAGCCTTGAAGCAAAACAAAGAATTTTTTTATATCTTTATCTGCACCCATTGTTGGTTTCGCAGTTTGGCTGAATGAAGCCAAAGGATAAAACTGCACTAGCCCTAAAGCTGAAGTTAATTTCATAAATTGTCTTCGATTCATAACACCACCCAATTTTAATACGTTAAAAATTCAGGACTCATAATTAAAGCCATCACTACATTCTCAATCACATCAGGGTTGGTGCTTTTAAACTAACTAACATAGTTGGATCTGGAACAAGCTATAAAGCTAACTTTCAAGTAAATTTCAATACGAGTAATTTAGTAAAAGCTATTAAACCCGCTTCCATCTCTTTAACATTAGGCACTACACTCTCTGCGACTCCACCCCTGCAAAGAATTGTTTCTTGCCGGGGTGCGAATAATTTTTACTATGGGGGCTCGTATCAGTCTCATTTATGTGACGGCGGTTGTCGATTGCCAAATTTTTTAACCGGCGCTTGTTCCTGTCCAACCGGCTATAATGCTATTCAAATCAGTGATTGGAATTCGCCAGTGGGAGCACCATGCGGCGCACAGACTCATTATGAAGCTAAAGGAATGATTCAATACAATTGTATTAAATAATTTCTAATTACATAGAATTTCATTACTTTAGACTAGGTTTTTAGCTCTACAAACTTTGGTCCAGTATTCTTTTATCCATAATTCGCTACATACTTAAGTTCAGGTGCTAAGACTATTTCTTATATCTCTACATCTGCTTTTCTTGCTTTGGTCTTTCAAAGCCATGGGATCTCTGTCAAGTAAAGACATACTTTCCTTGGATATTCCTAATTCAAATGATGAACCTATAAATAATGAACATTTAAAGTACTTACCTAAATCTGAATGTGATTTAAATCTTGAATATACATATTATCAAATCTGTTATTCGGAAACACATCGAATGGCCAAGTGGGCTATTCACGAACTAAATATTTTGCAGTCGAAAGGCGTCGAAAATCGAACCAACGATTTTCGGGCTGACTTAAGACTTAAAAATCCAGTGCATAGTTCAGACTATAAAAATTCAGGCTTTGATCGTGGTCACTTGGTCCCCGCCGCTGACATGCGACTTAATAAAACATCAATGTCTGAATCTTTTTACATGACTAATATGACGCCCCAAAATCCTGGATTTAATTCTGGCATATGGAACTCTCTTGAGGCTTTTATTAGAAAACAAATAGAACCCTATGGTCCAGCCATTGTGATTACAGCTCCAGTGCTGCTTGAACATGAAAGTTACTTAATGATTCCGTCGAACGTAACAATTCCAAAAGAGTTTTACAAAATCATCTATTTTTACGAAAGCCAGATTATGATGGCTTATTTAATACCTAACCAACATGCCCAAGGAAAATCTATACAAAATTTTAAAACTACAGTGCGGGCTATAGAAAATTTGACAGATATAGATTTTTTTTCAGAGCTTCCTAATCCCTTGGAAGAAATATTAGAAACACAATTATAGAAAAATTAGATTTTGGCAAAATTTGAATCGACCGACAATTTATCCCCATGTGACAAAGTTAATGTAATATCTATTTTAATTTATTATCTTCTTTAACTTGTTAACTATTTCAATGTGTAAACTGCTTTAATTTATTATCTGTTTTCTAATTTGTTAATTTTATTAAAATTCACGGTATTTACTATTTTTTTATTGCAAATTTTAATTCACTTATCTTTTTCTTATAGTCATTTTATGATAAATATTTTTTATATACCAAATGAGCTTAGCGTTTAGCGCAAATTGCGGCCAAAAAAACTTCATCAATAGTGACCAAAGACCATTGAGCATTCTGTGAACACCCGTTGTGAGTCTAAGTTTAACTATCGCCTTTGACATCTCAACCGAAGATCCTGCTTCATAGGGGTCTACCCAAACTTCAAGACATAGAGGACGAATCCACCTAAAACTAAGAGCATAAGAGCCGTAAAAATAATCTAATCGACGATAAGAATTTGTGACTTCGCTCATGATGCCCGCAAACTGAATCAAAGGGCCATGGTGATTGGTAAAATCCCCCTGCTGCATATAGGGATTGTTCGTTTTGGGTAAAAACTCCACTTTATAAGGGGGAAGCTGGCCCCTTGTGAATGTCTGTTTTTTTAACAGCCATGCGAAAGCTTGTTCTTGAGAAATAGGAAGTGTGAATGAAATATCATAGATATTTTTTCTAAAGTTAGAGGGAAGTGGTTGAGTTTTTAGATCTAAAGGTGTCATTGGGCGGATGCTATTTTAAATTTTTCTTTCAAGACCTTTACAAATAACAAAGTAATCACTGGCCCCATCAAGACACCAATGGGTCCAAAAATAATAAGAGCTCCTATAGAAGCCATTAGTCCCGCAAAAGGATGTAAACTGTCATACTTGCTTAGTACCCATGGTCGAATGACGTTATCGCTTAGACCCGCAACAATCCCTGCAATCAACATGGCGACAGTGGCTACCGTATCACCTACACCATAAAAATATCCAATAAGTCCTAAAACTACCGGTGCCGTTCCGACAATGGGAATCTGGGCTAAAAACAGTGACACAAAGAACATGGTAAAAAAGAAATTAATTCCTAAAAATAAGGCCGTAAAAGTTATAATTAAAGATTGCACTGTCCCCGTGATAAACGCTGCGAATATTGTAGACTGACAGGACAGTTGAATGATGCTGATTAATTTATTTAGCTCTTCGGGATCAATAATATCTAGTTTTAAAATAAAATTATAAAAAGATTGTGAGTCTGCTACAAAGTAAAAAAGGCTCATTGAAAACACAAAAAGGCCTAAAAAAAGCATGGGTAAGCTTAAAAAAAAATCTGATACAATTCCTAAAATGGGCTCTGCTAATCGTCGCAAACCTTGTTTAGCTTTGGTAATAACTTCTTTCTCTTCAGCTAAGGAATTTAAGATCGGGATATTGTCATAAATTTTACTAACTGATTTTTCAATAAAAACCATGGATTCAGAAGCGGAAGTGTTTTCGTAAACTTTTCGTCCTTCGTAGAAAAAAGTCATTAATGATAAAATAAACGGAATTAAAACCAGTAAAACTGAAGATAATACTATATATACCGAAACCTTAGGATTAATTTTAAAACGTTTAATTAAAATTTTATCTTGGAGGGGCTTTGCTGCAAAGCTTAAAATGGCGCCCAATAAGATCCAAGCTAAAAAAGGATAACAAAAAGTCAGGAATGTAATCCCAGATAAAACCAATATGATGTTATATACGTTTTTATTGATATAGTTCATCTTATAAATTTAGTTTTATTTTGCAGAATTAGCAACTCAGTAACTTTAGCTAAATTAACTTAAAATTATTAGTATTACAGATTTACTAATTCAACATGACTTCGCCAACAGCCAAAGCCACTGGGCAGTGGAAACCTTTTGTGATCAATAGTCATATCTTCAGAGATTTTAAATTTTTCTTCAAAACCCGAAAACACTAAAAGGTTATCCAAAGAAACGGCGGTATATCCTGGAGAATGTGATGAGAGCAAAATGCCTTTGAAGTTTGATGATTTAAGGGCTTTTAAATTTTTTAACAAAGGCACTAAATCTTTTTCAATGACCCAGGATTCATTATTAGATCCTCGGCCAAACGAAGGCGGGTCTAATATAATCCAATCATAAGTATTTTGCCTTCGAACTTCCCGTTCGACAAACTTTCTAACATCATCAACAATCCATCTAATTTTTTTGTCACTGAGTTTTGAAAGTTCAGCATTTTTTTTAGCCCAAGCCACACTAGTTTTGGAGGCATCTAAGTGAGTCACTTCCGCATCTTTGACCGCAGCCACTAGCGAAGACATACCAGTGTAGGCAAAGAGATTCAAAACTTTATCACCACTTTGAACTGCTTTAAGTAGACGCCGCCAATTGACTAACTGTTCAAAAAAAAGTCCTAGATGACCGAAGGACGTTAATTGCATCTCTACTTTTAAGTGCACGTCAACATTCACACTTAAAGATTTAAGATCAATGACAAAACTATCGGGAATTTTTGTGTTTTTAACCCAATGACCTTTACCATTTTCGAATCGATTGTATTTTGCATCTATTTTTTTATACTCGCTTAAATTTGACGAAGGCCAAACCGCTGCAGGACTTGGTCGATGAAAGATATAGTCACCAACTTTTTCAAGTCGATAAAAATCTCCAGAATCTAATAGCTTATACTCCAAAATAACATCCTTATTTTTTTTTGAAATAAATATTGGTATTTAAATTTTAATTTACAACAACTTCGGCAATAAGATCGTATTCAAAAACATCGTTGATGCGAACTTTAACAATATCGCCTTGATTTAAAACCACACCTTGAGTGTCATTAATAATCACTTGGCCATCGATTTCAGGGGCTTGACCATAATGTCGTGACGAGATCAAAAGTTCAGTCTCTTCATGATACCCCTCAACGAGCACTTCAACTTCACGACCAAGCCATTTTTCATTATTAGCTTGAGCAATTGCTTTTTGCAGCTCATAGATTTTGTCAAAACGCTGATCGATGATTTCTTGGTCGATTTTACCCCCAAGCCTAAACGCCGGAGTCCCCTCTTCATCTGAATATTTAAACACACCTAAATGATCAAACTTTGCCGCTTTAACGCCTTCATAAAGCTGAATAAAATCATCTTCAGTTTCACCAGGAAAACCTACAATCACCGAAGTTCTAATAACCATATCTGGAATCTGTTCACGCAGTTTGTGCACACGTTCTAAAATCTTCTCACCCGATATTTTTCGATTCATTCGCCTAAGCACAGATGTAGAAAAGTGCTGCACAGGCATATCAAGGTAGCGTGCGATTTTTTTGGATTGGGAAATTTTTTGAATAATCTCATCGGTCAATTCATCTGGATAATAATAAAATAAACGCGCCCAGTGAAGACCTTTCACACTTTCTAAACCATCAAGCAGTTCATAAAGCATCTGCCCCTTGTCAGCCGACAGATCAACCCCATAACTGGATAAATCTTGCGAGATCACATTAAGCTCTTTTACCCCTTGATCCACAAGATTTTGGGCTTCGGTTACTAAAGACGAGACAGATCGGGATCGAAGTTGGCCGCGAAGGGTTGGTATAATACAAAAAGTACATTTTCGATTACACCCTTCAGAGACTTTCAGCCACGCCGTATGCTTAGGTGTGGTTTGAAGCCTAGGATCAAATTCGGTGTGAATGTATTTGGGTATTTCCACAAATGATTTTTTGGTCAACTGACCTTGATCCAAAGCTTTTAAAAATTGCGTGATCTTGGCATATTCGCCGGTCCCTATAATCAAATCCACTTCTGGGATTTCGGCTTCGATTTCGGCACTATAACGTTGAGCCATGCATCCTGATACAACTAAAACTTTGCATTGGCCGGACTCTTTATAATCGGCAAGATCTAAAATCTCGCGGATAGATTCTTTTTTGGCCTCTTCGATAAATGAGCACGTATTTACAATAATCACATCAGCCTTTTCGGGCTGCATTTCAATTTTGTAACCACCTTGTCCTAAATGTCCCAACATAACTTGGGAGTCCACTAAATTTTTCGAACAGCCAAGGGATGAAAAATAAACGTTTTTATCATCATGGGGTGCGCTTACATCGGTAACTGAGTTCAAAATAGGTCCTTTTTTTAAGTAACGAAGTCCATGTTTATAGCGAACTCAGGCTATAAAATAAAGCAAAATAGCTTCTATCCCTTAAATATAGGTTTAAGTTACAAAAGGATTAGGACTTAGCTTTGCTACTATTGTTGAATCATTTTGGTTAGTTTTTCGTAATGACGACTGTAGGGTTTAGCCCAATCATCCCCGTCTTCTGGTATTTTGGATGTGAAATTACCTTGAAAGACCAGTTCCCCTTTGGGGTTAAAAACCATTTGGTAGGGGTAGCCCCCAAAGTCTTTTAATATCAATTGACCATTTTTATCTTTCATTAGTTTTAAGGTTTTAAGATCCATATTGTTGACCAGCAAAGTATCCATGTGGTCGCGGTTTAAGCCTTTTAAGTGTTTGTCTTCAGCTATAGATTTAGGATTTAAAAATTTCCGAATCACATCTTTTGTTTGTTGTCTTGGACCCTTGTCCTTCATTTCAATGTTAAGATTTATATGAACGACGTCTTTAGTCCAAAGTTTTTGCTCCGTAGTGTGCTCATTGATTGTGTTTTTGTGAGCTGCAAAAAACATCTGATCCAATTTACAATAGGGACACCATGTGGCCGAGACATCCAGGATCACCCAACGACCATGATAGGCTTCTGACAGCTTTATGGCCTTGGCATTATTTGGCAGAATCTTACCTTGAACTTGGATGGGGCTGATATCCAAGGTATCAAAAACGCTTAAGTCTAAACTAGGTCCTGAGGCCATAGCCCAAGAATTTAAAAACGAAATTAGCATAAAAACCTTTACAGGTTTTTTTACGACTGCATTTATAGCAACACTTATAGCTTTACTTACGACTTCTGTTTTAAAAATTATCTTAATAGCTTTTACAATTTTGTTTTTAGTTTTATTTTTAGTTATATTTTTAATTTTGTTTATAACATCAATTTTAACTTCATCTTCAATATTTATGTTAACTTCTTTCATACTTCCCTTTATTGATCAAATAACAGAATCCCAGTCTTATCTTATAGCTATTAACATTTTTTCCAATGTCTTTTACTTTATTTTCCTACAATATTTTATTACCACACCAGGACAGCAAACACAAAAAGCAACTTCTGACGTATTACAACCAACTTCAGACTTATGCAGGCGAACAAATTAAAGGTTAAAACACAAGTACTAATTTGAAATTTTGGCCAGTATTTTGCAGAGTTATAATTATGAAAACTCATCTTCTATTTATACTTACAGTTTTGCTCTATGGTGAGTGCTCTTTGGGTCAAACTTGCCAAAAGTATTTAGTCTCTTCAGAAACTTTAATATCACCTCATAGTCCTACATTTGAGCAGATAAAAAAAGAATATCGTGAACTGCGTAAAGACCCAGAAATCAATGATGGTACTAAAACCCCGACGGCCCTTCTGAACCGAGCCCTTGATCCACTAGTAGATACTTACATTAAAATTCTCAAAGATCTTCCCGACACTGAGATTCGAAAACGAGCTTTGGATTTTTTAAGTAACTTTCCCCCACAGACTTCGACTTACGGTAAATTTAGTCAAATTGAACAAAACGGAGGCCGACTAGAAAGCTTAGTTTTAGCCAACGACACAGCGAGGTCTGGTTTAAGAATGTCCACGCTCAATGCTTATTCTAGATTCAATCTGCCTGAAAACCTCGGTTTATTGTTAGAACATGAAAGTTTCCTATGGCTAGAACCCAAAGCTTTTGCCGATGTGTCAAAATTTGGCAGTTTAATGACGATTATATCTTCTTGCCCTACTGCTATTGGGGGCTATGGTTTGGAATTCTCCTTAGCCACCCAAGCTACAACTCGAATCATGATCAGTCTTGCCGCTGAAAAACTAATTCCAATAGCCAAAGAGACTTATCGAAGTTTAAGACCACTCCTTGATGTTCATGTGGGTCGGGTGGGTTACGCCCAAGCGGAACGCGCTGATAAAAACACAGCACTTGTTACAACAGCCATGGAAAGCATCTTAAGCTTGAATCAACTTATCCATCTCTTGCTCGCAAAAAAGATTGAAGGCGTAGACTCCCCTTCCGAAGCTTTACGCTGGCTTGTGCACGAGGGTTCTAACAGCAAAGGCGTTTTGTCTGAGGCTACGGCCCGTTTGCCCATGGGGTTAAATGGTAGCTTCGGTTTAACAGGGCTACACTTTCACAAACCTTTATTAGAAATTAAAAATAATAACATTCAACTGACTGCTGAATTTAAAAACTTTTTAGACCGAGAAAAGCGTGGCAGAAAATCCATTTGTCCCTTTTCAGCCCTATTTAGAAAAGACGGTTCAAAGTCTAATATTCGGGAAATTCCTGAAAAAACGGGTATCCAAGAATTAGCTGAAGTTTATTTAAAAGTTTATGAGCAGGTAAAATTAGCTCTTGAAATGCATAGGCTCTAAAATTAGGTCCTGAACATAAAATTCAAGACCCTAGAAAATCTTTCGTATCAAGTTTACCACTCTGTAGAGGCAAAGCTCACACAATTAGTTAATTCATAGTCCTCGACACTTACGTCATGACTTACTACTCTGTTGTTACTGCCAAATTCAACAACTCCAAGCTTTTTTTGGTTGGGAGTATCATGATATGGGTAAAGGGTATAAGTTTCCCCCAGATTATTTACGGATAAAACAGCAGGGAAATACCTTTTTTGATTTGAATTCTTTGTGACGATCACCGTGTACGAATCTAACGCTTGCTCGTAAGCTAATTCAATTGTTGCCGTGTCAGAAAAAGTAGGATCAATTGAAACTCCATCACACTTTCTAACAATTACTAACTCGGCAGGTTCGCCACTAATCACACCACCGCCACTGACCAATTGATTTCGGGCATAAGTTGAAAGGCTTATTAAACTCATTACAAAAATTAAACTTAATTGTGTTTTCATATATCTCTCCCATGTAAAGTTCTTTCTTTTTAAGAAAGAGTTTAGATTTAAACTAAGACCACTATTGATCTGGTTTAAAGTTAGCTCCAACAAAAATCCTTGTAAAGAGCATTAATATATATTTAAATGAATAAAAATAGATAAAAGGTCTACTTTATGGCAGATATTTATACACAAAAAACAAGTTTAGACGTCATTCTTAAGGTTATAAAAGCCGGTCAAGATGAGATTCCTCATGGGGCTAAAAATAAACTAGCTAAAATAATTCAGTGCCATCCCACATATGTGGCACAAATTTTACGAGGCATAGTATTAATGAGCCAAGAGCAAGCTCTGCTTTTTTGCAAAGAGTTTGATTTTAATGATCAACAGACGGATTTCTTTTTAATTCTTTTGAATATTGAGCGAGCTGGAACTTTGGCTCTTAAAAATTATTATGAAACTAAAAAAAATCAGCTTGAATCCAAATTAGGTGAGGTTGGAAGGTCTTTAAAAGCTAGCCAATTGGATGAACAGTTTGAAGAAGAGTTTTTTTCCAATTGGGATTTTCAATCCATCTATGCGGCTTTAACTCTTTATGGGCTTAAGCGAAGTTTTAAAAAAATAACCGAAAGCCTAGGAATTGCAACCGATCGTGCAAATTACATTTTAGCAAAACTTCAAGAGTTTAAGATGGTTACCGAAATAAATGGCAAATGGACGGTCAATAACACCAAAATTCACTTTAACGGCAAGAATCCCGAAGCTCGACAAAAGTTTCATTTGGCGTGGAGGCTAAAAGCTTTAGAAAAAAATTTTGTTAGTTCTGCAAAAGATAAAGATAACTTTAATTTTTCATCTATTATTACTTTAAACAAAACTTATCACGAAAAATTAATAATGATGCTTAAAAAATTAATCCAAGATTTTAGTCAAGACATTGATGCCATCGAAACCGACTCTATAAGTGTACTCAATATAGATTTTTTTCAAATCCATAAAAACTAATTACTAATAAAATCAATCATAACTTTGGTCTAACTTCCTTCATAAACAAGTTCATTGACCGCATCACATCTTCGTTATCATGGTTATTAAAATCAAACCACAACATTAACCGGTCCTCGGGATGATACTTCTGTTTCATCTGTTGAGCGACTTGTTCGCAATTGCCATAAATGGCATTACCTACTGCATTTTTAACTTTTTCTAAATCCAAAGTTCCTTCCATGGCTTTCCAATAGTTCGTCCATGCTTTTTCAGCTTTAAGTTTAGCTTTGGCATTTTGCTGTTCACTTGTCAGACCTGGTGTCTGATCCATAAAAATTAAAGCCGTTCGTGGCATATGACCTTGAGTCCAAGGGCCGCCCTCTTTATGAAAAACTTGCTTCATTCTTTGATGAGTTTCATCAATAACAGCTTGGGGTGTGATCGATAAATTAAAAACCGCAACTGGTAAGATAGAATTAGCAAAGTTTTGAAGTGTTGGATCATGAGTGCCTAGGGTCAGCGAAAGTCCTTCAAGGGATACTTCTTTAGGAATAAGCGTCAGCTTTTCAAAAACCCAATATTTTTGCACCAAGAGTTGATCTTCAAAATTAACTTCCATCTTTTGCTGCTGGGGATGAGTAAGTTTATATCTTATATCTTCGAGGCTAATTAATTTCATCTCTTGATTATAGGTCGTTACAACTTTGGACCAATCCACATCCGATCTAAAATCCTTGCGACTTAAGTTTCTATAAGAAATATCATCTGAACTTAAGGTTTCACCTTTAAGAAGTCGCAAGAAAATTTCTGTAGCTTCAGATAATATTTTACCCTTTAGAGCTGGCCAAGCTTGCTTTTCCCACAAAGTGCGTGGCTTAATTCCATAAGGTTCATTTGCGAAATCAAAACGACCCGAAGCAAAACCTAGACATAACTTTCGATCCCGATACCCTAAAACATCCTTTAACTTTAAAAAAGTTCGAACAGCTTCGGCATGAGCAATGGGTCCGCCATTACATAAAATATTTCGAATCGCAGATCCAACATTAATTTTTTTTGTCTGAGCAAAAATAACTTGAGCCATTTGAAGCACATCGGTGTTCAGCCCTATCTCACCATAAAACTGGGGTATCACTGCATTGGAAGTTTCTTTTTGTGTCTGACAGCTTAAATGGGTCTCGGCAATCCAAGCTGTTTCATAACCCAACTCGTCGGCTAATTTAACTTGATCAAAAAAATTCTCAAACATTGTGGTTTCTGAGGGCATATAGCCATCGACTTCGGTCTGGCAGATAGATAAAAAGATATCAAAATTCATATAAGGGTCTTAACCCGATTGGCGCTAATCTTCAATTTTTAGAGTGTCAATTTGTAAGTATTTAGACAATTTGCGAGTTAAATAATAAAAGGGCAGCGTATCTAACGCTGCCGCAATAAACTTAAATAGATAATTGCTCCAAAAAAGCGCCAAAAGAGCAGCCCAAGTGATATCACCACGATAATAAGCAGCGCCAAAAGTCACACCGATTACGGCCACAGAATCTACTAACTGGCTGACCATTGTGCTGCCATTATTACGAATCCAAAGGTGTTTACCTTTAGTTAATTTTTTTAGATAATGAAAAAGTTGGACATCAACAAACTGCGCTGTCAGATAAGCTACCATCGATGCAAAAATAGCACCTACCGAACTGGAAAAGATGAGATGGAACATCTCTATTTTCCCCTGCACTTTACTTCCGTCAGCTAAATATAAGGGCTCGGCAAGATTTAAAGTCTGCCAAGGAGGAGCCACTTTAGCTGAGGGAATAATTTCTCCTAAAAAGAGCACAATGAGAACAAACACATTAATGAACACACCAACCAGTACCAAAAAATTTGCTTTTTTTCGGCCATAAAGCTCGCTGATCAAATCTGTGCACAAAAATGTCAGCGGATATGGTAAAATTCCAACGGCTACCGTCATAGGCCCAATTTCAATAAATTTGGTAATGCCGATGACATTTAATAAAGCCATGGTCGCTATAAAAATCGAGCAAAGAATTAAAAAAACATTCTGACGGCGCTGCTCTAGTATTTCAACTGCAATTTCGTGGGATTTTGAAAGATTGGAGGAATCAAAGTTTTTAGCCGACATAAAATCACTCAACTCCACAATCATTATAATAATTAACTCTCAGGCTGATTTATAGTTTTAGACCCTTAACTTTTCAAACTATGACTCAAAAAGAAAATAGCAATTAATTAACAAGGCTCTAGGTTAGAAAACTTTTGCATTTATGACCTAAAGTTAATTTTAAGGCACACATTTTTACTTCTAGAATTACTATTTTTAGTTTTTATTGTTTCCCGTCTTATTCGTTCGGTGTTAGCCTATTTTTATGGATTTTAGAAACAAAAAACCCACAAAATACCTTTGGCTGGACATGGAAATGACCGGTCTAGATGTGCAAAAAGAAAAAATCATAGAAGTGGCCGCCATAATCACTGACACCGCTTTGAATGAGATCAGTGATTATCACGCCGTCATCTACCAAGATCCGCAGCTTATAAAGCAAATGGACGACTGGAATCAAAAACAGCACAAAGCCACTGGCCTGATTGATTTAATACCTTTAGGAAAAAAACAAGCCGAAGTCGAAGCCGAACTGATTCAATGGATCGAAACGCATTATTCAGAGGAAAGGCCCATTTTGGCGGGTAATAGCATAGCACAAGATAAACTTTTTATCGATGCCCATATGCCAAAGCTTCGAGATAAACTTCATTACCGTATGTTAGACGTCACTTCTTGGAAAATTCCCTTTTGGATTGAGAATATTGAGATCAAAAAGAAAAATGTCCACAGGGCTGTGGATGACATTCGTGAAAGTATTCATGAATTTAAAACCTACCTGCAATTTGTCGATTTTAAAAAGCCAGTCGAATATACAAGAAAATAATTCTTCTATAGTATTTTAAAATATTTTGAGCACAAAATTTGCAACATTAAGTTAATGACTAAACCCTATATAATCCTATGTATAGTTTTTTACACTCAGACTCTATGTGTGTTTTTTCCTTTTCATGCAATTTATGCGAATAACTTCGCAAGCTGCTTTGGCTTTTTAAATGAAAAACATAAATTAAATACATTTTATAAATCTGTAACAGCAGCTGAATATATCGAATCAGTTAACAATGATTTCTCACAGCTGACAGAAGTTATGTTAGATTTATCTGAAGTTAAAATAGGTTTTTATGAACCATCTACAGCACGGCAAACTATTCGATCCGTGCGTAAAATGGACTTACAAGATCGTCGTTTAATAATTAAGCTATGGAATAAAGCTAAATCTAGTAAATCGTTACATGCAGGATATCTAAATGGGAGCGTTACAAGTTAGGTTTTTTCTAGAATTTGTGGGAAAAATGTGGATAAGTTAGCTAGACCTTTAAAAAAAAAGCCCCAGACAACCGCCTGAAATTCTGATTTGATTTTTGTAGAACCAAAACATCAAAAAGGAGCATCAGGCATGGACGC
>JBGSLV010000104.1:0-40249 GCA_041740515.1 Bdellovibrionales bacterium | reverse complement strand
TATGGATACAAAAACATGGAGTATTTTAAGCTTAAAATCATGCAGAAAGTGGGCTACTTAAACAGCTGTTTTGCGCTTAAATGGATGTATGAACTCAAATCCAATTAAACCCCCATCCCCACAAAAAAAAGAAAGAGGCCCTTTGATCTGGACGTACTTTAAAACATTTGAATTTGTACGTACTTTCAAAACACTTTAGCAACACTTTGGTCTGGTGTACTTTTTTGAGAGATTTTACTTAATTCACCCAGCTATTTAACCGAACAATAAAACATGCAGAAAGAACAAAAAAATATCTTCAAAATGTCTCTTGGTTTTGCCATACTTTTCACACTTTTAGCCTACCAAAATTGTGCAGAATTTGCTGGCTCTGGAAACAGTGAGTTTACTTCATATGTTCCGGAAGAAAAGATCCCTGAATGTGTCCCCCTCACAAATAGAAACTTTAACCCTCAGCTAGCTTACAGTTGGAATACGCCAACAAGTTTTTCAGCTTTTAATCAAGTTATGGCTACTCCTTCCGTTGCAGATTTAAATGGAGATAATATACCAGAGATTGTCTTCACAAGTTATCAAGGAAGCTTTTATCAAAATGAAATTCATGAAAACCCTAGAGATCGAAACAGTAAAAAAATTAAACTCAGTGGTGTCTTACGAGTAATTGACGGCAATACTCGCACCGAAGTTTTAAGCATTGGATCAACAGACTTAGCACCTAGCCCCGCTGTAACGCCATTACTTATTGACATTGATGGCGATGGACAAACTGAAATTATTTATCCTCATTATAAAAACAATGAAGTTATTGCATTAAATAGCAATGGTCGACTAAGGTGGCGTGTTCGTACTGATTTTATGTATGATTGTTACAGTGGCTTTTCAGCGGCTGATTTAAATAGTGATGGTAAAGCTGAAATTATAAAAAACGGTGAAATCATATATGAAAATTTAAACAGTGATGGATCCTACGACATTAAAGTCAAAAAGTATAAAGAAAACGGCAATGGTTGTTCCCATTTTGCTATGAATTTAAATTCTAATGAAGGCGCCATGCCTATTATCGATAGCACAGGCGTATACGAACTTAAAAATGGAAATTACAGTTTAAAATTTCCTGTGCTCAACATGACCTGCGGATTTTCATGTTTTGTAGCAGCTGCGGAAGTTGATTCTGCTTACAGCGGTAAAGAGATTATTTATACAGGTGAAGGTCTTTTTAGAATTTACTCTGCAACAGGGCAATTAATAACAAATAATAACTTCGCAGAAATGTACCCCAATGATAGATGCACAACGAATAATAATCGCGTAGGTGGCGGCACGGCTACGATTGGTGATTTTGATGGGAATCCTAATACCACTGAATTTGCAATTGCCACAGGCAAAGCACTCACAATATACGACAAGTTAGGTCAACAGATCGCTAAAACCGCAACCAATGATTGCTCTTCGTTATCCACTGGAGTTACTTCTTTTGACTTTAATGGCGATGGCAAGCCTGAAATTCTTTACAGTGATGAAGAGTACTTCAGAGTTTACACTTTAAGTGATGACCGTCGCACTCTTGAAACTTTATGGCAAACTCGAAACACCACTGGTACAATCTGGGAGTATCCAATAGTTGTAGATCTAGACAATGATTTTAGTCCTGAAATAATTGTAGTCTCTAACCAGTTATACTCTGGATCATCAGGTCAAAATGGACTTCGAGTATTTACTGCCGATCCTAATACAGATAAATGGATGCCAACTCGTAATATATGGAACCAACACAACTATTTCATTTCTAATGTGGATTTAACCTTAAGAGCCACAAGTCGAACTTCTCTAGATGACGAACTTGCCAGAAATTTTAGGCGTAATCTCCCAGGAAAAGATATCCGCTGCAAGATTAAATAAGAAAAGTTCAAGGGTCTTTAAGGTTAGCTTTGAAAAAAAATGAAGGGTCATTAGATAGAATCAAGAAATTTTAAAACATTAGGATGATCCCAATCTTCAATACCTACAATTTTTTTTAAAACTTTAAAATTTGAGTCAATTAAGTAGGATTCAGGTAAAACTTCAGTACCATATAAAGACGTAATTTCCCCCTTAGGATCCCAATAAAATAAAATTTTACCTTTGGCTTCCGGAAAAGACTCAATAAATTTAATAGCTTCTTCTTTGTTTTGATCTCGATTAACAGCTATAATTTTAATGTTAGGTCTTTTATCAATCAGTCCAATCATATCTGGAAACTCTTGGATACAAGGTTCACACCAACTGGCCCAAAAATTAAGAAGTATAATTTCGCCTTTGAAATTAGATAAACGTTTAAAAGTTGAATTATTTAATTTAGTTGTATCATTTAAAGAATTATTATTGTCTAAGCTTACAAATTCAAAGTCAAAAGCTCCATCTTTTTGCATAGTCTTTAGTTTTTCAAGCGAAGAAAGTGTCTTATCGATATCTAACTTTCCAAAATTAGCCGTCATTTTTTTAGCTGCTAATATACCGAAAATAGCAACAAAGGCTCCTATGCCAATCCAAAACAGCATCCATCTTATTTTCATTTCAACCTCGATATTTTTACATATTTTTTAAAAATCAAACTTAAGATCACAAGATTATTATTAAAAAAAAAGACCCCATAAGGAGTCTTTTTTTTACAATCAAAATAAAATAAAAATTTTATAAGTTCACCTTTAAAAAAGGTTCACTTATGCCCTGTTTTCTATTCTAGATTTTTCCTGCATCTTACGTTTGTTTTTTCTAAGTTTTAGAGCCGCAGCTACTTTTGGTTTATTGACAACATTTGTCTCAGGTTTCGTGTAGTCAATAAACTCTATATATGCCATAGGGGCACTATCACCGGCTCTATCCCCTAATTTGATAATGCGAGTATAACCACCTGGACGATCCTTGAAACGTGGAGATATCTTTTTAAAAATAATATCCACTGTGTTGCCATGGGGATATTGTGCCGCCAAGACTCTACGACTATGAACAGTATCATCTTTACCACGAGTCACAGCTTTTTCGACTTTAGATCGAATAACTTTGGCTTTTGTTAAAGTAGTCTTGATACGTCCATTTTCAACAAGAGCATCTACTAAAGTACGAACCAAAGCTTTTCTTGGACCGTTTCTTCTACCAAATGAATTCTTTACAACCTTATGTCTCATCTCAAATTACCCTTAGTTAACACTGTTTGGATCTACTGACCCTTCATCGGTACTTCTAGCCACTTGTGGAGGATTGTTTGGATCCCAACCTGGAGGTGGCCAACCTTCTATCTTCATTCCTAAATTTAAACCCATTCGAATTAAAATCTCTTTAATTTCATTAAGAGATTTTCTTCCAAAATTCTTGGTTTTAAGCATCTCGCCTTCACTACGAGTCACTAATTCACCTATATATCTAATGTTTGCATTTTTTAAGCAGTTTGCACTTCGAACACTTAACTCTAAATCTTCGACAGGTCTAAATAAATTCTCATTCAAGGTCGGAGAGTCTGTGATAATAACGTGTTCAATGGGCTCTACTGTTTCGTCAAAAGTTACAAATACTTGCAGTTGTTCTTTTAGAATTTTTGAAGCAAGGGATAGTGCTTCATCAGGTCTTAACGAACCATCCGTCCATAACTCAATTTCTAATGAGTCATAATCAGTTCTTTGACCTACACGAGCATTAGCTACTTGATAGTTTACACGCTTAATTGGACTGAACAAAGAGTCTACAGGTATAAAACCAATCTCCAGACCTTCACTATGCATTTCAGCCGGCTCATATCCTCGACCAAACCCTATTACGATTTCAGCTTTGAATGTTGCATTCTTTCCAAGTGTCGCAATGTGCTGATTTGGATTTAAAACTTCTACATTTGCTGAATCCATTATGTCTGCAGCAGTGACTGCTCCAGGCCCTTGCATAGATATGCTTAATGTTTGTGGTTCAGATGAAAACTGTTTAAAACGAACTTCTTTTAAGTTTAAAATAATGTCAGTTACATCTTCCATTACATCTGGAATCGTACTGAACTCGTGTAAAACTCCATCAAGTTTTACTGCAGTCACTGCAGAACCCATCATAGAGCTTAAAAGAACACGACGTAAAGAATTACCAAGAGTCATGCCATAACCTTTTTCTAAAGGCTCTACTTTAAACTTTCCATAGGATAATGTTTTGTCTTCTGTCTCAAAACTTCTTGGGACAATTAAATCAGTCCAAAATTTATAATAATGCTGTTCCATAGATGATCTTCTCCTTATACTCTTCTGCGTTTAGGTGGACGACAACCGTTGTGAGGAATTGGAGTTATATCTCTTAAAGAGTTAACTCTAACCCCTGCATTACCAACAGCACGGACAGCGGGCTCACGACCAGCACCTGGTCCATTGAGATATATGTCAACAGATTTAATACCTTGTTCCTGAGCTTTTTTAATAGCGTCTTCTGCTGTCAACTGAGCAGCATAAGGAGTACCCTTTCGGCTACCTTTAAAACCCAAGGCACCAGCCGAAGACCAAGCGATTGCGTTTCCAGAAGGATCAGTAACAGTTATAATTACGTTACCGAATGATGCATTTACATAACATCTTCCATTTGGAATATTTTTCTTAACTTTCTTTTTAACTACTTTTTTTTCAGCCATTTAATTCATGCCCCTGACTTATACTACTTTTTTCTTGTTAGCGACTGTCTTTTTAGGACCTTTTCGTGTTCGAGCATTTTGTCTAGTACTTTGCCCTCGAACGGGAAGACCATTTTTATGCCTCAAACCTCTATAACAACCTAAATCCATTAGTCTTTTTATGGACATACCTATTTCACGTCGTAAATCACCTTCAACTTTGATTTTTCCTTCAAAATAAGTTCTAAGTTTAGCGATGTCACCGTCTTTAAGATCATCTGACTTCATACTTGCATCAAAACCTAGTGCTTTACACATTTGTCGAGCCTTAGGACGACCAATGCCATAGATATAGGTTAAAGCAATTTCCATTCTTTTATTCTTAGGTAAATCTATACCTGCTACCCGAGCCATAATTCATTACCCTTGTTTTTGTTTATGTTTAGGATTTTCACAAATCACGCGAATAACACCCTTTCGCTTGATCACTTTGCACTTATTGCACATTGGTTTAACTGATGGACGAACCTTCATGACTACTCCCGACTATATAATCCAAAAGTGAGCGCTTATTCACTAGAACGCGTGAAACTAGCACTACGAACTTTGGAAGTCTATAGTAATTTAAAAATTTTTTACTATATTTTCTATACGCTTTTCTATATCGCTTAACTTACCTTGTCCATCTACAATCTGAAGAATGCCAGCATCTTCATAATAGTTTTTTACAGGAAATGTTGAAACCTCATATGTTTTTAATCTATGAGAAATAACATCCGCAGAATCATCTTTACGTTGATAAACTTCACCTCCACAGACATCACAAATTCCTTCTTTCAAAGGTGGTTTGTTAACTGTATGGTAAACTGTTCCACAACTTTTACAGACTCTACGACCGGTTAAACGCTCGAAAAGCACTTCATCAGGAACTTCGAGAAAAATTACGTTTCTTATCTCAAAGTTAAGTTCCTCAGAAAGAGCTTTTAGGTGCTCAGCTTGTTGAATATTTCTTGGGTAACCATCAAGTATAAAATTTTTTGTTTCAATATTTTTTATAGCCTCCATGACCATTCCAGAGGTGATTTCGTCAGGAACTAAGTTTCCATTGTTGATGAATTTTTTTGCTTGAAGACCAAGTTGAGTTTCATTCTTTAAATTTTCTCTAAAAATATCACCTGTCGATACATGAGAAAATTCAAACTTTCGAACTAGAAAGTCAGACTGGGTACCTTTTCCAGAACCCGGCGCACCAAAAAATAATAAACACTTTTTTCGGGCACCATTCATACTAGTACTGAACTCTACGACCACGAATTCTATTAGTTTTCATCAATCCATCATATTTTGAAGATAATAAATGAGCCTGAACTTGCTGAACAAAATCTAATGCCACACCAACCAATATGAGCAAAGACGTTCCACCAAAATAAAACGGAACTTTAAGCTCTGAGGCCATTACCGTAGGCATAATACAAACAAAACTTAAATATATTGCACCTATTACAGTTAGTCGATCTAAAACTTTTTTAATATAATCAGCAGTGCTATTACCAGCTCTTACACCTGGGATGAAGCCTCCATACTTCTTTAAGTTCTCAGCTACGTCCTTTGGATTAAAAACAATCTCAGTATAAAAGAAACAGAAGAAAACAATAAGACCTATAAAAATAACGTTATAAAGCGCCCC
This sequence comes from Bdellovibrionales bacterium, assembly GCA_041740515.1. Lineage (GTDB taxonomy): Bacteria > Bdellovibrionota > Bdellovibrionia > Bdellovibrionales > UBA1609 > JAMLIO01. The sequence goes on along the minus strand of JBGSLV010000104.1, from coordinate 33,950 downwards.
TGCTGGAGTAAAAGATTCTTGTAGAGATTTTAGAAAAGGACTGTCTACAAACTGCGTTAAAGTTGCAGGAAACATCAGTAAGCTTGATGCAAAAATTGGTGGAATAACGTTTGCAAAATTTAGTTTAAGAGGAAGATGACTTGATGGTGCTTGAATAGCATCTTTACCCATACCACGCTGTGAATACTGAACAGGTATTCGGCGTTGAGCCACTTCCATAAAAATAATAAAAGCGATAACTAAGCCCATTCCCAAAACAAGGCCAATGCCTAGAAGAGGTGACATTAAACCCTTAGAAACTTGTTCTATTAAGGCTTGTGTTCCAGATGGTATACCAGAGGCGATCCCAGCAAAAATGATAAGACTCATACCATTTCCAATGCCTCTTTCCGTAATTTGTTCTCCCAACCACATTAAAAAACAAGTACCAGCTGTTAAAGTTATAATTGCAACAACTTGAAATGGAAGAAAACCAAAATAAGGAGTAATAACTAAAGGATTGCCATTAAAACTTTCACTCGCCATCCAATTGGACATCGCATAGCCCTGGACAAGACATAAAATAACTGTGGCATAGCGAGTATATTGATTTAACTTTTTTCTACCAGCCTCACCTTCTTTTTTTAAGGCCTCAAGAGCAGGAATGCCTGTTTGTAATAGCTGAAATATGATTGAAGCAGAAATATAAGGCATAACCCCAAGAGCGAAAATACTAAACTGCTCTAGTGCACCACCGGTGAATGAATTGAAAAGCCCAAACAACCCACCACCTTGTGATCTGAAGAATTCAGCTACGGCGACTCCATCAAGACCAGGAGTAGGAACTTGAACACCAGCTCTATAAACAAGAAGCATAGCTAAGGTAAATAATAGTTTGTTCTTTAAGGTGTTGTTTTTAGATTGATTTTCAACTTTTGACACTTAGATGACCTCGACTGTTCCCCCGGCTTTTTCTATGGCCGACTTTGCTGATTCACTGATTTTACTAACTTGGACTTTAAGGTTCTTAGTTAATTCACCTTTGGTCAATATTTTGACTTTAACGTCACCATTTTTAACCATTCCAGCAGCTTGTAAAATCGCAAGATTTACATCTCCGTCTAACTGATTGAGCTGCTCGGTGGTAACGATTTCATAATGTTTTTTAAATTTAGCATTTGTAAAACCAAATTTTGGCAAACGACGAATTAAAGGCATTTGGCCGCCCTCAAAACCAACATGAACTTTACCACCAGATCTTTGCTTTTGTCCCTTATGCCCTTTGCCAGCAGTGGAACCAGTTCCTGATCCATCGCCTCGCCCGATTCGTTTTGTTGAAAATGTAGAACCAGGATGAATAGAAAGTTGACTTAGTATGTTTGACATTTGTTTCTCCAAAAAATTAATTTAAATAAATTGTACAAACCCTATTATTTTATAGGAGTAACCTTTAAAAGATGTTGCATTTTGATTATTTGACCTCGATTAGCAGGATTGTCATTGATAACAACTTCGGAATCCATTCCGCGTAATCCCATACATCTAATAGTCTCTTTTTGTGTTTTAGTTGCGCCAATTAAACTTTTAATGAGTTTAACTTTAAATTGCTTCGCCATTAGTCCTTCCTAAATTAAAAAATTATACTTCTAATCTTTGTTTTAAGGTTTTGTCTGTAAGCTGACTTAAACCATCAAGAGTAGCCAAAACAGCATTATGTGGGTTCCGAGTTCCCACACACTTTGTAAGAATATCTTTAACACCCACAGATTCTAAAACTGCGCGAACAGCTCCACCTGCGATAACACCGGTTCCAGGGGCCGCCGGCATTAATATCACACGCGCGGCTCCAAAAGTTCCTATAACTTCATGAGGTATTGTTCTGTTATCTTTCATGACAATGGGTTCGGCATTCTTCTTAGCAATTCTTTCTGCTTTGGAAATGGCTTGAGGAACTTCATTTGACTTTCCTGTTCCAAATCCAACTTTACCTGCGCCATTACCCGCAACAACAAGAGCAGAGAACGAAAATCTTCTTCCGCCTTTAACAACTTTTGCCACTCGGTTAATAGCAACAACTCTACCTTCAAACTCTTGTGCTTGATCCATCAAGTGACTCCCTTAAAATTCCAGTCCAGCTTCTCTTGCGCCTTCCGCAAGAGCTTTAATTCGTCCGTGGTAAACATATCCACTACGGTCAAAAACAATTTTTGTAATGTTTTTTGATTTAGCAGCATTAGCAATGTTGGCACCAACAGCTTTCGCCGCATCACAATTAGAAGTGGATTTCAAACCTTCAACTTTTGCTGAAGAGAAAGACACAAGTGTTTTTCCAGCGACATCATCTACCAACTGAGCGTACATATGTTTGGAGGACCTAAAAACACTCAAGCGAGGTCTTTCAGCTGTACCTTCAATTTTTTTTCTGATTTTTACTTTTGCTTTTGCTCTGCTTTTTAAGCGATCGCTCATTTTTTTTCTAAATTTTAATCTCATAATACAACCTCAGTTCTAAAATACTAAAAACTATTTACCACCAGACTTACCAGCTTTCTTACGAACAACTTCATCTGTATATCTCACACCTTTTCCTAAATAAGGCTCAGGTGGTCTAAAGTCCCTGATTTTGGCAGCGACTTGACCAACCAAAGATTTGTCAGCTCCTTTAATTAGAACAGTAGTTTGCTTGTCTACAGTAATCTCAATGCCAGCAGGAATTGGGTATTTAATTGGATGACTGAAACCTAAAGTTAACTCGAGGTTTTTACCAGCAACGTTTGCTCTATAACCAACGCCATTTAAACTTAAAGATTTTGTCCAACCAGTAGCTACACCAGTCATCGCATTCTGAACAAGACTTCTGTAAAGACCATGCAAAGCTTTGGCTTGGGCATCATCAGATTTACGGGTCAAAACAATAAAGCCATCTTTAACTTCAGCTTCAATCATATTCCCAGACATAACAATAGTTTGCGTGCTTTTAGCACCCTTAATTGTTAGCTGAGTCTTTGCTTTGACTTCAACATTAACTTTTTCTTCAACCTTTACAGGTAATTTACCAATTCTAGACATATCAACCTACCAAATCTTTAGTAGAAGTTCGCCACCAACGTTTTTGTCAGTTGCCTCTTCACCACTCAAAACACCTTTATTAGTACTTAAAATTGAAATACCGAAACCAGATCTAATTTGCGGAATCTCATCTTTTTTTACATAAATTCTTTTTCGAGGACGACTTACTCTTTGAATATTTGCAATCGCAGGCTTGCCCTCTTTACTATAATTCAAATAAACTCTCATTAATCCTTGTTTACCATCTTGAGCTACGCGGAATGTTTTAATATAACCATTCTCTTTAAGAATACGAGCGATACCCTGTCTGATGTTTGAACTTGGAACATCGACTTTATCATGCTTAGCCAAACCCGCATTTCTTATTCTTGTTACGAAATCTGCAATTGTATCCATATCTTCCTTACCTCAACCCAATTATTTAGTTCTAAATGGCATTCCAAGACCTTCAAGAAGTGCCTTGCCTTCAGCGTCTGTTTTAGCTGATGTACATATAGTTATATTCATTCCTCGAACTTTATCGACTTTATCGTAACTAATTTCAGGAAATATAATTTGTTCTTTAACACCCATGTTGTAATTGCCTCGCCCATCAAAACCTTTAGGGGAAAGACCTCTGAAGTCTCTTACGCGAGGAAGTGATAAATGAACCAATCTGTCTAAGAAAGTCCAAGCTTTTTCGTTTCTAAGAGTAACCATGGCACCAATTGGCATGCCTTCTCTAAGTTTAAAATTGGCAATCGCTTTTTTAGCTTTTGTAATAACAGCTTTTTGACCTGTAATTGCAGTTAACTCATCTGCTGCCGTATTAAGAACTTTTGGGTTCTGAACTGCATCACTTATAGAAGTGTTAATAACAATTTTTTCAATGGTAGGAACAGTCATGATGTTTTTAAGTCCAAGACTCTTCATAAGACTTGTTTTTAGCTCTTTGTCATATTTTTCTTTACTGAAACTCATGTCGTCTCCTAAATCACTTCTGGAGCAAGTGACACAATCTTTACAAAAGATTTAGCCCTTAACTCTCTAGCTACTGGTCCAAAAATTCGGGTACCAACAGGCTCTTTGTTTGCATTCACAAGAACTGCCGAGTTTTCATCAAATCGGATATAACTACCATCAGCTCGTTTAATTTTATGTATAGTTCTAACGATGACGGCTTTAGCAACATCACCTTTTTTAACTTTTGAATTAGGGAGTGCATCTTTAACAGAGACAACAACAATATCGCCTACAGAGGCATATCTTCTTTTTGATCCGCCCAAAACCTTAATACACATCACTTCTTTAGCACCAGAGTTGTCGGCAACATTCATTCGACTTTGAACTTGTATCATTGAGACACCTCTTTACCTTGAGAATTAAGAATTGCAGAAAGTTTCCATCTTTTAAGTTTGCTCAAAGGACGGGTTTCCATAATTCTTACTTTATCACCAACCTTGGCTTCGCTTTTTTCATCGTGGGCCATAAATACGGAAGTTTTCTTCACATACTTTTGATACTTAGGATGTTTAACTAATCTAAAAATTTTGACTTTTATCGTTTTGGTCATTTTGTCACTGATAACTTCACCAATAACTTCAATTTTACGTCCACGTTTAATTTCATTCATAACCTAAACTCCCTACTTCGCTAGCTTCTGATTAATTGCCGTTTGTAATTTGGCTATATTTCGACGTGCCCAACGAATACTTAGTGGATTTGCGATCTGTCCAATTGGATTTTTCATTTTTAACATGAAATACTCTTCACGCAGAGCAACCTCTTTTTTTCTTAATTCATCAACTGTTAAATCTTTAATCTCATTGAATTTCATTACATTCCATCCTTAGCAAGAAACTTAGTTTTAAGAGGAAGTTTATGAGCCGCCAATCTAAAAGCCTCTTGAGCTTGCTCCCTAGTGACACCATTCATTTCAAAAAGTATTCGACCTGGTTTAACAGGAGCAACCCAATACTCAACACTACCTTTACCAGAGCCCATACGGACTTCTGCTGGTTTTTTTGTAATTGGACGATCTGGAAAAACGCGCATCCAAAGTTTTCCACCTCTTTTAACATAACGATTAATAGCTACACGACCAGCCTCAAGTTGACGGGCTGTCAATCGACCAGGCTCTAAAGTTAACAACGCAAAATCACCAAAACTTATAGTGGTTCCACGAGTAGCTTTACCCTTTAAACGTCCCTTTCTGTGTTTTCTCCACTTGAACTTCTTAGGACTAAGCACGGCCAACCTCCTCGGCTTCTCTCATTGATAGAACATCGCCACGATATATCCAAACTTTAACACCCAAAATACCGTAGGTTGTTAATGCTTCTGCAGTACCATAATCAACATCAGCCCTTAATGTGTGTAAAGGAACACTTTTTTCGTTATACCATTCAGATCTTGCAATTTCAGCACCATCTAAACGACCACCGACTTTAACTTTAATTCCACGAACACCACCGCGTGTAGAAGCAGCAATGGCTTTCTTAAGTGCCCTTCTCCAGGAAATTCTTTTTTCTAATTGCATAGCAATATTAGCCGCAACTAACTGAGCATCAAGATCAGGTTTACGAACTTCTTGAATACTAACAAAGACTTCACTTTTACTAAATTTTTGAAGCTCTAATCTAATTTTATCTATGCCGGCACCCTTCTTACCAATAACAACACCAGGACGAGCGGTAGAGATAATAACTTTAACTTTTTGTGCGGCTCTTTCAATTTCAACTTTGGCAACACCTGCTTGTTTTAATGTTTTTTGAACATGAGCTCTGAGCTTAATATCTTCATGTAGGTTTTTAGCGTAGTCTGCATTTGCATACCATCTTGAATCCCATGTTCTAATAACTCCAACTCTTAAACTTATCGGATTTACTTTTTGTCCCATACTTAAACCGCCCTTACTGTTCGTCCAAAGTTATTGAAATGTGACTCATCTTCTTCAATATTTGAGAAGCGCTACCTTTACCACGAGGTCGAGATCTTTTAATATGTGGACCCTTATTCACTTCGATGGTTTTAACGTACAAATTATCGATATCTATAACTTTCTTTTGTTCAGCATTTGCAACACCGGACTCTAGTAGCTTTAAAATCAAATCAGCACCCTTCTTTGGCATAAAGGCTAAAGTTTTAAGGGCTTCATTAACATTTTTGCCACGAACTGTGTCAGCAACAAGTCTTGCTTTTTGAGTTCCTATTCTTGCAAATTTTAGTTGTGCTCTTACTTCCATTTTAGTTCCTTAGAAATTTATTTTTTCTTGTTATCGCCATGACCCGTGTATGTACGTGTCGGAGCAAACTCACCAAATTTATGACCAACCATATTGTCTGAGACAAAAACTGGTACAAACTTTTTCCCGTTGTGAACCGCAAATGTTAAACCCGAACACTCAGGAGTTACAGTGGATCTGCGGGACCAAGTTTTAATCACTTTTTTATCTCCTGTTTTTAAAGCAGTTGTGATCTTTTTAGAAAGATGTTCATCAACAAATGGTCCTTTTTTTAACGATCTTGCCATAACTCTCCCTATTTACGTCTCTTAACAATCATTGAATTTGTACTCTTATTTCTTCTTGTCTTATAACCCTTACAAGGTTGACCCCAAGGAGAAACAGGATGATGTCCTTTACCGACACCTTCACCACCACCCAATGGGTGATCGATTGGGTTCATCGCCATACCACGCACAGAAGGGCGCTTACCCATCCAACGTTTACGACCGGCTTTACCAATTTTTATATTTTCACTATCAGTATTTCCAACTTGTCCAATGGAGGCTCGGCATGTTGATAGAACTTGACGAACTTCACCACTTGGTAACTTGACTTGGCAATATAAACCAGTTTTGGCAACTAAACTTGCAGCTGTTCCAGCTCCACGACATAGTTGAGCACCTTTACCTGGGCGCAGTTCAACATTGTGAATAATTGTACCCACTGGTATCGCAGCAAGAGGCAAACTGTTTCCTGGTTTGATATCTGCTGTGTCTCCAGATAAAACAATGTCACCAACATTTAGTTTAATAGGTGCAAGAATGTAACTCTTTTCACCATCAGCATAAGAGATAAGTGCAATTCGTGCATTTCTATTTGGATCGTATTCAATTGCTTTAACAGTTGCAGGTATATCTAATTTGTAACGTTTAAAATCAATAACTCTATAGCGACGCTTATGTCCACCGCCAATATGTCTCATGGTGATTTGACCATGATTATTTCTTGCCGACTTTTTGTTAAGAGATTCAGTTAAACTTTTTTCGGGACGACTTTTTGTAATCTCAGCAAAGTCTGATACTGAACGATTTCTTAAACTATTATTTCTAGGTCTAAGGACACGAATACCCATTTAAGCCCCCTCAAAAAGTGTAATTTTTTCGCCTGGTTTAAGCTTGATTAATGCTTTTTTCCAATACTTTGGTTTAGTTGCACCGTGAACTGTTCTTTTTGAACGACCACGACAAATAATGGTTTTAACGGATTCAACTTTAACGTCAAAGTGCTTTTCAAAAGTACTTTTAATTTCTGTTTTTGTAGCTTTTTTATCGACTTCAAAACCGTATATACCAGACTCAGCTAAAGCTGTTAATTTTTCAGAGATAAGTGGTTTTTTTATAACACTTAACATTTATGCCTCCACACCAAGACGTTTCTGAACAAGATCTACCGAATCTTTTTCAAAGATTACGTGGTCATATTTCAAAAGATCAAATACATTTAATCCTTCAGTCGTTAAATAAACACACTTAGGAATGTTTCCAGAAGCACGAGCTATCATACTTGTTTTTTCTGAGCCTACGATAACAGTTTTTGAAGTGCCGAGTGTTTGTAAGGATGCGAAAACTTCTTTAGTTTTACCACTGCACTCCAGAGTATCTAAAACTTTAATTTTGCCTTCAGCATATAAATAAGAAAGAGCTGACTTCAAACCAGACATTCTTACTTTCTTTGGTAATGAATAAGAGTAATCTCTTGGTTGTGGACCAAAAATAGTACCACCACCACGTATTAAAGGAGATCTAGTAGACCCACGACGAGCATTACCTGTGCCTTTTTGCTTATACGGTTTTTTTCCACCACCACTGACTAAACCCTTGGTCTTAGTCATGTGAGTTCCTTGTCTTCTGCATGCCAACTGCCACTTAACCACAGTTTGCATAAGTTCTATATTTACTGGTTTTTCAAAAACTTCAGGAGATAGATCCAAAGAATCTACCTTTTTATTCTTCCAGTTTAATACATCTATAGTAGCCATAACTTCCTCTTAAAAACTAAATTTTTGAAAACTCAACTAAAGTGTTTTTAGCACCTGGGATGGCACCTTTAACCAAAAGTACATTTTGATCTAAAAGAATATCGACAATTTCTAAGCCTTTAGTTGTAACCAATTTGTTACCATGCTGACCGGCCATTTTTTTTCCTGGCATTACACGACCAGGAAATTCTCGATTACCAATTGAACCTGGTCTTCTATGGAAGCCAGAACCATGGGTTGCTGGTCCACCACCAAAATTATACCGTTTAACAACACCTGAAAAACCTTTTCCTTTAGAAACTGCAGATACTTTTAAAATATCGCCTTTGGCAAAAGACGTAAGGTCAACTTTTTGTCCAAGCTCGATGCCTTCTGGCAAATCTTGGCGTACTTCTCGCGAATATCTCATGCCAGTGTTGAACCCAGATTTTTTATAGTGGCCAATTTCAGCTTTTAGTGAACTTTTAAGCTTTTTAGGCTGTGCTGAAATCTGCACAGCTTCGTACCCGTCTTTATCTTTCGTTTTAATTTGAGTAACAGTCCAAGGTGTACACTCTAAAACTGTGACTGGGACTCTAATTCCCTGTTCTGTGTAAACAGAAGTCATTCCAGCTTTTACACCAAAAAAGCCTTCAAGCTTAAGTGAAGATGTATTTGATTCAACAAACTCCGTAGTAGATTCAGGAGCTTTATCTATTGTAGTATCTGTGTTTTCTAAGTCTTGAGACATAAATCCTCTTAAAAATTTATTTAATTAAGTCAGCTTAATTTCAACATCAACGCCGGCCGAAAGATCTAATTTCATCAATTGATCAACAGTCTGCTGTGTAGGGTCTAAAATATCTAACAATCTTTTGTGGGTTCTGATCTCAAATTGTTCCCTTGATTTTTTATCGACGTGAGGTGACCTAAGAACCGTATATTTATTAATACGTGTTGGAAGAGGAATGGGACCTGCAACACTGGCTCCTGTTCTTTGTGCGGTTTCAACAATCTCTTTTGTGGATTGATCTAGAAGTTTATGATCAAAAGCTCTTAAGCGTATTCTAATTTTTTGATTTTGCACCCTTAACCTCTTTTTTTCGCTGCAATTAGACTAGTAATGAATTTTTGAAATAAATTATTAATTGTCATTGCTTGTTGTCATTGTTTTAAAAATTCAATGATATTTTTTTTAAATAGCACTCCAAACATTTAAACATATTATTTTTGTTTAACATTTCTTACATTTTAAGCAAATCCTGAACTCTTTGTGAAAATTAAAAAATTCAAAAGGCGCAAAAAAAGTGTATTTCAAAAACCTTATCAGTTGGCAATTTGCCCTTAATAAAGTTTTTGCAATACACTGAAGATTCATTGTTTTGCTAATAATTGGGGTGTTTGTCAACTCGGCAGGTGAGATTATTATAATTATTTATGAGTTTTAAGCCTGTAGTTTTATTGAACGGGTTAACCTAGCAAAAAATGCGTTGAAATTAAAGATTTTGTGGGGAGGGTTGTTTTTTTGCGGTTTTCAAAAATAAACCATATTGAAATAGGACAAACTAAAAGAGGGTTATAGGCAAAAAAATTAAAATATTAATTATGAACCAAAAGAAAAAAGCTGGTACCGGAAGCTTTAGCTAGTAGGCCACAGCAGGGAGAAGAAAGAACATGGTACAACTAGCCAATCACGAGAAACTGACTAAAGAATCGCACAGTAAGAGTAGCGCAATGAGGACAAAAGAACCTGGCACCCTAGACTACCAGCGGAAAAAAGAACCTGGCACCCTAGGGTTATAAGTTGGCTGAGGAGCTAGTTTCGTAGTTTTTGTCCAAAATTCGAGGGGTTACGAAGATCATAATTTCGGTATCTCGCTTCGAAACGGCTTTGGTTTTAAACAGCCAGCCGATAAGAGGAATGTCCTTTAACACGGGAACACCCACATTGATTAAAGAAGAGCTTTTGTCAAAAATCCCACCAATAACAGCGGTTTTATTGCTTTCAACTAGGACTTTAGCAACGGCTTGACGGGTGTTTTTAGGCGAAAGACCTTGAACTTGCTCACCCGGAAATTCATTTTTAATATTAAGCTGCATTAATACGCTTGATCCAGAAGTTATTTGAGGTGTTACTTTGAGTTCCAATGCTATCGGCACGGCAATAGGCGTCACCTGTGCTGGTGCCCCAGGAGTAATTAGACTTTGAAGACGAATGATCTCTGAACTTTGCGTAATAGTAGCTTCCACATTATTTAATGTTGTGACCCTAGGGGACGAGATAACTCGAACTTGTGAGTCCGTTTCAGATAAACCAATGGCGGCGTCAATACTTCCAAAAAAGTCCAACACTCCAAAACTAAAACCACCTGAGAATGGCGTATTATCAACAAGTGAACTCGCATCTTGGGTGTTATTTATTTGAAATCTTGGGGTTATATTAATGGCTTGATTATTTTGACCACCCGTTGGGGAAAGCTGTGAAGCCACACCATTACTTCCCCACCTAACGCCAATACTTTGGGCAAATATTTTAGTAGCTTCAACTATTTTGGCTTCGACCAAAACTTGAGGAGGTGGAAGATCTAACTCTTTGATAAGTTTAGAGACCTTAGCCACCACGGATTTAGTGTCATTGATGACAATACTTGAAGTTCTTTTATCTTCGGTGACAGAACCTCTATCTTTGGTCAAAAATGGTGTGATCTGTGGCAGGATTTCAGAAGACGTCGCATATTCAAGAGGTATGATCTTTAATACGGTTGGTTCAATCTGGATTTGAGATTTACGAACATCAACAGCGGCTTGAGCTTCTTTTTGTAAATCTTCAAGAGGCGAGATTCGTAAAATATTTCCAGTTCTAACGTACCCTAACCCTTTGGTTTTCATAATAGTCAGTAGGGCTTGGTCCCAAGGGACATTACGAAGTTTAATTGTGATTTTACCCGTTACACCAGGTGAAATCACAATATTAGCACCCGAGTAGTCAGCAATAAATCCAATAACTGTCCCAATGTCTTCATCATTAACTTGAAGATTAATGGGATCACCATAAAAAGTTCCTGTCTCAAGTAAGAACTCCTCGAGCGAAGAAGCTCCAAGAGCTTTATCATCTTCAGGGTTTAGTCTAATGGGAATATTTAAGCTCTTACTTATTTGAGTCTCTACATTGGCCTCTGGATTTAACTCGACACTATCAGAAACTTTGGCCACTTTGCCAGCAATGGCTTCAGTTCCAGGACTGATAATTAATTCTCGGCCATTGGTCAAAATATTTGGTTCAGCATTGTTAGTCACTTTAACCAAGACTTGAACCAACCCACCACTTACTGGAGTGGCTTTTACAGCCCCAAAGCTTTGTTTAAAATCTTTAAGATAAAGAGGTCGTTGTAAAATGCTCGGCACAGTCACATTTTGTAAATTTAAAATAAACTGTGATGAAGTGGCATCGTATTGCGAAGAAAATTCTAAAGGCTGTTCAGCTTTTAAGACAATCACTCCATTTTCATTTTGAGCATTGTATTCCAAAACGGTTAGCTTGTTCTGTCTAAATTCATTTTCAAAAGACAAAACATCGTTTTTGATAGGTTTATCTATAACATCAGCAAATTCTTGGTCTAACTTTTCTGAAAAGGCTTTATCTTGGACTGTATTTGAATCCGAAACAGGATCATTGGCAAAAAGATCTGAATCCTCAGGTGTATTTAAGGACAAATCTTGTTCTGTTTGATTGTCTTCTTTGGCCTCGGTATTGACATCATTAATTGGAGCTGAATTCTCGGCCAGAGTCGTATCTTCCTCAGTATCGAGTGATTCATCGATATTGGCTTCTAAATCTTCATCTAAAAGATCTTGAAATGGGTCGGTCTCTTTATTGTCTTTAGGGGTCACAAGGTTATCTGCAGGTTGTTCATTGGTTGCAACAGAAGTGTTGGGCTCTGAAGCCTCATTGAGATCTAGATTTTCATCTTCAAGGTCAAAGTTTTCTTCAGCTAATGTGCCAGAGCTAGTATCCGAGTCTGACTCTTCATCAAGGTCCGATTCTGAAAAATCATTGAGTTCCTCATCTTCAAAATCATTAACCATAGAATCTTCTAGATCATTTTTTGCAAGATCTTGAGCTTCAGTATCTTCATCCTCAAGCTCGGAATCATCAAAGTCCTCTTCGGTCTGATCACCGCCATCATTTAAGGCTAAATCCGAGTCTTCAGATTCATCTAGGTTTTCAAAATCTTCATCTAAGTCTTCGGTGTCAGCCGTCGCTAAATCTTCATCGACATCAGGAAAAGCTTCATCAATGGTTTGAACGGTTTGAGACTCACCACGAGTGGTCAAAGAGTTGCTACAGCCGACCACACAAAAATACAAAAATACAAAAAGAAATTTAAAAAGTAATGTCTGGGAGGTCATCCTTGACTCCTTTGTTGTCTCATTAAAAGTGTATATTGGATTTTAGAATTAAAAAAGCTATTTTCCAAGGCTCAAAACCTGAGTAGTATACAAACGATCCCCTTCTTTTTGATCTCGATACTCTAAGATGACGACCTGACCTTGACGGATATTTTTTACCACCCCGTTATTGCGGCCAACTATATCATTTTCATGAACTACATAAACTGTACCTGTCGGGTCTTTAATGAGTGCTTTTGGTCTATTTGCTTTGCCAATTAAAATTGCTGTCAGAGTTAAAGCTGAGACCTCAAATTTAGCAAGACCTGCACGAACTTTATCCTCGCCCGAAAGCTCTGCTTCCGGTTGAATTTCAGATTGCACAAACTTTTCTTTGAGCTTGGGTGCAAAAGGGTCTTTACGTCCCCGTTCATCATAAATAAATGATGGAAAGTAATCTTGCTCGCGAGTTAAAGTTTCCGGATTCATATTTTTAATTTGATTAGAAAGACTTTCGGGGTTGGTGTCTTTAGGCATGGCACTAGCGTCAAAGGCGGCTGGAGTTTCTGAATCTATAGCTGATGGCGAAGCATTGGTGGTGGTTGTATCTGTAGGAATGTTTGTATTTGCAGATCGATTTTCTGGATCTAAGTCAGGTTCGATGGGTGCTTCATCTAATGAGACGTTGGGTGCATCCGTGTCAGGATTGCTTGGCTGTTCCATATCGGTTGGAGCCTCAAAAGCGTTTTCATCCAGTCCGTCGGTCTGGGCCTGGGAGTTCAAACTGAAAAAAATTAAATAACAAAATAAGAATGAACTCACCTTTCGTAAATTTATATTTAAATAATTTTTCATTGAGCCTCCACGGGGACAGGAGGCGGCGCTAGGTTTTCGGTATTGACATCTTTTATAATTTCATAGGTTTCAAAATTGGCTTCGAATAAAAGCTTAATATTGTCCCCAGACATAGGTCCTAAATTTGACTCTGCTGTTCGAAGTTGAATGTTTTTGAGCGACACCACGCGATCGGTTCTGGATAAGTAAGATAAAAATCGCATCAATTCAATAAAAGTGCCTGAAAAGCTGGCCTTTATTAAACTTCGTTTTATAAAGTTTTCTGCCGTTGGTGCTTGGTTGCCTTCAATTGGCACTTGATAGTTTTGATCCAAATCAGACACTGGCTGCAGAGTTGTAAAAGAGATACCAGTGGCTCTGGCCTCTTCTGAAATGATCTGCTCTATAGTTTTTGCATTAGGTCGAGCTTCAAAGTAAGTAGCAAGTGCTTTGATCTCTTTTTTAACAATTTCTAAGTTTTGTTTAAACTGATCACCCTCTGCAATTTCACGATCAAGCTTTTTGATTTCACCATCCAATAATATGAGTTGTTGTTCAGAATCTGATATTAAGGACATTTCATTGGGGGCTTTGAAGTATAAAAAATAATATAAAATGGGCAGCACTAGGGCTATTCCAATTACATATTTAATGCTTAGTGCTCTTAAACTATCCTCCACCAAGCACCTCGCGACTAAAATTGGCTTTCATTCTAAAGGATATGATGGAATCACCACTTTGGGTTTTACTTTCTATGGAGTTATAAATAAGAATATTATCAAAATATATACTGTCTTCAAAGTTTTTCTGAAAGACCGTTAACTCTTTATCCGATGTAGAAACCCCAGCAATATCAATTTTAGATCTATCCAGATCAACTTCTGTGACCCAAATTTGGCCTGGAAGTAGATCTTGAAGTTGATCTAGAATTTTTATCCCATGAAGCTTTTCTTTACTTATTTTTTTAAACTCATTTAAGATGGGCAACCTATATTCATATTCCCTTTTAAGTAAGTTAATGGAATCAAGGATAGCTTTTTTTTGATCTCGTATGGTTTCTGTCTGCTGCACTTCCGCCGTGATTCTGCTGACATTGGCTTGGGCATCATTTTTAACTTTCATTTCATACAAATAGATCACCACCAAAGGGATCACCATAATAACTAATTTTAAGGCGGGGCCGATTTCTGGTTCGGTGAACCCTCCTTTTATGTGTAAAATTTCTTTGTAGGTTTTTTTTCCAACATCACTTAATTGCTCAACGGAAGTGGCCTCAGTTTTGTCTCTGAGAAGGTTGACTCTAATCACTGTCACCCTCACTTCTTAAGGCTAAGCCAAGGGCTACAGCACCAGATCTTTTAAAGCTCTCTTTGTCGTTAACAGTTGAACTTATGGTTAAATTTCGATTTGGATTTAAAAATTCGCAAGGTATATCGATAGTTTTTTGTAAGACATCGATGAGCCCTTTACAGTAGGATGTACCGCCCGTTAAAAAAATATTTGTAACATTAACACCTTGACTCGTATTGATGAAAAACTCAAAGCTTCCTTGAATCTGATCAGCTATAGTTACAAAACTTGTCTCGATGGCTTTCGCAGCTTCGTCGGGCATGTTGGCACCTAGTTTAAAGCGTTCAGCCTCTTCAAAGCTAATGTCCATGGCACTTTGGATCTCTTGATTAATTATAACTCCACCCACGGGTAGATCCCGGCAAAAGACTACATCGCCGTTCTGTACGATCACAAAATGGGTATAAAAAGCTCCGATATCTATCAATGCCACAGCTTGACCCTGGATACGTCCATAGTTGAAAGCAAAACTATTGGCTAAGGCAAATCCATTGACGTCCACTGCGACGACTTTAAAATTTCCAGCGGCTTCCACAACACCGACTAAAGATTGAATCTGTTCTCTTTGAGCTGCAACAATTAAAAGATCATTGGAATCTTCACCACTTGAGACCGAATTTAAAAGTACATAATCTAAATTCACCGAACTCAAATCAAAAGGGATATACTGTTCAGCCTCCCATCGGACTTGATCAGATATAAGTTGATTCTCAATTTTTGGAATGGTTACTTTTTTAACCATCACCGAAGATCCCGACAAACCTAAGACAACATCGCCTTTGGTGATCTTCAAGGCCTTAAATAAATTTTTAAGAGTATCGATCAAAGCCTCTGGCTGAATGACTTCGCCTGAACTTAAAGTATTGTTTAAAATTCGTTCTTCAGCGTATTTTACGAGTTCACTCGAGGATTTGGATATACTTACGATAGCTGCACGAATGGAATTTGATCCTATATCAAGTCCAATAATTTGTTTTTTTGAACCAAACAAAGCCAAGATGAATTTTCCTCAATCGCTGCCAATATTTATGGGTTAAAATTTGACCCAATTTAAATTACATCGAACTAGACTTAAAGTGTCAAAGGTGTTCACCTATTTAAATAAAAATAAGAACTAGACTACGCTATTTCTTGATTTAATTTACATCTAAGAATTAGCTCTCAAAATTGTAGAAAAAAATAGTAACCGTAAGCGGCCATGATTAAAAAAGGTCCAAAGGGTAAGGCAAAAGTTTGTGAATTTTTACCCTTAAAAATCATAAAATACGCGCCTACCAAAGTTCCAGCCACACTAGAAAGAAATAGCACTATGGGAACACTTTGAACTCCTAATAGGGCCCCCAGCCAGGCCAGTAATTTAATGTCACCGCCTCCCATACCATCAATCCCTCGCCATTTTTTATAAGCATAAGCCATAAACCAAAGAAGTCCCCCACCCAATAAAGCTCCTGATAGGGCTTCATAAAAATTCGGATTCACATTGAAAAAGGCAATAACTAAAGCCATAAGTAGCCCTGGGTAAGTCATCACATCGGGAAGATACATGTGTTTCAGGTCGATAAAAAAACAAGGGATTGCAAAGATCGTAAAGACCATTAAATTTAATGTTGTTAAAGTTAAACCCGATTTATAAAAGATTGCGACAAAAATAACCCCAGTGATCGCTTCCACTAAGGGGTACATAAAAGATATGGAAGCTTTGCAGTTTGCACATTTACCTCTAAGAAAAAGCCAAGAAAATATCGGAATGTTTTGATAGGCTTTGATTTGGTAACCACAAGATGGGCAACGGCTGCGAGGTGTGACAAAACTTTGCTCTTTGGGCCATCGATAGATAACAACATTGGCAAAACTTCCAAAACAGGCCCCAAAGAAAAAAGCCATGATATAATAGAGGTTTGCATCATAAATATTTGGCAGCATAAAGTTCAGCTCAAGTCTTTGTTGTTAAAAACCACAATGCTTGTTCCCAAAAATACAATCACCCAACATAAACCATAAGCCGAAGATAAAAAATAAAAATTGATACTTTCCCATTCACCATAAGTTAAATGCGACTTCCAATTGAGCCCTTCAAGATTTGGAACCACCCAACTGATAAATGGCCCCACTGTTTTAAGATAGGCATTGGCATTTTCTTTGATCAGGTACTCTAAGGTTTGAACCCAATGGGTGATAAGAAAAAAACAAAATGATAGACCTGTTGTTAGAAGCGAGGAGGTCACCAAAGATATCAACATGGCAAACGTGAATAAGACCAAGGCTTCAATAAAAATGCCTGCAAAAGGAATCAGTATTTTTAAAGTCCACTCTAAACCCGTTAGGAATGATGTGACGTAAAAAAAACCACTTAGTATGCCTAAAGTTATCAATAAGCTAAAAACGAACCCTAAAAATTTGGACAACAGATACTGACTTCGAGTTATATCTTTGGATAAAAAGATAAAGGCACTTTGATTTTCTAACTCTTCTTTTAGCAAAGTCGCCCCAGATAAAACCGCTAAAAATATCGCCCCCACTTGAGCCCCAGCTAAGCCAAAATTAATCGAAAGGCGTTTTTCTTCTTCAAAACCCAGCGGGCCTAAAATTAAGCTTAGTAATGTTAGTAAGGTTCCAATACTTAAACCAACGAAATAAATTTTCTTGTGCGAAAGCCCCATAAAGGTCAAATGACTTAAACTAAGAACCTGAGACAGCATGTTTACCTTCCAGAAGCATTTTATAAATATCTGTTAATTCTTGATTATCCGGGCGCAAATTCCAAATTCTGTGACCTTGTTCCAGTAGCGATTTTAAAGTGGTGTTTAAATCCGACTCCTGAGCTTTTAAACTTAGCATTTCACCGGTTGAAGAGGATTTGTAATCTAAAGTGAAAGTTGTGGTTTTTAATAAACTTTGGACATCACCTTTATATAAAACATTTCCCTCTTTAATAACGACCAAAAAATCGCAGACCTTTTGAACATCTTCCAACAAATGGCTGGTTAAAAAAATGCTTTTACCCTGCTTAGCATAAGACTTTAGGATTTCGACAGAGTTGAGTCTGCTGTCTGGATCAAGACCATTAAAAGGTTCATCTAGAATTAATAAGTCTGGCTCAGAAAGCAAAGCTTGAGCGAGAGCTAAACGTTGATTCATACCTTTAGAAAAACCACCACAAGGACGATCTTTAGCGTAATATAAATCTACGGCTTGCAAAGTTTCTACAATTTTATCTTTTTTAAAACCTTTTGAGATGGCCCCCACAAATCCTAAAAGCTCGAGGGGCGTAAGAAAACCTGGAAAGGTTGGTTTTTCTGGAACAAAGCCAATACGAGCTCGAGCCTGACTGTACGTAAGCGTATCGAAAAAATGCACTTTGCCTGACGTGGGTCGAACAAGATCCGTAGCAATTTTAATAAATGTTGATTTTCCTGAACCATTTGGACCTAAGAAGCAAGTAACTGATCCTAAAGGAATCTCAAAGCTAACACCTTTTAAAGCTTCAACTTTTGTAACTTTTAAACCTACAAAGTAATCTTTTTTGACATCTTCGACGCGAATTACCGAATTCATAGAGCTTACCCAAAGTTAGATCAAAGTTAGTTCCTCAAATGACTAAAAAAAAATCTTTAGATTTCAATCGTTTTTTGCAATGAGTACACTTCTAATAGTCCCCTCTTTTGATTTTCTAAGGCAAGTAAAAAAGCCTCTGTCGCGTCACTCTCCGTCAAACAGGGAATGGAATAATCAATACAACTTCGACGAATGCCAAAGCTTGCATCTATAGACTGTTTTCCAGAAGTCGTATTGATAACTAAAGCCACATCCCCTGAACGAATTCTATCGACACAATGAGGTCGTCCTTCGTGAACTTTTTTAATCTTAAGGCAATCCATACCTTGAGCTTTGATAAAATCAGCTGTTCCACCCGTAGCGCTGAAACTAAAACCCATCGCCTTAAATTTTTTAATCCCCGGTAATAAGACCTCTTTGTCTTTATCTCTTAGACTTAGAAATATCTCACCGCTGTTGGGAAAACTAATTCCTGTGGATAACATCGCTTTGAGCAAAGCTTCATCATAGGTTTGACCGCGGCCCATACTTTCACCTGTTGATTTCATCTCTGGACCTAAAATCGAATCAGCATTGGGAAACTTTTTAAATGGAAAACTAACACCTTTAACGGCTACTTTATCTAAATTTCGCCAAACAAATTTGCTGACATCCACATCAATATTCAACATCGCTCTAATTCCTAGATCGACTAATGGAATTCGCGTCGCTTTTGCAATAAATGGCACCGATCTAGAGCTACGAGGATTGGCTTCGATGACGATGACTTGATCATTTTTAACGGCTAGCTGCAGATTTAAAAAACCTTGCACTCCCATTTTATCTGCGATTTTTAAACAGACTTCTTCAATCAGTTTTAAAGTTGAGTCTTTTAATCTCTGGGGTGGAATGACTCCCATGCTGTCACCACTATGGACGCCGGCGGCTTCGATATGTTCCACCACGCCGCCAATTAATTTCCAGCGATCACATCGGATAAGATCAACGTCAATTTCTAAAGCGTTTTCTAAAAACTGATCCATCAGACAGGGACTTTCGGTACTTATATCTTTAGCGTACTTTTGAAAATAAGTTGTAAGTTCTTCCAGATTTTCAATAATCTCCATTCTTCGGCCACCAAGTACATAATTGGGCCTAACCATAACCGGATACCCAATAGTATCTGCCGCTTTAATCGCTTTTTCTAAGTTTGTGACCATTGAGGCTTTAGGAACCTTTGCATCACAGGATTCAACAATTTTGACAAATTGAGCCCGATCTTCCGCCAAATCAATAGTTTTTAGTGATGAACCTAAAACACTATATCCTGCAGCTTCTAAATAAGGCGCTAGTTTTAAAGGCGTCTGTCCACCAAGCTGACAGACAAAGTGTTTAGGTTTAATGAGCTCGCAGACCGAAATCACAAATTCAGGAGTTAAAGGTTCAAAAAATAAAAAATCCGAAGTGTCGTAATCTGTCGACACAGTTTCTGGGTTTGAGTTGATCATTACAACTTCATACCCCAAGGACTTAAGCGCTTTCACGCCACGCACACAGCCATAATCAAACTCGATACCTTGGCCGATGCGGTTAGGTCCACTTCCTAAAACTACAATTTTTTCTTTATTGGATTTAGCAAAATATTTTAAGTCTTGCTCGCCCGAACCCCAATAGGTCGAATAAAAGTAAGGCGTTTCAGACGCAAATTCCCCGGCGCAAGTATCAACTTGGAAAAAGTAGGGTTTAATGCCCTGTTTTATTCTTGCGGCCTTGATTTTAGTTTCTGGCATCTCTACCAAATCCCCAATGGCTTGATCAGTAAAACCTAAACGTTTAGCTTTCAGAAGCACTTCAGTGAGTTCCTTGGATTTAAGTTCGTCTTCAAATTTAACTAAGGTTTCAAGTTGCTCTAAAAACCAGGGATGAATTTGAGTCAAGCTGTGGATCTCTTCTAAAGACACGCCACTTCTAAAAGCTTCAAAAAGGTGAAGCATGCGTTTGCTGTTAGGATAACTCAGTTTGCTTTTATCTAAAATAACTGAGGATTTCGAACTATGATCTTTCTCTAAGGATTGAAAGGCTTTATTGAAGGACTCTTTGAAGGTCCGACCAATGCCCATAACTTCACCGACGCTTTTCATTTGTGTTGTTAGCAAATCCTGCGAACCAGAGAATTTTTCAAAATCAAATCTTGGAATTTTAGTAACAACATAATCCAATGCGGGTTCGTAACAAGATGGGGTTGAACCGGTTATATCATTTCGAATTTCGTCTAAGGTTTTACCAATAGCAAGCAAGGCTGCAATTTTAGCAATAGGAAAACCAGTGGCTTTACTAGCTAAAGCCGATGACCTGCTGACCCTGGGATTCATTTCAATGACGACTCGTTCACGAGTGGTGGGGTGAACTGCAAATTGAATGTTAGAACCGCCTGTTTGAATACCAACTTCGGTGATGATTTTTTGCGCCTCATCCCGCATCTCTTGGTACTCGCGGTCTGTTAAAGTCTGCTGAGGGGCAACTGTGATGCTATCACCCGTATGAACACCACATGGATCTAGATTTTCAATCGAGCAGATGACGACAAATGTGCCTTTACGGTCCCGCATAACTTCAAGTTCGTATTCACACCAACCTAATAAACTTTTTTCAACCAGTACTTCTGAAGTTGGACTTTCATGAAGAGCATTCGCAAGCTTCTCTTTATACTCTTCGATGGAGTAAGCGACACCCCCGCCTCCACCACCGAGTGTGTAATTGGGACGTAAAATAATAGGAAATTCAAAATCTTCAATGGCTTGCATGCCTTGTTCAAAAGTGTGCACCAGAACACTTTGGGCTTTTTTTGCGCCCACTTTTTCTAACACATGATTAAACTGCTCCCGATCTTCGGCTTTTTGAATCGCTTTTGGATCAGCTCCTAACATCGCGATATTTAAACGTTCAAAAATACCATCTTTGTGAAGTTCTAGAGCCAAATTCAAAGCCGTTTGTCCACCTAAAGTTGGGATCACAGCTTGGGGTTTTTCAGTCTCGAGTATTTTTATAAGATAGTCTTTTTTCAGCGGTTCGACATAAACTTTCGAAGCCACATCTGGGTCTGTCATAATAGTTGCAGGATTGGAATTAACTAAAATCACTTCAATTCCAAGCTGAGTCAGTGCTTTACAGGCTTGCGTTCCTGAGTAGTCAAATTCACAGGCTTGCCCAATGACAATGGGGCCGCTACCAATAATTAAAACTTTTTTGTATTTCGATGAAAAATCATCATCAACATGATTACTCATAGGTTCACCTGTGTTTTACGTTCAAATAAAGGTAGATCGGAATAGATTTTTTGAATCTCAACTTGCTTAAATCTAAAGGCCCGGTAATGCATTTTAAAAATACTTTCTAAAAATTTAGTCTCAAACTCAGCTTTCTTGATAGAATCTTTTTCTTTTTTCAGGATTTTAATTTTAGTATCAATATATTTTCTTGCTTTTGGAGGATGAATCACAAAACTACCTCCTAAATAAAGTTTGTCTTCAAACTTATAAATACGCATTTGGATGTAATCTTTTCTTTCTAATATAAGCTGAACGTTATGATCAAATATATAGTGTTTAGTTCTTAAAATTAAATCTTTAACTTTAATTTGGTCTTTATAGGATTTAATGTGTTGAAATACGCTTAATCGCGAGTACAAAATGGCTTGCATTATCTCTTCACTAAGCCCTACGTCAGATTTAAATTTATCCGTGGACATAATTTGAAACGGGGACGGCTCGGCATTCGTTAGATCCCCAGCAAATACAAATAAAAACCAGTCCCTGAATTGCGACCACTTCATTTCGACATCTAAATTGTCTTCGTCAAAAGAGCCGGCAAAATCAATAAATTGTAGTTTAGCTCTACCCATCATAACGGCGTAGTCAGGTTTAGAAAATTCAGAAAAAATTTGATCCAAATACTCGTTAAATGGAATCATATCCCACCATATCCTTAATGAAGTGATCAAATAGAATAGCAGCATCATGAGGACCTGGGTGACTTTCTGGATGAAACTGCACACTCATGCAATTAAGTTTTTTAGAACGAAGCCCAGCAACTGTTTGATCATTTAAATTTATATGTGTGATTTCTAGGTCATCAGGACCGTTGGCATTTGTGACAACGGCGTAACCATGGTTTTGTGCTGTTACATAAATCTTATCTAAAACCAGATCCTTAATAGGATGATTACTGCCACGATGGCCAAATTTCAATGGATAAGTTTCATAACCCAAGGCAAGAGCTAAAATCTGATGACCCATACAAATACCAAAAACAGGATATTTTCCTAAAAGATCTTTTACTGTTTGGGGAGCCACTTTAACATCCGCAGGATCACCAGGACCATTGGATAAAAAAATTCCGTCTGGCTTCCAGGCATTAATGTCTGCAAAGGTTGACCTTGAAGGAAATACACAGACCTCTTTAGAGCGAGCTTGTAGCTCTCTTAAGATGTTCATCTTAAAACCAAAATCAAGCATTGCTATTCTAGGGCCTTTTGCATTTAAACCCTTAAAAGGGGTTGGTTCTTTAACGCTGACAAGATTTACCCAATCTTTATCTTTATTTTTAGCTTGATGAATTAAAATTTTTGCTTCGATCAAAGCTTGCTCTTGATTGGGCTCGTCTACTAAGGCCCCCCAAACAGTACCCTGATCTCTAAGCCTAAAAATAAGTTTTCGAGTATCAATTTCAGTTAAAACTGGAATTTGTTTATGCACTAAACGATTTAACCACGAAGCTTCACGCTTAGAGTTTTGCATTTCTAGACATATGAAACCACGAATATGAATCTGCGAAGATTCCCAGACTAAATCTTCCACACCATAATTGCCTTGCATAGGTTGCGAGGTCACTAAAATCTGAGAAAAGTAAGAAGGATCAGTGGCCATCTCTTCGAATCCCGAGTGACTGGTATTAAAAACAACTTCACCAGCTCTTGCTGATCCACCCATCCATGAGCCTTCATAGATTTCGCCTGTTTCTAAAACTAAAAAACCTTTCATGTGACACTCCAAATTTTTTTATAAAGCATAGCCCTTATATAAAGCCCATTTTCTTTCTGCTGCCAAATCAACGACTGAGGATGCTCAGGAAGATCATTCGTGAAATCCTCGCCTCGTAAAAAAGGACCAGGATGCATCAGAAACTTTTTAGGGTCATTAAGATGTTCGGCATTAAGTTTAAACGCGGCATCGTTTAATTCAGACCCCCGTTCTTTTTGAGTTCGAAGTCGAATTATAACTTCAGCTTTGGTAACAGCTTCTGATAGATCTTGAATATTTGTTATGTCAGAACGGCTGTGATTAACATCAGAACATTGAATGATTTTATAACCTAAGAGTTTTGCTAACTCTAAGTGTGATCCAACAACGCGACTGGCTCTGGTATCACCCACAAAGAGCAAAGTTAAAGAAGTAAAATCTTTGTTAAAAACTTCTTTGATGGTAAATAGATCAAGCAAAGCTTGAGTCGGATGGAACTCATGTCCTAAACCTGCGCAGATGTAAGGGATTTGGGTCTGTGCCATAAACTGATTTAAACTTTTATCAGAATTAGCTCGGAATATAATTAAATCAGGTTTTAGGGCTTCAAACACTTTCAACGAATCTAGTATTGATTCTCCCTTAGCTAAACTTGTGCTGTCGTCCATTTGAAAATGACTAAATTTTAAATTCAACCGATGGGCTGCTAGCTCAAAACTTACCCTAGTGCGTGTGCTCGATTCAAAAAAAACCTGAGTCACAAGCTTTGGACTATTAAACTCTTGGGAGTGCCAACCATGACGTAGAACCGATTTTTTTAAATCAGAAGTATCGTTAATAAAATTTAGAATATCTGAGGATTTAAAGTCTTTGAAGGAGCAGAGGCGATTGAACATTTCAAAACTTGACACTACTGAAAAACAATATCAGAGTCTAGTGCTAATTTGACGAATGAAATTTCGAAAACAGTCTATTCCAACGTATGGTCTTTGGATCACAAAATTGGGTGCTGATGCTTTTCTGTGCACAACTAAAAAGAACGTATTCAACAGGACCCACTAAATCTTCAACGCTCACCATACCCCAAATTCGGCTGTCACTGGAAGAGCTTCGATGATCGCCCATAAAAAACAGTTTGCCTTTTGGGACTGTGATTGTCTTTACACTATCGTCATTAGGCTCCGAATACATTAAAGTTACATCCTTTAGCCCCATGTCTTTGATGTTCTGATAGTTTTCCGTGAATGCCGTAACACCTCTTGCATCTTCGATGGGAAAATCTTTTCGTAGTAGCTCCCAAACTCGAGGGGCACTATCAGTTGTAACAGCTTGACCGTTAATTTCCAGCACCTTGTGTCCTTGGATTTTGAGAACATCTCCAGGAAGGCCCATAAGGCGTTTAACAAAATAAACTTGGCTTTTGGTGGACCAGAAAACTACGGCTTTACCACGCTGAGGAACTTTTGGCCCAATTAACCATTGTTTTGAATACGGAACTTTGAAACCAACATCAAACTTTTTAACTAAAATGTAATCATTGATTAATAGATTAGGAAACATACTTCCAGATGGCACGGTAAACGGCTCGTAAAGAAACCAACGAATCGAAAAAACCAAAACTACAACACCTAAAAATTGCATTAGAACGGTGCTAAATTTAGGTCTTTCTCGTTGTGAACTCAAAGGATTGAACTCCTTAATTAATGTATCGAGTGAAAAAAGCGATTAAATCTAATTGTTGAAGGATTACAAAGTGGGATTGGGCTCATGGTTTTTTCACAAGACAGCCATACAAACATCGCTTTTCCTACGAGATTTTCATAGGGTATAAATCTATATTCAGGCAACATAAGTCGGCTATCTTTAGAATGGTTGCGGTTATCGCCCATTACAAAATAATGACCTTTGGGAACAACATAAGGTCCATACTCTCTTTCAAATTCGTATTTAGGTAGTAGAACGCTATACGAGTATTTACCTAGTTTTTCTTCCCAGTGGACATACATTGATAAAGCTTCTGGTCCTCGGTATTCAAAGTCTGCAGCTCTAAGCCAATCCCAATCCGATTTGTTCTCTAAGGGAACGGATTTTTCAATTAAATTGTCGTTGATGTATAAATTGCCTTTTTCGTAAAAAACCTTATCACCTGGTAAACCAACAACTCGTTTGATGTAAAAAACTTCGTCTTCTGGGTTTCGAAAGACGGCCACTTCCCCTGATTTTGGCCCACTGAATTTAAATAACCATTTTTTACTAAATGGAACTCGAACTCCGTAAGCCATTTTGTTCACAAAGATATGATCATGAACAAGTAAGGATGGAAGCATACTGCCGGACGGAATCACAAAAGCTTCAAGAAACAACCAACGAATGGTTAAAGCTACAAGAATGGCTAAAAATAAAGATCCGTGGCCATCGGTCCAGAACATTCTGTCATGTAATTTTTTTTTGATTGAAGCTATCATAGAGATATAGATTAACTGTCAGTTTTTAAAACCGCAAGGAAAGCTTTTTGTGGAATTTCGACTTTACCGATTTGCTTCATGCGCTTTTTCCCTTCTTTTTGCTTTTCAAGAAGTTTTCGTTTTCTAGAAATATCGCCACCATAACACTTTGCTGTGACGTCTTTACGTAAAGCGCCAATGGTTTCACGGGCAATTATTTTAGCACCTATGGCAGCCTGAATATTAACTTGGTACTGCTGCTGCGGAATAATTTCTTTGAGTTTTTTGGTTAAATCGCGTCCACGAGCCAAAGATTTTGTACGATGCACAATAATTGACAAGGCATCAACGGGATCGCCGTTAATGAGTATATCCATTTTTACCAGATCAGAAATTTCGTAACCATTCAGCTCGTACTCCATGGACGCATAACCTTTAGTCATAGATTTTAAGCGATCGTAAAAATCAAACACCATTTCGTTCAATGGTAATCGGTATTGAATAACTACTTTTTCTGCTAGAACGAAATCCATTTTCTTTTGCTCACCGCGCTTATCTTCGCAGAGTTTGATAATGGCGCCCAAATAATCGGCCGGCGTATGCACATCTAAAAGCACATAGGGCTCATAAATGGCTTCAACCAAAGTGGGATCGGGCAAATTGGATGGATTTTCAATCTCGAACTCTTCGCCTTTGACAGTTCGAACTTTGTAAACAACGGAAGGGGAAGTGGTAATTAAATCTAAATTAAATTCTCGCTCTAGACGCTCTTGCACAATTTCCATATGTAGTAAGCCCAAAAAACCACATCGATAACCAAACCCCAAAGCCAGTGATTTCTCTGGCTCGAAAGTTAAGGACGAGTCATTCAAACAAAGCTTATTTAGAGCCTCTTCAAGTTCTTTAAAATCAGACGTATCCACAGGGAAAATTCCAGAGAAAACCATAGGTTTTACTTTTTTAAATCCACCTAAAGGAATCGTTGCCCCTTTTTTAGCTGTAGTGATGGTGTCACCCACTTGGACTTGCCTAAGCTCTTTGATACCACAGATAATAAAGCCCACTTCTCCGGAAGTGAGTTGATTTAGCTCTTTAGGATGGGGAGTAAATACCCCAAGTTTTAAAACTTCGTGTTCGGATTCACCAGCCATTAAACGAATTCGATCTTTGACTTTTAAAACCCCTTCTTTAAGGCGAACTAACACAACAACACCTTGGTAACTATCAAACCAAGAATCAAAAATTAGGGCTCGTAAAGGCATGTCATTATTTTCAGGTGGCGGAGGAATTTTTTTGACCACAGCTTCCAAAATATCTTCGATCCCAATCTTGGACTTTGCACTTGCCAAAATGGCTTCTGAAGCATCTAGACCAATTGCGTCTTCAATCTGCTTGCGAACTTTTTCAGGCTCAGCAGCAGGTAAATCTATTTTATTTAATACGGGAATAATTTCAAGATTGTTATCTAGTGCTAAATACACGTTGGCTAAAGTTTGGGCTTGGACACCTTGTGCAGCGTCAACAACCAAAAGAGCCCCTTCACAAGCAGCAAGGGACCTGGAAACTTCGTAACTAAAATCAACATGCCCAGGTGTATCAATAAGATTAAATTGATAAGTAATTCCATCTTTGGCTTTGTAATGAATTCGTACGGTTTGGGCTTTGATCGTGATACCCCTTTCTCTTTCGATATCCATACTATCAAGATACTGATCTTTATCTTTCATCTCACGATCAGATAAAGCTCCCGTATATTTTAAAATGCCGTCCGCAAGGGTACTTTTACCATGATCAATATGGGCAATGATTGAAAAGTTTCGAATGTGAGAGTTTTGCTTTTCGCTCATGACGTTATTTCACCTAGTTAAGACCATAAAGTTAAAAACATTTATAAACACAGTTCTTTGAGTTTATCCACTTTATCGGTAAGTTCCCAAGTAAATCCTTGGTCCTCTCGACCAAAATGTCCATAGGCTGCAGTCTTACTGTAAATGGGTTTCAGTAAGTCGAAAGCTTCGATAATCCCTCGTGGTTTTAAGTTCCAAATTTGTGGGATTGCTTGTTCAATTTTTTGAACTTGAACTTTAGCTGTGCCATAATCTTCAATCATAATACTGGTTGGCTCAGCCACCCCAATTGCATAGGACAACTGCACTAAAATCTTTTCGGCTAGGCCAGCTTTAACAATGTTCTTAGCGATGTGACGAGCTGCATAAGCTGCCGAGCGATCCACTTTAGTTGGATCTTTGCCAGAAAAAGCCCCGCCACCATGAGCCCCGTGGCCCCCATACGTATCTACAATAATTTTACGACCTGTTAATCCACAGTCCCCTTGAGGTCCACCAACTACAAAACGCCCGGTGGGATTGATAAAAAACTTGGTTTTGCTGTCAATCAAGTGCTGAGGAATTACTTTGGGAATTAATTGCTCTCTGACATAGCCTTGAATATCACCGTTTGAGGCCGAAGCCTCATGCTGGGTGGATATGACAATGGCATCGATTCTTTTAACTTCACGGCCATGATACTCTACCGTAACTTGGCTTTTACTATCTGGCTTTAAAAAGCGTACGGAATTGGCTTTACGATCTTTTGCCATTTCAAAAAGAAGTTTATGGGACAAAGTTAACGACAAAGGCATAAGCTCTTTAGTTTCATTAACCGCAAATCCAAACATTAAACCTTGATCACCAGCTCCCATCTCTTTGGTGTTGGAAGCGTCCACACCCATGGCGATGTCAGGGCTTTGGCGATCAATAGAATTAAGCACAGCACAGGTTTTATAATCAAAACCCATATCGCTTGAATCATAACCAATATTTTTTATAGTTTGGCGTGCCACATCTGGGAAATCAACATAAGCTTTGGTTGAAATCTCTCCGGCTATCATGACTAAACCAGTGGTCACTAAGGTTTCACAGGCGACTCGGCTTGATGGATCTTGAGTTAAAATGGCATCTAAAACGGCATCACTGATTTGATCACTGACTTTGTCAGGATGTCCTTCAGATACGGATTCACTTGTGAAAAGAAACTGTCTAGACATTAAGCCCCCCTATTATAGTTGGTATTGTGATACCAAAGACTTTTAGGGGTGGCAATTCGCACATCTTAAAGTTTAAGCGGCTTTACGTCTTAAACTTTCTAAGGCCTGCTCATTTACTTTTTGACTCTTAAGTCGTCGCATTTTTCCAGACTTGGCTTTCGTTTTGGTTTTTTCAATCTGTTTGGTGACTTTTTCAAAAGTGCTATCAATAGCATCAAAGTAATCATCTGTTCTGGCCTTAGCTGAGTAAAACTCGCCATCACACTCGACACGAAGATTTACTGTTCTTTCAAATTTTTCATCCATAAAAGTAACGGAAACATTAAAAGGATTATGTGATTCAAATTTTTTAAGCTTCGAAGCTTTTTTGCCTGCATACTCCACTAAATAATTGGACCAGTTTCGTCGGCGAAACGTGTAATTCACTTTCATAATTAAAACCTCCAAGGGTGTTAAAACTGATCGGCGATCTGATTTTGGACTAAAGGCAAAAAAATCTTAAATAAAATTGTTTAAAAAAAATAAATTTACTGGAAATTTATTTTTTTTATGCGATTTTTTACCTCAAGTTTTTATACTCGTTTCATATTTGAGTACACAACACTCACAAGATGTAACTTCACAACACTTCAAAATTTGCTTATGTGATTTAGCTTTTTTCAGCACTTAATTTGATACATTATCAATTTTATTTTTATGACACCAAAAATCTTTTTTAGTATTTTTAATTACATTGAAAATGCAAATTCAAAAAATACAAAAAATATCATTTTGAGACAACCACTAATATCCCAAATACCCCTGACACATTTGATGACTTAAAGAACTGTCAGAGGCTTTTGGTCTCATGCTTACAACATCGGTTAAAGCCTTTAAAGCCATTCGACCACGCTGATAGGTCCAATGGGCTTTAGCTTTTAACTTCTCGATGGAAGATGCCATTTTAGTGGTGGTTAAGATTATGGACGCAGTACCTAGAGTTCCATGGGCGGCCAAAGCCATGTACCCTTCAGGGTAACCCATAGCAATAAAGGCATGAATGGTAGTCATGACTAAACTTTCAAGCCAATTTAAACGAATCAAAGAAGTGGTTGATATTTTACTTTCTAAAAACCAATTTCGAAAGGCAAAATCCCAAACACCTGAAGTAGCTACCCCAAGGACCGAATTAGTCAGCATAAAACTAATCATTTCCACACCTAACAGCTGTGACAGATCAGACCAACTTAAAATACCTTGCACTGCAAGATTATAGACAAGAAAAAAAGCAAAGTTAGCGCTCATATTGGCAAATAGCCTTTCGTTAGAAGTTATACCCTCGGAGCTTCGTTGCCGTTGTTTAATTTTTTCCACAACATTTTCAGAGTGTTTAAGATAACTTTGCCAATTTCGAACATTGACTAACAAATAACCGTAGAGAAGTGCATTCATAGCCACCAAAAATGATTTTTGTGACATAGTTCCTTGATCCGCAAAAAAATACCAAGTGACGGCACTGAATGTCGTCATGGCAGTTAAAACAACTAAAGAGTACTTTTCAGTTTGATAAAAATGTACTTGTTCATTGAAATGCTTAGCTAACTCTTGGGTGGGGTATTCGACATAATACATGCCCTTACCAATCACTTTCGACCAAATATTTTTTATTTCCAGCGACCGTTCAGGGTTAGTTAAAGTAAAAAACTTGGTAAGGCTTGGTCTATTACGTCCCGGAATATTGGCCTTAAAATACTCTTCAGGGCTAGCAAAGGTTTGTACTGAAATTTCAACCGGGCTTTGCATTACAGATGAATTATTCGCAGCCAAAGATTGGCCATCAGGATCAGCCCAAACAATCTGCGCTGAGAAAAACATCAGTGACCAAAGGACAAGGCCTTGAAGCAGAGTTATTCTAAGCACCGCTTTAGATGAACCCTTCGATTTATGCCCAGACAGACTTAAAGAGCCAATGTTTTTTTTCATCTTACGTTCCGATTTTTTTTGCAATAGATCAATTTTTAATTGGATCTACGGCAAATACTATCCACAAAGAATGCCACACTAATTATGAAATAAAAGTCAATAAATTCAATAGCTTAATCAAGTGCTTACTTAAGTTATTGTTACTTAATTACTATATGCGATGACAATTTTAAGCCCTGTTAACAAATTTATTAAAAATTTATAAATTACTTCATATAAACGCGATACGAATTTAGCTCATTTTTTTATTATTAAAGGATAATTCCTATTCAATTCTTAACTGTTCGAATGAGATCTATTCATTTATGGTTCATTCTTGTTTAAAAAGAATTTATAACATCTTTATTTATAATTTATTTTGGGATTTTAGAGTTTACGTTATTAACAGTCAGTTTTGGCAAGGGCACGTTTTTATGAGTTTATTGTTTTCGTTTTTATTTACTTATTTATTTAGTATAACTTTATTTAACAATTCTGTTTTTGCTTCCACGAATTCTAACCCTCGCCAAGCTAAAGCTTTACTTAAACTTCAAGCGATTCAATTACCCAAAAATCTATCGCGACAAATTGTAAGTCCTAAAGAAACTATAAGTCCCACGTGCTCTCAGCAGAATGAAAAAATCTTATCTATCGATCCGAATTTTAAATCTGAGATGACAATCAACTTAAAAAGCTATTATGCAGAACACGCTCAAAGAACTATTATCATTTTGCCACCCACTGGTGGAGTAAATTCGTTGGATTACAATTATGCCAAGGAATTTTGTAAAGCGGGTTTTAATTCTATCATTTTATTATCTTGGACCGACGACACTAAACTTTTCTTAGATCCTAAAATGCATGACCAAAACACTCTTCGTTGAGTAGCTTCCGTTCGTAGTTTAATATTGACCATCGAACAGACCCAAAAGATTGGGATTCTTGGCAACAGTGTAGGTGGTATTTTAGCAGCTCTAAGCACGGGCCTAGAAGAACGCATCCTGGCGGGTCTATTCGTAGTTGCGGGTGGTGGTCTTACTGAAATTATCGCTGAAAGCACCGAGAAGAACCTTTCTTTACTTCGAGATTTACGATTTAAAGAGTATCAATTCCAATCCATCGGTGACTATTACGAAATGTTAGATCAAAAAGTTACGATCGATAATTTAGATTTTGCTAATTTTACGGGTCCCAAAAAAGTTGGTTTTATAATATCTAATTCAGACAAAACGGTGCCTACAAATACTCAATATGACCTGGTTAAAGCATGGGGCAATAACAAGCTAATATTTAAAACGGCACCTTCATATTTAAATCATGTCGCCACCATCGTTCATGCCTCAGTCTGGTGGACAGATGATATTGTGAACTTTTTTGAAGTTAACCTTTAAGAATTCTAGGTGATTTTGGAAAATTAAAATGTGTTGAAGCTGCATTGTAGATTTGAGTAAGCCCCTAAGACCCCAAAATGTTTAAGCTGCCAGAATCGCTTGGTAATAACAAAATGGGTTCTTGCTCAAAAATTTACAAAACTTTAGTCCAAACGCATAGCCGCAAAAGTTAAAAAAGAAAAAAAGATCTCCCTAAAATTAGTTTCGAACAAAATTTTATAGAGGAGATCCAAAGCAGATGCGCTTTCCTAGATTATTCCAATTTTCTGGATTTAAGACAATAGATGTGAAGGAATTTTTAACAAAAAAATATATATAGAAATTCATTTAACCAGAAACGATGCAACAAAGTCTAAATGTCATCGCTGTAGCACAGATCTTACAGGTCTAAGTCGCAGCTATGCGATGAGGGTAGAGCACCTAAGTTTAATGGCTAATCGCTGTTTTTTAATTTTTGTTCGAAGAAAAGGGTTTTGTAGTAGTTGCAAGAAATATCGAAGTGAAAAAATTGATTTTATAAGTGATCATTCGCCCCATAAAACCAAGGAACTTTGTTGGTTTATTGGGAGGATGTGTGAAATAGCTTCCGTATCAAGAGTGGCCGAACTGTTAGAGCAAGACGGATTTAGCACCTGGCGACTAGATTTTAGCCATATGAAGTCTTTAGCACAAAACTATAAGATCCCTACTCCTGAAGCTATAAGTGTGGACGAGGTTTATGCAAGACGAACAAAAAAAGAAGGTGAAACAAGAAATGATTTATTTTTTACTGTGATCAGTGATTTAAAAACCAGAAGAGTGATTTGGGTTAGTGAAGGTCGCTCGAAAGAGGCTTTAGATCAGTTTTTTATTTTGATAGGTGAATCAGGATGTAAAAAAATAGAAGTGGTTGCTACAGATCAATTTGATGGTTATCGGGCTTCGGTTAGACAGTATTGTGCACATGCCAAATTAGTCTGGGATAGATTTCACATTATGCAGAACTTTGAAAAAGCCTTAAATAGCGATAGAGCAACACTTCATCTCGAACAACCAACTGGAAGTTATTTAAAGAGAATGAGTGCAGGAAAATATAGATTTATGTTTTTAACAAAAGCCTCAAGACGAACTAAAGATGAGCAAAAAAACATGGAGGAAATGATGAAGATGAATCAGGATTTTTTTAAACTGGAATTAATCAAAGAAAGAACCCTCATGATGTACGAAGCTAAGTCTGCTGATGAGGCCAAAGAAATGTTTGATGAAATTGGTAGTTGGATATTAGGTTGTGGATTTAAAAGTTTATTGTCTTGGCATAACGAAATAGAAAAAAATTGGATCCACATACAAAACTACTTCGAATTTAAGGTCACAACAGGCCTCAGCGAGGGAATTAATAACGTAATAAAGATGATTAAGCGAAGAGCTTTTGGTTATAGAAATATGGAGTATTTTCGTCTCAAAATAATGCAAGTCTGTGGGTACTTAAACTCTAGGTGGATTACAGATCCTAATCTAACTTCAAATCAAATCTATTCGACTTAAACTTTTTTTGAGTAAGACCCAGGTGGGTGGCTAACTGTTTAACAGTGACTTTTGCTTATGCCGTAACTTGCCTCTTTCTTTTTTTTGTGGGGATGGGGGTTTAATTGGATTTGAGTTCATACATCCATTTAAGCGCAAAACAGCTGTTTAAGTAGCCCACTTTCTGCATGATTTTAAGCTTAAAATACTCCATGTTTTTGTATCCATA
>JBGSLV010000103.1:0-11384 GCA_041740515.1 Bdellovibrionales bacterium | reverse complement strand
GAAGAAAATCAAAGGCTACAAAGAAATTACAAATTTATTAAATGGTGTTGAATACAAGGACGGAGTAGCTGTACGTAAAGATCAGTTAGGACATCAAGGTGTCGCTTAAACTAGCAATCCACAACATTTTGAAATAACTCTAAATCATAACAATTAACACAGCCCCGACTATAGACCGAATAATCTCATGGAAGGGAGCAAGCTTATGAAGAATTTATGTATCAAAGTCAATGCAAGATCTCTTTATAAACTTAGCTCGGTATTCTTTTTGTCCATATTACTTGTTTTATATAATAATTGTACGGGAAGTTTTATTGCCAATGAGAACTTTGAGTCCGTGGAAGGACCAGTTAATCCAGGACCAGATAATCCTCCGGTAGATTCATTGTTAAAATCTTCTTTTGTATGTCGAGATCAAACTCAAGCTAATAAAAGTGGGACACATTATTTATCAAAAAAGCAGTATTTAAATACAATTGAAGACCTTTTTGGTACCCAGGTTTTAACAGACGCTTCAGCTGCAATCAGTTCAATTCCAATTGATGCCTTTGATGAGGAATCTAGACAAAGAATTAGTAGTTTAGATGCAAATGCTATTCAAGCCTATTTTTCATCAGCCCAAGCTATTGCAACAAGTGTAACATCTAATACGACACGTAGAAATACAGTCTTTGGTTCCTGTGCTAGTCAAGCCATATTAACCCAACTTTGTGTCGACGGATTTATGACTAACTTTGCGCTTCGTATTTTACGCCGACCACTTTCAATTAGTGAAACCTCATTTTTAAATTCAATTTATGCAGGAGCAGGAACTAATATCGAGAAACTGCACGCTATGCTGAGTTATTTGCTGCAATCACCATTTTTTATTTGGCGTTTAGAATTAGGAACAGTATTAGCGAATTCAGATAATTTTAATCTGTCAGAATACGAATCTGCAACCAAACTTGCTTTTGCATTAACGGATTCAACACCGGATGTCGCATTGCTTGACGCTGTTAAAAGTGGCAAATTTAAAACCCCTGATCAGCATAAGACCCAAGCAGAACGCTTAATTTTAACCACTCGCGGTAAAGCTAAAATCACTGATCTAATCATGCATTGGTCGCATTCAGACAATTCGCAAGATTTGTCGTCTTTACCTTCACAATTGACTGCTGGGATTAATATGACGGGGTTAGAGCAAGCTATGGTGCAAGAGTCAAAAAAATTCTTAGACTATATTGTTTTCCAAACCGAAGGAACCTTTCAAGATTTACTAAAGTCAAAAGTGTCTTTTGCTTCCCATACGGGACTGGCTAAAATTTATAATCATGCACCTGTGGTTGCAAATACACCCGTTGAATTCACTGAGCGCCGTCAAGGATTATTAATGCGGGCACCATTTATGACATGGACAGGTCCAAGAACAAATCTAATTAAACGTGGTGTGGACTTTCAAAAACGAATTTTATGTAATGTGATCCCATCACCCAACGTCGACATTGCTGATGATCGAGATGTGGATGCTTTTACACCTGCCCAGCAATTAGAAGTAAGTAATCGAGATAACATCGCCCACCAAACACGGAGCCCCGTGTGCATGGGATGCCATTCTGCTATTAATCCTGTGGGATTTGCTTTTGAAGCTTTTGACTCTTTAGGACGAATTCGAAATCAAGAGCTAATTTTTGATTTAAATCAAAATTTTTATCGTTATATTAACGTGGATTCTAGAACATCATTAGCCCGACCCAGAGCTTCGGAACTTCCAATACAAGACGCTTTTGAGCTAATCAACTATGTAGCTGATTCATCGCAAGGGCATGAGTGTTTTGTCAGAAATGCCTATAGATATATAACTGATCAGTCAGAGAGCGTTAAGGATGACTGCCACTTAGATCAATCTTTTGAATTGTTAGCAAACTCTGATGCTCCCATCAAAGATGTTATAATCAAATTAGTTTTGAATGAAAATCTGATTCGTAAAATTGCAAACTAAAAAATAGGATTAAACTCATGAAGAAAAATATCAAGGATATACAAAACAGATTTTTCAATCGTCGTCAGTTTTTAATTGGTGCTGGTCAAACTTTTTTAGCCCTACCACCTTTATTATCTTTAATGCCTAGTTCAATTGCTGCACAGACAATGGGTGGAAAAAAAGTAAGATCAGTGATTTTATCGGGTAGTTTGGGAATCAACAAAGAACATATGGACCCAAATCCATTGGATTTAATTAAAGCACCGGGACATGAGGTCTATTATAAAACTTTAAATAGTTTTTCTGGTCCTATTTCAAGGATGATTGATACAAGCTTTCAGCCGCTTTATCCATACATGAATTTGATCAAAGGTTTATCTCTAACAGGTGGTAGATATCAAGGTCATAATACTTCATTTTTAGCTGGGGCCCACTCTCAGGGTAGAGAACCAACTTGGGGTCGAACATTAGATGTTGTCATGGAAAAATCAAAAAATGTGTATTCGGATTCAGATATTGTAGTTGCTAAAGCAGTTCGGATATCCAGTGAATTTGGTGTTCCTTCCTATGACACGTTTAACGGTGTCAGAACGTCATCGAGTTAAGTACAAGGGGATTTAAATTTGTTTAACCTGTTGTTTGGCAGTCTTTCGACATCGCAAGTACCTACACAGACAAGTATTAATAATGAATTGATAGTGGACCGAGTATTTGCGGATTTAAAAAATTTAGAAAATGATAAACGTTTATCTTCAGACGACAAACAGCTTTTAGACAGATACATAGCTGGTGTTTTTGATTTACAGAAAAAGGTTAAGGCCAATAACTCAAGTGTAGGTCTTACCTGTACAAAGCCAACTTTAGCTTTGGAAGTCAAAAAGAATGGCAACGGGTATCATTTCCCATTGAGTGGCTGGGGAATTTTAAGCACAAATAAATTATTTGATAATTATATAGAAATGCTTAAACTCGCATTTTTATGTGATTTAACTCGAGTTGTAACCATCAATAATATGATATGGGACGATAGACCTATCAGTCCAAGTTCTTCAGGTGGACTTCATCATGAGTGTCCTAATAGTGAAACGTCAGCAGATCGACATCAATATGGTCTAAAACAAATGGCTAAGCTTGCAACAGCTCTGATGAATACTCCTGACACGCTAAATGGATCTGGTAATATTTTAGATAACTCTTCAATTATGTTCACTAATGAAATGGGTGATTGGACTACTGGGCATCAAATATTAAATATGCCTTGTGTAATGTTTGGTAAAGGGGGCGGTTTTATTAAAACAGGATACTTTATGGATTATACCAATAATGTAAACGGTTTTAAATTTAATGGCAGAGACCCTTCCGGTCGACCTTATAAACAGATGTTGCAGACCATACTTCAAAGTATGGGTGTACCAAAATCCGAATACGTGCTTTATGGTGATGGTAAGGGATATGGTGAATTTGTCGAAGGTATAAACCAAAATGGTAGAAATGTTCCAACAGCATATTCAGCTTATAAGAATGAACATAATGACACTTTGCCCTTTATAACAAATATCTAATTTAATCCTTGATGGCTTTAACTTCATTATTACTGCAATCAAGGATTGAATTACTAAGATTAAGGCTATTTATTTTTTTGATCTTAATTTAAAGTTATTTGAATTCGGCATTACCAAAGTATTTCATTAGACCGGCTCGAGATTTACCGTTTAGACCAATAACACTGGCAAAGATAAAGGCGCCTCCGAGTTTTCGATCTAAAAAGATGGACTCTCTTGGAGGGACTCGAATTTTGTGGTTTCTTAAAATCTCGCGACCAATAACGGCTACACGTTTAGGAAGATCCGTCTTTTTCCAATCATAATTTCCATCTTTGTCGGTGAAAGGATTGGCTGGATTTTCGGCAAAAGGTTCACCTATCAGACAGCACATATCAAAATATTTATTTTTTAAATCTTGATCATCGTCTTCAAACAAATATTTCATTTCATAAGCACACTTGAAAATCATCTCGCGATCTTTTTCAGCTGCGGCTTTAACTAAACTACGAAAAGGTTTACCAAAATGATCTGGGACTTCCCGCATAGCCCCAAAGTCATAAAGTACAATTTGATCCTGAGCCTCTTCAAGGTTATTGCCGCTAAGGTTTTGTCTTTGATCTTCTCGAAGTCGGATTCGATAATTGCCTAAGTGAGGATCTGTTTGAACCAACTTAAAGTCAAAAAGTTCACGATAATAGAGGTCCAAAAAATTTAAGGCTAAAGCATTACGTCGCTCCTGGGATAAGCTCTGTACAACTTCAGAATCAACTTTTTCACCTGGTTCATATTTGGTAGTTAAAACGTGTCTAGAGGAGTACTCTTCGATAACTTCCGGGACAACATAGCGAGTGTCAGATTTTAATTTTTTGTACATCTGCTGCGTCCATACTCTTTCAAGATCATAGTTGGTCTCTTGGATAAGCATGGTTTCTATCTCTTCAAAAAATTGATCTGTGCGAGGACTGTTGGGAATGATTTGAGCGATACTAAATAAAGATTTAAGGGCTCGAAGATCACTTTTGATGGCTTTTTCTACACCTGGGTATTGAATTTTAATCGCAAGCTCTTGCTTTCGAACTTTGTCATAGGCTTTGTGAACCTGTCCCAGGGAAGCGGCCGCTATGGCATTTTGATCAATATCTAAGTTTTTTAAAACATCTGGTCTGAGTTCTAACTCTAAAAAAGATTTTATTTGTGACCATGGTAATTTAGGCGAATCAGACTGCAGGTTTTTTAAATATTCGTTAGCTTTGGGAGGTAAAAAGTGTTCACCGTACATGGAGATGGTTTGTCCCACTTTCATAAGACTACCTTTAAGTTCACCAAGTTCTTCAGATAAAAGTTTCATCTGTTGAATCAGATAATCTTCTTTATCGGTTCCAACTAACTGTTTAGCAGCTAAGGCTCCAGATTTTAACGATAGTCTTGCCATAGCAAAACTACGTTGAAAAAGGCCTGTTTTAATCTTTTTCATACTCATCCTTTTGTGCTAACCTTTGTCATATTACCATAGCTCGTAAAAACTTCATCTTAATTAGGTATTGAAAAATGAGAATTGCTAACATTATCGCAACAGGCTCTGAGGTCACTAGTGGTCAAGTCGTTAATCTTAATGCCGCTTGGATATCACAAAAGTTATTGGAATTTAATTTTGAAGTTCAAAGACATATTGCTGTTGATGATCACAAAGATCGAATTTTAGAGGCTCTGATACTTGCTCATAGCTCATCAGATCTTGTCATTGTCACCGGAGGTCTTGGTCCCACTACAGATGATTTAACTCGACAAATCGTAGCTGATTGGTCTGGGTTAAAGCTAAAGTTTAATGCTTCGGAATGGGAGAGAATTCAGCAGCGCCTAAAATCTTTAGACGTGGAACCTCGTCAGGGACATAAGTGGCAAGCGTATTTTCCAGAAGATGCAGAAATTTTTGTAAATAATGCGGGTACTGCCTCTGGGTTTTCCGTGGTCGTAAACCTTAACCACAAAAAGACACTATTTTGGTTTTTGCCAGGACCACCTTATGAGATTAAAAAAATTTGGCAGGATCATTTAGACCAAAAATTAAATATAATCGGTCCCCAAAAAACCTCTAAGCTTAAATCCTGGCAGTTTATTGATTTGGCGGAGTCAGAATTAGCCCATATTGTCGAGCCCTTGTTAGAGCCTTTGGGCTTTGCCGTAGGTTATCGGGCGTCACCGCCCTTGGTAGAACTTAAAGTTTGGGTTCCTGATCACTTGAATGTAGACCAGATCTCAGCCTTTCAAACCATCGATAGTCTTCTTAAAGATCATATTCATTTTAAAGACTTTGATGATCCCATGGTGAAATTTTTTAAAAAATATTTCTTAAGCTTAAGTTCAAGTTCAATTTCAATTTCAAGTGCAAAAAGGACCACTTCAAAAAGTGCTGATGAAGACTCGAATAGTTTTTACATTCAAGACGAGATCACTGAAGGAGAGCTTTTACACCGATTAGAGGCTCTTAAAGATTTAAACCTAAAAGATTTATCCATGCCTAAAATCTATTATGCCAATCTTGCAATGCAAAAGCATGGGTTCCCATTTTTAAAAATATTTCAAACCGCTGAAAACTCCTTTAGTTTTGAATTTCAGACCCACCAAGGTAAAAGCTTTCAAGAACAGATCACATTTAAAAGGAAAGTCTCGGCTTTAAGGCAAAAAAAGTGGGTCTGCGAAATGCTCTTTAAAAGACTGACCGCATATTGTTCCTCGGAAGGGTTAGTTTAACATCGATTTTCTTTAAAGCTTTTATGGAGGCGAGAGGCATTGTATTTTGAAGGTCCGGAAAAAAAATTAGAAGTTTACAGTTTTAATTCTAAGTTTCTAAGTCGACCCGAGGCTTTTTGGACTAGGCTTGTAGCTTCTTGTGGTGCTGAGATTATCAAAAGCTCAGCCACTCCGACGTGTAAATTTTTTTTACTTTCAGAATCAAGTCTATTTGTTTGGGATCATAAAATATTAATGATCACTTGTGGCCGCACGGAATTGATCAATTCTGTTAGATTTGTGTTAGATCATATTGGCTTAGCTAGTGTGGATCATCTTTTTTTTGAACGAAAGAATGAATACTTTCCAGAGTATCAAAGAAGTTTTGTCTTTGATGATTTTCAAAATTTAAAAACCTTATTCCCTGACGGTTATGGACTTAGATTCGGTGATAAAGATGACCATCACTTAAATATTTTTGAATATAGTCCTAAAATTGCAGTTCCAGATAGTGAGCAGAATCTTGAAGTTTTAATGTATGGTGTGAAGCCTGAGCTTTCGGACCGATTTTTAAATCCCACCGATGAGAATAAAAAATATCTTTCGGAAATTTTACTTGGATTTTTTCCAAACTTCAAATTTGATGAGTATTGGTTTGAACCCTTTGGGTATTCGATGAATGCGGTTTTAAATGACAGCTACGGCACCATTCATGTCACCCCAGAGAAGGATCAAAACTATATCAGTTTTGAAATGAATAATATTCCAAGACCACTTATCACTCCGATTTTAAATCGAATTCATGACCTGTTTAGCCCACGGTCTTGCGACATCGTGTATTTTGATCCTCGCTCTGAAATGCCCTTGGAGCTTGAGTTGCCTTACTGGGTGGTCCGGCAAAAACGGTTTCACAGTTTAAGATCGGGATACGGTGTAAGTTATTACCATTGGTCAGATCGAAGTGTGATGCCAGGAAAAGCTGAAGCTATTTTGGTGGAGTAATAGCACATTTTCTTAAAGT
Organism: Bdellovibrionales bacterium; assembly: GCA_041740515.1. Taxonomy (GTDB): domain Bacteria; phylum Bdellovibrionota; class Bdellovibrionia; order Bdellovibrionales; family UBA1609; genus JAMLIO01. Next base: position 4,126 of record JBGSLV010000103.1, on the reverse strand, counting down.
ATGATTTTTTTTAACCCTTAGGAGACAACTAAATGGCTGAGAATTGGGTGACAGAAACTTATAAGAATATTTATAAAATGAGTTATAAATACTCGCAAAAATTGTTTTCAGATCAAAGTGAATTTCAAAAAGTTGAAATTTATAAAACCGAACATTTGGGCCATGTTTTACTTAATGATGATTTTATGATGTGCTCTGAGCGAGACGAGTTTGTCTATCACGAGATGATGGCTCATGTTCCTCTATCGGTGCATCCAAATCCAAGAAAAGTTCTTATTATTGGGGGCGGGGATGGAGGCACGGCTCGTGAAGTTTTAAAACATCAAAACGTCGAGCAAGTTGTTATGGTTGAAATTGACGAGATGGTTGTTAAAGCCTGTAAAGAGTTTTTACCCCTGACAGCCTCAGAACTTAATTCCCCAAGATTAAAACTTTTAATTGATGATGGTTTAAAGTATGTAAAACAAACGCAAGAGAAATTTGATGTGGTCATGATTGATTCCACAGATCCCATAGGGCCAGCTGCCCCCTTATTTGGTCTTGAATTTTACAAAAATGTTTTTAAATGTACCAATGACAACGCCATTGTCGTCTCGCAGTGTGAAAGTCCGTTTTTATTTCTGGAAACCCAACAAGCAACTTTAAATGTGTTCGATCAAGTTTTTGCAAAAGTTCAAATATATAACTATTCTAATATAACTTACCCAGGGGGGTTATGGTCTTTTGCTTTTGCTTCAAAAGGCTTAGATCCTGTGATGGATTTTAGAAATACAGTGTCAGAGGGAATGAAGTTAAAATATTATAACTCGCAGATTCACAAAGCGGCTTTTTGTTTACCTAATTTTCAAAAGCAAGCTTTAAATCCCTATTTAAAATAAACCTAACTCTTTTTTAAGGCTGTTGATGGCATCATATTATCTAAGCTCTAATTGGCCTTTTCATGTTCGAGTGCACGAAAGTGACTATGATGTTGATAAAGTTATAAACAAACTTGCCTTTTTACTCACTGAACCTCGCCTCGGAAAAATTGAACGAATTGTTCTTCAGCGATCAGGTTCTTTAATCCCTGTGCTTGAAAATATTTATGACCGAGGCAATATTTCGGCGGTCATGAGAAGTGCCGAGGCTTTTGGATTTTATGATTTTAATATTATAGATTCGGTCTCGCAATTTAAAGAGTCAGCTCGAGTGACCCAAGGAGCTGACAAGTGGTTAAATGTAAAAAAATGGCAGAGTACTCCTACGGCTTTGAAACATTTAAAAGCCAAAGGGGTAAAGATTTATACAACGGCGCTGACCGATCAAGCTGTTGAAATCCGTGATTTAGATTTTTCAAACCCTGTGGCCCTAGTTTTAGGTAATGAAAAAGAAGGTGTTTCTAAAGAAGCCCTCGATTTGAGTGACGGTAATGTGTTGATACCTATGGTAGGGTTTACCCAAAGTTTTAATATCTCTGTCGCAGCCGCCTTATGTTTTCAAGAGGCGCGAAAAAAAGCTACAACTGTGAATGCACAGGAAGCTTTGGCTCTGAAAGCCAGCTACATTTTAAACAGCTTACAGCTAGGTCCAGAGCGCCTTAAAGACGTCTTAAGTTCCACTTGAAGTATAAACCCACAGGTCATGTAAGTTTATCTGAGCTTGTGAATGTAAACTGCTACTTTTTGGCTTTATTTTTTTTGGAAGTCTTTTTTGGGGCTGAGGCCTTTTCGCCCTTTGAATCGGCTTTAACCGTGTCCCCATCCAAAATTTCTTCCGAATTTGTCTCAGCCCTAGAGGGCACATTTGATGGGGCTTCTGTGTCCACAACTAAATCGCAATAGGTTTTTTTTCCACCGCTGGAACATCCAGATAGAATTAAACCCAAAATGATTGGGCTTAAAAACAAATAGCAAGTCTTTCTTATTAAGTTCTTCATAAGCTTATTTTGCGAGTATCTCTTGCAAATCACTAGCCTGAATCCTATAAATTCCTGACAAACTGGACTGATGTCTAAAGGAGATAAAGAATTATGGCAGACGAAAAAATGTATGGTGAGATTGAAATTGAAAATGCCAAACTTGAACCTTTTGATAATAGAAATCCTGATCGGGACTTCATGGTAGAGTTTCAATGTCCTGAATTTACGTGTATTTGTCCACGTAGTGGGTTTCCTGATTTTGCAACTATAAATATCTACTACATTCCTGACAAAAAATGTGTCGAGCTTAAATCATTAAAACTATATATTAATAAATTCAGAAATGTAAAAATGTTCCATGAAGACGTTACCAATTTAATTCTTGATGACTTGGTAAAACTTTTGGACCCTAGATGGGTCATGGTAGAGTCGGATTTTAATGTCCGTGGTAATATTCATACTATGGTTCGCGCAGTACATAAGCAAAAAGGCTACGAACTACCTGAGGATTTAATGATTTAACCCCTGATCTATATAAAACCAAAGCCCAAAGACTTTAAAGCTGTGACAGTAAAGTGTAGGCTTTACAACAGCCTTGATTTTTGAGATGTTGATCTGAAATTCAATTTACCCGTTAGTAGCTCAATGGATAGAGCATCAGACTTCGGATCTGAGGGTTAGGGGTTCGAGTCCTCTCTAGCGGGCCACTACTAAAATTCAGCACACATAATACTGTTAACAGTATTGAGCGCGGGGTCTACTCGCGCTTATAATCTCGATACATTGAGTGCGCCCCGCGCTCTATTCTGGATTCAGACCAGTATTGATAATTTTCCTGCCATAGTTTACATCATTTCGATATATGATTATGGTCATTCGAGAAAAATAAGTTCTGAATTTTTTTCCTTTTCCAGATCAATGAAGAGGTAAAGTGAAAAAGAAAATTGCTGTCATATTAACAACCTCGATCTCAGGTTATGGTTTGTTGCAGATATTCAATGTCGCAACTCAAGGCTGTATTGCAGTTAACTATAAAAGTTTTGAAGCATTGGCCTGTGGTTTAGAAGGTTATTTGCAAGGCATTGCATCTTTCACCTTCGACAATTGCTTAACCATCAAAACTAATACATAAAATCCAAAAAAAATCATTATTACAAATAAGAATTGACCTAAATTGTGAATCCACTTTGGTTTTTATTTAAACTCTTGGAAATCAAAATATAATTTAAACTGCACACCGTCGAGTTTCACATACTCATCTGCTGGCACACACTTGGTACAAAATAAGTTATATTTTATATTGACACGATTTTTGAGTCTTTAAATTTAACTCTATTGAATTTAATTTTAATATTTAAAAAAAACAGTGTCCCTAGATAATATTTTTTTCATAAAGGCCTACTATGGCCTCTGCGAAGGTGATTTTAAACCATTTGATTCTTTGTAGAAAATCACTTCTAAAACCCCATGTTATAGTCTTTTTAAATTAAATAATTAAATAATTAAATAATTAAATAATTAAATAATTAAATAATTAAATAATTAAATAGGAGATTCATATGAATTTAAAACATTTAACAGACAAACAGCTTGTCGTAGATTTAAAAAACTGTGCTCATCAAGAGCGACTTTTATTAACCCAAGTGCTTTATCACTTAAAAGAATTTGAGGTTAGAAAACTATATTCTGCTTTAAGTTACTCAAGTTTGTATGATTATGTCTGCACTGAGCTTAAGTATTCTACGGATCAAGCCTATCGGCGCATTCAAGCCATGCGGCTTTTAAAAGAACTTCCTGAGATTTCTAACAAAATTGATTCTGGAGCTTTAAGTCTATCTAACATTTCTCAGGTTCAAAGATTTTTTAATGAAACAAAAACAACCACGAAAGAAGAAAAAATATTAGTCCTGGAGAAAATAGAAAACAAATCTGTTCGCGAAGTTGAGAAACAACTTCTTCAGCTATCGCCTACAAAGCCTTTCCCTCAAGAGATCAAAAAACAAGTGTCCACAACACAAATGAACGTGAATTTTATCATGAATGAAGAGTTAGAGCACAAAATAGCAGAAGTAAGATCTTTATTAGGACCTGAGGGTCATAAAATGACTTTGTCTGAAGTGGTGGACCACATGGCGAGTTTAAGTCTACAAAAACTTAAAGAAAAGAAATTTGGTAAGTCCAGGGTACAAAACCATATGACTGAAAAAGTTAAGCAAGATAAAGTTGAAC
>JBGSLV010000102.1:0-1550 GCA_041740515.1 Bdellovibrionales bacterium | reverse complement strand
TATGGATACAAAAACATGGAGTATTTTAAGCTTAAAATCATGCAGAAAGTGGGCTACTTAAACAGCTGTTTTGCGCTTAAATGGATGTATGAACTCAAATCCAATTAAACCCCCATCCCCACAAAAAAAAGAAAGAGGCCTAAACAGCTCTGCGAGCAGATCCAACTTAGAATAAATCCCAACACACCGGCACTGTCGGTTTTAGTTCAGCAGCTGCCCAAAGATCTGCAAGCCGAGGCCCTTCAAAATGTGCAAAAGTTTCTTACACCAGAAGATACAGAAGCCCCCAAACTTGACGAAGTTTTAATGACTGCAAGTTATGGTAGTAGTTTCTGTTACGCTTTAGCCAAAGATGTTTATTGTGTTGGTTATTTCTATGATTATAGAACACTTAAACATATATCAGTTCCCCAAGGGGTTAAAAGACTAAGTGTTGGGTATTATTCGCTTGCGATTGAAGACATGAATAACAATTGGCGCTTTATAGATATTGAGAACAATTTACCTAAATTAATTATAAATCAAATTTCGTATAACTTTGGCGAAGAGCTTTTAGACCTTAAGTTGTTCAGGGATATAATTTGTTATTTGAACTCTGAACAGAACTTATATTGTGGTGGTTATGGATTGAGAGATTTTATTAATCCGCGTTATTACGAAAATTTCGATTTTTTAAAAATGACGGACATAAAAATCAAAGAATTTTCAATTGCTAAATTTAGTATCACAGCGATTGGTTTAGATGGAAAAATTTATTATTGGATGGCTTCAGATGTCTATGATAATAATTTAAAAAATTATAGCGTTCCTTTAGATGTTCGCTCTATTATTTATGAACTGTTATTTGATAAAGAAGTAAAAAAGATAAATACCTACAAATCTGTAATCCTTGTTACAACAAAGGATTATAAAATCTATGTATACTCAAGTTCTATTTTTCAAACTATCGGTGGACTTGAATTTGGGGAAAACTTAAACCAAGGGCAAGAGATCTCTGAAGGTTTAAAGTTTACAGAATTAGGTATTTTAGAAGAGGCGCTATGTGGCTTAACAGCCGAAAAAGAATTGTATTGTCGAGGACTTTCACCTTACGGTTTAAAATATGAATCTAATATTAACAAAGCTAGACAATTTACAAAGGTTAGTAATGCACCCAAAAATATTAAACAAGTATTATTTGGTTTTGAATCAATTTGTTTTATACTAGATTCCAATGAAATTACATGTGCCGGTCAAATTACCGGTAAAAAATCAATTTTTACCGATTTTCAAGGCCGGTTGATTTATACTGGCAATGAAAACAAATCCATGTTTCAGGCCCCTCATATTATTGAACCCATCCGAAATTGATAGGCTTTAAAATCCTATTTTAAATGGTAAGGTGTTTTAGCTAGATTATATGGATTTAGAGTAACCAAGAAATAAAACAGGTCCTATAAATCCCAAAGTATATTTGATAAGTGAACCTCAATCAGAGGTGACCAAATGACAAATAATAATGAATTAATGGAACTTGCAGTTCAAGTGTTTGAATTTCGAAAACAAAATGG
>JBGSLV010000101.1:0-21923 GCA_041740515.1 Bdellovibrionales bacterium | reverse complement strand
TATGGATACAAAAACATGGAGTATTTTAAGCTTAAAATCATGCAGAAAGTGGGCTACTTAAACAGCTGTTTTGCGCTTAAATGGATGTATGAACTCAAATCCAATTAAACCCCCATCCCCACAAAAAAAAGAAAGAGGCCTTCATATGTACAAATTACAGTTAATTTTATTTTTTGACTAGGATTTCAAAAACTAACCGGACCAGCACTTAATAAATTCAAAATATTTATATTATTAGCTAAAGAATCAAAGTTTTTACAAATGAAAAAAAAATTAACTGATAAATTCTAATTTTTACCTATGACTGTATCGAAATGGAACATTGCTTCAACACTCATTAAACTCATTAATTTGAAAGAAAATAAACAAGACGAATCCATAAGCTCTTAACAAAAGAGCTAAGATTTTGTCACAATTTAAGAATTAATTATTTTTTATTCACAGTTTATCAACTATTTGAAGTCTAAACCCGATATATTTTGAGATGAAACTTATTTCTTATCTGCTTAAAATTTATTATTTTTTACCTAAAATTTTTTTTGGGGTTATAGTATTTTTTTGTATTCAATTAGAGGCCAAAGAAGTTCGCTTAAGCGAAAAAAAAATACTGTTAAAATGTTACGCGCAGCTTACCGGTGAACGTTTGCCTTCGAAAAGTTCTTTATGGGAAAAACTCAAACTCACAAGAGCACAAAATATCTGTATAGAGCTTTTGAATGCAGTAGCCCTTAGTTCCGATGGGTATTTAGAACAAAAAAATGATTCCGTTCATAAAAAAGTTTTACGTCAATTTTATGATCTCCATAGAAGTTGGTTTCATAACCAATGGAGCCAAGACTCAAATGCCCCCGAACAAACAGAAGGGACTGTTGATGTCATTGATCCTACAGAACCAAGTCTACATATTACAAAAAGTTTATTTTCCCGCACCCCTATGCACTACAAAGAAGTTTTAAGAGGCACAACTCATTTAAAAGCTCTTAGAGAACCTTCAACTTTTTTCCCCTATAGCGTATTTCAAGGAGATATCATTAGACCAAGCCGTGTTATTGCAGAAAAAAATCAATTTATAGCTTCCCCGCAGTTTTATGTGAATTTAGATACTAATGGAAATAACTTCTATGGTGTTGGTTTCGATCTTATCCAAATGGGAGATTTAGTAGGAATTTCAAATGATCGATCGCCTTCGATCTCTGATGTTTGGATCAATGCTCAAACGTCAAATGCAACACTGAATGAATCAAACATAGTCAGACCCGCCGTAGTTAGAAATAATTTTGGGGGTGGGGCCATAGGTTCAACAGCTTACTTACTTATGACTTTAGGTCATCCTTATGACTATCGAGCGGATGGTGCCCAAAAGTTACCACGTCGATGGACCGAATCCGTTTTTAAAAATTTTCTTTGTAAAGATGCTCCATATGTTAGGGAGTCTGATACACAAAGCTATTTAGCTAGTGATGTCAGTGCGGCCCCATTTCGTCAGGCCACAAGCTGTTTACGATGTCATACAACCTTAGATCAAGCCGCCACAACAGCTCGTCACTTAAGGTTTGGAACGACGCTTAACTACCCTAATACTATACCAAGAAGATATACTTCATTGATTCTACAGTACAATTCTAACTTAGGACAAAACACATCATGGCCCTCGATTGCAACTTCAAATTTTCACCTTACGCAGCCGACTGGTCGACTTTACTTTAGAGACAGAAATGGCAATTTAGTTGATAGAAATGTTGCTTCTATGAACGAGTTGGGAACAGCGCTTTCTGACAACGAGGACTACTACACTTGTGCGGCTCAAAGATATTTTGGCTATTTCACCGGTATCGAATTAAATTTAGAATATCTAACCGACCCCAGTAATGCATCAACCTTAAGTAAGTCCGATTTAGAGTATCGAGACTATGTCCTGGGATTAGGTAAAGAGCTTCAATATACAGGTTCACTGAAACAACTTATAGAAAATATTTTACAATCTGGGTACTACCAACATGAGCAAAGAAAAAGGTAAATTAAATAATATCTCGAGAAGAGATCTTTTAAAAGGCGGAAGCACGGCTTTGGCTGCTTTTACAGGTTTACAACCTGCAGCTCGTTTGATGGAATTAATGGTCAAAGACCTTGCTGTTAAAAAAACTTATGCAGCTCAAGACGACGCCCCGTCGCTTTTTTATATGCCCATTTTTCTTTTTGGGGCGCCAGCCAGGTGGTGTTTTGATCAGATGCTGGCCACGAAAGAATCTGATCTTAGTAAAATCCTAACCAATCAAATGGTAGCAACATCTTTGTCGAGCAGTAACGGCGTCAACAATGCGGCTGTCTATAGAACTTTTGATTATAAAGGAGTTCAAGTACCATTACTTTGGAATTATGAAGCCCAAACCAGTGAAGGAACCAAATCCTTAAAATCACTTTTAGACCATCTGATTGTTTTTCGGGGCTACGGTTCAGGGGCCGATGGTCACACTAATAATTCATCCTTACAGCTTTCACCAGTGCCTTCCTCTGGAAGTGTCTCTGGCGTTATTGGCGATCAAGCTAAATCTTTGTTCCGAGTGATCCAAAGCATCGGATTTCCTTATACAGGTTACAATTCACCCAATGGCAACGGTTTAACCATAGTTAATTATAATCCTAATGAAAACTTAGTTTTAAGTCTTTTAAAAAGTTTTAGAAAAAATCCTGACACTAGAAATCTAGCTTCATTAAAAGATAAATATAAAACCAATTACGAGGACACTAGACTTGTTTTTAAAAAATTGTCCAAGGCTTCCTTGGCTCCAGGTGATTCTCTAGGTATTGATTATCAAAAAGCCCTGCAAAAGATTGAATCCTCCATTGAAGATTTATCCTCTGTGTGGCAACAGCTGTTTGGAAAATATCAAACTCTGTTATTAAATGCTTATAAAAATCGAACCCAAGGTATAACTTCCCTTCCTGTTCAAGTTCAATCCGATCCAGGTACTGAAGTTAATCCTTGGGCGGTGCAAAGTTTTACTGAAACTATTTTCCCCCAAGTTGGCACTGATCTTCGCGATACAGTTAATAATGTTAATGTGGACCACATGGCAGCGGAATTCGCACTGGCAGAGTATATTGCTACTCGAAGAATCTCTGCAGCCTTTGAAATGGTTTTGACTAGAGGGGCCGATAATATTGCGGTCTCAACCCAGCGCACTTTAGAAGGCGGAAATTTAACTGGGATACAGCAACGTTCATTTTCTACGGTATTTGATCAACACAGTACAGGAAGTATCAGTACCGTTTTTTACAATACTTTGTTTTTTCAAGGGCTCGCCGCTTGTGTACTTGAGCTTGTCCAAGTTTTAAAATCCCAAAATTTATTTTCAAGTTCGTATATTCAGTTTGTCAGTGAGTTCGGTCGCACACCTAGAAATACTCAAGGGGGATCAGATCATGGTTTCGACAATATGATTTCATCACTGATTACTGGAGTTCACAATTCTAAACCAATAATTGTTGGTAATATCCTTCGAGATGGTAGCGGCGGAATTATAAACGGAACTTATTCCGGAACCTTTGGTTACAAATCTTCAACTAATGTTAATGGTAAAAATTTAATGCTTGGACCCGCCTCTGTGACATCTACGCTTGCAAACTTAATGAAGTTGCCTTCAAACCCGTGGAAAAACGTCGCCGATCCTTTAGTAGAATTAAATTCTGGCCAATTAAACATTAAAGCTAGCGGAGAAATTGTTTGATAAATGTATCTAAATTTTTTTTGATGCGTGCTTCACTTATCTTAAGTGTTTTCCTTTTTATCACGCTATTCCAAAATTGCGGTCAATTTACAGCTATAAATTCTTCGAGCGAGCAGTTATCACCAAACCATCCCCCCATAGAAGTTAAAGTATCCAGTGTTACTCGAGATCGAATGCTTTTGGGTGATGGATTTTTTGTCATGTCCGTATTTCGCGATGTATTTTTAGACGAAACCTCTAATAATGATATTATAAATTTTGTAGAGTATGTTTTACGAGAAGAAATTCTTTCGGCTCAAACAGAATTTGGTCGAGCATGCAGTGTATTTAATGATGGTGCAGCTCAAAATTGTAATTATAATATCTTTAACCAATCCATAGCCATGAAGTCCTCTAGCTCGAGCTTAAGAGAAGCGGCTCGATTGCAAACGTGTCAAAGATTAGTAAATAACGATTATGTTTTGGGTGGCCTTATAAATAAAGTTAAAGGCAGCTCTGAGGTGCCGAATTCAACAAGTATAGCTAAAATTGTGCAGCTTTTTTTCCCTGCTTTAGAATCTAAGGATGAGTATGTACAACCGCTACTTAAATTAGAAGCTAGTATGGCCAAAGGTTCTGAAGCTGTTATTGATCGTTGGCGCATAATGGTACTTTCCGTTTGCGAAGAACCTGGTTGGCAACTGCTTTAGGCTAAGGATTATTTTATGAAACTTAAATTAAGACATTGGTCAGGCCTTATCACCATCTTAGCTTTATTTCCTGTCATGAATATTTTTTTTATGAATTGTACTGGGGCTTTAATATCCCAGATTAATCAGAGTCAATTTTCAGCATATGATTACGATGCAGACATGGTTTGGAACACACAACGCTCCGAGAATTTTGTAGTTAATAATTTTTTACAAACCAAAACTTGGATCGAATCCTTCAGTGGCAATTTGGGCCTCTATCCGCCTTTACGAAATAACGCCACTAGTTTAGATTTCGAAAAAGCACCACTTCTTGAAACCACTGCCGATCAAAAAGTGTATTTAAATTTTAAAGATCAAAAACATCTTCGATCGCTCAATGAAAATCTTACATCTCTTTTATCAGAAAGATACTCCGTCGGATTCTTTATTAACTCTGTAGATGTTTCTGCCGCTACAAACAATTTTACTAGAGTCTTTGACTTGATTTCACCCAACGGATTTTCGGACGGATATGTAGGCGTAGATGTAACGTCAACACAAGTGAAAGTATTTTATTGGTTTGGACAAGAATCCCAACATTGGTTACTTTATGATATCGCAGCTGAAGATTTACAAAATGGCTTAGCCGTTTTAGTGCGTTTAGGACCAGATTACGAGTCTTTAGGTTTAAGTGTGAACGGCAAAATGGCACAGAAAAGTTATACTTCGACTGTTCCACCGCCCCGGATCGCTTATGTTTCAAGGCAGCTACGCATCAATACGGAATTTACCAACTCTACGGGTTTTCACCTCTATGAGATCGCCATATGGCTTAGCAGTCTTTCAGACCAAACTCTAAAAGACTACTCCCAAGCTTACTATAATAGTTACGTTCTAGGTCTATCTGGAGCTATAAGTGGAGGTCCCAAAAAAGATACAATTGACGATGGGTTTTCGCAAGTGCTCACCGTTTTAAATAAAGCTAGGGCTTCTGGATCATGCGTTTCTTGTCACGGTGCCATTACGCAAAAAAGTGGATTTTTAGGCGCTAAGTCTTCAAATGTGTCTTGGGTTAAACCAGGTATGGCCTCTGACTCCCTTGTAATTAAAGCTCTAAGACACCAATCCGGTGCTAAAGTCATGCCCCCTACAGGAAGTCAGTTACCTGCAAACGAAATAAAAATTATTGAAGACTGGATCAACAGCTTAACCATATCCCCATAATTTCCCACAATAAATCCTTCGACGACTCTTAAAATTGGTGCTATTCACTTTTTATAAAACCTTTTAACTGTCATATTTTCCATATCATGTAATGACCGTCTAAAAGCTTATAAATTAATACAATTTAACAAGACGTAATAATCTTAAGGGGATTTAATGAAACTAAAAGGATTAAATTTATTGTTTATTTTGAGTACAGGTCTACACTTTCTACCATTAAATTTTGTGCATTCAAAATCCCTAGTTCCTGACATGTTTTCAGATCTATTTTTTGACAATTCGCCAAAACTTGAGATACCTGCTGATTTTATCAATTCAAAACTTGAAGATGGCGTTTGGTCGCGACCAGAGTTAGGTTATGCTTTTCAATTTAAAAACCACCCTACTGATCCACAAAAATACATTAGACTTGAATCTTTGAACTTAACATTAGCTATACCTGCAGTACCAAGTTCAGGACTGCCTGTGCAATTAGGACCAAAACTAACTGCAGAGTTTATACGCCCATTTGATAAAGTTGACCCTATTAGAACAGCCAAAGATTTTATCCTAACAAGCCCACCTTATGGACCTCAAAAAGTTCCCTACAATTATCAAAATGCACTTAACCTTAAGCCTAATGACTATTTTAGTTTTACTGCCAATATGGCCTTACAAATTGCACCTTCGACAGCTCATATAACGGGCGTAGATTTTATCGGTGATCTTGCATTTATCCGATACATTATATTTGGAGATTTTAAAGTCGAAGTATATAGACTATCCAATAATAAGGTAAAAGTGATTGCCTCAAATTTAAAATCCAAACTTTTAGGCGCCGGAGCCAATTTAAGGTTTATTCCCGACATTGAAGTTTTTGGCTTTAGTCTTTTAGACAATTATGTGAATAACAAAATTAAAACTAATATTATTGATTGGACTTTATTTGAAAAATCCAAAAGCAATCTATTTTCTATAGCATATGTTTACGATTTAAATACTGTCGCAGGTCAAAAGGCTTATGACTCCTTAATGAATCCAGTGAACTGGAAAAAACCAATACTGCTATTTAATAGTCGAAATATCGACGGCAACAAACCTACAGAAACAAGTCTGTGGTTAGCTGACACTTCGGTGTCTCAAGATTTCGTAGAGAAAAAAATTGCAGGTGTGCTAAGTCTAGATAATTCTAAAATGGATTATGAACAGAAATCCAAAGGCATACGCTTTGATCTATTGATTGCCGACCACAATCATCGCCGACACTTTTTGGAAATGGATTACGTTTTAGACCAAACTTCAAATTTAAATCCACAACCTAATAGCTATAGAATAGCTACTTTTAGATTGGATCAAGATTATCAATTTTTATTTAAAGTTTCTGAAGCCAGCTTAAACCGTGAAACAACTGTAATCTTTAATACTGACCATAATTTACAAATTACCAATTTCATGGATTTACATTACTTGTACCGACGGGAAGATAAAAAATTAAAAGAAAATAATATACAGAAAGAAGCCTCTTCGATTATTGGCGAAATGCGAAAAATGTTACCTCCCGAGTTACTTGCTACAGAGCTTAACCAATTGCATGAGCTACTAAAACCAGCCTACACAGCAAAAACTGAATCTTGGGTTCAGATGGAGTTAAGTTTTAATCCTCAAGCTTTTGGTGTCTTACAAAATCTGTCCTATCTAGACATCTCTAATACTGTAGATCGATTTTTAAATCCTATTATACCCTTAATTACATCCGATAAAAAACATGAACGCTTAAGCTACGGTCACCTTGAACTTTTCTCCACCTTTGATCAATTACGAAAAACCGGAGATCCTAAACTTTTCTTCAGTGCCGCAAAACTCAGAGCGCTAAAGGCTAGCCTTCATGATATTTTACTAAAAACCAATACAGGATTTGAAAAAGAATTGCAGTGGGATCGATATAAACAGTTAGAAAATAATATCATTTTTAGAGATTTTGGTTCGGCTCTAATAATCCGACTACTAGCTTTAGCCGTTAAAAAAGAACCAAATTTATGGCTCAGAGATCTGGTCTATTTTAAAGCAAGGGTTAAGACTAAAAATAACAACGAAAAACTTATTCACATTGGAAATTACAGCCGCTCTGAAACCATTTTAGATTTACTAATGCAAAAAGACCGGGTGATGAACCGAAGCTATAATCCTTTTCATTTTATTGAGTGATTTTTTAATCTGAATTAACTGCTTTAAAAAAAATATCTTTGGTCATGCAACTTAATGTGCTTTCATTGAGTGTTAAAAATGCTATGCTCATAGATAATAAAAATCAAGTTTGGCTTCAAGGCGCAGACTTAAAAGCCAAAGTTTTTGGTAAAGTTAATTACAATTTAAAATCCTTATCTGATAATTCAGTCCACATCCAGACAGGAGATAGTGAAAAAGAATTCCTAGCCGTTGTTAAATAAAATTATTTCTAAAATAAGCTTATTATATCTTTGAAATCAGTATGGTATTTATGCCAAATGGCTTAAGGTTTGCAGATTTTTAAGAAAGATATGCTTAGAATTAGAAAATTAACAATCTTAATATCGCTTTTGCTTTATGTAGTGACAAAAACCGTCACTACATTTGCTAATGACAAATGCTATAATTATTTAAATACAAAGGACAGTGTCAATAACAAATACAAAAATCACCCAGGTCAAAGAGATCACGCGCATGGACCTCAAGGTGTAAAGCTTGACACCGAAGTTTCGAGCTTCAATTTGCAATCCTACCCATTCCCGCTTGATATCCATAATACGAGTAACAGAATTGCTATACGTTCATTATTATCCGAAGCTTTAAATCCAATTTTTGTGCAAATTTCTGAGTCCGTACCTACTGATCAAATAAGAATCACTAAATGGGCCAAAGACTATAGCGATTTAATTGAGAGCCTTATTTTTCATGAAGTTTTGGAGCACGACAAACCATTAACGAGTGATTTTGAAGTCTACGGCCCATTATTTGATAAGATCTTTCCCTATAAAGCCGAAATATATGGGTTATGGACGGAAGTCGACCCTGACATTTTTCAGTTTGGTGTTGCACAAGATGAATTTGATCTTATTAGAAAGCTATTAGCCAGTATGTACTAAATAATTTATAACTTAAATCGAACGGAGATTGTTAGTTCATTTTATGAGAATTTCGAAAAATCCGATTCCGTATTTTATTATCATACTTTTACAGAGCTAAATTTTAGATATTTAATGGATTTTGTTATTTTATCATATCTTCAGTCGATAACTTTATTAAATGTTCGACCGCAGCAGGGACCCTATAAGTTTATGAGTCAAAGCGAATGGTTAAAACAGCTACTTTTGCCTCAACCAGGTCAAAAGTTTAGTTTGATTGAAATGCTTTCTTTATCATTAAAACCCAGAGTATTAGGCCGATCTGGTTTTAATCATAGAGGTTTAGTTGAACCTCTTATTTATGCCGATGGTCGCCTTAAATTCAGTTCCTCATTGCTAAAGATGATCAAAGAATCTACCCAGATACGACAAAGCCAAATACCGGAACAGTTTGAAACTGGTTTGGGCTGTCCTGCGGGTTATTGTGATTCAGGACAAGAACAAACATCTATGCGCCTGTTTAGCTTGTTACTCGTCAAAGTTTTTTCCCAATTTGATAGGATGAAAATACCAGGAACGGGACTATATGATGGGACTAAAGAATACATTTATAGAAGTGGAGCCGTACAATTAGAACAGATTTCAAATAAACGATTTTAATTCTAAATTTAAGGTAGTTTCTAGGCCATACTTACTAAAACATATTTCATTTAATTTTTAATATTATATTATCTAAACTAAGTAATAATAAATTGTATTAATGTGAACTAGTGTCATTACAAAGGGAAACTGTCGGTCTAATTACCAATCGACTTTGACGTTATCGGTGCGTTATAAATAACTCTTGAACGGAGGAATTTTTTTTACGCCAACTTAAGTAAGTCATCATTAAATTTTGTTCATATCAATGTTTGCAGCAACCAAGACTTGATCGGACAGTTTCCCTATTTGTAGGTTTAAAAATTGTCTGTCAGTTTATGTTTTAATTTTAATTTTAATTCAGTTATTCTGTGAACGTTGCTATTAGTGAACATTACTATTCTGTTTCCTTTTCCCAGTTCTTTTCCCTTAATTTTATTTCCTCTATTCGTCTCGCCTATCCTCAATTGGCAATTCCATGTTTGGCTAATAAATCTGTCCCAAATTTCTGTTGGGTTAATATCGTAAACTAAAATTGCAATTAATCGATACAAGCAGGAAATGTATTTTAAGAATTTATATTTTCCATTTTTTAATATTATAATAATTTAATTTTTTATTGCTTATTTAAACAAATATTATTATATTGCCCCATGCAATTAACTCTACTGCCATCTAAAAAATTAAAAACATTTCCAACTCTTAAACATGGCGGTAATAGCTCGCTTCGAAAAAGAAAAATGAAGCGACCTTTGCTGCCAAATAAAATTATCCATGTGGTTTTTAAATCTTCAAAAGCAAAAAATAATTTAAGTTTTTATAAGTTTAAATTGCAAGTGCAAAACTTATTACACGAAAGAGCTAAAAAATATCAAATTGAAATTTTAGATTTTGTTAATATGGGAAACCATTTACATTTAAAAGTAAAATCAAAGAATTTAGTAAATTTTAGGAATTTTCTTAGAACATTTCCAGCTTTGTTAGCTCGTTTAGTCACAAAAGCTAAAAAGGGATTTAAGTTTGGAAAATTTTGGGACTGTTTAGTTTATACCCGCGTTCTATTGTCAAAATTCGAAGTTTTAGGTCTAAAAGGTTACTTTAACGCCAATCGTATTGAAAGAAGCCAAGGTTACGCTGCAAGAGAACAATATATTTATGATTTAAATCTGCGGCTCTGCCAGATAAAAAAATCAGCCAAAGATCATCTGCTAAAGTGTTGATTTGTATTTAAAGATTTTGTGCTTTTAGATTAAATCAAGAAATTAAATCCAATAATCAGACGTTATCATAAAACAATCCAACAGGCACTTTCTTAGAACAATCCTAGATTCGTTTTCATAGAATAATTCTACAAGAATTTTAATAAACCAAGTTTAGCAAAAAAAATTACACAAAGATTGAAGGACTTCAAACAGATTTTTATAAATCGTGTGAAAGGTAAAATTAAATGAGAACTCACCAAGGAATATTCTGCAATGGTCGAACACCGATTGACACTTTTGTTGACGGTTAAAAGTATGTAAGAAAAAAACTTAAATTAAAACTTTAACCTCAGACAGACAAATTTTAAACACAGAAGTAGGGCAACTGTTAGATCAAGTCGTGTTTCTAAACCACAAAGAGGGATTCTCTGATCAAGTTGTGGTTTCTACAATTCAGATTAGAAATCGCTTACTGAGAGCAAAGTGACAACTCAAATCCTGACTACCGCAAAGTACAACAACTAAAAAAACATCTGTCAGATCAAATGCCAACCGATACAGATAAAATTAATTACTGTGCTCTTTAGCTATGCCCCGGCAAAATCCTGCTCGCACAAATATCTTAGCTGAATCTTTCCTTCTAAGTATATCTGATATTCTAGACTCTTCATATTTTCAAAGTCCAGATCGGATTTAATAAGGTAGCGAGTTTCTGGTTCGGGTGGATCTATTTGAATTGAATGTTCGCCATCTTTGTAATTCCTCCTAGGATCTTCAATCTTTGGATCAAAAAATATTCCGATGTTGGTATCTGTTAAATCAATTCCATCAAATGCAACATCTATGTTAAGCTTTATTCTTATAAAGTGAGTACCGTCCGTAAATTTCGTAACTCGGACTTCACATAGTTTGTCGTGAATTTTTACATCTAATAGATTTATCTTACTTCCAACGGGTAACTCTAAACGACCAAAAAAAGTTAGATTCGTATCAATATAGGTCTTTAAATCTGATGCTATTGCCGGTTTGCCAATAACCTGATTAGGTTGGCGATCTCCAGTAAATGAAGAAAAACTTGCACATCCAAACAAGAATAAACTTAAAAATAATATACAATTATTCATATACATTAAATATATCAAATTTGAATGCTCTAGAAAACCACGACTAGACTAATGATCAAGCTCAACTTAGAATAAGAAATTTCCAATTGGTGGGTTGGCGCATTGAACCAAGTTAAATAAAACAAAACTCGCATCATTCAAACACGTATCGAATCACGATCTTCATATTTTTTAAACTAATTAATCGAACTGGACGATTTTTCAGAAACTCGTTTGTTAAAAAACTTTTTCTGAAATTCTATAACCTTTTTATAATCTCTGTCGCTTTTGAGATTAGTTTTAAGCTTTTGTACAAACTCATCTTCTATTTCGCGCATTTTAGCAATGCCCTGATCAATGAACTTACCGTTGATGCGTTTTGACTGCGCCACTAGTTCTTTGATCATATTAGCCTCTTGTGAAATAAATGGCACTAAAGCGTTTTCACTCAGTTCTAGATCATCAACAAAAAATGTCTGAAGTTCTAAAATCCAATCTTCGCGGTATTCTTTTTCAAGACTTAGTTCTGCATAGTTGTCAGTGTATAAAACTCTGTCTGTATAAGAGTCTTTAAACTCGATTGATTTCTTAGGACTGAAGAACTCAAATAATTCTTTTTTAGCATCTTCATCCATTTTCTTAATGCGATCTTCCGTTTTTTGTTTCGAAACCGATGCAACTTTTCTAGACTCGGATTTAATTTTTTCTTTAAAATATGGAATTGCAAAATAAACGGCAATAAGTGATAGGAAGACACCCGGAACCGTATAGCGCCAGTAATTAATGGTTTTTTGCTGTTGTTTTAAAACCCTATCATCTAGTAAAGCATACATTTCATCATCGTTATCTAACACTTCTTCGAGCATGCTTGAGTTTACAGCGGCTTCCAGTGATGATTTAACGCGAGCTGTGTACTCGTCGTTATCCTCTTTTAAATACAATTTTAATTTAGAGTAAAGCAAAACATTAAGTTCTGATTTTAATAGCTCAGAGCTTTTCTTGATACGTTTTTTTTCTAGCTCAACGAAGTCTCTTTTCTTCTCATCCATTAAATGAACGGAATTGGCTTTAATTTTATCAGCCTCAATTTCTGCCTCTTTAAGAAGTTTTTGATACTCGGCTTGAGCCCGATCACGTAGTTCATCCGCACGAGTTTGGGAATCTTTTACAATTTTTTCCGCTTTGGCTTCAGCTTTTTGTGTCATTTCAGCTTGAATATTTTTAACTTCGGTTTCAATTTTTTTAGCTTCAGCACTAGCTTTTTCAACCAAGTCTTTAGCTTCGGCTCTTGCGTGGCTTAGCAAAGACTCTTCTTTCTCAAAGATATCTTTTTTAGATTTTTGCATTAAAGACATATACTCTGACTGAGCTTTAGCTTTGCCTTGGGAAATTATCAGTTCAGCTTCATCTGCAGCACGCTTAGTTTTGTTATTACATTCTTTTTCAATGGCAGTTACTTTGTTATTCATGTCTGCCAGCTCATGAACACAAGCCTCTTTTTTCCTATTAATTTCGTCAATTTCTAAATTTATGAGCCGCCTTTTTTCAAGAAAAGCTTCGTACTCTTTTTGCAATTTGTTTATGTTTTCTTTAGCTTCATCGACCAAAACTTTTTGTTTTGTGTTTTCACTCTGTAGATTCAGTTGAACATCTTTTAATGCTTTTAAGTCTGTATTAACATTTTGAATCTCTGCTAAAACATCCTTTAAAGCTGTATTTTTTGCTTGTAATTCTTTTTCTGATTTAGCCAGTGAAAGTTTAAGTTCTTCAAACTCTTGACGCTTTTGATTAAGTTCAGAAACTTCCGCATTTAATAAATTTTTTGTCTCACCAAGTTTAGCGATTTCTGATTTTTTATTTAAAATTTCGGCATTAAGAGTGGCATTTTTTTGTTCAACATCTGAATTAAAAGCAAGTACAACTTCTTTTTCATTAAAAGTTTTTTCTAAATCTTTTGTGGCAATAGAAATTTTCCCATCCAAATCTTTTTGTTTATCAAGAAGTTGACTGTGTTTACTTTCAAGACCTTTTAATACGACTTCTAAAGCCGTATTTTTTTGTTCTAACTCGATAAACTCGACATTTTTAGCCTCAAGGGATTTTAAATTTTCTCGGCATGAGGCAATAACTTCTTCTACTCTTTGGACTTCACTTTTTTTATCTTCAAGTTGACGTAAAATATCTGCAAGTTCGGTTTGTTCTTTGATATTTTTTGATTTTTCAACAGCATCCGCAATCATTTTTTCAGCATTGCTTCGGGCCAAGGCTTCAGCCTCAGCTAAAGAGTGCTTAGAATCAGCCAGAAGTTTTGCAGCAGCCGAGTTGGCTTCATCTAGAATTTTATCAGCGCGTTTTTCGGCGCGTTCAATAATTTCTGTTTTAAGAATTTCTACCTGATTCATGATCTCTTTGTAGTCACGCTCAGCTTTTTTTGAAGGAGGGTCCTCTAAAGACATAGGATCTTTACTAAAAATTTCACCCAAATTATTTTTTATCTCTTTAGGAGATGTAGCTGCATTTGTATCAAATTTTGCTTTGATAGAAAGCACTACGTCTTCATGTTTACCTAAAGTTAATACTTTATCTGAGGAATATAAAACGGGTTGTCCTGGTTCTAGCTTTTGCTGATTTAAAAAACAACCATTGGTTGATTTCAAATCCTCAACAAAGACTTCAGTACCCATAAGTGTGACTCGCAAATGCTGACGACTTAAATTTTTTGAATCAATTGGTATATCACAGTCTGAAGAGCGACCAACGATAAAGGTTTCTTTAGTCACATACTCTGTGAGCTTTCGACCTTCAAATTCAATCTCTATAATATACCTATTAAAAATTTTCATAATACTCTTTTTTTAATGTTAAGAGGCCTCTTTATTTTTGTTACGCGCCATTATTAATTCTTCGTTAACAGCCTGTTGGGCTAAAACTTCTTCAGGATCTCTATGTTCATCAAATTCAATTAAATTTGAAGGAATATCGTTATTTGCACTCAAGTGCCAAACCGTATCTAAAGCGGTTTCCATTCTTTCAACGGCAGATGCAAATAATTTTTCAGGAGATAATGTGGCATTAAATATTGAAAATGCAACTGAAAGAGCAATACCAACTAGTGAAGTACTCATTGAGAAGGCAATTTTAACTAAAAACTGATCCATAACCATCTTTGAAGCTTCAACGTCAGCCAGATCCATATTTCCTAGATCAGGAAGACCACGCATAATTCCTAAGAAAGTTCCAAAAACTCCCAATACGATAAATATACCAGGTAAAATATTGATAACATCATTCATTGTAGCCGCAGGAAAAATTCCAAACACTCTTGTAAAACATGGATTCTTAGAAAAGATCTTTTTTGTAGTTGTTAAAAGTCTAGGATGGTTCGCTTCGTTGAAGCGTAAGTGTTTAAGTTGTTTTAAAAAATCGTCAAT
The DNA here is from genome assembly GCA_041740515.1 of Bdellovibrionales bacterium. Lineage (GTDB taxonomy): Bacteria > Bdellovibrionota > Bdellovibrionia > Bdellovibrionales > UBA1609 > JAMLIO01. The sequence goes on along the minus strand of JBGSLV010000101.1, from coordinate 6,845 downwards.
TAAAATGGCCGTACCTTGCTTAATTAAAAAAATTCGATCGGCAAATGTCATTACAAAATCTGGCTTTCTGCGTTTCATGATGAAGCGTACTTTAAACAGATCATAATATGTTTTTTCAAGCAGCTTTTTACAAACTACGTAAAACGAAACACTGTTTTTTACATCTCGCTCTTTTAAGAAGTTTTCAACTCGCTTTTCAAATTCTTTAGCAAACCATTCTTCGCGTTTGACCGTAAAATATATTATGCCTCGAAAGATTATACCACCTATAAATAAAAACATCATAGTTGGAATCAGCCAATGGCTGGCAAAAATCACCAGAGCATCGATAAATGTATAAACTACTTTTTGCGTTTCCATGTTATTTCATCCCCTTAAGGCTGCATATTAAACTTAATCATAACTCTTTGTGACTTTTTACAATCGTATTTTTTGCAATACTCTTTCTGTGATAAATTTTTAGCATCTTGTGGATTTTCACCTTCTGCTAAAAAACTTCGTCCTGTGACTTTCACAATTGGAAGTAGATCTTTTTGATGCTGGTATTTCATTTTAGAAGTATCAAAAACGTAATCAAAAATGGACCTAGCTCGGTAATAACTTAAATCCAAGTTGTAATTCATTGCTTCTTTGTTTCCCGCTTTTAAACTTTTCGGGTCCACAAATTTACCTTTGTAAGTGGGTGAAGCAAAACCTACGATTTCAATAGATTGAATTTTTTCAGCTGTTTCCGGGTCTGATAATAAACTTGAAGAGTAAGCCGGCATAAACTTTTGAAGGGTGTTTTCCATGCCTGGCTTAAGACTAGCTTTGCCTGAATCAAAATACTCTTCACCGAAAGAGATAATAACATCCCCTGACTTCTGATCGACTTCAGCTTCAATACCTGCATTTTTTAAGTTACTTGCAATTTTACGAATCACTTTATTCTTAGCATCCGCAATTTCTTTCAATCGTGCTACATCACGACTTAAGTTTTTGTTACTACCTTCCAAAGACTCAGCTTTTTTTGCCAATTCATTTTTAGCAAGTAAGGTTTTATCTAAGTCATTTTGTACCTGTTCAGCTTGAGATTCCATAGCTGCAATTTCTTTAGCTAACTGAGCTTGTTTCGCCTTAGCTTCTTTTCTAAATTGCGCCAATTTTTTAGCTTTAGCTTCTGCGGTCAACTTTTGTTTTTTAATTTCTGCTTCAAACTGCGCTTTTTCATTTTTAAGTTGCTCTTCAAATTCTTCATTCATAGTTTCAATTTTTTCTCGGTATTGATTTTTCTCTTCAACTAATTCAGATAACTTTGCACTTTGTGATTGTAACTTTTGTTGGGCTTGGTTTAGTTGCTGTTTAGACTGATTTAAGACTTTAGCAATTTTTTGAATCTCTTGTTTGGTCTGTTGATTGACGGCTTTAAGTTCGCTAACTTGCTGTTCGTTCTCTTGTTTCAATTGCTGTATGCTCTCATCCATTTTTTGTTTAGTGATTCGATTAGTCATGTATGATGTTTTTAGCTGAGCGATTTTGATCTCAAGTTTCTTGTTCATGTTTTTAATTTCTTTTTCACTTTGAACAATCTCTTTTTCTTTCTGATCAATGTTAACTTTTAAGTTTTGAATTTCTTTTTTATTATCTTTAATAACCACATTTTTCTTATCAATAGTTTTATCTCGACGTTTAATTCGAGCCTGAGAGATCATATTGTTATTTATAATATTACGAACCATCTGCTGGTATTCGTTTAAAGCCTCTTCTTTCTCTTCATTCTCTTGAGCAGCTTGTCGCAGTTTTTCTTTTTCGTCTTTGGCTTCTTCTTTTAACAGAACAAGTTTATCCATAAGCTGTTCATAGCCTTCCTGTTCAGTTTCAGAAGCACCCGTTTCTAAGTAGTCCTCTTTTAAAGTGTTATAAACTTTAATCTGTTGCTTTAGATCATCTCTTTCCCTAGCCAATTGCTTAAACTCGGCGTCTTTCATGATTCCTTGAGTTCCACTTTTAAGGCTGGCAACGATATACAAAAATAAAAATACCATTGACAGAACCATAAACAAATCCGAGTAGCTGGCCCAGTATGAACCATCGTCGCTATTTTTGATTTTATCGTAATCAAAACCCATAGAAGTAATTCCTTATCTAGAACTACTATCGGCGCGGTTTTTAAAGGACATAACTGGACTTTCGACGAAGAAAATAGTGTCTCAGTTTAATACAAGTGGGTTTTATATCTAAATTTGATTTTATTTTATTTAATTCACTAATTTGTAGAGCAAATGTGTTCACAAACTAATTTGTAGAACCAATCTGTAGAAGTTGTAACTTGATCTGACAAAAGTATAGTTTCTAGAACATTAATGTCCAGACCATTCAAAGTATAATTCATCAAAAGGCTGTCCACTTTCGTCTAAAAGCACATCACCGTTTTGATCAAATCGAACAAGAGCGCGCCAATTCACATCAGACTCGTTGCCGTCTTGATCTCGTCCGTCTTGAAACATCTCAAGAACACTAGCTATTACCACTCCAGAATTATCAATAATAAGATACAAACTTGTAATTACACTTTCACCATATTCGGAATACTCGCTTTGCTCGATACTTTCTCGGCTGACCTTATCCTCAAAAGCCTCCAAAAGACTTTGAACATAAACATGATGTACTTTGTTTGTAATATTCAAAGACTTTGTGTCTAAATCCCCTTTAGCTGCATAATTAATGATTTTAATATCTTTTGGTAAGTTTGCCTCTTCGATATATTCTAATTCCAAAAGTAGATTAGCTTTTTGTTCAAGGGATAATTCTGACCATTTATTTTTTGCGTGTGCCAATGCCAGATTAAAACTTAAACCAGCTCCTATAATTAAAATTAATTTTATCACGGTCATTTTAAAACCCCTTCTTTAGTTCTAAAGTCAGCTTTCAAATCAGTTAATAGTCGTGAAATTTTTGTGCAGATCTATGCTTTGTATTAAGCTTGTTGCTTTGATATTTCAATAAGTCTTTTGTCTAACCATATATATAAATAGAATATAAGCCCTGCCGTCATAAAGCTTAAAAATAAATAATGACCCAGTAGAGGATTGGACAACTTTATTATAGAACAGATTACGGATACAAAAGATACCACTAAAAATCTAAAGTTAAAAACCACTTTAAGTTTAGTTGGATTAAATTTTTCGTATTTCTGATTAAGCCCTTTTTGATACGCTAAACTTAAGTCCCAAATGCCCTGTGACACTAAGGCGTAAAATGCAGTGATAAAAAGTGACAAAATATCATTTAGTAATGTGTCGGCATTTAGTAATATATGCTGAGGCCAAAAAACAAGAGCATAGGGAAGTATCAAAAATGATATCTCGACACCATACCATTTTATACATTGAGCAAGTTTATGAGGTGTCGAATTAAGCCATGAAATATACTTCTCATTAAAAAACTGAAATAAAGCCGAGATCATTCCGGTTATAAGTGCCGCTCCGATACAAGTTAAAATATCGAATTGACAGTAATAAAAATAAACTAAAAATGGACCTAAAGAATTTAAGGCAAATCGGATGCCGGTGAATAAAAAGATCCAAGATTTTTCATCTAGTAAAAGATGCCAGTAAGACTTAAGTAAAAACCAAAAGGACTGTTGTTTGATAACCATCAAAAGTATTTTGAACTTTGACAGCTAAAAATGTCATGTCAGATTTACGTTGTGGCTTATTCGGCAGTTATTAAATGCAAGGACTTTGCTAGATCTCGAGCGATATTTTTTTGATGCGCTTCTAAAGTCCCGCCTCCAATCTCTAACAACTTAGCATCACGCCATAACCTCTCTACGACATATTCTGAAACGTAGCCATAACCACCCAAAACTTGTATGGCTCTATCGGCGATATTTTTGGCGGCAGTAGTCACAAATAGTTTAACGCCATCAGAATCAGCACGTTCGCCAGAGCCAGAGACTTTTAAGCGTCGGGCGGTATGATAGACGTAAGCTCTAGATGCGCGGTACTCAGCAAAACTTTCTGCAATAAATTTTTGAATTTGCCCGAAATGACTTATGGGTTTGCCAAAAGCATGGCGCTCATCCGCGTACTTAACCATCACTTCAAGTGAACGTCTGGCTATACCTAAGCTCATAGCCGCTAAAGTTAAGCGCTCAATCTCTAGATTTTTCATCATGTGCGAAACCGAATCCCCTTCGGCACCAATCAGCCATTGCTTTGAAATTTTACAATTTTCAAAAACTAATTCAGCGGTATTTGAGGCTCGCATGCCTAATTTGCCATGAATTTTTTGACCCACCGAAAATCCAGGGTCGTCTTTTTGCACCATAAATGTCGAAATCATCGGCTTGGTCCCATTCATGCCTGTCTTCGCATAAACAAGAACCCCATCACAGGGTGTGCCTTCATCGTCCACACACCCATTGGTGATCCACATCTTTCGACCATTTAAAATATAATGGTCCCCTTGAGCCACGGCGGTCATAGCCATAGCCATAACATCTGTTCCAGCGTCGGGCTCAGACATTCCCATGGCCCCCACATAAGCACCTGAACACATTCTTGGTAATAGCTCTTGCTTTTGTGAAGCACTCGCATTGACATAAAAATTGTTCACACAAAGCATAGAGTGGGCCAAGTAAGCTAAACAAAAACCTGGGTCTGAATAAGAAAGCTCTTCGTGAACAATAACAGCCGCTGTCGCATCCTGAGCGGAACCACCATATTCTTCGCTTACTGTTAAGCCTAAGAGCCCTAACTCGCCCAATTCCCGAAATAAGGGTAAATTAAACTTTTCGTCACGATCAAATTTTTCAGCTTGAGGTTCAAGTTTCTCTTTGGCAAAGCTTTGCACCATATCTCTAAGCATTTGATGTTCGTCTGTGGGTGTAAAAAGTTTAAATTCCATTTTTATCTCCTCGAGGAATTATTACTAAGTCATTTATTAAAAGCTTATTAGCGACTCTGCTTTTGAATATGATGACTTTTTTTTTTAGATTATATACTGTAAAAAAATGCAAAACGTCATTTACTTAGATCATAATGCAACAACCCCAGTCGATCCATATGTTCTTGAGGCAATGATTCCCTATTTCAACTTGAATTATGGCAATCCCTCAAGCACCCTTCACCCTCAATCCTGGTCAACAGCTGGCGCCGTAAAAAATGCTCGTGCCCAAGTCGCAGAACTACTAAATGCCGAAAACCCCTCTGAAATTATTTTTACCAGCGGAGCCACTGAATCTATAAACTTAGCTCTAAAAGGCCTATTGGTAAAAAATCCAAAATTAACTCTTGTTACAAGTAATATCGAGCACTCCGCAACGGCCGAAGTAGCTCTTTGGGCAGAACGTTTAAATTATAGAGTTATCTATTTGAAAGCAAAACCAAATGGATTAGTGGATCTTGAGGATCTAGAAAATACTTTAACTGAACTTGAAGGACCTGTTTTGGTGTCTTTGATTTTAGCTCACAATGAAATTGGCAGTCTTTATGACTATCGGACTCTGGGAACACTAAAAAATAAATTTTCATTTTTACTTCATTGGGATGCAACTCAAGCCTTACTGACTGAAACCATCGATGCTTCTGAAGGCCATTTTGATATGCTCTCCCTTTCAGCACACAAGCTTTACGGTCCCAAAGGTGTAGGCGCTTTGTACCTAAGAAAATCTACTGTTGGCCATCAACTAGAACCCCTTATCTCTGGGGGCGAACAAGAGTTTGGACTGCGCTCTGGGACTTTAAATGTCCCAGGAATTGTTGGATTGGGTGAAGCCTGTAAACTGGTCTTAAGCCGAAAGTCTGAAGATCAGGTGCATTTTAAGACGCTCACCACAACATTTAAAAAACTCCTGCAGCAGAACCTAGTTGCGGCTAAGTTTAATGGGGATGAAGACCATCGAATATTCCAAAATCTAAATCTGACTCTTCCTGGAAGTTACGCAAATATGGACCTAATCAGCCATTTTTCAGGCTTTTGCCTAAGTCAGGGCTCAGCCTGTGGATCACATAAAACCAAGCCCAACCAAGTCCTTACGGCTATTGGGTTAACTGAAAGCCAAATGACTCGAACCCTTAGAATTGGCTTAGGACGAAACACCACGAACCAAGATTTAGAAAAATTTGTAGTTCGGCTGACAAATAAGGTATAATGATATTGTAAATCTTAGGAGCCCTTATGATACAAGTATCAGAAAAAGCATCATCTCAGATTAAACTCTTGATGAATCAAGAGCAAAAATCCAATACTGATTTTCTGCGAATTTTTGTTAAGAAGGGTGGCTGCTCTGGTTTTTCATACAAATTAGATTTCGACTCCCAAGTCAAAGAGGGAGACAAAAACTTCGAAGCTAATGGCGTAAAAGTAGTTGTGGACAAAGAGAGTTTACTTTATTTGATGGGAATGACCCTGGACTTTGAAGGTGGATTAAATGGCCAAGGCTTTGTCTTCTCTAATCCTAATGCCACTAAAACTTGCGGTTGTGGATCAAGCTTCGCCGTTTAGTTATTCCACCAAGTTGAGCCAAATACATTAAATTAATTTTTACTTACAGTGTTTATGATCTTCTTCGTTATAAATTTCGCACATACTTCTACCTTTGTTACAGATAAACAATTTTTAACAATAATTACATTATTATTTTGCAGAATATTTTAAGTAAATTCTTTAATTAACCTAAACACTCCGACAGGGTTAATTGTTGAACCTTGATCAAAAGCCCGGTTTTTTCTAGAATTTGTGGGAAAAATGTGGATAAGTTAGCTAGACCTTTAAAAAAAAAGCCCCAGACAACCGCCTGAAATTCTGATTTGATTTTTGTAGAACCAAAACATCAAAAAGGAGCATCAGGCATGGACGCC
>JBGSLV010000100.1:0-1698 GCA_041740515.1 Bdellovibrionales bacterium | reverse complement strand
TTATGGATACAAAAACATGGAGTATTTTAAGCTTAAAATCATGCAGAAAGTGGGCTACTTAAACAGCTGTTTTGCGCTTAAATGGATGTATGAACTCAAATCCAATTAAACCCCCATCCCCACAAAAAAAAGAAAGAGGCCATATAGTGCTTAAATTCTTTACGCGTGTTGTGTTAATCGTCACATTTTTGGTACCCGCCTATGTGAGAAAAATAACAATATTCCTTGGATTGAGCCTTTTTGGTTTTAATGCCCATTCAGCAACAAGTTTCGAGTGCTTAAAATTTTTAGTTAAAGAAAATGCAATTGAACAAATAACTATGACCGAACTCAATCAAAGATGGCAGGAGGATACTTTGTGCTATTTGTGCAATCCAGTTGATTCAAGAACGCACTTTACACGTTGGAAATTAGAACTGATTGCTGCTATGGAAGATGCCTTAGATTTTTTTAGGCTCTTTCCAAGTCATAGACTTCCTATAACTGCAAAAAAATATTTTGCACTCTTTAAGAATACATTTAAAAAACTAAGTGCTACTGAAAGAGGGCGTGATTTTATAAATAAAATGATGACTGTAAACAACCTACCGATTGAACTTTTGCCAGCTGAGTTTTATCAACAGCATATTGGACTTGCGGCCTACACTCATCCTGAACTTCGACTGCATTTACGAATCAATGAATATTTAGAAAATGGAATGGGAGGTGAAGAAATTATTACTTTAAATTCCTTCCTTCTTGCTTCTTTGGGAATTAAGCAACCTTTAAAAATCAGTCTTAAAGAGATCACGGATTCATTGTTATTAGCCCTAAGTGAGCTTCCAGATCAAAACATTGTTGTTTTGAGGTCCACTCGACTATCTTTTAATACTTTCAATTCTTTGCAAGTTGGCGGAGTATACACTACTCCTAGGTTGGTATCGTCAACCAGAGATGCCATCGACTTATACCACTACAGCAAAATTGAAATTAGCAGATGGGTTGGTGATTTACCAATTTCTAATGATTATAGTGATGCCGAGTACTATGATATTCCCGTACAAATGATTATCCTTGGAAAAACAGCGAAATCTATTGAGTCAACACTAGAAGCCACTCATGGCGAAAAAGAATTTTTATTTGTACCTAATACTCGATTTGTCATCGAGGAAATCATTCGAAATGATTCAGGACCCGCAATGATTTTTCTATCTGAATTATAAAATTAAATCAGGATTAATAGGATTGAGGCAAGAAGAATAGAAATATCAAAATTACAAAGCGAATCGAAGGTAAGTAAGCGGTATAGAATAGAGGAAAAGAAAAAATATATGTTGATATTTGACCTGACAGATACTCATTTAGTTAGACACAGTCAAAATCGCTTGGTGTTCACACTGTTTATAGGAAGTAAGCACGACTAGATATGACAGCTAACCTGTTTGTAAGTATAAAAATTGTCTGTCATTTTAAGTTTTAATTTAAGTTCTTCTCCCCTACATTATTTTAATCCGTCAATAAAAGTGTCAATTGTAATTCTACCATTGCACATGTTTTCTTGGTGAGTTCTGTCTTTACTTGGAATTCCCCAAAAAAAGTGGACAGTTTTCTCTAAGAAATTAATTGTTTAAACTGCCTTGGACTTTTGTAGTCCAGCGAACTGTGTCTTCTTTTAGTGTTATACCAAGTTTCAATATATTCAAAGACCATTTGTCTAAG
>JBGSLV010000099.1:0-28576 GCA_041740515.1 Bdellovibrionales bacterium | reverse complement strand
CGGCATTTAAACTTAATTAGAGACATAAATCCCCCCTTTATATTTAGATTTTGGACGAGCCTTTATATTATGAGGGGTGTCTCACTTATTTTATCCTAGACTAGGTCAACTAGACCCGACGATGTCATGAAGGTGTAGATTGTGACCTGACCTCGGAACCTGGCACCTTTTACAGGGTTGGAAAAAGGTTGGGCAGCGTTTTAAAGGCTCTAAAGGTGCTAAATTTGTCATTATTTAAGTTTAAATGCATATAAACCTGAATTGAACTGCGGGCATATTTTATGCAATGGAAGCCTCCTGTTAAGGAGTGTTGTACGTATGCTGAAATCAGTTCTATTTATTCCTTGTAGTCTTTTTTTCTTGTCTTCGTATTCTTTGGCTAGAGATTCCTATTTTGTTCGATATCCGGTTTTGAATTCACAGGTCGAAAACTTTACTTCGGCATTCATCAATAACTTTTTGCCTGAAATTGGATATAGCCAAGTTAGATTTGACTATACGGAAGGCACAGATGGGACCAAAAATACGGATATGGCTTATGGACAGATCCGTGGGACCTACCAGGGTGTAGCAACTGTACCTGGTTCAGATGCTATAGCAAATATAGTGATGGATTTTCGCATAAATCTTGAAGTCGCCCCCCAGAAGCCCAACGAAAAAACTGAGTTTGCTATAAATTTGCGAGCTGATGGCAATATCGATAATTCTGGAAATTTTATGAATTTTTTTATGGGCATCTTATCTCCAGAGTGTATAGAGGATGATCATATCAAGGATAAAACCGTTATTGGGGATATTTGCCGAGCTTTTGTTGAAAAAAAAATAGATGCTAATAAATCCAACGTCGATAATGCTTATGAAATTTTAACTTTGTGGAAAACAAAGTTTGTTGAAGGTTTAAATAAAATTGAACATCCAGAAATAAAACCAATAAAGACTGAATTTATTAAGTATATCTCTGATCGCATCCAACTTTCAAAAACTGCAGCAGGTATTATTTTATCTATAAATTTAGAAAATGTAGGTAAAGACTATGGAACTGTTGCCAAAAATTTTTTAAAGGATTCAAAAATGATTGACTACACTTTAAAAAGTTTAGAAGTGCAGATGAATGAAAGCGAAATTCAATTTTCAACCCATGTTGTTAAACTTCATGTCATAAGCTCCTTTAATAAGTACATGGAAATGGCTGCGGGTTTGACTAGTATCTATGAAAATCCAGAAAACGGTGTCAACTTGGGGAAAGCATTTCGAGAAGGCCAAGTGTCTCGAGGTGATATTTTTAGTAAAGCCAGCACTTCAGATAAAGCGTCAGCTATTTTGACCGGTGGAATGATTAAAATATGGGGTTCGCAAAATGCAGAACCTGTTATTGCTACCCAGGAAGAAGCTGATTTGGGCTTAGATTAAATTTATGAGTGTTATCGTAAAGTTATTTATAGCTTCTTTGTTTTCGATCCATCAGTATATTCCTGATGGTGATCCAAAATATAAAAAATATTTCACTGATGTTCGAGAAGCCACAGCTGAAGATGTACTACCGGCAGCCCATGAAACTTGTCGTTATTTAATCTCTGTGTTTGTCGATGCAGGCCTTGAAGTCACGTTAGGGTCTTCTGAAAATTCGTTTTTAAGCGAATCATTAGTGGGCATTATGGGTGGAGACCAAGCTTTGTCTTCGGTATTAGATGTTTTGAGCACGGGGCAGTTTGCCGAAAAATTTGCTGAGCACAACATAGATCCAGAAGATGTAAAGGCCAATATCAAAAACATCTGCTCTACAAATTATTCACCATTAAGCTTTAGACCTGAAGATAAACAAGAAATTTTTGATTTTATACAAAGTGAAATTAAAGTCTTATCAGACGTCCATTTAAATTCTTTTGGCGACTATAATTATTTTGGGAGTGTAAATATTTTTGATCGCACAGGAGTTAGCTTAGGAACTATAGATGCGGTACCTAGGGCTTGGGTTCCTTATGAGCAAATGTCTCCGCATTTAACTTTAGCTTTACTAGCAACAGAAGATGAGGATTTTTTTGAACATAAGGGTGTAGACTCTAAAGCTATTGCAAGAATTGTAAAACAGATGCTGTCTGGTAGCAAAGCTACAGGTGGATCAACAGTTACGATGCAGCTTTTAAAAAATATGTATTTTTTAAATGGACCCAATTCAAAGTACCAAGAATTAAATTCTGGTAGTTTTTCGACCCTATTAAGAAAAGTCAGAGAATGGTATTGGGCTTGGCCTTATGAAAAAGAACATGCCAAAGTTCTAGGTGACGTTTCAGCTAAAAAATATGTACTTGAAATGTACTACAATTTGGTTGAATTTGGTCCACGAATTCAAGGAGTCGAACAAGCTTCATATGTATATTTTAGTAAAGGCTCTTCTAAATTAGACCTAGCCGAAGCGGCGTTTATTACCACGTTGTTAAAAGCTCCTTCAACATACTCTAACCCGGACAATTACGTAGAATTCTCTGAACCTCGAAGAAATGATTATATTTTGAATCGATCTTTAGCCATTTGTGAACGAGTTCTTGCAACTTCAGATGAATCGTTTCCCAGCGTCTCGATTTCAGATATTTATAAAAAAATTTGTACCGATGGCCGAAAAGCAATAGATAGTGAATATATTGAAGCTTCTAAGGCTCAACCTTTACCGAATTGGTTGCGACCATCAACGGCTCCTGTATCGACTTCATTAATTTTAGTTCGTAATCAAATCAGTCAATGGATAAAGAATAATAAATTTGATCCCCAAAATAAACCTAAGGAAATTTCTATTCAAACAACAATCAGAGAACCCCTACAAAATATTGTATTTGATGTTGTGAGAAAAAAGATTGATGAATATGATATTAAAACGGCTCCCAGTTTAGGTAATATCAATCCTGCAAATGATGACACTGGAAGAAAAGCCCAATTTCGAATATCCGATATTGATCAAAGCTTATTTTCCGAAATAAATGATTTATTAGCAAAAAATCCTAAATTAGAAACCAAGCATTTCCCATCCATAAAATTTAGACCTGGGAAAACAATGTCTTCCCAGACTTTGGATTTTCAAAATATCACAGCATATCTTTCAACATTTCAACAACAACCTAACGGTTCAACAAAGATATTGGAAAATACAGCAGAAATTGACCCTTTACTTACACAAATTCTGAATGATGTCGAAAAAAGTTTGCTTTCGAAATCAAAAAACGTAGGGGATATTTATTTAATAAGCTTTAATGGGTTAGAATTTACAGTTGAACCGATACAAAAATATATAAATGAGGTTTTAGAAGTATCTGATACTGACAAAGCTGTAATGACTTCTGCGGTTGACAGAATTTTTGTCAGAAATCGAATTATTTCGAATGCGTTACTTAGAATGGATACAGTTAAACCAAGAGCTTATATGCAAGTTGGTGTTGTCAGTGAAAATGGCAACTTAATTGACGCTAAATTAGATAAAATCAATTTAATAGAAAGTCATAAAAACCGAGCTAGTCGTTTTTCATTTGGAGATTTCTTCTGGATTCGACCACAAAATGTCAATGCTGAGGGCCAAACTCAAAATACCGGTTCTTTTTTATTAGATTCTCCAAAGCTTCAAGCCGCAGTTATGGTCATGGATGCTAACACGGGTGAAGTTCTAGCCAATTTTGGTGGGTATGATCCTTTAACCTCAAGCTTTAATAGATCCACAGATGCATTTAGACAAGCGGGATCTACATTAAAACCTTGGATTTATTTTTACGCTTTAAACAAAGGATTTAGCCCAGATGATGTTCTAAATAATAGATATATTTCCTTTATTGTCCCTGGTCGAAGTCGCCCATATGTCCCTAAAAATTATAGCAGTTCCTTAAATGGCAACATTTCATTTACCAATTCATTAGTGAATTCACAGAATATCGGTACTTATAGTTTGCTACAGAATCCGATATGGGGACCGGATTGGCCATCAAATCTAAATGAATTAAGATCATTTTTTGAAATGATAAATTTGTATGAAACAGCTAATGATGAAGTCACAATAATTTTAGGATCTCAAGAAATAACTATTGAAAAGCTTGTAAGTTCATTTTCATTTTTTGCCAATGGGTCTAAAATTTTAAACCCTCAATATGTAAAATTTGTTTCAGATTATAAAGGTCAAAAATTATTTGATATTGAACCATCAGCTATAACAGTACCAATATCTAAGCCAGAATCAGTTTTTCAATTGCAAACTATGATGGCGGAAACTGCAAATACAGGAACGGCCGGAAGGGTTAACTCTTGGGTTAAAAAATTATCTGGCGGGAAATATTCTGAGTCCTGTTACAATGATGTAATTGGGGTCAATAAGCAGACCTGCTTTGGTGGTAAAACCGGAACAAGTAACGATGGTAAAGATGTGTGGTTTATTGGCGTTTCGAAGAACTTTGTTATAGGTGTTTGGGTGGGGTATGATGACCCAAGGCCTATTGGTGGAAATGCAACAGGTGGTGGATTAGCCTTACCCATATTTCAAGACATCGTTGAACAAGGTGAAGCATTTTTGCCAGACATTATGCCATTTATCGATAGCACAATGGTGCCTAGGAATCTTCAAAGACGTCTAGTTTATGGCTCACTATCCTGCTCGGATGGTACTGGGAATCCTATGACAATTTATACGGATTTAAATTCAAATCAGAATCGATGTAATAATGTACCAGCATCAACAAATACAACTACGAAAGTCCCACCAAAGCCAGAGGCTCAAGTTGAACAGACGCCTTCAAATAGTTGTGTTTGTTTTGCAACCGACAGAGGCGCTTCAATTAATCTGAGATTTAACGGCCAAACATACAATAATTTTACTAACTTTATGAGTCTAGAAGAGTGTAATCGTCGAAAAGGTGAAATTAAATCACAATCTGGACGACAGGTGTGTCCATGAAAAAATTTATAATTCAGAATTTTATTTTTGCAATTTGCGTGTTTACAAATTTTGTATATGCAGATTTTCTTGTTAATGAAGAACCTTGTACAATGTCAAGGGACTTTATTGGAGTAACATCTGAAAATGAAGAATTTGACGGCATAATTAAAGTATACTTATCTCAAGGAAGTCCATCTTTCCCTTCGATCAGTTTAAGTTTCAGTCGTAACATATCCCCTGCAGAATTGAATCTAAGTTGGCCAGAACCTCAACTTTTGGATTCATCAGAAAGGCCAATTTTTGAAAGTTTATTTCAAAATCGTGTTGCTGAAGAAAAAAACAAAACCTTTGAGTTTCACAAAGAGGGACGAGTATTTCATTCTAAGGCTTATGGGTTTAATAGGTTTCAACATTTTATTGCTCTGTTATTATCACAAAATGATATAAATTTAAATTTTGTGAATGAAAATTCGAGTACATTAGAAAAAATAAAAATTTCATTGAGTGGCAGTGACTTAGCTTTTAGACAAATGGCCTATCAATGTAATCCAAATTTAGTAGTAAATTATATAAATTCAGATTTTAGTAGAAAAAAACCAATTTATGAATCTTGGACGAATGGTTATGGAACTACGGAATTTTATGTCTATGAAGATTTATTACCAGATGAAGTTAAATTTCCAAACGATATTTCTAAATTTTTAGACTCTTCTTCCCTAAAAAGCTATGTAACTTTAGGTGAAATCTATATTTTACTTAAGCAAAAGTCTGAATTAAACCAAAAAATTGAAGATATTATAAATCGAGCGGATTTTAAAACATTTCAAGGAACTATTGAAGACAGTGCCAACAACGTTTTGGCATTAAATAAAAACAGGGAACTTTTAGCTAATAGCTCTGGTGGACAGATAAGCCAATTAGATTTGGAATTAACTGACTTAAAGTTAAAAATGGAAACAAATCAGGCTGAGATTACTGCTTATGAAAAAGAACTTAATCCTTTTGCTGAACAAGTTGAATTACTAAAAATTAAGATAGATGAATTAAAAGGTCAGTTGCAAATCTTTGAGGAACAGATCAAGCAAACAATATCCAGTAATGAAGCTTACGAAAATGATCTTAAGTCATTAACTGACATTTTAGCTAAATATGTCGCCGAATATCGCGAAGAGGATTTATTAATAGATCAAGAAAAAGTGTTAGCGGTTCCTTATTCTATGGAATCCATAAAGGAGTCGGAGACAGTTATTGAGGAAAAGTTAAGATCCAGAAGAAATTTAAATCGTATTCTAGAGCTTATTGAATCAATTCAAAAATTTGTGGATGCGATTTTAATTGACCACAAAAAAGCTATTGAAATTTTTAACAGTTTGTCTGAGCTAAAAACACAAAAAGTTAATGCAACAGAAAGTATGAACAGGTTGGATCTTGAAAGAGCAGAATTGCTGCAAATATTAGGTGGAATCTCGTGGGAAACTATTGCTGAATATATTACTAAAGATAGTGAAAATTCAGCATATAAAGATCAAAATATTAAAGTAATAAAAAAGCTATTTTTGGATAGTCTGCGAAACACTTATTCAGAACATGATATCTACATTGATCAGCTTAAAATTAATACCAATACCATCTTACCTTTAATTATTTGTAAATCGGAATATTTTCTTAGAAGTTATCAAGGGCAATGTTTAAATCCCAATGATATTAATGACTCCAAAAAAATCGAAATATTTTTAGATCAACTGGATTCCACAAAAATTTCAGAGTTAGCATTTTTAACAATTGGAAAACAATCGAGAATCCAAAAATTTGAAAAAACGCTTAATATTATAATTATGGAAAAATTAATTGAAGAGGTAAAAGCTGAATCGCAACAAAAAATTTTAGTGAATTGGCAAAAAGCTTTGTTTGAGCGCTGGAGATATTCGGCGGTTCGCTCTTTAAATGATGAAAGTGCATTTGATATATCTATCTTAAACAATATTTTAGAACTTCAAATGAAAACTTATCAAGAGATTGAAAGCTCTAAACTGCAGCAAAGCAATATAGTTAAAGACCTTGATTTACAAATTGCAAATAACAGCCAAGATTATTCTAAGTATGAGCAGGCATATTTTGCGAGCCTGAACTTAAATCAAAATAATATTCTTAATCAATTAAGGTTGTCAGACGTTGATCTGGCCGAGATCAATTTAAAATGTTTATTAGACATTACAAACATAACCGATTGTGCCGATAATATTAAGAATTTGGTGCAATCTTCTAATTCTAGCTTACAAAATTTAAATCAAGAAATAAAACAAAGTGTGGTAGTACTTGTCATTCTAGCGCAAAACAAAGCGGCACAATTAGAAGACAATCTTACTAAATCAAGGTCTAAATTAGATGAAATTTTATCATCTAAGAGTAGTTTTATGCTTCAAAGTAATTTTGAAACTGAAGATTTAAGATATAGGGGCTTAGATACCGAACTTAAAAGAAAAATTGCATATCGTGATTTCTTGCTTGAAGAATATAAACTAGCGGAGCAGCGTATATTACAAGCTGAAGTAGAAAAATCCGTGATAAATGTGGAGCTAGAATCTTTAGAAATTGAAATTGAAAAACTTGTAGCTGAAATGCAGCCGACTTTAGAGCAACTTAAACCTATTTGTGCAGAAAAGCTCAAATTTATTTCCGAACTGTACACTATTGAATCTAAAATTTTACAATTATTCTCTTTACAGCAACAGCCCAAAGTATTTAATTCCATTTGTGAAATTAAGTATTGACGGCTGAGTTATGGATATTTTTTAACTTGCCCGGGAAAAAGATATGTTAGGCCTGCTTAATAAACAAAAATTTTGTAAATTTTTTTATTTTTGCTTCGTACTTATCTTATTTTTCTTCCAACAGGCAAAAGCTTCAGATTTACAACTTCTAAGTGATTTACAAGCCAAACACACTAATATTCCTTCTACTGGACTTAAAGTTTTTTGGTGGAATATTGGTTGTGGTCTTGAAAGCTCAGAGCTTAAAAATAAGGATAAAAAAAATACGACGGTTTTAGAATTAAATCTGATAGCTCTTTCTAAAGCTTCTTTTAAGCCTGATGTTTTAATTTTAGGGGAATTTTGTCCTTATACTATGTCATTAGATGACCAAAATGCGATTAAATCATTTTATAAAAATAATATTCATATTGAGCGTAATGTACCAAAGTTTAAAACTTCAAATGGAGGATTAAATCAAAGAAACGGATTTTGGATTTTATCAGATATGCCAATAGAATTGAAGGTCGATGAAATTTTACACGCGCAAGAAAATTCTGAACAAAGTCATGAAGATCGAAAATTTGTCGTAGTAAAGGTCCTTAAGAATAATAAAATTTATTTTATAAATCCAGTTCATTTGGTTAATCCATGGCGAAGTATCTACGCCAAACAAGGTCTAATTGGTGCCGGCGTGGAAGTAACCTTAGGACAAAAAAATGCTAATGCTGTTCAAACTAGAAATTTAATTCAAAAGTTAAAAAAGTTTGATGCTCAGTCACATCCATTTTTAACTATTGGTGATTTTAATTCGCCCGGTAATATCTATGGATTGTCTGGTTATGGATATTCCTTGATGGCAAATAGCTTTATAAAACTAAGGTCTGATTTTGAGCCTACTTTTCTAGGGGATGGTCAGATTCCTGCTTCAGACATCGATCATGCGTTTGGTTTGAATTTACAAGCCTCCTACGCACAAGTATGGCCCCTAGAAGGTTCTAGACACTTGCCATTATACCTTGTTATTAATGAACCATGAGTTCAAAAAATTTTTATGACTTAGACCCATCCAAAGTCTTTGATGCTATTGAAAGTTTAGGTCTTAAAATCACAGGACGCTATTTTCAACTTAATTCCTATGAAAATCGTGTATTTGATGTCCAAATTGAATCAGGTCATCAATTACTTCATTCCGAAATGTCTTTTGGAGCTTCTGAGGCACAAAGAGATCAAGCTGTAATTGCTAAGTTTTATAGACCCATGAGGTGGTCCAAAGAGGCCATTAACGAAGAGCATTTATTTTTAAGGGATTTAAATCAAGCAGGAATCAAAGCGGTTAGTCCTTATGTTTTTAATAATCAAACGGTATTTGATCATAAAGGCATTTTTTTTACTTTATTTCCCAAAGCTTATGGCCGAATGCCCCAAGAGCTAAATCCTTCACATCTACAAAGTATTGGACGAACCTTATCTAGACTTCATAATGTGGGTGAACAAGCCATAGCTACAAACAGATTATTTTTTGACACTGAAACTTTTGGTGATGAAAGTTTAGATTATATTGCTGAGTTTGTTTATCCAGAAATTAAATCCACTTATTTTGCAGTGGCAGATATGATTTTAGATGAACTTTATCAGATTTTGCCTAACTTAAAATTTGTAAGAATTCATGGAGATTGTCATAAAGGTAACATCTTACAAACTGATCCTATCAACGGGGACAAAGAATATTTTTTTGTTGATTTTGATGATTTTTGTAATGGACCAGTGATTCAAGATCTTTGGATGTTATTATCTGATAGTAAAAACTTAAACCCTAAAACCAATCCAGAGCTAGAAAATTTTTTACAAGGATACATGGAGCTTCGAGATTTTAATACAGCGGAACTTAAATATATCCCACTACTTCAGGGTCTTAGAATTATTTATTATGCTGGTTGGATTGCTAAACGATGGGATGATCCCAGTTTTAAACACCTTTTTCCACAATTTTTAGATTATACTTATTGGGCTGAAGAGGCTCAGGCCTTAAAAGATGTTTGGCAGAATTATCAATCACGCTGAATTTATTTTTAAGTTCTAAATTTAGCGAGCGCTTTCATTTCAATAGCGATAGGGGTTGGCAGCGCACCAACTTCAATGGTTGTACGACAAGGACCAGTGGCAATATCAAAATATTCTGAGTACACTTTATTAAAGATTTTAAAATCATCTTTCATATTTGTGAGATAGACCTGAACGTCTACGAGATCTGTTAGACTTAAACCGGAATCCTCTAAGACTGTTTTGATATTTTGTATGACAGCATGGGTTTGTATTTCCACATCATAATTAATTATTTCATTATTTGAATTTAAAGTTACTCCTGGGATGGTTTTAGAATTTTTTTGTCTAGGACCTACTCCAGATAAAAAGAGTAAATCACCGACTCGTCGAGCATGAGGATAGGCACCAACAGGCTCTGGAGCGCGTGCACTAATAATTTTTTGATCTTGATTGCTACTCATAGTTTAAATCTCCGAACATATTTCTATCAATAATCCATTTAGGTCTCTAACGTAACTAACGGTTTGGCCCCAGGGTTTTTCTTGCGGCAGACTTACCGATGTAGCCCCAGCATTAATAGCCTTAGTAAAGGCCTTATTTACATCTTCAGATATAAATCCAAGTTCAATACCTGGTGGAAGTTCTTTACTGGTTAATTTATTATATTTAAAGCCGTGAGACTCAGCTGTTTGGTGTTGTACAAAGCCTAATTTAGTTTGTCCTGTAATCATTTCGCCATATTGTTTACTTTCATGTAAAAAACCTGGTTTCAAATCAAAAGCTAATTCGTAAAAAAGCATTGAGGCTTCAACATCTTCGACATAAATTAATGTATATGAAAATTTCATAAATTCCTTTTGTAACAAGGCAAATAATATTTTTTATTTTATCCTAGTTTATTATCATGGTCATTGGGATCAAAATACCATCGATCATGATCAGGGTCCCATTCATCCCAAGTTGGAATTTGAATGAGTTTATTTAAATATTGTGGGGGTACAATGCCTTCAACGACAAAGGCTTTTTGACGTTTCAAAGGATAGGGGTTTCTTAGTTCAAATCCTAGAACTCCTAGAATTGATCTTGCAATATACCAAGTGGCTTGGGGGTTCCATCCATGTGCAATTTTTATTACAACACCTAATCCTTCTTGGTAATCAGGGTGATCAATAGCAAGTCCAAGTAAGCCATCAGCTCCTTCTTTTGCAATAACTTTACCATCACAAGATTTCATGATGGTGGTATCTAATCGATTGAAGCCACCAACCATGTCAGGATCAGTGATAAATGCATCCCATATCCAGTCTTCCCTTTTATGTTGGACAAGACCTGCATAACACATTGCTAGTTCATTTACTGTCATAGCAACTGTGGGCAAGCCATCACCATCTCTTGCGATACGCTTTGGAGTGTAGTCCTCCCCTAAATAACGTTTAATGATTTCAAGATAAGCTTTAAACATGGGGTGGCTTGGTAAAGTATAACCAGCTCGATTCCACCCTTTAAGTCTGCACCCTTTAAGTAAAGCTGCGTGGTGCCCCGAAGAGTTATTAAACCATCTTCTGGGTCTTCGAACCTGACGGCCAAACTGCACCAAAGGTAAATCTAAGGGCGTTTGCATTAAGGGCCATTCGGATTCACTTAAAATAGATTGTGCGGCTTCAACATGCTGGACACTGCCGTTATGAGATGAAACAGATATTGCTTTTTGTTTATTATTCATTTGAGCTAGATCTTTAGCAAAAACTTTTACATAGAATGGCTTCATCATGGACCGACCATAACAAAGAACATTGCCCCCAAAGGAATGAATACACTCATTGCCAGAGTACCATGAGATAGCACCATGAATGGTATTTTCCGAAACGTCATTTCGTCTAAAATCAACTAAGGGAACCCAGTCGACATCTCGTCCAGAGGGTAACCCATCAATTTTTTCTCCTAATGGACTTTTAGGAAAGCTTTTAAATTCCATAGTGATCTCGATTGTGCATTATTCTTCATCCTTGTTAAATGGATCGTCTTGGTTGAAGATATAATTTGGATTAGTTTCAGTTGTATGAAGTGGTTTTGAACTTAAAACATTTCGATTGCCAAAATAAACATCCGAATCTTCTTCGTCAAATTCTAGATCACCAAAGCTTGTATGACTTGGAGTCATAGCAACCACAGCTGCACCTGTTCCATGAATAGGCTGATACTCTTTTATATCACCAGTGTAATTGTTGTTTTGGCCAGTGGTTGCAGACCACCACCAAAAAGGTTTAAAGTTTACAACTTTTTTGGTGACCCTAGCTTCCTTGTGAAATTGTCTTGAAAGTTGCGATACATCTTCAAGGCGACCTTGGCTTAAAAATTCCAGTATTTTTAAATTCCACTCATTATCTTTAAGTGAACTTATTTTGTCGTTTAAATTGTCCATTGGTTCTAATCGATATCTGTTTGATAAAGATGAAATAACAAGAACAACGGCTTTTTTTCCACTCTCATTTATAGTTTGTCGAACAGCCTTACCTAGAACTTGGGTCTCTTGGCGATCAGAGTAAATATTTGATGATAACACGCAAGTTTTAAAGCGGTTGTTTGGATTTAGTATGCTATTGGCTACGACCGTGCCTGTATCTACAGGGAAGCCTTCATAATCGGTAAGTTTAGTCAGTAAACCTCTATTTTTACAGTTTAAGGATAATTTTTTTGCAAAATCTAGGTCTGTTTTTAACTCATATTTTATCGATCCTAAGCTGTGCCATTCTTCATCTACAAGAGTCCACTTGATATGTTCTTTGGCTTGGATTTGATGACCAATAATGCTGGACCAATATGTCGAATAAATCACGATTATATCTGGATTTAGCTCTTCGATTTCAGACCGGACTTTGTCTAGGGCTAATCTTAATTTTTGCCATTCAGGTTTAAGCTCAGGTTGTAGTAAAAGGTGGGGAAGCCCAGGAACTAAATAGCTTTTTAAAATAGTCATTTTGAACTCCCGGCTTGAGTTGATGATAAGGGTTCGACAACGTGAGATGACCTTGTTGTTAATCCCTTAGAGGGTGAAGCATAAGGCCATGTATTACGCCACTCCACGATAGCATTACCAGTGCCGATGACGGTTCCATAGCCATGGACTTCAGCCGGTGTTTGCGGAAAACCCATAGCCGCTAACATCCATGATAAACCTCCACTTTCAGTTTCACCTATGGTTTGTTCTGTGAAATCTGGCAAAAAATCAAGTACAGCTTTAGAGTCCCCTTGTTTCATCAATTCAAGCATTTTCATGTCCCAAATATACTGCGAATGATTAGTTATGTGTTCCTTTGACATATCTTCAGGCAAATCACTTTCATCTACAAAATGTCTATGAGACAAAGAATGACTTGCTAGTAGTAAAACTTTTTTACCACTGTCTTCTACAGCCTTACGAGTAGCTTGACCTAGTTGAAACATAAGTTCTTGAGTCACATCAAAACTGGTATAGGCAGAAGATCCTTGTGAAGAGATTCCAACAATAGGTTTATCCCACTCGGGTCGTGTCATATGACATGAAACTATGGTTCCGTAATCAACCCGAAAATCCGGATTAGTCATCATTTGTGTGATTAGACCATCGGCGTTGGCTTGGTCACATATTTTTTTAGCAAGATCAACATCCACTTTAAGATCATAATGATAACGGAAAAGATGAGGGAAAATAGGATCTACGGAAATGGATTTGAACTCTGGAACTCCTAAAAAATGTGTACCAATTTGCGTGCGCCAATGTGGTGAATGAATTATGATGGTATCGAAATCAAGTTCAGCCAAATTTTTTCTTAATCGGGCATAAGCCCAACGTAAATTTTCCCAACCACATTCAGATCTAGGTTCATTTTGTTTAGGGTTCTCTGCATACACTAAGTGAGGTGGATGTGGCGCAAGCACACCAGCAACAATTTGTCCTTTCATAGTTAATCCCCTTATTTCTAAAAAACTAAGTTATAATATACTATGTGACTAATTAAAAACAATTTACCTTTTTTAAAATTCAAGACAAATAGTTTTAGCCTCAGTAAAAAAATCTAAAGAGAAGTCACCACCTTCTCGGCCCAGGCCTGAAGCTTTCATGCCTCCAAAGGGGGCTCTTAAGTCACGCTTTAACCAAGTATTAATCCAAACAGTCCCCACATCTAAGTTCAATGCCAGCTTGTGGGCTTTGGATAAGTCTTGGGTAAATAAAGTGGCACACAAACCGTAAGGTGTTGTATTAGCCCATTTAACAGCTTCATGAGCATATTTAAAAGGTCGAAGTGAAACTACCGGACCAAATATTTCTTCTTGTTGCAATTCAGAGCAGTCAGATAAGTCTTCTAAAACCGTAGGTTTTATAAAATAGCCTTGTTGTAATTCTAGGGGTAAATCCGCACTTGCAACGACTTGCCCACCATACAAAATTTTAGCTTTGTCTTGTTTTGCAAGGTCAATACAATTTAAAACTTTTTGTAAATGAGCTTCTGAAACCAAAGGGCCCATATAAGTAGCTTCAAGTTTTCTATCACCAACTTTCAGTTTAGCCACTTCGTTTAAAAACAAATTTTTGAAATCATCATAAACTTCTTCTTGTATGAAGATGCGTTCAGTGCAAAGACAGATTTCACCCTGATTTAAAAATGAAGATTTAATACAGATATCTACGGCTTTTTTAAGATCAGCATCCTTAAGAACAATAGCAGAATTTTTTCCCCCCATTTCTAAGCTAGTCTTTTTAAAATAAGGAGCTGTCAGTAGTGCAATTTTTTTCCCAGTTATAGTGCCGCCAGTGAATGATATTGCGGTTACTCCTGGGTGTGAAACCAAAGCTTCGCCAACATCCTCGCCTAAACCAAATAAAATATTACAAACACCTTTAGGTAACCCAATGTCTTGAAAAACCTGTGCCAGTAAAAAAGCTGTCATTGGCGTAACTTCAGAAGGTTTACACACAGCTACATTGCCTGCGGCTAAACAGGGAGCAATTTTCCATGTCAGTAAATAAAGTGGCAAATTCCATGGTGATATTAAAGCACAAACCCCTAAAGGCTGTTTATCGACATAACTTAAGGTGTTTTTCATGTCATAGGATTTTGATTCAAAATTAAGAATACGATTAGCAAAAAATCTAAAATTCTCAATGGCACGTGGTATATCTAAGCTTCGTGCCAGCCACACAGGTTTTCCAGTATCCCTACTTTCAGCTTCGGCAAAAGCTTCAAAATTTTTTTCAATGCCATCAGCGATTTTATGGAGCCAGCTTGATCTTTCTTGCGCCGATAAATCTTTCCAACGTTCAAAGGCTTTCTTTGCTGATTGCACAGCAAAGACCACGTCCATAGCATCAGATTTAGGTAAGGTGGAATAAATTTCAGCGGTTGAGGGATCAAAATTATTTATAGTTTGCAAATTGTGACTGGCTTTTAACTCACCGTTAATAAAATTTTTGATGGACATAGAATTCATGAATTTAACCCCCAAGTTAAATTATTTTGAATGTTCTTATAATGTACCCGTTCGACCACCATCTACTGGAAGATTAATGCCAGATATATAATCCGCATTATTCGAACACAAGAAACTGACTGCACTGGCCACTTCATCGGCTCGTGCAAATCTTTTTAAGGGCACTTTAGCTTTCCAATCTTCAGTGACTTCATCTAAAGATTTCCCAGAAGTTAAAGCAGCAGCTTTTAATAATTCGTCTAATCTTTCGGTTTCTGTATAACCTGGTAAAACGTTATTCACAGTAATATTTAAAGATCCTAATTCTAAGCTTAAAGTTTTTGACCATTGTGCCACGGCCCCACGGATAGTGTTTGAAACTCCTAGATTTGGAATCGGCATTTTTACAGATGTTGAGATTATATTAATAATACGGCCCCACTGGGCTTGCTTCATAGCAGGCAGCACACACTGTACTAGTTTTTGATTGGCTATTATATGAGTCTGAAATCCAAGGTTAAGCTCTTCGACACTGGCTTGTGCAAGGGGACCAGATTTAGGTCCTCCTGAATTGCAAATTAAAATCTGAAAAGCATCTTTTAAAATTCGAATAGAAAGTTTTTCTAGTTGATTGTTATCCGATAAATCACAAGTAAAAATGTCATGTTCTAATGGACTTGCCGCCAGCATTTCCTTTTTGAGTTCAGCGAGCTTTGCTGAATTTCTTGCGATTGCAAGAACACGAATTTGGTTTTGGGCTAATTGGAGAGCTATTTGTTTTCCTATGCCTTGAGAAGCACCGCAGACAATAGCAGAAACTTGAGATTTAAAAATCAACATATTTAACGGCTCCCAGAGTTAACGAAAAATTCAATTTCGCGTAAGAGTAAAGATTTATCATAATTGTAGACTTTTAAATTACACTGGCTAGGTAGGGTTTTGTTTTTGGTTTCAATTAAATAGGCATAGGTAACATCTGTACCGTAAGCTACTAAACTATTAGGACTAAAAAAAACTTGATATATTTCGCACAATGCAGAATTGGTTTGGAAATCGATAATCGGCTCAAACTCGTTAATTTTTTTAGTTATAAGATCTTCTGACACGGGATTTGAATAAGGTAGCAAAGAATTTTTTGGCAAAAGTTCTTCACCTAAATTTAAAGTAACTTGGAAATAAAAGCCGCGCTCATGTCCTGATCCTTCAACCCTAGAATAGGTTTCATAATCTGAAGTGTTTAAAAAATCCTCGGCATAAGTATTGTGTCCGTAACCTAAGATTAAAAACACATACATCATTCTGTGGAAACTATTGAACATATTGAATTTCATAAAACAACCTACTTTGGACTTATTTTCAAAATTAGACTGTTTTAGCAAAGGATAGGTCAATTTGTTAAGTAGAACTTTTGCTTTAGTATTATTGATATTAAGCTTTAAAAGCCTTAAGGTATCAAAAATTCAAAAACCTGAAAATAACAGATTTTCGACATGCTGGACCTTAAATATCTGACTTAAAAACCATATTATTAACTACACCCACACTAAAATCAAAGGACGCCGAATGAGACGAGTTGCAATTATTGGAAGCCAAAGAACACCTTTTGTAAAATCTTTTGGCGCTTATAGCCAGATTTCAACTAAAGAGCTTTTAGTCGCATCGTTAAACCAGCTTATTGAAAAGTATGGTTTGCAAGGAAAACTAATGGATGATGTCATTGGCGGCGCTGTGATTAAATCCACTAAAGATTTTAATCTTGTCAGAGAAGCTGTGCTTTCAACGGCACTTAACCCAAATAGTCCTGGCCTGGATTTGCAAAGAGCTTGTGGTACAAGCTTAGAAGCGGTCATTACAATGGCGAATAAAATTAGATTAGGTCAGGCTGAAGTTGGTATTGCTTGCGGCGTAGATAGCAATAGCGCATCACCTCTTGAAGTCACCCAACGACTAAGAAATCTGTTTTTAGAGCTTCAGTTTGCAAAAGGTAACTTGGCGAGGCTTAAAATCATGTCTCAATTCCGTCCCAAAATGTTTTTACCAAGTATGCCTTCCGTGAACGAACCAAGGACTAAAAAAAGCATGGGCGAACATTGCGAGTTAATGGCTAAAACTTGGAATATCAGTCGTAAAGAGCAAGATGAGTTGGCTTTTAAAAGTCAAAAAGCAGCTGAAGTTGCTTTAAAAGAGGGTTTTTTTGAAGATTTAGTTTTTGAATATCAAGGACAAAAAAAGGATCAATTCATTAGACCTGAAACTACTTTAGAAAAAATGGCCTCTCTAAAGCCTGCTTTTGATAAAGTTAGTGGAACTTTAACGGCTGCAAATAGTACTCCGTTAACAGATGGCTCCTCAGCTGTGCTTTTGACCAGCGAAGATTATGCAAAGAAAAATAATTTAAAAATATTGGCATTTATTGA
This sequence comes from Bdellovibrionales bacterium, assembly GCA_041740515.1. GTDB lineage: Bacteria > Bdellovibrionota > Bdellovibrionia > Bdellovibrionales > UBA1609 > JAMLIO01. Next base: position 11,009 of record JBGSLV010000099.1, on the reverse strand, counting down.
AGATGGTCAAACTTCTGCGGTTGATTTTGTTCATGGGGCTGGTCTTTTGATGGCTCCCACAAAAGCTGTATCAAAATTGATAACAAGACAAAAAATGAAGCTGCAGGATTTTCAAATCTACGAAATACATGAAGCTTTTGCAGCCCAAGTTTTAGCGACTCTAAAAGCCTGGAGCGATCCTAAGTACTGTAAAGAAGAGTTAGGTTTGGAAGGAATATTGGGCGAGATCGATTTAGAAAAGTTGAATATAAAAGGAGGCAGTCTTGCACTTGGTCATCCTTTTGCAGCAACTGGAGCTCGACTTGTTGGCTCAACAGCAAGCTTGCTGGCTAAAAAAGAAAACCAAAAAGCACTTATTACGGCGTGCACTGCGGGTGGCATGGGCGTTGCGCTCATAATGACCAGTCCCCAATAATTTTTATTATCTGAATTTGTTTTAAAAAAGTTATTTAGGTCACCTGTAACCTGCTAGTGACAAATTTACTAAATGTTTTAACTTTATTAAACGCATTTTATGATCATAGTTATCAATAAGCAGGTGAAAATTCGAACTGTAGATAAGCAAAATATTTTGGAAACTAGTGCCAAAATGAGTACATTTAGTCCAACTCTAATTAATTTGTGAAACAGTTTCCTTATTGTAAATAGTTTGAAGTTATTCAAAAACAACTAAATATTTAAATAAGAATCATTAAAATTCGCTGTAGGCTTGAAAAATTAAGAAAATTTTAAAAATTCTGAATTTTATTAAGATAAAAGATCATTTTTTTGCCATGCCTATTTCATAAATAAACAAAAATTTAGATATGTTTAATAATATACACATTAATATTTTTTAATTTAAAAACTTGAATTTTTCTCATAAAAATTAGAGAATAGATGCTCGACAAACAAGCTTTGTTTATTGTGACAAAGAGTCTTAAAAAAGGATAGTGATATGAAGGATACGGTATATAGTAAGGAAGTTGGAAAGCTATTTAAAGACTATCGTTTAGGTGCAGACTTAAGCCAGGGTTATGTGAGTAAACAATTGGGGTATTCATCTCCACAGTTTCTATCAAACTTTGAAAGAGGGCTGTGTATGTTGCCTTTACCAAAACTAAAAAAAGCTTTAGATCTTTATAAAGTAGAAGGTTCTGAACTTGTTGATTTGATGATTGATTTACAATCTGATTTTTTGAAAAAAACTTTTTCTAAAAAATCACCAAAACCGAAGAAAAAATCTTAAAAAATAGTCTATTGTTAAATAAGTTATTTCAAAAAAAACAGCATGTAATTCCTGCTGTTTTTTTTTTTCGATGAACATAAAATATTCTAGCTTAATAACCAGCTAAAATGAGGAAGGACCTTTAAATTCCCTTTCTGACTTTATTTGGATTTAAAACATTCCTTTCGTGACTGGAATTTATAATTTATTTATTATTATTACATGAAAATAGAAAAAATGGCCATTCATCATCTTCCCGACGTTACTATCCTTGCAACCCAATTGGGATATCCTAACGATGTTTTAGAAATTACTAAACGCTTCACCAGCATCAGTATGTCGAATAATTATGGATTGTTTATCGCATTGTCGAACAATGGAGATGTCATGGGGTTTCTGCAAATTAACGAAGAGCCCGAGTCGTTGCTGCTTGGTCGACGTGCGGATATTTCCGCTCTTGTCGTCCACGAGAAGTATCGAAATTTGAAAGTGGGAGCAGCTCTTGTTAAGCATGCTGAAGACTGGGCCCTTAGAAAGGGTTTGCTTTTAATTAGAGTAAAATCAAATATTAATCGAAATGGTGCGCATCGATTCTATCAACGAGAAGGATATGAATTATTGAAAACATCCCATATCTTCGTGAAAAGTATCGATTTGAATTAGATTCAAACTGCTAAGTGTGAGTAAGTTCATACTAATTCTCATTTAATACAAAATTATACCTAAATATAACTGACACTATTTTAAAATCCAAAGCTAGAATTGTAGGAATCTATTAGCTAGAACTAATAAAAAACTCTTTCGAATGAATTATAAAACTAATAAATCTTCAGAGGGAATTAGCGAAGTGCACCGTTTAACATAATACGACGCACTCGCACAATTGGGTTTCTTTAAATTATTTTTCAAACATATAGTTTGAAGTCTTGTAAATATTGGATTTCCTAAAACTAAAAACTAAAAACTAAATATTATCGATTATCTCATTGAAGGATTTACTAGGTCTCATAATCTGATTCAATTTAGCTTCGTTAGGCCAGTAATAGCCACCAATGTCCACTTGGTGTCCTTGAACGGAATTAAGTTCTTTAAGGATCTTCTCTTCGTTGCTAGCTAATTGTTTATAAACTTCTTGGAATTGCTCTTTTAAATGTTGATTTTCATTTTGCGTGGCCAGTGCCTGAGCCCAATAAAGCGCTAAATAAAAATGACTTCCTCGATTATCCATTTCGCCAACATCTCTTGAGGGCGAGCGATCGTATTTTAAAATTTGGGTATTGGCCTGGTTTAAGGCTTCGGCAAAAACTTTAACAGCTTGGTCGTGATTCTTAAAAGCATAATCTTCTAAAGAAGCTGCAAAAGCTAAAAACTCGCCTAAAGAGTCCCAACGTAAGTGATTCTCTTCAAGCAGTTGTTCAACGTGTTTTGGGGCTGAACCACCAGCACCTGTTTCATAAAGGCCGCCCCCAGCAAGCAATGGAACAATAGAAAGCATTTTTGCACTTGTACCTAGCTCAAGGATGGGAAAAAGATCCGTCAGATAATCTCTAAGCACGTTTCCAGTCGCGGAAATAGTATCTAGGCCTTCACGAACTCTTGATAGGCTTAAAGACATGGCTTCTTTCGGATTTAAGATTTTTATCTCAGCACCTTTTGTATCCATAGACTTAAGAGTTGCATTTGTGATTTCAATAAGATTTCTGTCGTGGGCACGGGCGGAATCCAACCAAAAAATTACTGGGGTTTTAGAAATTTTAGATCTTTGAACGGCGAGTTTGACCCAGTCCTCTACGGCTATCATTTGGGTTTGGCACATTCTCCAAATATCACCTTTTGCAACAGTATGCTCAAAGATGAGGGTGCCTTCGGCGTTAATAACTTGTACTTTACCGTCGCTAACAATTTCGAAGGTTTTGTCATGAGAGCCATACTCTTCGGCTTTAAGTGCCATAAGTCCAACGTTGGCGACACTTCCCATTTTTTTAACATCAAAAGCCCCATAGGTTTTTAAAAAATCAATTACAACTTGATATATGCCAGCATAAGATCTGTCAGGAACTAAAGCTTTCGTATCATGTAATTTATTGTCTGGACCCCACATTTTACCAGATGATTTTAAGGCCGCAGGTATCGAAGCATCAATAATCACATCACTTGGGACATGCAGATTAGTAATGCCTTTGTCAGCATTAACCATAGCTAAAATGGGTCGATGGTTGTAAGCGTCTTGAATTGCAGTTTCAATTTCAAGTTTTAAACTAGGTGGCAAAGTATTGATTTTTTGGTACAGGTCGGCCAGGCCATTATTGGGATTAAACCCAAGGTCATTTAAAGTAGAATTATATTTGTTAAAAACATCTTTAAAAAAAGCCTTTACTGCATGACCAAAAATAATGGGGTCTGAGACTTTCATCATAGTAGCTTTTAAATGTAAAGAAAGAAGAGTCCCTTCTTTTTTTGCATTCGCAATCTCTGTTTCAAAGTAAGCACTAAGCTTTTTGCAACTTAAGAATGAGGCATCAATGATCTCATTTTTGGTGATACTAAAAAATTTCTTTAATTCAGTGACTTGTCCATTATGATCCAAATGTTGAATTTTTATCTCTTGCTTTGTTGCGGAAACATAAGAAATTTCAGAGCCATAAAAATCACCGTCTTGCATATGAGCAATATGGGTTTTGGAATTTTTATCCCATGCTCCTAATTTATGAGGGTTGTCTTTAGCATATTGTTTAACCGCTGGTGCTACTCGACGATCAGAATTTCCTTCGCGAATTACTGGATTAACAGCACTGCCCAAAATTTTGGAATATCTACTTTGGATTTTTTTTTCTTCTTCTGATTGGGGTGATTCAGGGTAATTGGGGACTTTAAATCCTTGATTTTGTAGTTCTAAAATGGCGGCTTTGAGCTGTGGGATTGAGGCGCTTATATTTGGTAATTTAATAATATTTGCATCGGCTTTTTTAACATCCTCGCCTAGTTCGCTAAGACCATCTGAAACCTTTTCAGTCGGTGATAAATTTTCATGAAATTGGGAAAGTATGCGCCCGGCAAGCGAGATATCTACGGATTCAAGAGCTATATTAACTTTAGCACAAAAAGCTCTTAAAACAGGAAGCAAAGAGTAAGTAGCTAGCAAAGGGGCTTCATCTGTTCGGGTGTATTTGATAATATTATTTTTTGATATGTTGAATTCCTTCACAATCCTCTCCTAAAGCTTAGTTATTAATATATGTCATAGCCTATTTAATGATAAATTGTAAGGATATGTAATGATGTATCAAAGTAGAAACAACTTACCTTGGAAACAAATTCTAGGTTTATTGGGGTTGTGCCATCTATTAGGTTGCTCGTCCACCGAGCTTCGCACCCTAGAACCTAAAACTGAATCTTTTTATGAATCTGAAATATAAAAAATAAAAAATATCAGCTTCAAGGTTTAATCTTTAGGTAGAAGGAAAGCTTAGAAAATGGGTTTATCAACAGAATATTTTGAAGGTTAATTTAAAAATATGATTCGATGCTTGATATAAAAGATAAAAACATTATTAGATTTCAACATTGGTTGAACACCAAAGAAGGACTTTGAGGCTTTACTAAAGTAGCACAACGAATTTACGAAAACCTTTCCAATATTATCGAACTACGCTATGGAAATTTTTTTGGTATTAATCAAAATATGTTTGATAATTCTGAAACCCAGTATCGTAGGGTCAAATATCTTTTAAAAGTTCCCATAGTTGGAATTAAAATAAAAGTAGGTTTTTAAATTTGAATAAATAATATTTAGTAAGGATTATCACAGAATTAGCTTTAAAGGCCTTCGAGATTATAAAAATTGAAAGCCTTTAACAAAGGTTTAAAGGGGCGAAAAACTAGTAAGACTTTGGTTTGCTTGAGGCTTTGCGAGCACCTGCAAACGAACTACCACCGGCTTTTTTAAAGCCACCGGTTTTTTTAGAACCAAATTTCTTGGACCCAAATTTTTTCGAGCTGAATTTTTTCTCGCCAAATTCATTAGAACCAGAACTGTTTCCTGCTTTTTTAGAACTGTACCGTTTTGAAGGTGCTGAACTTGCGCCTTCTTCACGTTTAAAGTCGCGATCAAATTCACGTTTAGGTTCAAATTTAGACTCACCTTCAATCTTACGATCAAATTTTCTTGCGGGTCGATCAAATCCTGGACGCTTTGCTTTTTCAGCAGGATCAAAAGAAGCAAATCCTTCTTCAGGTTTACGTCGACTTGCAAAACTAGATCGACCTTCGTAGCCTCTAGAAGCAGAAGCCGCAGCACCACCACCACTAGATCTTCTTTGATCACTTCGACCTGCGCCGCCTCGACCAAATCGTCCACCAGAAGATCGTCCTTCAGCAGATCTGCCGCCACCACCAGCTGGTTTATTTTTTAATTCAACACCTTTGATTTGATATTTTTTAGCAATCATCATCCAACTTCGGTAATCATCAGGTGTCACAAAAGTTACAGCTTCGCCACTGGCACCGTTACGTCCTGTCCGACCTATTCTATGAACATAATCTTCAACCATCATTGGCAAATCATAGTTAATGACGTGTGCTACAGATGGGATATCTATACCGCGAGATGCTACATCCGTGGCGCATAAGATACGACTTTTACCAGCTCGAAAATTGGCAAGAGCACGATTTCTTTGCCCTTGACTTCGTCCCCCGTGAATCAAGTCCACTTTAAAACCATAGGAGTCTAAGAAATTCATTAATTTATCGACTTTGATTTTGGTTTTAGCGAAGATAATTACGGAATTCGCACGAGCATTTAATTCGTCTACTAAACGATTTTCTTTTTCTTTGTTTGTAACCTCAACCACTGTTTGAGTAATAGTTAAAACGGGCAAAGAAATTCGACCAACATTGACTTGCTCTGGTTTGGTTAAATATTTTTCAGCTAATTTTTTAACTTTTTCAGGCAAAGTAGCCGTAAAAAGTGAAGTCTGTCTTTGTTTTGGTAAGAATTTTAAAATTTCATCTAATTGTGGGGCAAATCCCATATCTAGCATTCTATCGCCTTCATCTAAAATTAGAAATTCTGTATTTTCTAAAGTTAAACTTTTACGATGTAAATGATCAGTTAAACGTCCTGGAGTTGCAACTAAGATACGTGGATTCTTTTTCAAACTTCTAAATTGTTTAAAAATGTCGGCACCACCAATTAAAGCGGTAACACTAAGTCCATCGCAATACTTAGTTAGATCTCTAAAAAAATCTGCGATCTGTTGGGCTAATTCACGAGTTGGTGCTAATATCAAAGCATGCTTGTCTTTGTTTTCCAAAAGACTAACAACAGTTGGAATGGCATAGGCTGCAGTTTTTCCAGAGCCAGTTTCAGCACAAGCCATAAAGTCTTTCCCTTGTGAAGCCAGGGGGATAGTAGAAGCTTGTATGGGTGTAGGTTCTTTAAAATTAAGAGCTTTAAGGGCTTTTTGAATTTCGACGGGCAAAGACATGTCTTCAAAAGACTTCATTAGGTACTTCCTTTTTTTTGCGGACTCATTATTGAGTCGTTAGATCGCAGAAAAAAAGCCAGTTAGTCCTAATTGACAGGTGCCATTCTCGACGATGTTTAAGTTACTAGCAGTGCCCGATAGAAGAAGTCAACAGGAAGATTAAAGTGGCAGAAAATACAGGATTGTTTAGGTTTTTTACAGCTATAATAACTTGTGTTGCGATAATTTAAACATTGGAGTTTACATGGCAAAAGAGCCACAAGTTTGTCTTGAGTGTAAAAAAAGTTTCAAACGCATTAAGCCAGTATCGAAGTGTCCTGAATGTAAAAATGAGGTTTACACTTTACATCCAAATTTTAAACCACCAAAGATGAACGATCTAGCTGCATGGGAGTTGGTTGCGTTTTTAATCCACAAAGGTTTTAATTTTTCCGGCTGGGTTAAAAAAAAATCAGCCAATAACAGAGACATCGGATTAATGTATCGACCAGGCTATCCAAAAAATCTTAAAGAAGCTAAAGAGTTTATCAAAAAATGGAAACCCTAAAGAATTAGATCCATAAATTTTAAATATCGAAGATGGGGGCAAGCCTGAGGATATGGGTGATCCAATCCTTGACCAGTAAATCGTAAAATTTGGCCACGTTTTCTTGCTTTTGATAAAGCTTCACCAACGATGAGTTCGAAATCATTAAAACTTATATGACTGGAACATGAACTTAAAATGAGGTGTCCTCCGGGTAAAACTTTTTTTGCAGCTAAAGAAAATACTTCAATATATTTATTCATAGCCAGTTGTTTTTGGTTTTCAGATTTTGCCATAGAGGGTGGGTCACAGATTACGATATCAAATTTTTCTACATCCTGAATTAAATAATTAAAGACATCCACACATTGCGTTTTATGTGGTGTTTTAATCCTGTTAAGCTGCCAAATTTTTTCGGCCAGGTTCAAAGCGCCCTCAGCAATGTCGACGCTTGTTACTGAACGGGCTGAATTTAACCCCGCGTAAACGGAAAATCCTCCCGTATAACTGAAAAGATTTAATACTGATTTACCAAAAGCTAATTGACCTAAATATTGTCGATTGTCTCTTTGGTCTAAGAAAAATCCAGTTTTTTGTCCATCTTTGATATCCACTAAAAATTCACATCCATTTTCACGACAAGGGATAAGGTAATTTGTTAGAGGTTCGCCCCATGAAATGGGTTTTAATTGGGAATCATGTCTGGGTTTAAAATATACGGTATTGCAGTTCGTATTTTGCAAAATCCATTGTGCCAAGAACTCTTGATCCCAAAACTCAAACATGCTTTGACCATCAAATTGGATAACGGCCACTTTATTATAAATGTCACAGATAAAGCCTGGTAGTAGATCCCCTTCGCCGTTCACAAGACGGTAGGCATTTGTGTGATCACTATTTAATGAACGTCTTAAGCTAAGGGCTCGATTAAGTTTTTCTTCATAGAATGCTGTGTTTGGAGGATTTTTATCTAAAGTTAAAAGTCTGAAGGCCAGTTGGCTTTGTGGAGAGTAAATGCCCCATCCAATGAGTTCATTTTTTTGATCTTTAAGTTTACATAAGCCACTAGCTAAAGCATCTTTAGGCAGCGTTAGGTTGTCTTGATAGATCCAAGGTTGCCCTTGCATTAAATTTTTTCGTAAATTTCTTTTTAAGATTAAACTTGGAATCGCCATATATGAACAAGTCTTAGCAAGGTTTAATTAACTCGAGTATGTTTAATTCAGATATTGGACTTAATTTCATAGTGTCTAGCGTTTAAACGTCTAGCTTATAGCAAAAAAACTTACTTATAAACCCATTAAAGAAATTTCTAAAGATTTGACTTAGCGATCAGAGGCAAACTTCTAGAGCTTGGACCAAGCGCACAATGGATAACTTCCAAAGCATGGACCAAACTGTAAAATAATTAAGTATGAAATTTTTAAAATAATAATATTATAAGTCATTTTTTAAGTGTCTGTTTTCAGAGTTTTAGGGCATAAAGTCCTAATGACACCTTTAGTATCCTTAAATCAAATTCAAATCACCATGGGATCAAAACTACTTTTTGAAGAGCTCAGTCTAGGCTTCTTTGAACATGAAAAGGTGGGTCTAATTGGTCCAAATGGCGCAGGTAAGTCCACATTACTTAAAATCATTGCAGGTTTAGAAAAGCAAGATAGTGGCGACGTAAATGTTCGTAAAAACTTGAACATCTCTTATTTACCGCAAAAAACTGAATTTGATGAAACTAAAAATGTAACTGAGCATATCGTTGCCCATCTAAAAAATCGCTACAAGATGGATGATATGGAAACCGAAGTCCAAGCGGCCATTAATTTATCTATCGCTGGTTTTGAAAACCTGGAGCAACCTATAGCCAATCTTTCTGGCGGGTGGCGAAAGCGATTAGCCATAGCAACTTGTATGGCTGAAGACCCTGACTTATTTATTTTAGATGAACCGACCAACCATATGGATTGGGATGGAATACTTTGGCTTGAAGATTGGTTAAAAGATTTTCCGAAAGCTTTTATTTTAGTGAGTCACGATCGAATTTTTCTTAATGCCTTAACCAATAGAACCATTGAAATTAATCCCTTATATACCAACGGATATTTGTCTTTCAATGCATCATATTTCGAATTTTTAACTAAGAAAGATGAATATGTGCAAGCTCAATTGAATTTGCAGAAAACTCTTTCTAACAAAGCCAAACGAGAGATTGAGTGGCTTCGTGCAGGGGTAAAAGCCCGAACTACGAAAAGTTCAGCCCGCATGAAAGAGGCTTATCAGTTGATTGATAATTTAGGCGAAGTAAAAAATCGAAATTTTGCTGGGCAAAAAGCCACGCGGTTAGAAATTGATGCCACTCAAAGAAAAACTAAAAAATTATTAGACATCAAAAAGCTATGTGTTGGATTTAAAGATGCCGTGTTAGTGAGGGATCTGGATTTAGTATTAGGGCCTAAATATTGTTTAGGTATTATTGGACAAAACGGTAGCGGCAAAACAACCTTTCTTAAAACTTTACAAAATCCGGAAAGAGCTTTATCCGGGTCAATCAATGCCGCAGAACAATTAAGAATTGTTTATTTTGATCAAAAACGTGAAACTTTGCCCAAAGATAAAAATTTGATGCAGTATTTGGGTGAAGGCACAGATCAAGTAGTCTTTAAAGAAAAATCCATGCATGTAGCGTCTTATGCGGCTCGCTTTTTATTCACTTCAGAAAAAATGAATATGAAAATTGAACATTTATCGGGTGGTGAACAGGCCCGACTTTTAATTGCTAAATTATTTTTAAATCCTGCAGATGTTTTGATTTTAGACGAACCCACAAATGACTTGGATATTGATACTATAGAAGTCATCGAGAATACTTTAAATGATTTTGAAGGTCTTGTAATTTTAGTGTCCCATGATCGAAAATTCATGGAAGAGCTTTGTAGCTCTTATTTAGTTCTCAAAGGACAAGGGGATTGGGCGGTTTATGCTCACCTTGATCAATGGTTAAACTCCCAGTTCGGCAAAGAAAGTCCTACCTCAGATCAAGACGATCAGATCGCTATAAAAACCAAATCTGACAATACTTCGAAAAACAAACTATCCTATAAAGATAAAAAAGCCCTAGAAACTATTGATCAAGACATTGCCAAAGCCGAAGCTGATTTAATTCAAGCTAATCTTGATTTAGATGCATTTCTTGATTTTCAAAACAAAGACGTACTAAATCAGAAGATTGCATCAGTTACCAAAGCCCAACAAAAGGTGGATCAACTGCTGGCTCTCTGGGAAGATCTAGAATCTAAAAAGTAAGAAGAAAAAGTACGAAGATAAAGTGGATACTTAATCTACAAGACTATAAACTTTGCAGGGCTATGCTTTGCATAATGAAGCCAATCATTAATACTGAGTATACTAATCATGTGAAAGTTCTGGTGTTGTTTCTTATTATCGCTTCGGTTGGCTGCAGTAAAGGGCGAAATTTTGAGGGTTCACCTTATGTTTTTCAACCCCCAAATGGTCCAACTTCAGAGGGCTTAAGTTTTATCCCAAAATTTATTCATGAATTTAGACCAAACAAGCTTGGATTTGAATTTTCGGTGTTTCTTCTATCCATTGATAATAACAATGGGTCTAATATTATTTTTCGTATTAATTTACAAGAGTTATTTCAAAATGTTGTGGATTGCTAGTTTAAGCGACACCTTGATGTCCTAACTGATCTTTACGTACAGCTACTCCGTCCTTGTATTCAACACCATTTAATAAATTTGTAATTTCTTTGTAGCCTTTGATTTTCTTC
>JBGSLV010000098.1:0-22176 GCA_041740515.1 Bdellovibrionales bacterium | reverse complement strand
ATTAAACTCCAATGAACCCACAACCCATTCAGAGCAAATCCAAATAAATAATGTAGTACTAACTTTAACAACCAAAGTTCGTGTCTTTAAACCTGACTTTATCAAAGTGGTTCATGTGTCTTTAAGTAGTCATCAAAAGATTGATCTTACCCTTGACGGTATTGAAATTAAAATTAATGGCCATTCACCAACTAAAGCCACTGGCCTTGAAGCTATGCCAAGAGATTTATCTTTTGATGGTCTTGGAATCATGACCACTAAACTGACCTTAACCAGAGAAGTGATCCTAAAAGCTAAAGCGGGGGATAATATAACAGTAAAATTATTAGGACTACGAACTAAAGATCTAAGTTCAATTGTTTCAGATTGTGATCAAGAAAATTTTATTCCACAGCTTTTACTTAATGTGACAACGCCATACTTACCCGAAATTTTAACAATGATGTATGGGCGCTCAAAAGTCGATTTAAAAGACGAGTCTTTAAAACGAAATGCCAAGCAGATCTGCCAGCAAATCTTACTTCGCATAAATAAAGAGGTGCCGTCCAAGTCTGTTTTAGTGCAGCAGTTGCCCACAGCCATGCAAGCTCGTATTGCTGAAAATATTCGAAAGTGGTTGACACCAGTTCAAGTGGATCAAAGGGTGTTTGAACCTGTATTATACACAGCCAATTATTATGATCGCTCTTGTTATGCTTTAGCCAATGACGTATATTGCTTTGGTACGAGTTATGGATCTTTTTTTGGAGCGAGTGAATTAACTCACTTTGCCGTGCCAAATGGTGTGAAGAACTTAAAAGTTGGACGATATAATATTGCCGTCCAAGATTTAAAAAATAATTGGAAATATTATGGTGACTCCAATCAGATGCCAAAGCTAAATAATTTAAGTAGTGATATTTTAGATCTACAAATAGACTACAATATGACTTGCTAGTTAGATTTAGAACATGACCTTTATTGCGGTGGAGATGAGTTTCAATTCAGGTATGCAAGAGCTTCGCAATTTGATATGGGATTTGAGTTTCGAAAAATCACAAATCTAAAAATCAAATCTTTTAATCTTAAATCGTCAACTTTAAATGCAATAGATTTAGATGGAAAATTGTATGTCTTTGGACGTGATATCTTATATCGGAGCTTAATTGGTAATATTAATCTAATCGTTAATGACATACATATGTATGAATTTATCTTTGATGGTCCTGTAAAAAGTGTTGTTCAGTTGGGTACCAATATAATCATAAACACTTCGGATGAAAAAAGTTATGGCTTTGCCGATGATTTAATGAGCGTATTATCAAATAAGACATTTGGTGATAACTTCACCCAAGGCCAAGAGATCTCAGAAGGCATTAAGTTTACTCAGCTTGAACTTTTAAGGGATCTTCTGTGCGGTTTGACAGCCACTAATGAATTATACTGTCGGGGATCATTACCCATGGGGTTAAGATACGAAACTAACTATAGCTCTGATGATATTGGAAAATTTAGAAAAATTAGTAATCTCCCAAGAAATACTAAAAAAGTAATTTTTGGGTATAAAGCTATTTGTTTTTTATTAGACACCAATGCCATAACTTGCGCTGGGGAAGAACCTTCTAATGGCATTGAACCTAAACCACGAGATAGGGAAGGGCGATTGATCTATAACGGTGGAAATAATGAACTGATTTTTCAAGCCCCAAATATTATCGCACCTATCATGTAAAGTTAATCTTGGTTTAAATGCGGAATCAAATAATGCCCTCGAGTGTCACGACCTATTCGGATCTGTAAGGTATCTTCAAATTAAAGTTTATAAATTCAATATTTAAATTGAACATTACATTTCATAAATTGAACATTAACTACATGTATGGAGGGTTAGTTGCTCGATGATGAGTTAAAACCAATTGCTATTGATCCCAAGTTACTGACGGCTGAAGTGCTTGAGTCTATTCTGGAAGAGTATATTCTACGGGAAGGTACTGACTACGGGACGGTGGATATTTCTTTAGCTCAAAAAACTATGCAGCTTAATAAGCAGGTCAACTTAGGAGACATAATAATTGTTTTTGATCCGCAAAGTGAATCTGTGACCTTGATGACTAAAAACGAATTTAAAAGACAAACAAATGATGTGTAAGTTAACATTATGAAACAAAAATTGTACCTGGTTCGCCACGCCATAGCTGAAGATAGGGACATATTTAAAGCTTCAGGTCTAACTGATGAGTTAAGACCTTTAACGGCCAAAGGCAAGTTTAAAATGCGTAAGCTTGCCTCTTGGCTGCAAGATCAAATTGAGGGTCAGTTAGACTTTGCTATCGAAAGTCCGCTTTTAAGATCTAAACAAACATTAGATATTTTACTTGAGGTTGTAACGCCCCACTGTCGTTTAGAGTTAAGCCTTTTAGATCCATCATCACCGGTAGAGCTACTTATGGAAAAGCTGTTAAGTTTAAAGGGACAAAATATTCTTTGCGTCGGACATGAACCTCAGTTGTCAAATTTGATAGCTCTTTTATTAGGCTTTGATGCTAAACTTCAAAATCCTTTTAAGTTTAAAAAAGGGGGTATGGCGTGTTTAAGTTTTTCAACTATTGAGGGCAAGTTTAAAATTCACCTTGAATGGCTTGTTGCGCCAAAAATTATTTTATCCCATCAAAAAAAATAAATTAAAGTCGTCCTGTTATTCAACGCTTGCTTATTGACCCTAGGTCAAATGTAAAGTTAGGCTTTTAGCTAAAATATAAAAGGGGTCATAGGTATGATAAACAATTTTAATGTAATATTCAATGTTCTGGTCTTTTGTTTTGGACTTTCAAGTGTGTCATCTCAAGTCATGGCCGCAGGAGAGAAAAACCCTAGCTTGCTAAAGCCACAAAAAGTCACTTGCCAACCGACTTATAAGTTTCAAAATGAAGATGGTATATCCTATCAAAGTACTAACTTTGAATTTACTTTAACATTTGTTAAAGACCAAAGTTGGGATATGACTTTGTATGATATTACGGATCAAAGTCATAAAATTTTATTAGACTCTAAAATGATCCATTCAAGTCTATTGAAACAACCCATCAGCGAAGATTTGATCGAGCTTGTAACCTTTGTGTTAGATATAAAAGCCACTGAAATTGAATCTTTAGAATTTTTTCCACTGGCGGATCAGGGGGATGATGCAACCGGGGCTTCCTTTTTTCAGGTCTATAGCGAAGTTAATGGAGCTAGGGTTTTGGCGGGTCAAGTATTCCAAATGGGTTGGGGTGCCGGAATTTGTAAACTTTAAAAGACATGAAGCCTTTATTTTATTTTACCTTATGGCTTTTCCCTTTTTTAACCTCAGCCAAAGATTTAAACTGCCAACATAGTCCGACAGTTTTAAATTGTGTCGAGTACGTAAGAAACTACGATGGTGATACCATTACTTTTAACATAAAAGGGGTTCATCCTTTGTTGGGCGATAAAATTAATGTCCGACTTTATGGTATCGATACGGCTGAAATTAAAACGAACAATAAGTGCGAAAAAATCAAAGGTCGAACGGCAAAAAATTTAGTGGCCAATCTTCTTAAAAATGCCAAGCGTATAGACTTAGAAAATGTTCAAAGAGATAAGTATTTTCGCGTTTTAGCTGATATTAAGTATGATCAAAAATCATTAAGCGAAGTCTTAATTAAAAACGGTTTAGCGTATCCTTATTTTGGCTCGAAAAAACCCAATACAGATTGGTGTCATTTAGACCGCGAACTTGCAAATACAAAACCAAAACCTAATGATAAATAAATTTTAATGGAGTAAATTTTAAAAGTGACTGAATCTGCATTAAGTGTTCATGACGTACTAGTATCTACCGTGTATTTTCTAGCAGCTACTTGTGTAGCTGTACCATTATTTAAAAAACTGGGATTAGGTTCTATTTTAGGATATTTAGCGGCTGGTGTTCTCGTTGGTCCATTTGGCTTGAAACTATTTCAGGACCCTAAAGCCCTGATCCACTTCGCCGAAATAGGTGTGGTCTTTTTGATGTTTGTGATAGGGCTTGAGCTCAACTTGACTAAGTTATGGTCGATGCGAAGAGATGTTTTTGGGCTAGGAAGTTTACAGCTTTTAGTCACAGGGCTTATGATAGGCCTTAGCGTTAAATTCTTTTATGTGTTTGGAGAAATTTCTGTATCAACTTCATTATTGATCGGAACTACAATGGCACTGTCTTCAACGGCTTTTGCTATTCAAATCTTGAAAGAAAAAAATGAACTGCAAACAAACTATGGTCAATCCGCATTTTCAATTTTACTATTTCAAGATCTTGCCGTTATTCCTATAATGGCTTTAATTCCAATGCTTATGGTTCAAGGGGTTTCACATTCCAACAGCTCATTGGATATTCTTGGTATTATTAAACCTATCACAGTTATCTTAGTTGTCCTCTTTCTAGGCCGATTTCTATTTCGCTATATTTTACGAATCATTGCGCAGTCCAAGGCCAAAGAGGTCTTCACAGCCGTGAGTCTACTGTTAGTTATTGGGGTATCACTTGTCATGGAAAGCGTGGGTTTGTCCATGGCGCTAGGGGCCTTCTTATCTGGAGTTATTTTAGCGGACAGCGAATATAGACATGAGCTTGAAGCTGATATTGAGCCTTTTAAAGGTTTATTATTAGGTTTGTTTTTCATGGCTGTGGGTATGAATATTAATATCGACATGGTTTTACAAAACCCGCTGATGATTTTTTTATTAACTTTAAGTCTTATGACATATAAGTTTTTAACGCTTTGGTTTTTAGGTAAGTTAATGGGTAAAACCCAGATAAACTCAAAACTGATGGCTATTTTATTATGTCAAAGTGGTGAGTTTGGTTTTGTAATTTTTGGCTTAGCTGAAAGCGGAAAAATTTTTGATATTGCAATTATTGAAACACTAACCGTCGTCATTACCTTTTCAATGGTTTTAACTCCAATGGCCCTTTTTGTTTTTGAAAAATTTAATAAAGTTAAAACTTCGAACGACCCAAAGGTTTATGACACTAATTATGAACTGCAAGAGCCTCAAGTCATTATTGCAGGATATGGGCGATACGGCCAGATTGCGGCTCGCTTATTGATGATGCAAAAAGTGCCCTTCACAGCGCTGGATCACAGCCCTGAAAATGTCGCGACAGCTTTAAAGTTCGGTTATAAGATTTATTATGGGGATGCCACTCGGGTTGATTTATTAAATACGGCGGGTGTGGCACATGCTAAAATCTTTTTAATTGCCATTGATGATGTCGATGTGTCTTTAAAATTAGCCGCTACTCTTAAGCATAACTTTCCACATCTTAAAGTATTTGCACGGGTCCGAAATCGACAGCATGTTTTTGATATGATGAAAGTTGGAGCTCAAGCTATTCACCGAGAGCTATTTTCTTCGTCCTTGGATATGGCCGAGGATATTCTTAAAGAATTAGGAATGGAACCTCAAAAAGCCAAGTTTTTAGTAGAAAAATTTAAACAGCATGATGAAAATTTACTTAAAAGTCAGTTTGAGTTTATGGATGATGAAAAGCTTTATATAAATAAAACCCGTGAAATGAACTTGCAACTTGAGCAGCTTCTAAAAATTGATCAAGAGACCAAATAGGTGCTTTTTAGAGTGTCTAAATGAAAACCAACAGTAGTCATTCTTTCAGTACGAAGTGATTTTTATTGCCCAAAAATTGGTTTAGATCTAAAAATTTAAGTTATGAACCTAAGACTTAAGTTTCAAGATCTGTATATTGAACTTTGGCCCTGGTTTGACCCCTCTTCCAGACTTTATTTTGTCAATTTATTGATAACTTTGGTATTGGCTTTAGGTTTTGTAATTGCAGTCCAAAAAAAAATGACTTTAAAAGAAATTTGCAACTTTCAATTTCTTAAACTTCACTTCAAAACTTATTGGCTACATCCTTCGGCTTTGGTGGATTATCAAATTTTTGGTTTAAACGCCTTTTTGAAAGTTGTTTTTTTTTCGCCGGTTTTAGGGCTGAGCTTAATTATATCTATGTATGTCATTAAGGGCTTATATCTGTTAAGCCCTGATTTTTCTCCATGGGCGGGCTCTTTTTGGATTTATTTATTTGCGACTTTATTTGCATTTGTGTGGGATGATTTTTTACGATTTTTTCATCACTGGATGATGCATAAGTTTGAATGGATGTGGCAACTTCATAAAACCCACCACTCTGCGGAAGTTTTAACACCGCTGACTTTGTTTCGAACCCATCCTTTAGAATCCTTGCAAGCCTCCTTTCGAAATGCGCTTAGTTTTGGGGTCAGTGGTGGGGTTTTTATGTTTTTGTTTTCTGGGCAATTTGAATTGATCACCTTACTAGAAGTTAACATTTTTGGATTTTTATTTAATACTTTCACTGGTAATCTAAGGCATTCCCAAATCCCGATGTCGCTGGGGCCACTAGAACATATCTTAATAAGCCCGAAGCAGCATCAAATTCACCACTCGAATTTACCTGAACACTTTAATAAAAACTTTGGTGTCGCATTAAGTATATGGGATAAAGTTTTTGGTACATTTTTAAAATCAGATCAAGAAATCATCAAAGGATATGGCGTTCAAGGTTTAGATGGTCAAAGTTTCAAAGCCCAGTTGTTACCTTGGACAGTTCAAGAAAATGCAAAATCTGATCTTAATTTGATGTCTTGGGTTCACCGAAAAAATATTTTGCACAGATTATTTTTACTTGTTGTTTTCCTAGCTTTGAATACTAGTCCCTATAGGGTTTTGGCCTCAAAAGACGAGTGTGTCCAGTATTTAGTCTTTGGGGCACTTG
Organism: Bdellovibrionales bacterium; assembly: GCA_041740515.1. Classification (GTDB taxonomy): domain Bacteria; phylum Bdellovibrionota; class Bdellovibrionia; order Bdellovibrionales; family UBA1609; genus JAMLIO01. The sequence continues at coordinate 15,383 of JBGSLV010000098.1, read as the reverse complement.
ACAATATTTATGATCCTGATGCCAACCGTGTTTTTACATTCAGCGAATATTTTGTTCCAGGACGAATCGTTACTCTTCCCGCTATGAATGTTAGCCTAAACTTTAGGTCAGATCTTGCAGGTGATTTTAGAGCCACACTGTCACAACCTCGTAGGTTTAGGCTTGAAACTATTCCGGCCCAGTTTGCAAGGCCTAGTATAGAAGCCAAATTTAAAAATCTTCGTCATCCCATATTAGCCGAAATCTATGATTTATGGTTATCTGGTCACTTAGAAAAATTCGAAAACTTTGAGGGTGAAGCTGATTTGATTTTAGTGATTACGCACATGTGGCGTAAAGACCCTAGGCTAATTTTTAATCCTGACAATGATAAAATTGTTTCTTTAAAATAAATCCAATTTTAAAAATAGAACATAATATTTTGTATAAATTTGTTTAGAATTTATGAGTCTGCTTTTTGTCTGATTGATTGATTGATTGTTAGTTTGATTATCTATCTTTCTTTTTGTCTATTTTTCTTATTCTTATTCTTCTTTTCTTTTCTTTTATCTCTATCTCTATCTCTATCTTTCTTTTTCTTTTTTTCTTTCTTTATATCTGTCTATTTATTATTCTTTTTGTTTTTCTCGTATTCTCTTTTTCATTTCTCTTTCTTTCTTTCTTTCTTTCTTTCTTTATGTCTGTCTATTTATTATTATTTTTGTTTTTCTCATATTCTTTTTTTTAATTTTTTTCACACTCACACACACACACTCTCTCTCTCTCTCTCTCTCTGTCGTAATTTTAAATTACAAGACTGTCTGGTTCATAGCTTTGTGTTTCATAATTTGGGCTTAAATAAATAAACACCTGAACCATGTGAGATCATTAAATTCGTTTCTGCATCTTGATCTAAAATTGAAGTTGTTATGATACCCACAACTTGTCCTTGCAGGTTTAAAACTGGTCCGCCACTTTGTCCTGGCAATACCGGATTTTCTAAAAATAAAACATGCTTGTGCTGTTCAATATCAAAATCGTCTTGGTGTCTGGCGTGGGATGCTAAAGTGATAGCAATGGATGAGGCTATTAATGCTTCACCATATTTCGAAATCTGAGCTAAAGAACTTTCCTCAGAGTAACCCATTAACATTAACTGTTCTAATAAGGGAAGTTGTAAAAGCTCTTCTGGATTTAAAGGCAAAGGGTTTAGTAAAAAATCTATAAACAGTCCAGAATTAGATTTTAAGTCGACAAGCTTTTGGGAATATCCAGCATTAATTTGAAAATTAAAATTAACACTGTCATAACCAAAACCCGTTGTTAAAAACTGTTGCTTGGTATCTGTGTTCGGTTCGGTTTGAAGCTTTAAACCATTTCCAAGAGGGTAAGATAGTTCGATGCTGACAAAATCCTCTGGTATGTTGGCAAAATAACCATAAGCTTTAGAATGAATATGACCCTCTTTTGCAAAGATTGTAGATAAAGGATCACCGTAATTTAAATATCTGGTTTTAGTCTCATGTCTAGAGTCATAAACTATATTATAGTCGTGGTCTAAAAGTATAAATTTAGGTTTAAATACACTAAATAAATTGTATCTATCTTCATGAGTTAAGGTCAAAGCGTAATTTTTAAAAAAATACAAAGGCGTAGCATGGGTAGGGAAAGCGACATGCCAAGCCGTGAATAAAGTTTTGCCATCGCCCAACAAAAAGGAAGTGCCATGATTCTGATACTCTCTGATGCACTGATTGCCTTCACAGTCCGCCAAGGCCTTACAGTTTAAGACCTCATTTGGGGGTAAATGGTTTAAATGACAATTAGTTTGAACAAACTCTTCAGCGCTCTGTTTGGATATAACGGATGCATAATGATTGATAGGAATAAAAATAAAAGTATTTTGGTTTAATGTTGTTAATATATTCTGATCCATATGGGGTGGAATATCAGAATCATTAAACCCATAAGCTTGTGGATTCAAATTACAAATAAGCAGCGAAACTACCAAAACCCTTGTAAATCCAAATGTAAATTTTTTGCTAAATTTAAAGTAAATATTTTGTTGGAAATTAAAATTCAAAATAGCCCCAGTTTTAAATTGTATTCATGGGCTTCTACAATGTCAGACTTATTTTATACATTTAAGATTGTAACTTCGCCCCTAATCCTGACTACTGTTAAAGGTATTTAAAAAGTTTGTCCAACACTTCGTGGGTTTTGCTGTGAAGATATTTTTAAATTTATAGCTCTTATAAGAAGGACTTATTTATAGCCCTTGTTAGTTTAAGCTTCATACTCAAGACGACCAAATGTTTTTCATGTCTATCGCTACAATTATTATTATAATCTGTGCCTTTGCAAGTTAGCTTCGTAAAGGGCAATGCCTAAAGCTTGATTGGCATTTAAAGATTCGATTTTTTTGGATATGGGAATCGATACAAGACTAGCAGATGTTAAAAGATGAGCGGGTGGACCTTGACCTTCTTCACCGACCAAAAGTTTAAAATCTTGGGGCCATTTTAAAGTGTGAGCGGGCTGGCCTTCGGCCTCTAAAATAAACAAATTTTTAAGATTTAATTCTTTTGTATTTGGTCCTTTAAAAAGCGAAACATAAAAGCAAGCTCCACTGGAGGCTTTGATGGCTTGAGGATGAAAGGGATTGGCCGATTCTTGCATTAGAACAACGTTTTCAACTTCAAAAGCTAAAGCATTTCTTAGCGCTCCTCCTAAATTTTTAGGGTCGCCTAAGGGTAGAAAAATAGCGCTTCCTTCAGGCTGACTTAAAGGATCCCAAGTTAAGATTTCTGGGGTAGTTACACAAAGCATGGGATAGTCCACACCTGTGACGTTAAGCTCGGCAAAAAGCTCTTTGCTTAGTTTGTAAGCTTTAGTATTGGGCCCCAAATTTCCGGGATAGCCCTGATCTTCAGTGAATAGTATTTCAATGTTCTGAGTAAAAAAATTTTTAAAATACTCGTGCACAATGAGTTTACCTTGAACAAGCGCTCGTTGCTGTTTTTTTATTCCTTTGGAATGTAAAAGTTCTTTCCAGGCTTTGTAAGTAGGGTTTTCTAAACTTGCAATCTCTTTATACAGTGTCACGAGTGTCCTTATTTAGATCATTAAGCCATGGTGCACGTTGCCTGAAGATCTATTTTCCTTCAATATTTCTAATATGTTACAGCAAAAACTCCAAGAGATATACGAAAATGCCTTAACTTCATTTGCCCATTCCAAAACTAGGTCAGAGCTTTATGACTATAAAGTTAAATTTATGGGAAAAAATGGTGAGCTGACGGCTTTGATGAAAATGTTAGTTGAACTACCCAAAGAGGAACGGCCACAATTTGGTCAACTAGTGAATGGCAAAAAAGTTGAGCTCGAAGCAAAATATAATGAAAAAGAACAAGAATTAGCTAGGCTAGAACTCGCAGAAAAGATTGCTCATGAAAGTATTGACTTAAGTTTGCCAGGACCAACGCTTTTAAAAGGGCGTCGTCATCCGATTGATCTGGTGATTAACGAGATGATTGATGTTTTAACTAGGATTGGATTTAGCGTGCGCACGGGTCCTATGATCGAACACGATAAATATAATTTTGAAGCATTAAACTTTCCCAAAGATCATCCTGCTCGAGATATGCAAGACACATTTTACATCGATCAGGATCACGTGCTTCGCACTCATACTAGTCCTATTCAAGTTCGTACTCTTGAATCCGAATCTTTACCTCTTCGAATTCTTGCACCAGGATCGGTGTTTCGTTGTGACAGTGATATCACCCATTCGCCGAATTTTTATCAAGTGGAAGGTCTTTGGGTGGATAAAAAAGTTTCAATGTCCCATCTAAAAGGTGTGGTGGCTTTTTTTGTGAAATCACTATTTGGCGAAAAAACCAAAATCAGATTTCGCCCTAGCTTTTTTCCTTTCACTGAACCTTCGGCGGAAGTCGACTGCACATGCCCTATCTGTTCAGGTAAAGGTTGTCGAGTATGCAGTCAGACGGGTTGGATTGAAATTGGTGGGTGTGGTCTTGTAAACCCAAATGTTTTACAACTATCTGGTGTAAATCCCGAATTATGGCAAGGTTTTGCGTTTGGCTTTGGCGTTGAGCGAATGGCAATGATTAGATATGGCATTTCTGACATTCGTCTGTTCAATGAAAATGACCTAAGATTCTTGGAGCAGTTTTAATGAAAATATTAATGTCATGGTTAAATGATTTTATAGATCTTAAAGATTACCAAAAAACGCCAGAACTGTTAGCTGAAAAGTTGACAGCGGCAGGTTTAGAAGTTGAAAGCGTCGAGAAGCTGGGGCAAATAGAAAACCTAGTTGTAGGGCATATACTAGAGCTTAAAAGTCATCCTGATGCGGATCGATTAACGGTTTGCAAAGTTGATGTTGGACTTGGTGAACCTTATCAAATTGTATGTGGTGCAACTAATCACAAACAAGGTGATAAAGTCTGCGCGGCACTTCCTGGGTGTGTATTACCAGGGGATTTTAAAATTAAAAAATCTAAAATTCGCGGAGTAGAAAGTGCAGGAATGCTTTGCTCCGATAAAGAAATGCATTTATCTGAAGTGAGTGAAGGCATAAGAATTTTAGATAAAGATGCACCAATAGGTGCAATTGTTCCTCAGTTTTTAAAAATGGAAGAAACCATATTTGAAATAAGTGTGACCCCTAATCGAGCGGATTGTTTGAGTCATTGGGGATTAGCTCGTGAGCTTTCGTGTTTGATTGATAAACCTTTAAAATCCAAAGAGCCAAAAGTTAGGCCTGGTAAAACTGTAATTAGTAATAGGTTTAAAGTAGAAGTAAAAAATAATGAGCTTTGTCCACGATTCATGGGTCGATGGATTGAAAATGTTAAAGTTGGTCCTAGTCCCCAATGGCTTAAATTAAAACTTGAAAGAGCTGGATTTAACTCGATCAATAATATTGTGGATATAACTAATTACGTTATGCTTGAATTGGGCCAACCCATGCATGCTTATGATTTTGCACACATTGATGGAGCAGAAATTACCGTAGCTAATTCTATACCCGGGAAAGTATTTACATCCTTTGATGGCAGTGAGTATAAACTAACTGGAGAAGAGTTAACCATTCGGGATAAAAATAAAGTCTTAGGACTTGCAGGTGTTGTGGGTTCTAAATCTTCAGGGATTAGCGACAGCACCGTAAATATCTTTTTAGAATGCGCTTACTTTCTACCGTCTTCAGTGCGAAAAACGGCTCGTCGTTTTGGGATTGAGACAGATGCAGCTTATCGTTTTGCAAGAGGCACTGACATCGAAATGATTCCAAGAGCGATTCATTTAGCCTCTGAGATGATGCAAGATTTAGCCGACGGAATTGTGGCTAAAGATATTTTTGATTTTTATCCCCAACCTATGGTCCGGCCCAAAATTAAAATTAAAATTGAAGATGTCACTGAACGATTAGGATTTACCGCGACAGAGAAGCAATTTGAATATTGGCTCGAGCACTTGTCCTGTGAATTTACTAAAAATGCCCACGATGGGTATACAGTATTTCCACCAGCTTTTCGTTATGATTTAGCGTTAAAAGAAGACCTTATTGAAGAGTATGGACGCCTTGAAGGTTATGACAAGATTCCAGAGATTTTGCCGCAAATGGTAACTGATCCAACACCTCACGACTCTGTATTTGTAAGATCACGTTTTGTGACAGAAACATTGTTTGAGCAGGGATTTTCTCAAGCCATTAATTATAATTTTTCGTCGCAGATTCTAGAGCAAGCCCTTGGTGGTGACCTTAAAAAATTACATATTTTTCAAATTGGCCACGATGGGGATACTGTAAAAGTACAAAACCCAATCAGTGATAAATTAGATGTGATGCGAAGTTTAATGTTTCCTCAACTTTTTCAAAATGCACTTCATAATTTTAAACACGGCAAAGAAAGTGGTCAGCTTTTTGAAAACGGTTCAGTGTTTTTTAAAAAAAATTCGACTTATCACGAAGAGTTTCGCACTGGAGCTTTGTTATGGGGTGAGCCTCAAAACTTTTGGGAGTCCTCAAAACCCAAAGTCTCTTACCCAGTTTTTAAACTTAAATCTTGTCTTGAAGCTTTATTGCAAAAAGGTAATGTCAAAGGTTATAGATTTGATGACAGTCGATCGAAAACCCCAGTTCCTATTTTGCCACCCGAATTTTTACATCCTGGGCAGTGGTCTTGCCTTTTTGTTAAAGGTAAATATGTAGGTGTTATTGGTACTGTACATCCCAAAATACTTGAGGATTATAAATTCCGACAACCCATGGCCTATTTTGAAGTTAACACAGCTTTGATAACCCAAGATATTCATACTTTTAATAAAGTGCAAAATTTAGTTTATTTTCCAACAGTGAAGCGAGATTTAACCTTCGAGTTAAATCAAAAGACTCAGTTTAAAGATATCCACAGAGTTGTGAATAAAGTATCGGGTTCCTTATTTCAAGGATTGGAATTGAAAGATATTTACACGGGTGAGCGTTTAGGTTCTGACAAGCATGCGCTGACAGTCACTTTGTATTTGCAAGATAAGACTAAACCCATAGAAGATAAGGTATTGGATCAAGTTCAAGATAAAATTTTTAAAACTATAGCTACGGAGTTACAATGACAGAAGACGAAGGTTTAACACTGACGAAAGCAGATATTGTTGAACGCGTGTATAGCAAAATTGGCTTTTCGAAAAAGGAAGCTTCGGACTTAGTAGAGTTGGTTTTTACAACTTTAAAAAACAGTTTGAACGAAGGCGAGCGAGTGAAAATTTCAGGATTTGGTAATTTTACAGTCAAAGAGAAGAAAGCCCGAACGGGGCGAAACCCTCAAACTGGAGATCAAATCACAATTTCTGCACGTCGAGTTCTCACCTTCAAACCAAGTCAAATTTTAAAAGACCTCATCAATCCATGATGGGTGCCAGGTTCCGCGTTCAGGTCACGGCGTGTTAAGCCTCTAGTAACGATTAAGATATTGAAGCTGGTAACGCATCGTGACCTGAACGCGGAACCTGGCACCCAAGTGAGAGTGTTATGGAGAAGTTTAGTTTAGAGCAAGAGTTGCAAAAAATTCCAGATCAGATGGCCTTTAAAATTGGTGATGTCGCGGAAATGTTAGGGGTAAAGACCTATGTTCTTAGGTATTGGGAGCAGGAGTTTAAATCCTTAAATCCAAAAAAAGCGGCAAATAACCAAAGGATTTATTCCAGGCGAGATGTTGAAACTGTCATATTAATTAAAAAATTTCTGTATGACGATCAATTTTCAATTCCTGGGGCTCGTAAAGCGCTCAAAGAATTTCGAGATCAACAAAATTCTTTACATGCAAAATCGACGGTTCAACCAAGTTCTTTGAAGGTGGAAGAAAGATTTTATAATACTGAATTTATGACTAAAGTTAGTTTGAAAGAAGGTTTTCACGAAAATTTATTTGTAAGTAGCAAGATAGACTCAAAAGAGGAAGAGTCATCAAAAGCTATTCAGGAAATAAATTTAGCTTCAGAAGCTTCTTTAAGTGCACGATCGGCTCATGATTCGGCTGAACTTTTAACTCAAAGATATATCAAGCTTGAAGAGTCTATTGCCCAGCTCATCTCAAAAATTCGCAGTGTCAAAGGTAAACTTGAGCACCGATTCTATCAGATCGGTCTATAATTTTTTAAAGATAAAATACACAGCCCCAACAAGACAAAAACTTGCCCAGAGAAAGTTCATACTGGGCTTTACTCCCATGTATAAAACAGCAAATAGCATAAATATAATAAGAGTTATAACTTCCTGAATGATTTTTAATTGAGGTAAAGTAAAATAAGTAAATCCAATCCGATTGGCCGGAACTTGAAAGCAATATTCAAAAAATGCAATTCCCCAGCTGATAAATATGACCACAACTAAGTGTTTGTTGTTCATCGACTTTAAATGACCATACCACGCATAGGTCATAAATAGATTTGATGTAATAAGTAATGTCAGAGTCTGCGCAATGACCATGATTCACCTTTATTCTATTTTTAATCAATAATTTAAAATAACTACTTTTGTTTGATATTTACAAAAGGCATGGAATTGCCGAACATTTGTTGGGGTAGTTTACCATCCCACTTTTGGACAGCTTCATAATCTACCAAACCTTTATTCTCTTTTAATGCGTTAGAGCGAATTCTCATACTTTCTGCTTCGGCTTTGGCGGCAATAATTTTTTGATCAGCCTCTTCACGAATTTTTACAGTTCTATTCTGTGCCTCTTTGGCTTGTTCCACAGCAATTACTTTGTTTTTTACAGCGGTTTCAAAATCATCATCAAAATTCATATCACTGACTTCAAAAGAGATTAGCTCGACACGTTTTTTAGCAAATTCAGCAGTTAATTCGGTGATAATTTGATTACCAAAAGCTTGACGTTGCTCGATCAGATCTACAGCAACATATTTACCACTAACTTCTTTAATATTACCTTCTAGAATTTGTTTTATTAAAACATCGCTCCAATCGTAACCCACATTTTTATAAAGCTCGGCAATTTGGGCCGCTATAGGTTTGAAATTCAGTGTGTCAGTCACTTCGACAACTTGGGCGTCTTTAGAGTAAACGTTTGTAGTTGCCGTTTGTTTCACTTCCCTAACATTGAGCTCTTTAATAGAAGTTGTAACTGGATTATAAAAATATAGACCTTCAGGTAGAGGTTGGCCAATCACTTCACCGAAGCGAACTTTCACCCCACGTTTACCGGTCTCGACGACTTTAATTCCACACCCTGACAATAATAAGGCCATTGCTACTACGACAAACATTAATTTTCTCATGAGTTCCTTAGCAAGAAAAATGTCAAAAGAATCGAATTCGATTTCATATTTTTATCTTACGTTTAATATTTCAAACATTACACTATTATTTAAGCTTTAGAAGTCTTTATGCCATGTGGATCAAAAAATGCGCTAAATTTACCATGCAAAGATTTAAATTTTTTTTAAAATCTTGGAGGGAATCTATGCCACACAGATCTGATATGGCGCGAATCTCTATATAAGGAATTTCTAAACTGGCGGCGGCACGAGCTCCACCGGCACCTTCCCATGCGGTGGCATGAGCACCACCCGTAATGAGCTGAATCTCATTAGCTCGTGTTAAAGTAAGTATATCTTCATCACCGCTAGCCATCCAACCTAGATAACTTTTAAAATCTTGTATTTCGCTGAATGTAAATGGGCTGAGAGTGTTACTGGCTTCATCCATTGGCTCATTTACATTTAAGGTTAAAGATGGAACTTTGGCTTTAATAAAATCTTTAAAAAATTTATGGGCCCCAAAACTTGGAGTCTTATAATCCTGAAATGCACTTTTGTAATCATGCTCAATGGTTTGAAGACCTATAATAACATCCCCAATATTAAGCCTTTGATCCAAAGCTCCTGCTGCTCCCAAGCAGCAAATTCCAGATATACTGAATTTATTTAGTTTGTTGATACCTTGAAAGATTTTACAACACTGAAGGGCATAATTTACTTTGCCAATACCTGCGGTTGCTATAATAAATGGTAAATCTTCAAACTCGGTTAAAGTGTTTGATTCTATTTGGGTCTCTTTGGTTTTATATCCCTGAATTTCAAATTCTTGTTTCAATAGTTTATGTTCTAATTTTAAGGGAGTTAAGAGTAATATTTTATTCAATTGTTTCATTTTAAAATCTGATACATTGTGAATGAAACCATATAGGCAAAAAGCAGATAAAACCCTAAGGCCGTATAAGCTAATTTAGAGCCAATTTCTTTGGCCATAACTGAAACAGTGCTCATGCACTGTAATGCTATGGCAAAGAAGCAAAGTAACGAGACTCCAGAGGCAAAACCAATATTCTGAATTTGATCAATATTAATAATGTCATTGGGGTTATCAGAATTTAATCCGTAGAGCAGCCCAAGTGTGCTTACAAAAACTTCCCTTGCTACAAAAGAACTTAGCACTGCAACACCTTGTATCCAATCCAGTCCAATGGGTCTAAACAGTGGCTCAAGAAAAAGACCAATCTGAGCTAAATATGAGGATTTTAAATCAGCAGACCCGGCCGGTAGTGAACTTAAGGCCCATATCATGGCATTCAAGATAAAAATAATAGGACCAGCGTCTTTAATAAAATCCCAAGTTGTTTTTAAGGCTTTGGAAAATAAAACTTGAACCTCGGGCCATCGATATTGCGGTAGCTCAACGATGAAGTCTTTATTGACGTTTTCTCTGTCGACCCATTTTGTTATGAGAGCTGAAAGTATTAACGCTAAAAAAATTCCAAAAAAATACATCAATGCAAACACTAATCCTTGAAGTCCAAATAAGCCATAGAAAGTCGTTCGATTGGGGATCAAAACTTTTATTAATAAAGCGTAAACAGGAATGCGTGCCGAGCAGACAGTTAGTGGTAAAACAAATACTGTTAACTTTCTAATCCACTGATTTTCGATATTACGAGTGGCATAAATCGCAGGAACTGCACACGCATGACCGGTCATAATGGGAATAAAGCTTTTACCATGAAGACCGAACCAACTTAAGGGTTGATGACAAAGTAAAACCGCACGAGCCATGTAGCCACTTTTTTCTAAAAACGTAAGAATAAAAGTTAAAATAAAAATCTGCGGTGTAAAAACTAAGAAAGCTCCAAAACCAGCAAATACCGCATTATCCATAAAGGACTGTAAGGAACCCGAAAACCTGGGCGATACAACTAGGGATAGTTTTGAAATGATAAATTCCACACCATTCATAAATGGTTCGGCCCAAGAAAAAATCGCTTGGAACAGTACGAAAGTTAAAACTAAAAATAACATCGGTCCCAAAAATGGAGCCAAAAATAGGGCGTCAAGTTTAGTCTGACCTATCAAAACTTTAGCCAAATCACCACGTATGGTATTTTTTAACTTTGACATAATTTCATTTTCTGATGTGGCTAAAGGCTCGGGTGCCGACCAGTTCATTTCCCTTAAAAATTTATTTAAAAGTTTGAAACCGTCCTGAGTTTTAGCGGAAACTAAAAAAACAGGAACTTTAAGGATTTCACTTAAGCTTGGTATGTTAAACTCAATACTATAATAATCGGCTTCATCTTTCATATTTAAGCAAACAATCATAGGTCGACAGTTAGTTTCACACCATGTTCTGAGTTCAAGAATATAAGGAATTTGAGTTTTTAATTTTAAACATTCAATAACAACACATATCAGATCGTCAGGTGCACTTTCACTCAAATGTTTATAAGTGACTTTCTCGTCCTCGGTTGTAACATTAAGACCATAAATTCCAGGTAAATCTGTAACAATAAGTTCGGTTCCATTTAAAGCCTTTGATTTTTTTTCCAAAGTTACGCCCGCAAAATTACCAACTTTTTGATGGGAACCTGTTAAGCTATTAAAGAGATAGGATTTGCCGACGTTAGGTCGACCTACCAAAATAATTTCACTCATGGAGCCAGCTTATCGTTAAGCGTTTGAATAAGAATTTGTGAGGCAAGCTCGTAACTCAAAGAGTAAATAGTGTCTTCTAATAGAAAAACTCTGGGGCCATTGAATGAAGTCTTAAAGAGGCACTCAGCTTTTTGACCGGTTGAAAAACCATATATTTTAAGCTTAGAGGCCAAAGAGCCCTTAGGATTTATTTCCTTAATGACTCCCGATTGTTTGAGTTCAAGATCCCACAAATTCATCAATGAAGTTAATCCTTTTTTAAAGTACTTTATAACGTAGCATAATTGTATGATTTAAGATAAAAACTCAAGTATTGCTACAAATCATTAGTTTATAGACTAAGCTTCACTCAGGTCATAGCTTTAGGTCTAAACATGTACCAAATGAAAGCGAGTTGAAAGTGGAGGCCCATGGATCAAATAGTTAAATTTATGACACGTGACTCTAGTGCTCAATTCATTTTTGTGGATGCTACTGAAGTTGTGAATCAAGCAATACATAGAACGGGCTGTTTACCACCTGCTGGAATTCATCTTGGACAAGCTCTAATCTCTTGTTATTTGGTTCACGAGTTATCAGCCAAAGATTTTGACCATCGAACCAAGCTACAGTGGAATGTAAAGGGTTCTTTTGGCAACCTTTATGCGGATGTGAACGAGCATCGACAGGGTCGAGGAACCATTGCAAATCCTACGGCTTTTAATGGCCAAATCACAGAAAGTTTAGGCGACGGTTTACTGCAAGTTCTTCGGGACCAGAAAAAAACTCATACAGGTATAGTCAATTCTAAAGGGGATGTGTGTACTGATATCTTAGAGTACTTGCATCAGTCTGAGCAGCGTCGGTGTGCCATGAACCTTTGGGTGAACTATGACTCTCATTCAAATGATTTGAAAATCAAATCAGCTTTAGGATACTTCTTTGAGGTATTTCCACATCAGGACTCCCTAAGAAGCGAATTAATTGCTCAATTTTGGGACGAAAAATTGGCTGAGCTTGGACAGTTGTCGAATTGGAAGATTGATTTTAAAAATCCCATTTCAAGTATGGCTAATATTGCACTAGAGAAGACTGGTGTTAAAACCTTTGAAGCGCCCATATCTTTTGGTTGCAACTGTTCCTTAGAGCGCGCCGAACGCGCTTTGACTTTCGCGAACCAGCAAGAGAATTCGCCTCATGAGCTTAAGGCCGAAATTGTATGTGAATATTGTGGTCAAATTTATAATGTGGATTTAAGTAAGTAGCATCAAGACTTGCATCCTGGGTATAAAATTGAAACCATGTGTTTATGGAGCATGATTGATATTTTTAAAAACGGCTCCATAATGTTAGTTTACATAAAAACTTTGAGCTCAGGAGACAGTATGAAAACGTTTAGCATTTGTTTAGGATTAATTTTATCTTTATCAAACTCTGTGTCGTGGGGACAAAATGATGGAACTAAAAACCAAGACATTACTCAGCAAGAGGCAAACGGAAACATACCAGATCCAACCGCAGATCAGGCTTTAGTGACATCTACACAGGTCGAATTTGGTGAAGTCACAGGTACGCCAAAGTATAAAATTACATGCACTTCTGGAACGGATATTCGTGAGATAAATGTTATCACTCAAGCTGATAATTCTGTGGGTGTAGTCTATAAAAAGTTCGAATCTTTAAAAACCATGGCTATCGCAAAAAATGATTCTGCTTACGCGGATCAAGTCGCTGAAAAGATTAAAAGTAATCTTGAAACCGCTGGATTCACTTGCACTAAAGAATAGTGTTTTTTTAAAACGATTGCGTCTTTTTTTTCGTTTAATGGCTTCTATATTTTTTCATATAAGATTGTAAAATCAAATTAACTAAAATATAAATAATATGATTTTAGTAAATATTTTTTAGTTTATTCGGTTGCGACCGTTGGCAGTCCCGCTGTTTTTCGGTAAAGACGAAATGGGAAACGTGCCATTATAAGTCCAAAAACTAGGGAAGAGGCAATGATGGCTACAGTTAAAATTTTAGAGTCCGAAGGCTCGTCTCCTGATCCTAGGGATGTAGAATTGTATATGGTAAAGGATAAGACTCCTGGTACAAGAGAGACTATTCCAGGTACTGAAAATATTTGGCTGGGTGTTTTAAAAAGTCTGGAAAAACTTAAGCTGACGAGACCGATAAATAGGGCGGCTACAAATGAAGGTAAAGCGTAGCTGGAAGCATTTTTAAAAAGTTCAAACCCAATCTGGCCTGCAACTCCGGTAATCATGGCGCTTAGGATTAGTCGTTTTGGCGTTTGAAATTGAATGCAAAACGCCAACATTATAAGTAAAGTTCCAGTGACGGAAGTTAAAAAGTCTATGGGGCCCGAAGGTGAAAAATTATAATTAAAATTAAGAGGTAAAGCTTTAGGGTTTAATAGCCCGATTATATCTTTACCGATGAATAAGGCTGTTCCAATTGAAATTAAAACCAGAACACCATTAACAAGTTTGACGGTGCCAGATACAAAATTATGCTCCGCAAGTTCCGAGACGGCCGTAGTTAGCATAAGTCCAGGAACTAAAACAATTAATGATCCAATAAAAGAAGCTTCGATGGGTAAATTTAAATAGGCCTCACCTAGGGCGGATATTCCTATAGAAAATAACGAAGCAAAAAACACAAAAAATATTCGAGTGAAAGCTAAATATGTAAAAAATGGCTGAATGATTGCAACTAACATTAAACTTAAAAGCCCACTTAAAGCGCCAGAGGCAAAGCTTTGAAAATGTAGATAGCTTGCTAAAAAACCAACTAAAAAAGAAGCTAATGAAATTATGGAAGTTGAATAAAGCGCATGAGAGTAATCTTTGGCTCTTATTATTTTACTGGCTTCAAAAATAGATAAATCTTTATGAATGACCTTATCAAAAAGCACATCAATTTTAAATAAAAGATTTAAATCTATACTAGACTCTTTGATACGTTTTAAAGAACTTGTGAATCGTTTTTTATCACTCATAGCACTGATAATTATAGCTGAGGGTGTAGCAAAGACTTCAGGTTGAAGACCGTAAGTTTCTCCTAATTGAATGATCTTGTCTTCTAGTCTTGATGTCGGTCCACCTACTTCAAGATACTTACATCCAGCTGTCAGAGCGAAGTTTTCAAACTGGTGGATATCTAAGGGTGGTGTTATAAGGTTATCTTTTTGCGAATCAAGAGGTGTGGTCATGTATTGCCTTTTATCTCGCAGATTTTAAGTGCAGAGACTTATATATATACATTACTATGAAATATATGAAAGTTTTAAAAGATAAAATTTCACTTCTAGAAGCTAAGTCTTTGCAATCATTTCTAGCCAGTCACAATATTACAGCTCACTTATCGAATGAATTCGCTATCGATGCTACATTTGGTGACGTAATAACAGTCTATGTCGATGACGAAGACTACAATCAAGCGCTTCGTCTTTTGTCGAGTCTAGACTTCTAATCCAACCGCAAAGGTGCCAGGTTCTTTTTTCCTACAAAGGTGCTACTTTCCAAATGGGGATTGGGTGCCAGGTTCTTTTTTCATACAAGGATGCTACTTTCTAAATAGTGTCAGATTCACTGTTCGTTTTTAAAATAATAAAAAACTGAATTATGTTATCCAAAAAATATACAATAAAAATTAGGAAAATTAATTAGTAAAACCGGACACAAACATTTAAACCGAAATTTTTGTGTAATTTGACTCAGAATCAATCTAATAGGGTCTAAAAGCTAATATATACGATTTGATGGTAGGAAAAAAGAACCTGGCACCCTATGTGGCACCCTATGGGGTGGGTTTTTTCTAGAATTTGTGGGAAAAATGTGGATAAGTTAGCTAGACCTTTAAAAAAAAAGCCCCAGACAACCGCCTGAAATTCTGATTTGATTTTTGTAGAACCAAAACATCAAAAAGGAGCATCAGGCATGGAC
>JBGSLV010000097.1:0-43582 GCA_041740515.1 Bdellovibrionales bacterium | reverse complement strand
ATGGATACAAAAACATGGAGTATTTTAAGCTTAAAATCATGCAGAAAGTGGGCTACTTAAACAGCTGTTTTGCGCTTAAATGGATGTATGAACTCAAATCCAATTAAACCCCCATCCCCACAAAAAAAAGAAAGAGGCATGTCGGTGTTTAAAGTTTATTCAAGTGTCGTAAAAAATGTTTTAATTTGCTCTTTTTTCACAAACGTTTTATTTGGGGCAAACTTAACTTTGGCTCAAAATGAGACAGCTGAATCTGAGACAACAAATAATATAATAACTTTGCCTGATATTGGCGGGATCCAAAAAAAGCAAACCAGATATAATTTCACTGCAGAAGAGTTTTTTTATCCTATCAAACCAGATGCTGTTAGAGACCATTTACCTGAAAGACTTACTTTTGAAGTTGTTCGAGATATGGATTTAGAAACCATAAAATCAAAATTACAAGAGCAAAGTTAGAAAGCGGTATTTCATTGCAATGGTCACGCTCTCACGGTCGATCAGTTTAGGAATGCATGGCATCTTGACGGTGTTATAAATCAATCTTCTACTACTAATTTTTCTTTTAATGGTGGTCAGGGTGTTATAAATCAAACATTATATCCCCCAGAAGAAAATACAGAGAGATATCCAGAAACACAAACTCGAAGTTCTAGTATTAGAAAAATTGTAGATTTAGGTGAGGGAAATTTTAAACTTGAATATCAAAATTTCGCACCCACGGTTTTTACCATTTTAAAAGTAAGAGAAACAAATGAGATTTTAATTCAGGCAGCACAAAACTATCAGGAAGGTGGTGTATGCCCTGACGGTAAACCCCCTGCAGGTCTCTTTGTCCCATTTAACAATTTAATTACCTAAATTATTTTAGAGTCTTTAATCACAAATCTGGAGTTCCTCAATTATTTCATGACTCAAAAGACGGATTTTTCTTACAAATGAAAAAAGTAAATGAAAATACCTTGGCCTTAATTTAACGGACAATTTCTCTATATATTTATCAAAAAGACTCGCCGCAGACCGGAGCTGACGGGTTCAAACCAAATCTCGTAATTTTTATAGCGAAAGGGTAATATCTGGCACTCGATTAGGCTCCATTCAAGGTCTGGAGTTGGGTGCTATGACCAAGTCACTGGAAAGGGCCATTCGCGGTTATTTGGGGCCTTGTTTAAGACTGGTTTAGATTTATAGACTAGATTTATCAATCAGATCTTTTATAGCATTTGATCTCGGTTTAAATTCAGATTTGAAGGAAATTAAATGGTCCAGTTTGATACAATTTATTGACAATATGATATCATATTTGATATCATATTTTTATGAGCAAGACCGATAAGCTACTAGCAAAACTTAAAAATGGAACTATATCTGCTCAAGAACTGAAAACACTTTTACAAAAACAAGGATGGGAATTGGCCAGGCAAAAAGGATCACACGAACAGTGGCTAAAAAATGGCAAGGTTATGACACTTGCCACTCATTCTAAGGATTTGAAAAAGTATCAAATTAAAATGGTTTTAAAAGAATTGGAGGAATAATGAAATTACCAAAGAAATTAAAAGACCAAATTCCATACTATTCATACAATATTCATTTTTCCGATGAAGACGAATGCTATGTTGTATCTGTGGCAGAAATTAAGGGCTGCATGAGTCATGGAGAGACCCTAGCAGAAGCTATGGAAATGGCTCAAGATGCAGTAGAGGGTCATCTTGAAGTTCTATTTTCTCAGAAACAAGAAATACCAACCCCAATTTCAAAAATCAAAGCAAGTGGTGAATTTCTTGTCAGAAGCAACCCTAAGCTTCATCAGAAGTTAATTCAAAGGTCTGTAGAATCTGGTTATAAAAGTTTAAATAAATTTATCGTGGAACAGCTCGAAGAGATTGTCGAGAAATAAGCTGGTCCTCCAATAAAACAGAAAGAAATCATACATCAATAGTTTTTAGTTTACCTTAAGGCTATCTTAAGTTGATTACTCATATCTTGTTTAAAGACTTAATCTGAGACAAATTCAGAGCCCCTAAAGCATCTTGATTCAATAAAAAATATGTCATTTACTACATTTCGATTCGTAAAGGACCGAATAATAAAGGCTGGTTTTGCTGCATCAATTAACCAATGGGGCCTAGCTGAGAAATTTAATTTTAACTATATCTTGCTTGCTTATAATAGGCTGCGGCGGTTCTGGAGATTCAGACTCGAGTAATAGACCCGCGCTTGATATCGATTCAGGCTTACCTACAATTAATCTATTAAACGCTAGCAATTATGATATTAGTGGAATATGAGAAGGAAGCAATCTTGTTTCAATTGAGATTTCGTTTCCAGTATTTAATGAACCAGCTGATTGTATAGACGGCAGGTTCTCGCTCCAAATAGACCTGTCCGCTCTGGTATCAGAGAACCCGATAATTCAACTAAAGCAAAACGGGTCAGTAAAGGTCGTGAGCTCCCTTAAAGTTACTAAAAATGATCAAACACCAATCGCTCAATCTCCTTCAATTAGCGACGTAGCATCAGCGGTCATGGCCGAACAAATTCAGATCAATTTTAATTGTGAAGAAATAGGACAGCAGATAATCTTTACAGGCAATGGAATTCAAAGCAGCCCTGTTCCTTTTCAGTGTAACTCAGTTGGATCTCAAAATTTTAACCTTAGATTTACTAGTAATTTTGAGTCGAACACCAACCGCATAACTATCTCCGGGTTTGATAATAGCGGGAACCCTAATTCAGCGAACTCCTCGTTTAATCTGCCGATTGATACAAAAAATCCAGTTTTAAGCGTTCAGTCAACTGGCTCTTTAAATCAAGGTGGCAATACCGAATTTCAAGTTCTCTATGAAGACTTGAATTTGCCAGCTTCATTTGATTACACCGTGACCCTTACCGGAGCAATTAGCGACGCTATCAATTGTCTATCAAACCCATGCGTTATCCAACATAGTATGGTCCAAGATTCTGGAATTTTAACATTAAGCGTATCCGCAAATGCAGTTACCGATACGGTTGGAAATGTAAGCTCGACAACCGCTGTGAATTTTAATTACAATATCTTACCAGCGCCGGACATCAATCTTGTTTTTTATGTTCAAGGCGCCACCAGCCTTGATCTGGGAATAAAGACTTCAAATGGAAAATCTTGGAAAGTGAATTGGGGCGATTTAAGCCCTATTGAGACATTTTCATCTTCAGACTCCCTACGATATGACCATACTTTTTTAACTCCGTTTTCTGGCGAAATTTCTATTTCGGTCGCTTGGGACTCTGAAATTAGCGGAACGCTTAGTGGACTTCCCAGTGGTTCAAAATTTATTGAAATATCTGGTGAAAACACCCTTTCTGGTAATATCTCTACTCTACCTACTGGTCTTGAAAATCTGGATTTAAGTGGCAATAGTAATTTAAGTGGCAATGTAAATTCTCTTCCCGCTGGCTTAAAGATACTCCGAGTATTAGGTCAGAATAATATCGCAGGCGGCATTTCAAGCTTACCTACATCAGTTAATTCTATTGAAATCTTAGGGCAAAATACAATCAGCGGACTCATCTCACAAATACCCTCGTCTATTACAGAGTTTACAATTAAAGGGGTGAACACTATCTCTGGTAGCACCAACGACCTTAGCGCAAACGTATCCGTTTTTTCCTTAGGTGGAGATGGGTCTTTAGTTGGATCTATTGCAAATTTACCTGCGCAACTAAGGGTCCTGGAGATCGACAGGAACAACAACATAACAGGCACTATTAGCGAGCTTCCATCAAATCTAGAAGTCATTCATTTTCAATCAACGACTATTACCGGCAACATCAGTGGGTTTCCTCAAAGTTTACGATCAATAGATTTAAGCGGAACCCCCTCAATTACTGGTAATTTTCTAAGTTTGCCGACAAATCTAGAAAAATTTCGACTGAATCTAACCAACGCCTCAGGGAGTATTAATTCATTACCATCAACTTTAAAAGAATTTGAAGTTATTGGTTAAGGGCAAACCAATGTTACGGTTTCTCTATTACCTGCTGGACTTACAACTTTAGTGCTTTATGACGGATCACTAGTTGGAACTATTTCTGATCTACCACAAGAACTAGTTAGGCTTAGTTTATTGAACAATATCAGTATATCTGGAAACGTTATTGATTTGCCACGAACTCTGAAGACTCTCAGTTTAATTGGCTTTAACAACACCGTTACAGGCTTGATCTCCGATTTACTTCCAAATCTCGAGCGCCTCGACCTTGCTGGCACCAACACTGTCACAGGTGATTTCACTGAACTTCCTAAGGACATTACTTATTTGAGTTTGAGTGCGGGTATAAATATTACTGCAAGCAATACCAATTGGAATCGTACAAACTTAAACTACAGATATCTATTGATACACCCCAATATTGGGCTAACCACTCAGGCAGTTGATAATATCTTGGTAATGCTTTCTGAAATAACAAACTGGGAAGGAAATAAGACGGTTTCTTTGAAATTCAACAATCAGGGACCTTCAAGTGTTGGGCTTAACGCACGAACAGTAATTCTTAGTAATGGAGCTACAACTGTGAACCACAACTAGTAAAAAATATAACTAGGTCTTTTATAATGTTTGTTATGTTACGCAAATGATTAATCAAAAAGGTAGCGTTACTCTTCTATAATTTTCCATCCACCAGCAAATAAGTTATCTACGCTTATTAAAAACATTCTATCATCAGCTGCAGCAGCCTTCGACGACAAGTAAATATATTTATTTTTTCTCGAGAAAAAATATATTTCTAAATTAAAATTAACCGATATATGATTTGTATATAACTGTATAAAATAAAAAATAACTTTTTCAAATACCGCCATTTTATCTGTTTTTGGTAGATCATGAGCAATATGGGTTGAGGTATGTCTTTTTGAATATATTTGTTTAATAATATTCCACCATTCAAGCTCACCACGAAATAAAGATTTCATACGATATAAAATTCAAAGAATTGCTTGATGTCTGTTTGATAAGATATACGAGTGGATTCAGGTTTTGAGAAAAGCCAGTTTTGAATAAGTCTTGATTCATTGGCTACAAGTTCAGCTGATTTATTATTAGACTCTATTTTTTGAATTCTAGAATCTGACTTTTCTAAGTCTTTGGATGTTTGGGTGATGATTTCATTCATTAAACAACCTGTTCTGTAGTGGTTTTGCGCTAATTGTCCTTAATATTTAAAATTTGTCGTAGTTACGATAAATGATTGATGCTAGAGCAAAAACAATAATTAAAACTCTGAAATAATTTTTTCTTTTCTCTAGTTTAAAAAAAAGAGGTCCAAAAATGATCAGAACCATTGAAATTATAATTATTACTAGCTGTATTGAATGCTCTTTTTCCATCTAGACTCCTATCTAAAAAAACCACTCGGCAGACAGTCTGATTTAACCAGCAAAAACCCTGTTTTTTGAACGATATTTATTAAATTCTGAATTTCAAAAAAGATAAAGTCAAATTGGTAATATAACTATATTTAAATTACCAAGAATAAAATTCAATTAAAGAACCCCTTAAATAATTTTGTTAGATATAAATCGGTGTTGTTCTATGAAATTCTTAATCATTTACGATTTACTAAAAAAATATTTACTATTTAAGATTATATATAAATAAATTTTAAAGAATCACTTGCTCTATCCAAAATGAATCATAAAGCTCTTCAAACAGGACCCACATCGCCTTTTAAAAGCAATTGTTTTATTGCAAGCATTTGATCATCATTAGACCAAAAAATTGAAGTTTAGAAATTTAAAAAAACATTTTAAACCTAGGACAATCAATTACTATATAAATTATTTATTTATAATATCCAATCCGTATGTGGTTTCAAAATCGTCTTCGAAGACGCTGGCCAAAGTATAATGAGCTAAACAGGTCATGTCCTTTAATTGCATTAATCGTTCTTGGTTGATCTCTAGATTCTGTAAGGCTTGAGCGTCGCAGTCTTGAAGTTTTTCGGTTAAAGCTTTAACATTTTCAAGCATAAGCAGTTCGCGATTTTTTAAAACATCCAAAATAACGTCTAAAACTTTGGGACTGGCCTGATAATGTTGAAACACTGAGGGCGGATCTAACTCAACTTTTGCAATCACTTTATGTTTTAATAAGTCTTTTATGGCCAAGCTCACTAAGCCTTTACTGACTTTTAAGTTGTCTATGAAGTACTGAGCATCACGCGGGACGGAAGATAAATACAACAAACACCAAATCCGCCCATGAATAGATTTAAAACCCCAGTACTTCATAAAGTTACCCACGGCGTGAGCTAACTCAAATTGTGAACTTAAACATTTTTTTTCTAACATCAATGACGACCTTTTGCTTTATGATTTGAAAAGTTGCTCAAGAACTTTTGTGCGATAATTAAAAATCTTGTGAATATCACGACGCACTTTCCAACCAGCAACCCATAAGCCAACTAGCCCCAATGGAAGACTATAATCCACTTGATCTCGCATCAATACGCCTGAGCCCAAAGGCTCGAAGGTATGGGTATGATGCCACTTTTTATAAGGACCTTTTTTTTGTAAATCGGCAAACTTATAAGGCGGCTCCCAGACAGTGATTAAGGTTTGCCACCTCATAGGAATGATTCCATCCAGCCATAATTTATAATTAATCAGTGTTCCCACAGCCATGGTTGGGGTGGATTTTGAAATGACTTTAAAACCAAAGGCAGGCGGAGTAATTTGTTCAAGATTATCCGCATTTGAAAAAAAACTAAATACTTTATCTAGGGGTTCATTAACAAACTGCTCTGAAGTGAACCTTGTTTCAGACAGCTTAAGCTTTGGGATATTTTTTTCTAAACTTGTTTCTAGCAATGGATATTTAAATTTATAGCCCAAGCTTAAAATTTTCTGTGCTGAAATGTTTTGCGACATCACTAGATATTTTGCGACTTCGCCAAGTACAATTCTTAAAGAAAATTTAGGTACTGGAGCAAAAACAGGTCGCTTAATTCTTTGACCAATGATTTGCGTCATTTTTTTATTAGTCACCGGATGAGGGGCCACACCATTAACCGGCCCTACAACCTTTGTCTCTTCAACCGCATAAAGAAATATTCCTACTATATCTTCGATATCAATCCAGCTCATCAACTGTTTACCGCCCGCTAGCGGCCCCGCAAGTCCTGTCTTTAAGGGTGGTAACATCTGAGCTAAAGCGCCACCTTCAGGAGCTAACACGACACCTGTGCGCACATGAGTTATTCGCGTGGATGAGCCCTGTAACATTTCATACGCGGACTGCTCCCAACGGTGGCACAACTGGCCAAAAAAATTATCAGCCACATTGGTTGTTTCATCCATAGGTGAATTGCTTTCAGGGTAAAACCCAATGGCTGAAGCCCCTACAAAAAATTGTAAATTTTGAGGAGCATTTTTAAGCAGATTCTGAGTGGCTATAATTCGACTGTCTTCCAGTCGAGCTTTGAAGGATGGGGACCATCGCTTCTCCGCAATACCTAAACCGGCAAGATGGATAACACCTTGAATACCTTCAAAAACAGTGGATTCAAGGATGGTCTTTTCGCCGTCCCAAAATATAGGCTTATGAGGATAAGGCGTGTTGGCTAAAGATTTTTTTGGATTACGAGTTAGGACAAAAAGTTCATGCCCATTTTTTACTAAGGCTTTTCCTAGCTCTCGACCAATTAGACCTGTTCCACCGGATAATAATATTTTCATGATTGTACATTAACACAAGACAAACTTATTAACCAAGACACAATGTAAATGAAAATTATTAATCAGAGTCAGTCGTAAGATCATAAGTTGCAATTACCGGCAAATGATCACTTAATCGCAACAAAGACCGCATGTCCACTCGATTGGTATTTGGGTTGATAAAATACTCATCAATTAATGGATCAACAAATTTGTGAACTAAACTTTCATTCATAGACTCAGTGTGTGTCACATCATCATAAATGTCTTTCGATCGAAGTCTAGCCTCAGAGAAGGTGTAAATGTCTTTAAGCTTGGTGAAAGCTTTTTTTTCCCATCGTGACTTGGGTGGAAATACAGGTAAAGACTTATCAATACGGCTGGCTTCGGTACCCCAAGAGTCAAAGACTTTAGCCGATCTTCGATCCAAATTAAAATCCCCGGCAAAAATATAATCTTGATTTCTTAATCTTAACCGATAAGGCACATCTATAGCTTCAGTTTGGATTTGGTGTATAAGCTCTGGAACCCCTAATATCTGTGGCTCTGCTGTCTTATAATTGATATGGACACAGCTCACTACAAAATCAAAACTTGCATCTTTAGCTTCACAGTACGCCCAATTTATGAAGCGCGGCGTTTGCACAGAATATATCAGCTCACTTTGAGGACCTAGGGCATAATCATAACCAATTTTAAATGCACTGTCAGAAGCTGCAGTGCAAATTAATTTTCTAGCATTAAAAAAAATGGGACAGTAGTCTTCCCACTGACTGGCAAGACCTCGAAGTGTGGGCTCCCGAATGGGTTGACCTTTAATTACTTCTACACCAGCTGGCATTCGGGAAAGCAACGAATGCATCGGGCTTTCAACCAGCCCCGATGTTAAGTCGGTTCTTTCTTGAAATTCTTGAATGGCTAAAATATCAATTCCACGATCAGAATACCAATCTCCTAAAAAATCTAAAATCTTAACTGGTGTACCATTTCTTACAACAAGGTTTTGCATTTTACTCATTGAGGCCTGACGAATGTTCCATGTGGCCACTTTCAAATTTTGCCTGGATTCAAGATTTTGAGACGTAGGAAAGACAATTTTAGCTTCTGCCCAAGAACACCAACTCCAAACCAACAAAAACCCAAACTTTAAAATTAAATTTATTTTTAAAGTTTTTAGCTTCATCGAATCTCCCAAGCTTTTTCATTAATATATGCGGCGAGGTCTAAATCTTTTGCAGTAACACCACCCTCATCATGAGTGGCCAGTTCAATCCAAAGTTTGTTGTAGATATTTTTCCATTCGGGATGATGATTTTTCTTCTCAGCATACAAAGCCACTTGGGTCATAAAGGCAAAGGTCTGAACGAAATCTTTAAAAGTGAACTCCTTCATTATGCATTTTTTTTGAGCTGAATAACTCCAACCCATAAGACTTACAATTTTAGTTTCAATCTCTTTAGTGCTTAGAGGCCCCAAACCACCACTCCTTGGTTGTGATAAACGCTATCCATTAAGCTTAACAACACCAAGCTTTCATCGAGTAGCTCTAATTCCTGTTTTTTCGCTCAATGCCATTCTTAAACATCTTTGAGTCTGATTAAAACTACGATACTCTTTTAAGCCTGTTAGTAAAATCATTCACAATCTGCGAGGCCAACTATGACAAAATTTAAACTTCATTCCGCATTAGCTCTTTTAGTAGCTTCATCATTTTTAAATTTAAATTATTCCTTAGCTTATAATTCAATTATCAACACGGGTTCTATTACAGAAAAGGGGTCCTACAAACTAGGCTCTGAACTGCAAATCCTAACCGACGAGCCTTCAGGTGGTAATATTTTACTGTTTATTGATCTACCAACCAATTCACAGTCTTTAGATTACCGTTTTAAATTTGGAACAGGCGCCACCGATATAAATTTTGGCTTTGCCGCCAAATGGATTCCCGTGCCTGATTTGCAGAATCAGCCCGCACTAGGTGCTATTTTGGATGTGGATTGGATAAGTGACAATGATTTTGATTTTTTAACCTTTAGAGTAGCTCCACTTATCAGTAAAAGCTTTAAGTGGGAGTACGGTGCTATGATACCCTATGCAGCTATTCCACTTGGTGGACGACAAATATTGTCAAGCACAACAGGTGATAAATTTGATTTTTTTGCCCAGCTTTCTTTTGGGGTTGAATTAGATTTTGAAGCCTATGAAAACTTGACCTTTTTTGGGGAAGCAGGTTTTGACATCGAAGAATCCATCACTTATTTCAGTATAGCCGCACGTTATAAAATGTAATTTAAAGATCTCGGCTTAAAACTAAAACTTGCTTGCATTTCATAAAATATTTTAAACTGGTGATGAAAATAAACTAAGGATATTTTGTTTTGTTGAACATATTTACCAAACCTGCTTTAGCAAAAGATTTTGAAGAGGGAGAAGCTCTTTTTCTTTCCGACGTTTATTTTTCTATGGTTGAATTGATCAACGAAAACTGCCGCAAATCCCTTCTTGATATGGGGCTATATCATTTTGCTCAGCCTGGAAAAATGATTAGGTCACGAATTATTTATAATCTTGGCCTGCTTTATAATGTTTCAAAACCTCAACTTCTTAAATGGGCTATGGCCTGTGAACTTCTTCATGAAGCCAGCCTGATACATGATGATCTTCAAGACGGTGATGAAATTCGCCGGGATCAAAAAACCATATGGGCTAAGTTTGGCCAAGCTCAAGCTATTAACTTAGGTGACTTTTTACTAATGTTGTCTTACCGGCCCCTTGAATCCTTATCCTCAAGGCTAACAAGTTTACATTCAAAAACAGCCCTTGATCTTGTACAAGGCCAAGCTAGTGAATTTGAAATGAATCACCGATCTTCTAACGAAAAAATTTTAGATTTAAAAACTAAATTTTACTCGGAATCTTTAACGGATGAATATCTAGAATGTGTGCAAGGAAAAACCGGCGCGCTGTTTTCCAGCCTTGCCATAGGTGTGGCCTACTTGGCTTCTACGGGTGAATTTGAACGCCATTTTTTAGCCTCTGTGTTTAAAGATTTAGGTGTTATTTTCCAGATCCAAGATGATCTCTTAGATCTTTTTGGGGATAAAAAACGAGGCCTTCAAGGTGCTGATATTCAAGAGGGTAAATACAGCGCACTGATTGCCATCCATTTTGACTCTCACCCTGCCGACAAGCCCTATATCCATTCCGTACTTATCAAACCCCGTAAAGAAACCACCGCCGAAGATATTGAAAGCATTAAAGCTCTATTGTTAGAAAAAGGGACTCTCAATCAGTGTATTGATTTTTTAAATACCAAGATCAATGATTTAAAAAATTTTTTGCTGACCAATCATCAAGTGGATTTTAATCCAAACTTGTATGATCAGATCATGAAATTTATAGAACACATCTTACAACCCATCCAAACTATCTATCAAAACCAAAGACCTTCTGAGCGATGAGCACAGCCGTCCTAAGCTTCAAAAATGTCAAAAAAAATTACGGGCCTAATAACATCGCTTTAAAGTCGATCAATTTGCAAATACATCCAGGTGAAAAAGTTGCACTACTTGGTTGTAATGGGGCCGGCAAATCCACTTTAATTAATTTAGCAACCGGACTTAGAAAACAAACTGAAGGGGAAGTTCTTGTTTTTGGAGCTAAAGCCACTGACCCTAAAACGGCCCATAAACTGGCTTACCTACCACAGACTTTAAAGTTTCCATCCTATTTAAAAGTCAAAGAGATTATAAAAGTTGTTGAAATTCATTTCAATTCTAAACTTGAGCCTTTAATTTTTGAGCGCTTAGAGCTAACACCACTTTTAAACCGTTACTGCTCGGGCTTAAGTGGCGGCGAAGAGCGAAAACTAGGTTTAGCCCTTGCGCTGATTGGTCAAAGACCTTTACTTATTTTAGATGAACCAACCGCCAACGTTGATTTAGTGGCCAAAAGTGAGATCCATAAAATTCTGGCCGAGCATATGCTTAAAGAAAACCAGGGGTTTTTATTCTCATCTCACGAAATGGATGAAGTTGAAAAGCTAGCCAACCGGGTGATTGTTCTGAACAAGGGGCAAGTGATTGCCGATGGTGATGTGCAAAAGATTAAAAAAACTTTTGGGTCCATGACCGTAAATTTTTCCTCTTTGGCCAATGAGGTGTTTTTGGAAACATCTTCTAAAATTGAGCTAAAACATCAGAACTCTAAAATTAATGACTTCCGAGTTTATGGTTACGACAGTGATGCTATTGTTCGTGAATTGGTTGAAAAGAAAATCCAGTTTCACAATTTAAGTATCGAACAGACATCATTAGATGAAGTGTTTTTAAAATTGTGGAGTCAAGTTTAAATGCGACTCATTTTTACACATGCCTGTTGGATGATTTTAGAACTTTTACGCCAGCCCGCTTATATTGTTTCAACCCTTGCTTTTCCAGCCCTATTTTATGTGATCTTTGCGATTCCCGAATCTACCAACCAAGAGTCCTCTAACTTTTTAATGGCTTCGTTCACGGGCTTTGCCAATTTTGGCGTTTTATTTTTACAATTTGGGGTAGGTATTGCCCAAGAGCGCTCCAAATCTTGGTACCACTATTTAAGGACTTTGCCTTTAAACTCGGCCCAATTAATGTTCGCCCGCTTTTTATCCAGCTATATTTTTTCTATCTTTGCTATTTTAGTAATCGTTATCTTAGCCTTAATATTCACAGCTGCAAAAATGACGGCTCTACAGTGGTTGTACTTTACATTGGCGCACTTAAGTTTGGGGCTAGTTTTTTGTTTCATGGGACTTTGTTTAGGATATTTCTCAGAAGAGAAATCGGCTCTTCCCATTGGCAACCTTATTTATCTGCCTCTGACTTTTGCCGGCGGACTTTGGAAACCACCCGCCTTATTACCTGAAAGTCTTAAGACCATCTCTGAATTTTTACCTACCCGTCAATACGGTGAAGTCTTATGGTCTATTGTTGCAGGACAAAGGATTGAAACTGAATATCTTTTAGGTTTAGGTCTTTATGGTCTATTTTTTATCGGCTTAAGTTATATTGGTGTCAGTAAGGATTTTAAAGCTAGGATGTCATAAGTCATGTCACTGCAACATTTCGAGATTTACACCTCTTATATCCCTGAAGGCTTAAATCTTTTAAGTATCAAAGGTTTTATTTTAGCGAATTTGGTTTTAAGCAGCTTTATTATTTTTAGATATTTTTTGCTGGTTTTACCTTTTCATTTTTTAAGGCATAAAAAAATCTCTTCGACGGTAAAACTTAAACCTAAGCAGATTCGTTTCGAAATCAAGTACTCACTTTTATCAACGCTTTTTTTTAGTCTTAGTGGCTATCTTGTAGGGCTTTTTTGGGATTTAAATTTAACACAAATTTATTTAAAATTTGACACATATTCTTATATTTACTTACCCTTAAGTTTTTTAATCTATGCCTTAGTTCATGAGATCTATTTTTATTTCACCCATGTTTGGATGCACACACCAAAAGTTTTTAAAAAGCTTCATAGTGTGCATCACTTCTCAAATCCAACATCACCTTGGGCCTCTTTTGCTTTTCATCCTTACGAGTGTTTAATCCACGCCCTATTTTTACCCCTTATGGTGTTAATTGTTCCCATACATCCTGTCATTTTGATTGCCTATCTAACTTTCATGACCCTTACGGCCATTATCAATCACTTAGGTTTTGAAATTTTACCTTTTCGATTTACTGAGCGGCATTTTATTTCTGGAACCCACCACGGTCTGCACCACAAAATGTACAAAGGCAATTATGGTCTATACTTTTGTTTTATGGATCGTTGGATGCGCACAGAAATCAATCCCAAGACATCAACTTAAATAAGGAATATTTATGAAAAAAGCTATTGTTATTGGTTCAGGTTTTGGTGGTCTTGCCAGTGCTGTTCACCTTGTCAAAAAAGGTTATCAAGTGACCGTTCTTGAAGCTAGAGATCAATTCGGGGGCCGCGCTGGCGTCTTTAAAACGGAAGGCTTTACCTTTGATGCGGGTCCTACGGTAATTACAGCTCCTCATTTGATCAGCGAGCTTTTCACTTCTTTGGATGAAAATCCCGATGATTATTATAAACTTTTACCTATAGATCCTTTTTATCGAATTATGTTTCACGATGGTTCGGTGTTTGATTATGTCGGGGAAGAAGAGCGCATTATTGCTAATGTCAGAAACTTAAGTCCCAAAGATGTAGATGGTTATAAGAAACTTGCAGCCCACGCCGAGCGTATCTTTGATGTTGGCTATACTAAACTGGCGGATCAACCCTTTGATACTTTAGCGTCTATGTTTCGTGTAGCCCCAGACATGATACGCTTACAAAATTATAAAAGCGTTTATGCTTTGGTTTCTAAATACATTAAAGATGAACGGCTACGTCAGGCCTTTAGCTTTGAACCTCTTTTAGTGGGAGGAAATCCTTTTAAAATAACTTCTATTTATCTTTTAATTCATTGGTTAGAACGGAAATGGGGTGTGCATTTTGTCCAAGGGGGCACAACCGCTCTAGTGCAGGCTTTTGTGAAACTGTTAACTAAGAAAGGAGCTATTTTAAAAACCAATCAAAGTGTCAGCCGCATTGAAGTTCACAACAAAGCGGTGAAAACTGTAGTGACAACAACAGGTGAAGTTTATCATGCTGATGTGATTGTAAGTAACGCCGATCCTATTCGTGTGTACCGCGATATGATTGATCCCATCAGTCGCCCTTCTATGTCCAATCGTAAGCTTAGTGCAAAAACCCATTCTATGAGTTTATTTGTGGCTTACTTCGGTACTAAAAAAACCTACGAAAGTTTAGCTCATCACACGATAGTTCTTGGTCCTAGATATAAAGGTTTACTCAATGATATTTTTAGTAAAAAAATCTTGGCCGATGATTTTAGTCTTTATCTTCATGCCCCAACTCGTACTGATAAATCTTTAGCCCCAGAAAATAACGAGTGTTTTTATGTTCTGTCCCCTGTACCTAACTCATTAGGAAAAGTGGATTGGAGTATAAACGAAGAGGTCTACAAAAATAAGATCTATGACTTTTTGGAAGCTAAGCTTTTACCAGAGCTAAAAACTAATTTGGCTGTGGACTTGACTGTCACACCCAAATATTTTGAATACGATCTGCAAAGCGAACATGGGGCAGCTTTTGGAATTGAGCCTAGCTTTACCCAATCAGCTTATTTTAGATTTCACAATCGGTGCAAAGATATTGAAGGATTATATTTTGTAGGTGCTAACACTCACCCAGGGGCTGGTGTTCCTGGTGTGCTTAATTCAGCTAAAGTGATTGATCATGTTGTGCCCCTGTCCTAAATCTAATTATGGATCATAACATACCAAACCCTGCAACTATGATGGCTAAATATGGCAAGTCTTTTCACTTTGCCTCACAAGTTTTCAGTCCAAAGGTTTTTTTTCGAGTCAGTTTTTTATATGCATTTTGTCGATTTGTTGACGACACGGCGGATGAACAAGCTCCGGCTAAAGCCTTACAAGACCTTAACGAACTTAAAGAACTTCTAAGCATAAGTTCTGGGGAAAATGACGACACAAAGCCTTTTAAAGAAGATCTTATCGACCTAAAGCCAGATCTAAGGCCAAACGATGAAGTGCCTGAAATTTCGGTGCAGGATCTTATCCAAAAACTTATTAGTTTTGATATTAAAAAATCGTACTTAAATATTCTTGTCGATGGGGCTCTGTACGATGTCTTGGAAAAAAGAGTTCAAACACCTCAAGATTTTTTATGCTACTGCTATCACGTGGCCGGAGTTGTTGGGCTGATGATGTGCCCTTTACTTAGGGTTCGTCAAAAACAAGCTTACGCTTTTGCTATTGATTTGGGAATTGGAATGCAGATTACAAATATCTGCCGTGATGTTTTAGAAGATGCACAAAACAATCGAACCTATCTTCCGGCACAAAGCCTAAAAGACGTAAATTTAAATATTACCGAACTTAAAATCCAAGGTCCCTCACCTAAAGCGCTTAAAGATCTTCTTGAGCAGCATTTAGATCTAGCCGATATTTATTATCAAAGTTCTTTTACCGGGCTTGCCTATATACCACTTAGACCTCGCATTGCTATTTTATTCGCTTCAGAGATCTACCGCGCCATTGGTCACAAGATCCGCAGAAACCAATTTGAGGTTTTACAAGGCCGCATGTACTTAAACCGAATTGAAAAAATTATGGTAAGTCTAAAAGCCTTATGCAAAATACTCCTACCCCGATTTTGGCGTCCTGGAGTTCATAATTTCAAACTGCATAAGTTCTTAGAAGGCCTTCCCGAAGTGAATTACACCGCTTCCAATCATGACACTACAAACAGGTAAGTTATAATATACCCCTATGACATATCTAAACTTTCTGCTTTTATTCATTGGCATTCCCATAACAGTTCTTGGGACCTACACTTATTTTTATCCTCATCCAGATAAAAAATATTTTTTAAAAGGAATTCTTGTCTTATGTGGGTTAGCTTTTGTTTACACGACCCCATGGGATAATTATCTGTTGGCGCAGAAAGTTTGGTGGTATGGCCCTGATCGAATTTTGTTCACCATTGGCTATGTCCCTATCGAAGAGTATACTTTTTTTTTGGTTCAACCTATTATGACAGGACTTTGGACTTTTTTAATTCTAAACCATACTTTAAAGCTTAAACCCGCCGATCCTAAAAATAAAATTCTTAAACTGATGAAATTTTTTGGCCTTCTTCTTATTCTTGGGGTTCTTATCTATGGGGTTCAAGCCCTTTTTTATGAAAGATCATTTTATATGGGTTTAATTTTAGCCTGGGCAACCCCTATTGTTCTTTTGCAATTTGCAATTGGTGGACAACATATTTTAGCGAATTTAAAGATTTTTTTACTTTCCAGCTTAACCCCAACGCTTTATCTTTGGCGCGCTGATCTTTTTGCTCTTCAAGACGGAATTTGGGATATCTCTGAAAAACACACTTTAGGTTATGGCTTAGGCGATTTACCCCTTGAAGAGATGGTGTTCTTTTTGATCACGAATCTCATGGTCGTTCAAGGTCTTCTCTTATTCCTTGTCATGCGCAATACTGTAAATGAAGTTTTAGCTTTTATAAAAAGTCGAGTGGTGATTTTTAAATGACAGAACTAAATTTATTTTGTTTTTTAGTATTTACTTCAACGTTTTTAGCTATGGAACTCGCTGCATGGGCTTTACATAAGTATGTTATGCACGGATTTCTTTGGTGGTTGCACGAAGATCATCATGTGATTAACAAAACTAAATGGTGGCAACTGAACGACGCTTTTGCCATTTTTTTTGCTGTGCCTAGTTTTTTCTCTATTTTATTTTCGGCCATTTATAAAATTCCAACTTTAGGGGCTTTTGGCTTTGGCATTATGGCCTATGGAATCGCCTATTTTTTTGTTCACGAGATCATTATTCATCGTAGACTAAATATTAAAGGTTTAAATAAAGGCTTTTATATCAACGGTGTTAAACGGGCTCACCACGTTCACCATTCAGTCAGAACCAAACATGGGGCTAAAAACTTTGGTATGCTGATTGTACCCTGGGTTTACTTTTCTAAAAACCCACCTTTAAAGTAAATTACAAAAATCATGATATAAAAATGCAAGGTAATTTTATATCATGATTTTAATTGGCTTCGAAAATGTCGCCCACTAAAAAGTTAAAGGGGTTTTGCACGTCAGGACTTTTGTCACTGCTCCAAACATTTTTATTGATGTGATCCAGTTTAATATCCACTTTTAAATCCGCATTTCTAATTGCATATTTAACGGAACAGTCTTTGTCATAGACATTAATGGCTTTTTTATAGTCTTCAAATAACTCAAAAAGAATATAAACCAATTGCGATGATTTAAAACTTATTGGATTTTTTTTGTGAAACAAATGAAATTCACCATGAGGATGATCAGGGGAACTAAAACTGACAAAGCAGGCATAATCCCATTCTAAAGAATATTGGCCAACGGTCCCAACAATATACTGACCAACTTCGTTTAAAATCTGATTCACTAACTCTATATTTTGTTTTTCCATATTATTATTTTAACTAACAACTTAAGATTTAAAAGTTTAAACCTTAAATTTGGACTAAAGTACGTCAGTCAATAAAACTTAAGATTTTGAACATTTAGGCTTCATTTTTTTGCGACCCAAACTGTAGCTGGTGGAAAGCTCGCCCAAACTGTGGCCGTAGGCTCAAGGGTTGTAAATCTATTTTCGATTTCACTTTTAAAGTTCTTAAAGGCCTTAAACTGACTGGATGTCATATAATTGTAAAAAGAAAAAACTCCGCCAGGTTTCATAATTTGATGAATTTCATTTAAGATCAAATTCTGAACGTCAGCTTCAAAAATAGACCAAGGTAAACTTGAAACAACAACATCTACTGACGCCGTTTCAAAATACTTCGAGATCAGTTCCGCGGACTCGGTTCGAAACTCAAAGCTCTTAAGTTGCGTTACTTGCATGTGATAGTCTTTGATAAAGGTCTGTTGCAGGTAATTATAAAAGGATTTATCGATTTCAAAACCAGTGTAGGTGTGCTGAGGGCCCATGACTTTGAGCATAGCCGCCGTTAACGCCCCGGTGCCCACACCAATCTCAACCACTTGGTGTCGGGTTTTAATCTCTGAACCCAAGGCCATAGCCTCTGCCAAAGCGTGAGAAGCCGGAAATATTGTTGATACCCCTATGGGGTTTTTTATAAATGCTTTTATGAAGTGGCTAATCTGCATCATACTCAAAGTTATAGTCCTTGTTCTTGCGGCGGCCTTCGGTTCAAAGAAGGTCTGTGTTTTAAACAGTGACCCTTGGAGTCTAAAATCCTACCAAAGTTCAGGTTGGGGTCTTTATCAATTACATTAAACATATCTTCAAAACATCCAGCGAGCTCAAAATACGAGGGGGAGTGTCCCCCATCCACCACACTGATAAAAACTTTTTTAACACTTAAGCTCTGCTCATAGTGGTGTCTAGCTTGTTCCCATGGCGTCGGTGCATCCAATGTCCCTTGAATATAAACTGTTGGTGTCACAAAAGGAAAATTTTTGGCATCAAAGGGATTATTCATCACATAGGGGGCACAAGAGTTTGCAATGGCTGGTTTATTATCCAAAGTTACCAAACCATTTTGCATCCCAAAGCCATAATACAACCATGGAATTTCCAGAGCTATCTCTTGACATATAATGGCTCGTTTTAAAAACCCTTCCCTTAAATCCATATAACTTTCCAAGTCATCTTTAGGATCAATAGGACTTACAAAGTTATCTTCAGAATTCATAGCATTTTCAAAAAATTCAAGGTCTTCTTCACTTAAAGCTAACCCTGAATCTAGAACATCTGCCACCCGACTTAACATTTGCCACGGTGTTTGAATAACAAAATGGGTGTCCTGATTGGTGCCGTATCTTGGAACGGACATAAGGTAAGAGGCCCAAAGGTTATTAGACTTACCTAAAAAAGTATGACTTGGGTCCATAAACAATTTTTGGATTTTTGGATTTAGTCTTAACAACTGATTTACGATATCCACATGATCATGACTGTATTTTGAGGCTTGCAAGTAGTGAGTTGTTAAGGTTCCTTCCAATAAAAGGGCTTTAGGCGGTTGCATGGAAGAATCTTGCTCAATTAAATCCACCAAAATTGTTCCTAAAAGGGTGCCGTAGGATTGCCCATAGACAATATAATTTGTAAGTTTTGCGGCTTTTATGACTTCTAAAATATCTATCGCCGTTTGCACAGAATTTATTGTCGCTAATTCAAAATCACCTCTGCCAAAAAAATTACAGCCTGTGCCTCTAGGATCGATATAAATCTGTTGATACTTTTTCGGTATGAGTTCGGAGTACTCAGATTCAAGAATAGAACCTTGACCAGGCCCCCCAGGTAAATAAACAATAGTTGTTTGCGACATATTCGCATCAATCGGTTTTGATTTTGACAGGGATGATTGTTCTTGGTTCACATTATGCTGGGCTGTTTGCGGCTTTATTCCCGCAAGCTGGCGGTAGTAATAAGTAAAATCATCGCTTTGTTTCAAAAAATGATTTTTCTTTGTTTTTATACTTTGTAAGCCACCAATCTCCTCACAGGCTTCATACACATAACTCATGCTTGGGTAGCCTTGTAAGTAAGGATTATGGAAATTATTTTTGCCAAAAGCACCAGAGGTAAAACTTAGCATGACTATAAATAGTTTAACTAACCAAACTGTCATATTCCAAACCTTCGCTTTAATTGGCCTTAAGGTTTATATTTTTATGTCGCAATTTCAGGTCGTCAAAGCTATGCGCACAAAAAAACCCAATGTTTAAAAAACATTGGGTTGATAAATGAAGTTTTTTAAGTAGCTTGTAGCCTTAAATATTAATTCCCTTAGTGCCTGGGAATTGAAAAATTCCTTAATTCACATCTTTAAAGTCAGCATCAATGACATCACCATCATCACTAGATTTACCGGCTTTACCAGTCTGTTTGGAATTGGCCCCAGCCGCTGCTGCCGCATCACCTTCTACTTTTTGGGCTTCATACATAGCTGCACCCACTTTTTGGGCTATAGCATTTAGTTTCTCTTGGGCTGTGTTGATCTTATCTAAACTATCAGCACTAGAGGCCAAAACGTCTTTAGACTCTTTCATAGCAGCTTCTAAATCTTGTAAGTCTTCAGCCTTGATTTTGTCTTTGCTGTCTTTGATTAATTTTTCATTCTGATAAATCATATTGTCTAAGTTGTTTCTTGCCGTCACAAGTTCACGTTTGTGTTTATCAGCATCAGCATTTTGTTCAGCCTCTTGCACCATTCGTTTAATTTCAGCCTCAGTTAAACCAGATTTCGCTGTGATTTTAATCGCTTGTTCTTTACCTGTGCCCTTATCTTTGGCGGTCACATTTAAAATCCCGTTGGCATCAATATCAAAGCTGACTTCGATCTGAGGCTCTCCTCTTCGCGCCGCTGGTATACCAGTAAGCTCAAAGCGACCTAAAGATTTGTTGTCAACCGCCATTTCACGTTCCCCTTGAAGGACATGAATATCTACGGCGGGTTGATTGTCTGCCGCTGTTGAAAACACTTGCGACTTTTTAGTTGGAATCGTTGTATTTTTGTCAATCAAACGGGTAAATACACCACCTAAAGTTTCAAGGCCCAGGGATAAAGGAGTCACATCCAACAGTAAAACGTCTTTAACTTCACCAGCTAAAACACCCCCTTGAATACTTGCTCCTAGGGCGACCACTTCATCAGGGTTTACGGAACGATTAGGCTCTTTGCCAAAAAAATCTTTTACAGCTTTTTGTACCGCTGGAATTCGAGTTGATCCACCCACCAAAACCACTTCATCAATTTCTGATTTGGAATAGCCAGAATCCTCTAAAGCGATTTTGCAAGGTTTTAAAGTTCTTTGCACAAGCTCTTCGGTTAACTGGTCAAATTTTGCACGGGTTAATTTTAATTGTAAATGCACAGGTCCAGAAGCCCCAACAGTGATGTAAGGAAGATTAATGTCTCGTTCAGTCACAGAGCTCAGTTCAACTTTGGTTTTTTCAGCCTCTTCTTTTAAGCGCTGCAAAGCCATCTTATCATTGGATAAATCCACACCCTGATCTTTTTTAAATTCAGCAATCATCCAATCTAAGATCATTTCATCAAAGTTATCACCGCCAAGTGAAGTATCACCGTTGGTAGATTTCACTTCCACCACATTATCACCGACTTCCAAAATAGAGACGTCAAAAGTTCCGCCTCCTAAGTCGTAAATGGCAATCTTTTGATCTTTCTTTTTATCTAACCCATAGGCTAATGCGGCAGCCGTTGGTTCGTTGATAATTCTTTTAACATCAAGTCCCGCAATACGACCTGCGTCTTTAGTGGCTTGTCTTTGAGCATCGTTGAAATAGGCAGGAACAGTTACGACAGCTTCAGTAACTTCTTGTCCTAAATAATCTTCAGCCACTTTTTTCAGTTTTGCCAATACCGCAGCCGAAATCTCTTCCGGAGAGTAGACTTTACCTTGAATATCAAAACCACAGTCATTGTTTTTCTTAACAACTTTGTAAGCAAAACGTTTAATCTCGTCTTGAACCTCTTCAAATCTGCGACCGATAAATCGTTTAGCCGAGTAAACAGTGTTTTCAGGATTAGTTACAGTTTGTCTTTTAGCCACTTGGCCAACAAGTTTTTGTCCGTCTTTAGTAAAAGCAACAACAGAAGGAGTCGTTCGAGCCCCCTCTTCGTTCACGATGACTTTGGGCTCGCCACCTTCCATTACAGAAACCACAGAGTTCGTTGTTCCTAAATCTATACCGATAATTTTTCCCATTTTTAACTCCTTATAAGTCTTTAAGATAATTTGGCTATTTCAATAAATAAAAACTGTGGCCAAAAAAAACAATGTCAAGTTTACGTCTCGAAATGAGTTAAAAAAACGTCTTAAAACCGCGGCTAAAGCTTTTCCACCTGCGGTGCGCTTAGAAAAAGCGGGATTTGGCTTTGACTTCAAGACCTTTGTTTTTAGCGATTTCTCGCAAGGCCTTTTCTTCTTTAGAATCCAAGGATTTTGGAATATCAACTTTGACATAAAACTTCATGTCCCCTCTAGATGCATTGGATCGTAAGGATGGAAATCCCAGTTTTTTTAATCGCAAAATATCGCTTGGGGCCGTGCCTGCAGGAATTGTGATTGTTTTTTCACCATCAAAAGTTTGGATATTTTTTTCAGTACCTAAAATCGCTTCCAAATACGAGATCTCAATCTGCGAGATTAAGTCCAATCCATCTCGGTAGCAATGAGGGTCCTCTTGAACTCGAATTACAGCATATAGATCACCCATGGCGCCGCCTTTGTGACCATGATCCCCTTCGCCAGAAACTCGAAGTTGAGTTCCATCTGAAATACCAGCGGGAACATTCACAGCAATTTTTCGCTGAAAAGTTTCTCGGCCCGTACCTGAACAAGTGGAACATTTATTTTTAATCATTTGCCCTGTGCCATCGCAGTGATGACAAGTGGTTGCAAACGAAAAGAATCCTTGTTTTTGCACCAGTTGCCCAGATCCACCACAGTAATTACAAGTTTCAGGGCTTGAGCCTTTTTTGGCACCTGTGCCACTGCACGTGCCACAGTCTTTTTCAGCTTCAAAAGTAATATCCTTAGCTATACCAGTGTAAGATTCTTTTAAAGATATATCTAAGAAATATCGTAAGTCAGCGCCTCGTTTGGGACCTTGTTTTTGCGCTCGTCTACGGCCACCACCAGCCGTCTGGCCGCCAAAAATATCCCCAAAAATATCGCCAAAGTGATCAAAAATATCAGAGACATCTTGAAATCCTCCAGGGGAACCTCCACCCATGCCTCCACCAAAAGCGGCGTGACCATACTGATCATATTTGGCTTTTTTTTGAGCATCGCCTAGAACTTCGTAAGCCTCTGCGGCCACTTTAAACTTGTCTTCGGCCTCTTTATTGTCTGGATTTTTATCAGGATGGTAGAGCATAGCCATTTTCCGGTATGCTTTTTTAATCTCATCCGCACTTGCCGTGCGTGCTACCCCTAAAACTTCATAATAATCTTGTTTGGCCATAATGCTAAATGTGAGAATCTAGGCCATAAGGTCAAGTCGATTTTTTAAAATAATTTTTTATTTTAAATTCTGTACTTGGGCGGCTTTAGCTTTCTTATTTCGAACTTCAATTAATCGCTCTTCAAGATTTTTTTTCCAGAAGCTATCTTCAGTGGATACAATCATACTTTGAATAAGAATTTCGCTGGCTTCAAAATTCCCATTTTTAGCGTAAAGTTTGGCCGCCAAAGATTTAGTCCAGAATGGTGCGCCATGATCACCGGCTGTGTTTAATAACTGCGCAGCTCTAATATCATTTTCAAGTTCAATTAAATAATGATATCCAGCGCGATAATTCAACACCCAATCCTCTGGGTACTCGGCTAAGCCTCGATCAAAAATCTCTTTAGCGCCATAATCATCATCAAGTAGTATACTTAAACCCGTAGCCCCATAGATATAAAGGGATTTAAATTTCGGCGCCAGCATACTGGCTTCATCTAAAACTCTAAAGCCCCAGTTTTTATGACAGTTTTTGGCCATATAACAATTCCAAGACTGCTGCACGTAAGTCAGCCATAAAAAGTCAGCCATAACTTCATTGTAACCAAAGTGATAAAACTCAAGCCCAGAAGGTGGCGGTAGGATTTTTTTCTCTGAAAGTGTTAAATTTAGTTTAAAATATATAGTTAATGAAAATGCAAAAAGAATAAATAAAGCGGTCAAATAAGAGTTTCGTGACATAAATTTGGCTTTTTTAAATTACTGTGTGAATTTAAATTTTAATACAAAAACGTGTTTAATATCTGAATTAATATTTTACATATAATTTTTCTTTAAATTAGAAAGGGCAGCATTTATTGCTACCCTTTTCTTAAAGCAATATGCATTAACAAATTCTAGTTTTCTACGTCTCGTCCACCAGCAGGTTGTGTCAAAACTTTTAAATGAGTCATCTGCCATGTGTCCACAGTAGCGTCTGCATCTAAGTTTCCGCGAGCACCTGCTACAAAAGTTGTACCTGCAGCGTTAATAGTATGCCCCGCCGTTGGAGGAAATGCGGTTGGTAACAGAGTACACTGGGCAGTTATAGGGCATCTTATTCCAGCGCTGAACTGAGCAGCCGCTACACCTTGATAACTAGGGTGTCCAACAGGTCCATTGGGACCAGCCGCTCCGAAACCCACATCATAAGACAAGTTACCAACTTGATCGAAACCTAAGGCTCTAAAATCGGCGTAGTAAAAATTCCATTCCGCCTGAAAAGTTTTTAGCGAAGTGTAAAGTGAAGACAGTGATGATTTGGCCTCTGACTGTTTAGCTTTCTTTTGAAAGTTTTGGTACTGAGGTACCGCGACTGTTGATAAGATACCAATGATCACAACAACGATCATAAGTTCGATTAGTGAAAAGCCTTTTTGATTTTTCATTTTTAAATTCTCCTTAAGATTAAAAAATTAACTCAAACAACCCTGTGAGTAACATATCGACATTTTATGACTTAATATTTATTGTTAGGTAGTCCAGAAGTTCATATACTTGGCTAATTACGACTTAAATCATAATTTTGTCGTAAAACGAAAAAACACAAAATAAAATGAACTCAAAGTGAGACACATATGAGTAAAATTAAGCAACACTCTGGCCATCAAGATCAATTTGATACAATTTCTAAATTAAAAAAACCGTCATTTTATAAAGTTATTCTTTTAAATGATGACTTTACACCTATGGATTTTGTGATCCATATCCTTATGGATGTGTTTAATCACACCAATGAAGACGCTTACAAAATAATGACTCTCATCCATGAAAAAGGCTCAGGTCTAGCAGGACGCTACACCAAAGAGGTCGCAGAGACAAAAATCTTTCAGGTCAGCCAGCTTGCTAAAGAGCAGAAGTATCCTTTAAGATGTAAGCTAGAGCAGGACTAGCTTCATTCACCCCGAGCTTGGAATTTAAAACTTATGCTTTCATATGACTTACAACTTAATTTACAAAAAGCGACGGAAAAAGCGGTACAAAACCATCACGAGTTTGTGACCCTTGAACATGTCCTAGAGCAGTTCTGTGTTTCTAACGAAGGATCGCAGTTTTTTTCTTGGGCAAACATTCCCATGCAGCCCATTTTAATAGAAACCCAAGACGTTATCGACAATAATTGTCCTGTTAAAAAAAATTCCAAACCTGAATTAACTCTGGCTCTACATAGAAGTATCAACCGAGCGCTAAATCAGGTCCAAGCCGCTGGCAAAGCTTCTATTCAAACCGCCCATGTACTCATTGCTTTATTTGATGAGGATGAATCTTTTGCAGCTTATATCTTAAGTAAAAATGATATCGATCCTTTGCTGTTAATGGATTTTTTAACAGCCACATCAGGTGATGAAAACGCTAATATATCCATGACCAAAAAATACACTTTAGATTTAAATCAAACATTAGCTCACACTCCTCACCATTTAATTGGTCGTAATGAAGAGCTTAAAAGTTTGTATCGAACCCTACTTCGTAAACAGAAAAATCATGCCTTGATCATCGGCGCTTCAGGGGTTGGTAAGACAGCTTTTGTGAAAGGTTTTGTTCAGGCCATACTCGATGAAAAAGTGCCAGAGACATTAAAAAAAGCCAAAGTTCATGCGCTTGATCTTGGATCTTTAATGGCTGGAACTAAATACCGAGGCGATCTTGAAGCCCGTGTTGATGCTTTATTTAAAGAGCTTGAACAGTATGAACATAATATCGTTTTTATAGATGAAATTCATCTTCTTGTTGGGGCTGGAAAAACTTCAGGATCGAATGCTGATCTGACGAATTTACTTAAACCTTTTTTAGAAAATTCAAAAATTCGTTTTATTGGTGTGACAACCCATCAAGACTTCCGAAAGAATTTAGAATCCGATCCGGCCTTTGCTCGACGGTTTCAAAAATTAGAATTAGAGGAACCCTCCTTAGAAGAGTGCCAATTGATCATCGATGGCCTGCTACCTTCTTACGAAGCTCATCACGTTGTAAAATATGAAGCAAAAGCTATCGAACAAAGTATAAAACTTTCTGGCAAACATATTCTTGAACGTAAATGGCCAGACAAAGCCTTGGACGTATTGGACGAAGCTGGATCTATGACAAGGCTTTTGGGGCAAAAAAAAGTAACGCTTAAAACTGTCGAAAAAGTTGTTGCTCAAATGGCGAAAATTCCTGAAG
The DNA here is from genome assembly GCA_041740515.1 of Bdellovibrionales bacterium. Taxonomy (GTDB): domain Bacteria; phylum Bdellovibrionota; class Bdellovibrionia; order Bdellovibrionales; family UBA1609; genus JAMLIO01. Next base: position 17,083 of record JBGSLV010000097.1, on the reverse strand, counting down.
AGACTGCCGAACAGGACGAAGTGCAATTGCTTAAAAATCTTCAAGCCAAAATTAAAACTAAAATATTTGGTCAAGACAATTCCATTCACGAACTTGTGGCGGCCATTCAATTTTCGCGCTCGGGACTTGGTCCTAAACAGGGACCGATTGGAAGTTTTTTATTCACTGGACCAACAGGAGTTGGTAAAACCGAAGTCAGCCGTACGCTAGCTGAAAACTTAGGGGTTAAGTTTTTAAAATTTGACATGAGTGAGTACATGGAAAAACACAGTGTCTCTAAACTTATTGGCGCTCCTCCTGGATATGTTGGTTATGATGAAGGTGGCCAGCTCACGTCATTGATCCGTGAGACTCCACACGCGGTTTTGCTTTTAGACGAGATTGAAAAAGCTCACCCCGATCTTTTAAATGTTCTGTTACAAGTTATGGATTCTGGAACCTTAACGGATTCGCAAGGCAAACATGTTAATTTTTCCAATGTCATTATCATCATGACTTCAAACCTTGGGGCAAGGGAAGCCAACAAAAACCAGATGGGATTAGTGAAAGTGGCTGAAAGTCGATTCACAGACGAGGCTGTTAAACGTTTTTTTACTCCTGAATTTATTAACCGTTTAACGGGGATCATTAAATTCGAAGCTTTGCCCAAAGAACGCTTACTGGAAGTTATTGCTAAATTTTTACAAGAGCTTAAAGCCCAAGTAAAACTCAAAGATGTTGATCTTGAATGGACCAAAGAGGTTGAAGAGTTTATCTTTTTGAAAGGGTACGACCCATTGATGGGCGCAAGACCCTTTCAAAGAACCATTAATACATACATAAAGAAGGTCTTAGTCGAGCCACTTTTATTTCAAAAAGGTGAATTCACTAAAATGAAACTAAGTGTCAAAGAGGATCAGATTATCTTAAAGTCCGATCCGGCGAAGTAAAAACATATCATACCTTGACGGTATAAAAATCAGGTTCATATTTATTATCTAAATGCTATACAAAGTAGTTTAGTATTTAATTAACATTGAAGCTTGGTTTTAAATATAAAAGATAGTTTACAACTTTTAACAGACTTTTTCAGAGGGACTATGACATTCATCAAACGTACTTTCTTTTTTCTTTTAGTTAATGTGATGATTATCACAACATTATCAGCCATAATTTTTGGAATCCAAGCCTACACTGGATATTCACTGGGACAAAATTTCACTGGGCTCGTAATTTTATATTCTATTTTTGGTATGGGCGGCGCTTTCTTTTCTCTTTTCACTTCAAAGTGGATGGTCAAACGCGCCATGGGTGTTCAGATCATTCCCGTTTCAACCACTCAAGCCACACAAAAATGGTTGCTGAATTCTGTATATGACTATGCTCGAAAAGCTGGTTTAACAAAAATGCCTGAAGTAGGTATCTACCCGGCTCAAGAGATTAATGCTTTTGCCACTGGACCTTCTAAAAATAACTCTCTGGTTGCAGTCTCTTCGGGCCTTTTAGAATCTATGAGTAAAGACGAAGTCGAAGGCGTTTTAGCCCATGAAGTAGCACATATCGCCAACGGTGATATGGTGACTATGACTTTGATCCAAGGGGTTGTGAATACTATAGCTATGCTGTTAGCTCGGATCATCTCCGAAGTGGTAGCTTCAAAATTAGATGAAAAAGGGCGCGGAGCTTCCAGATTTTTTATCTATCTTGTTGTTGTTAACGTACTAGGACTATTTGGTTCAATAGTTGTAAACTGGTTTTCTAGACATCGTGAGTTCAGAGCTGACCATGGTGGTGCTATGTACGCTGGTCGCGACAAAATGGTTAAAGCTTTGCAACGTCTGCAAGAGACTCAACGCCAAATGTTTGGCCAAGCCCATAACAACGAAGAACCCGCGGGCCTTGCAGCTCTTAAGATTTCAAGTCCTGGGCAACGAAGCTCGATCTTAAAGAAGCTATTCTTAACTCATCCCCCACTTGAAGAACGTATCCACGCCCTTCGCGCCAACGCCCTCTAGTTAGGTGCCAGGTTCTTTTTTCCTGGCTTTCTGGGTGCCAGGTTCCGCGCTCAGATCATACTGCGTTAAAGTGTATCTTTGGAGACATCTTTTTCTACTCCAGGTTCTAGTGCAATCTAAGCGCCGGATTACTCTATCATTTCTGAGTTGGGTGCCAGGTTCCGTTATCATTTCAAATTAAAGACTAAATTTATTTTTTTAAAAATTCCCTTGGGCTTAATGATTTGGTCAGCGATGACATGTTACACAGACCTTATTAACGCGCGGTGACCTGAGTGCGGAACCTGGCACCTAATGGTAGGTTTCGGGATGGTTTTCGAAGGACGTACTAAAGGGTTAATATTGGCGGGCATAACAGCCTTATGTTGGTCCGTTTTAGCGATTGGTTTAAAGCAAGCCTTAAATTTTACGACTTCAGGAAATATCGTCGCTTTCAGAATGTTGTTCTCATTTATTTTTTTACTGCTTTATTTTTTAGTTTTTAAAAGTCCTGAGATCCAGAAAATACGAAAAGGCTTACCCTTCACAGCTGTAATTGCAGGTTTTATGCTGGCTTTTAACTATTATGGCTTCATGAAAGGTGTCGAGTATACGGGAGCAGGTAATGCCCAAATAATGATTCAATTGGGACCAACTCTTCTATTAATTTCAGGCCTGGCCTATTTTAAAGAGCATTTTAACTTGTATCAAGTTGTTGGAATTGCTTTGGCTATTATTGGATTTAGTCTGTTTTATTTTGATCAACGCAAATTTGATGTTTCGAGTACTTTAAACGCTGGTAATATTTGGATCATAGCTGCCGCTATCACTTGGGCCATTTATGCCTCTTTACAAAAACGTTTAATTCCCAAATGGGACCCGCAAACTTTAAACTTAATTATCTATTTCGTGTGCGCCCTAATTTTAGTTTTTCTTTGTGATTTTAAGCAAAGTCTAACTTTTACTTTTGGACAGTGGTTACTGATCTTCTTTTTAGCTCTAAATACAGTGCTAGCATATGGCTGCTTTGCCGAGTCCTTAAAATACGCACCAGCGAGTGAAGTCAGTTTAATTATTACCATTAATCCATTAGGAACTATGGCTATCTTATGGTTAGGCGAACTTCTTTCGATATCTTGGATTCCCGTTGAAGCCATCACTTGGATAGGAGGCCTTGGCGCTCTGTGCGTTGTCTTTGGCGTCGGTTGGACTTTACGACGAAAAACGTCATAATTAATTCATGAAAAATTATCTCGGGATCCACAAAATTATTTACCTTCTAATTACACTTACATTAGGATCAATGCTTGGATTTCCCAGAGCTCTTCATGCTACAAATTATAAATCAAAAATCCTTCAAGCGGTTAAAGACAACGACTTTAACCAACTTTTAATTTATAAAGATCAGCACCCTTGGATCCAAGACTATTTAATTAAACTTTTAAAAACGGATCTAGAATTTGCTAAGTCGATAAAAGACTCCACAAAAAAATTAGAGCTTTTAGAACTTATTTTAGTAAAAACTTCTTTTGTCCCTACAAAAATTCAAATTCTTAATGAGATTGCAACTTTACAAAAAAACTTAAATATAAGTGATAAAAAAACCTTACTTACCATTAAAGATTTAACCGCCCCGGTAAATAATCCTAAAGATTGCAGAGCCTATCAAAAAAAAGGGTCTGCGTTTAGGGATTTACGGGACTTTGATCAAAGCTTGATTCATTTCCAAGCCGCTCTAGAATGTTATGAGGATATAGCTTCAAAAGCATCAGCTTTAAAAGAAATAACCTTAACTCACAAAGTAAAATTTCGCGGTCAGGATTTCTTAAAAGCCTCTCTTAATACTTATGAATTTGCTAAAGCAAGTTTTATCGCTCATAAAATGTCACCCAACGAATTTAATAAAATTGGTATTGGACATATCAGAGCCGTTTGGACTTATAAATCCGCCAAAGATGCTGAAGTTTTTTTGGCTGAAATGAAAGACCTACTGAAATCCAAATACTCTTTGCAAACCATTTATTGGATTTACGCACGAATAGCCGAAGAAAAAAAGGACATTAAAGAGTCACAAAAATATTTAGCCTTAGCTTTAAAAGAAAAGCCTATAGTTGATGAGGATTTGATTGCTATCTACTGGCAAAAATTTTGGAATCATTTTGAACTTAACCAAACTGAAGAGGCTGTTAACGCTCTTAAATCATCCCTTGATGTTGGCAACCCTAATGAAGGTCAAGCAAGAACGTATTATTGGTTGATTAAAGTTCTTGCCAAGAAAAAAAATAGTCTTGAAGAAAGGTTCAAAAACTTAACCACCAAAAAAAATACAACTGAGCAGATCAATAATGCAGAAATTGAACTGACTCAAATAAGTGCAGCGATTGAAGACTATCAAAATATTTTACTTAAGAAATATCCCATTTCATTTTATACAGCCATAATTCAAAAAAACAGCAAGCACAGTTACATACCTTCAGATCTAGAAAATCTAGAGTCCTTAAGTTACCAAAAACTTCCTAAGAATTTTGATCTCAAATTTTACAAACAACTTCATACCATTTCGACTTTAGCCACACAAAGCTTTTTAAATAAATTTTATTATCATAACAAAAAACAGATTACTAAAGAACAGCGATTTTTGCTTAAGCGTCTATTAGCTCGAAATGGCGAGACCACAGAACTTTTTATAGAAATAGAAAGTAACCCCGAGATATGTCAGAAGCAGGGCTCACCCTGTATGGATCTTTTTCCTAAACCTTATGAAACTCAAGTTAACTTAGCTGCCCAAAAATATAAAATCCCAGCTGAAATTATTTATTCAATTATTCGACAAGAGTCTATATTCAATCCTTTGGCCAAAAGCTGGGCTGATGCTAGAGGCTTAATGCAGTTACTACCTTCGTTAGCCAAAGAGATTTCTACTCAAGCTGAAGTTACATACAACAGTCCTTTAGACTTATATAACATTGAAAAAAACATTTCCTTTGGGGCTTACTTGATCAAAAGCCTAGTGAACGAAATGAATGGCTCTTTGGTTTTAGGACTTTCGGGCTACAATGCCGAAAAAAGTCGAGCAAAAGTTTGGTACAAAACCAGATTTAAAAAAGATTGGCTTAAATTCATCGAGGAGATTCCTTACCAAGAGACTAGAAATTACAACAAACTGGTCTTAAGAAATTTTTTAATTTATAGCAACAACCAAGACCCTATCTTAAAGCCTTGGTTCCCCGAAGGCATTTTGAAATAAAGCCCTTATAATTGCATTGGTATTATAATGTAAACTTAAGGATGAAATGGAATCTAAATTGTATATCCTTTAACCAAAACTAATTCAGGATTGGATAAATCTATAAGGGATAGTTGTTAAAAGTTTGGATTAATCCTTAAGTTGGTCTCAGATTAAGACGATACATCAAATATGATATACATATACCTCGCACTTTGTTTTTTATATCCTAGCTTTGCCATAGAGCTTAAATCTATTGATTCAAATGCTGGGATTGCAACCAAAAATGCCGACACAATGAATTGTGAATTTAGCGCTAAGACTATTGAAAATAAATCTTTGCCTTTAAAATCTGAATTCATGAAAGCTACAGATTTAAGTGTAAAGCATGAAGATGGCACCCAAGGAATTTACGTAGGTGTATTTGATTTTTTAGGATTTAATTTTTATTTAGATGCCAAAAAAAAATTACATATCATCACTGAAACAGAAGAGGTTGAAAAAAAACATCAAAAGCAGTTTTTACGCTTACCAGCGACTGTAAAAACAAATGCTGAATTTTCAACAGTTCACAATAACTCTCCTGTAAACCTCAAGGAGGTCACCGTTGTCTGCAAACCTTAGTATAAAAATGAGTGTCTTTGGAATTTCTTTATCACTAGCCGTTACTTTGGCCACAGTTAATGTTTTGGCTAGTGCCGAAGTTGGGCGATCTCAGAGTGAACGTCAAAATGCTATACCCGCTTTACATAGCCCGCAACTGCAAAATAATTTTATCAAAATGTGTCTTGCCCGCGGAATAAGAGAGCAGTTTTGTAAACAGATCACATCACCAAATACAAAATCCATAGGTACTTTTCGACAGGTTTATGGCGATCAGCCTTTTGTACTTATGCCCAATACAGATCGTTGGGAAACGGGCTTACAGTTGCTTACCATAGCTGAAAGTTTAGCTGAGTTTGGAGAGATCTGCGAAATTCGAAACTGGTATCGCCCAGAGCCTTACAATCGAAGCGTTGGTGGCGCAAGAAGCAGTCAACATCTATCAGCAGGAGCTATTGATATCGAATTTTGCACAGTTCAAGATAAAAACCGAGCGCTGCTAGCCGCTTTAGCTACGCGACAAAAATTTAAAACACCACCCGGAATCGGTGTTTACGGTGAAGGCAGTAAAACTCTTCATTTTGATTTTGCAAATAGACTTTATGGACCTGGGATTGCAAATGCTGATCGAGCTGCTGCGACAGATGCCTGGTGGGCGCGGGTGAGTGAACCAGGTACAAATTTTCGAGCCCAAAGACAAATGAGTTCAAGAGCTAACAGATCTCAAAGACCTACTTCGACAACACCACAAGTCCAACGTCAAAGTATCAATACTTTTTTCCGCCAGATCATTGCTTTCTTTTCTCCTCGGTCAGCCTAAAAAATACATTCAATAAATTGATATTTTAAACTTTCCTAAAAATATTTGGAGAATTATTTAGAATGAACGACCTTGAAATCGATCCATTAAAAGACTTGATCGAAGATGACACTTTGACTGAAATTCACATTAACGGCCCTGGTCAAGTTAGCGTAGAGTATAAAGGCAGGATAGAGCAGCGAATCTCATTCTTCGATAGCGAAGCGCATCTTAAACTTTGTCTTAATAATTTATGCTTAAGAGAAAATGCATTGGACAGCATTGATATGCCTTTTGGCTTCATAAAATTGGTTAACGGAAGCAGAATATCTTGGTCTGAAGAACAAGGAATAACCCTCATCGAGATCACTAAAAATCGGGCGACTGAACTTAATTTCGAAATGTATAAACAATGGGGTGTTTTAAATGAATCGATAATAAAATATTTAAAGGAAGCCTTAAATGCAAATTTAAATATTTTGATTTCTGGAAATCTAGGTTCGGGGAAATTTTCTTTGCTTGATGTTTTGACTCAAAACACTTATCCATCCTCTCATTTTGCTTTTATTTCCACGGATAGTTTAGTTTTATCATCATTAAAAAATTGTACATATTTGCAGACCAATAAAAATAGTAATTCTGAAGATATAAAGATGGCTTTAAATAAAATTTCATCCGTGAATAGTCATTTAGTTATGTCAACGATCAATGAAGGGGCTTGGCACTGGATTAAAAAAGTAAATACATTGGGATTGCCAAGTCTAAGTACGATACTAAGCGACAGTCCCACACAAGCTATTAGAAGACTAATTAGCAAATGTCAGGAGGATGTTCCTCAAATTCCTAAAGAGGCCATTTTAGAGCAAATGTCGACCGCATTTGATGTTGTTATACAACTGGATCGTTATAAATGCGGTCAACGCAAAATAACGATGGTCGCAGAAACAGAATACCTAAATAATAACCTAGTACTAAATGAGCTCTTTAAATTTGAAAATACAGGCCTAAATTCTAACCTTGGAATTGAAGGTGTTTTTAAAAGTACCAAGCTGGTTTCAAAAAAAATTCAGTTTTAAAAAGTCGCGCGACGATGTAAATAAATCAATCCCTTTAATTTTAAATTTTTCATGAATATTTTTATTATCTTTGGTGTGAATTTTGACGTGAAAGCACTATACTCTAAACTCCCGCTTCACCCAAAAAGAGAACTCAAAGAACCTGCTTCACCGTGTCCTCGAAATATCTCATTCTAGAACGTCACTTAATGAAACACTTTTTTAATTTTGATCCTTAAGTTAACGGCATTATAATCTTCTTCCGTAGATCTTATTAACACTTTGCTAATTCGTGAACAGTTTTACTCCTTTTATTACAAAAAAACCCATATATTTCAATCCCTTAGCATTTTAAACTTGGCACCTTCATTGCTAGTAAAAGGGTGCGAGGATAGTCCATGAAATCACAAAATTTAGCGCTGTCACTGATCTCTTTATTGTTTCTAAGTGAACACTTTTTAGCCGAGCGTACTAACGATTTTAATGGCGATGAAACTTCCATGGCTGTAACAACTGTCCCCAACCGCTCTACTAAAATTTCGAAAGCTATTGTAACTGCGATCACTAAAAAAGATGTCAGCGTTCTTTTAAATGATCCAGCAATGAATCAAAAATGGGGCTTAACGCAAAATCAAATTGGCAAAGCTTGGAAGATTTCTCAAGGAAGCAAGAGAATTAAAGTGGCCATTATAGATACCGGCTTAGATGTAAAACATGAAGATCTAAAAGACAATCTTTGGAAGAACGCTGGTGAAATTGGGTTTGATGATTTAGGACGAGATAAAGCTACAAACGGCAAAGATGATGATGGCAATGGTTTTGTGGATGATGTTTATGGTTGGAATTTCGTAAAAAACAATAGTGATTTGAGTGATAATCACGGCCATGGCACCCACATCGCTGGTATTGTTGGCGCAGTAGGTGGTAACGGTAAGGGCATCAGTGGTGTTTCACCAGAAGTCAGCTTAATGATTTTAAAGTATTATGATCCTAAAGGTTACGGCGAAGATAATTTAAAAAACACAATCAAAGCGATTCATTATGCGATTGATAACGGTGCTCACATCATCAATTATTCGGGTGGTGGTTTAGAGTATAGCGCCGACGAAAAAGCGGCGATTGAAAAAGCTCGAAAACGTGGAATTTTGTTTATTGCAGCTGCTGGCAACGAAAGATCCAATTCTGATCTAAAAAAATATTATCCTGCAGATTACAACCTAGACAATATTATTTCTGTGACAGCTATTGATGATAAAACGCGAGTTTTACCTTCAAGCAACTATGGTATTTTGACTGTTGATATTGCAGCTCCGGGTAACAATATTTATTCTACTCTTCCTGATAACAAATATGGTTTTATGACGGGCACATCGCAAGCGACGGCTTATGTTAGTGGTGTTGCAGCTTTGGTGCTTGCTCATCACACCGATTACAAACCTATTGAAGTTGCCAAATATCTAAAAAACACGGGCGATATCGTAGATTCACTTAAAGGTAAAACCAAACACACTCGACGTTTAAATTCCTACCGAGCTTTATCAATTCTTGATTCAGGTGTAGGAGCTACAGGAATTATTGCGGAAAACACTAAGAATATGAAAAGCAACTTCGCCACTGACAGCTCAACAAAACCTGATCAGTCTTTACAAGCTTTTAAAGGCTTTGGTGAAAGTCTACTTAAAAGCTTAAGCTACGATTCAGAAATCCCTTAAAATAATATATACTAATTTGATCTTCACCCGATTTATCCATACTTGGTGATAGGTAATCTACTGTGGCAACTCTAGTTCTGGGTCAGGACTACAAACATAATTCTACTTAAATATTTTAAGTAGAAACATAAACTAAATTGCACTTAGAAATATTAAGTAGAAATTTACAAATCCGACTCTTTAAGTAAAGACAAAGCGCCTGTCAGAAAGATCAAAGCAAAACCAAAACCTGCTAAGTCTGATAAGCTTTCATTACTAAAGCCTATCCCTATCAATCCGGCGGCAAGACTTAATATCACCCATGGCAATATTTTAAAGTATTTTTTAATCCCTTTGGGTTCATTACCTAAAACACTTTTATGAATTGCAAAGTCTTGAATTAATTTTTCACAATAAGACTTCATCTCTTTAGACATTTCATCATGACCATTGGCTTCACAAAAGCTTTTGTATTTACCTAGGGCAAAATCTAAACTTTGTTTAGCTCGTGCCGAATGAATAAATTCTTTATGTGTGGCTTTGACATCGTAATTATTTAAAACTTTGTCCCAACTTTTTTCCAAAAACCAATACTCAGAATTTAGCTCAGTCTCTACTTCGTCGACAAAACCAACTTTACGAATTCCAGAAGTTTTTTCTGGTGAAGGATCCTTGATAAGTTCAGAGAAGTTCTTCGAGATTTTTTCCACAAGCTCAGGATTTAAAGTCTCTTTGGGCTCAGCACTAAAAAGCTCTTGGTTCTCTAATTCCGATTTATACTGCTCACTCCACTCGATGGGAAATGCGACAATTTCAGAATGCTCTAGGGCTTCTGGAAATGAAATCCAAAACTTCTGGGGACAGGCCACACAATCAAATTCGGGTTTATCGACATAAATAGTAAGAGGATCTACGGCATAGAGCTTAAAACAACTTGGGCAACGCATTCTAATTTCCGGCTCTGTACTTGGCTGTGAATTTACGCCTAAGCCATTTTTAGATGTATTAAAATCAGATGGCTCTGCCAAATCAACTCCCCCCAAAAACTATTATTATGATAGCATCTAATTACACATAAGGGGCAAGGACTTTTTTTAAGGATCTTACATTTTTTAAACTCCACAGCAACAGGCTTTGCTAGCCGATCACTAAGACCTATGAGATAAAATGTTATGATTGAAAAAATAACGTATCCTTTTAAAGCTGTGTTTCGCTTTAGCAAAAGCTATCAGCTCCCTATCCTTTCAGGTGTTTTATTAGCAACCAGTTACATTCCTTTTCCGCCATGGGCTTTGTTTTTCAGTCTTGTCCCCTTGTGGATTTTCTGGACCAAGAATGATTTCAAAAAAAGTATTTTTGGGACTTTAGTCTGTAGTTTTATTGCTAGTGGAATTGGCTTTTATTGGGTTGCGATCGTGGCTCATGATTTCGGCCGCTTGCCTTGGATTTTATCAATCTTAATCTTAATGGCCTTTGCACTTGTGGCCAACCTACACCTTGTGGCTGCGGCCACGGCATGGGGTATCTTTCAACTTCAAGTTTCAAAAAAAATTGCCCTATGGTTAATTCCCCTTATATCTTGCTTAAGCATTGTTTTTATTCCAACATTGTTTCCATGGAATTATGGTTATGCATGGATATATATCAATCTTCCTGGCGCCCAGCTGGCTGACATTCTTGGAGTCATCAGTCTTGCCACTGTGACCGTCTTTATTAATTTTTTTATTTTTTTAGCCTGGCTTGAAAAAAAATATATTTTATATGGCGGAGCTGCCATTGTGCTGTTTGTAAGCATCAACGCTTTAGGATTAATTCATTTAAATTTTATTCCTGAAGAAAAAAATTCGTTAAAAGTGTTAATCACTCAGGCCAATTTTGGGAATATTGAAAAACAGCAGGCCCTAGACAGTTATGGTTTTCGCGAAAAAATGATTCAAAAATATATCTCACTTTCCACCGAGGCCTTACGTACAGAAAAAAAAGTGGATCTCGTGGTTTGGCCAGAAACGGCCTATCCTCAATATATAAATTTAAGGGATTTTACCAACACAGCCCCAGCCTTAAAGGATTTTACTCAAACTCATAAAGTGGCTTTGGCCACAGGATTTTATGACGTGCAAAATTTTGATCGGGTGGCTAATGCTATCTTATATGTAGATAAAGCAGGACAAATCATTGATCGCCCCACCCATAAAACAATTTTGTTAGCTTTTGGTGAATATTTACCTCTCAGCGATACTTTTCCTTTTTTAAAAGAGATCATGCCTCAGGTTGCAGATTTTACTCGTGGCCCAGGGCCAGAGGTCAGATACATCGCCAATGTTGCTGTCGGCCCCCTCATCTGTTACGAGTCTTTATTTCCTGATTTTTCCAGACAACTGAGCAATTTGGGTTCAAATATTTTTATCAATATGACCAATGACTCTTGGTATGACGACAACTTTGAACCTTTACAACACCTTTACATCACTGCTGGTCGTGCCCTTGAAAACCGAAGACCTTTAATCCGTTCAACTAATACCGGATTGTCGACAGTCATTAAATCCAATGGTCAACCTATGAAAATTTCAACAAGAAGTAAAGAATGGGCAGGTGTTTACACAGTCAATTACCCCGATAAGGATATCAAGACTATCTATCAACGATGGGGTAAAGATTTACATTATATCCTGCTTATAATAATCACTCTTATAGTTTATGCATTCGGGAGATACAAAAAATCCAAATGAGTTCAACAGGTATAAATGAAGTTTTAAAACATATTCAAAGTTATTGCAAAACCGTTTCCGGCCAGCAAAACTTACAAACCTTAACACCATTTACTAATCCCGAAAAAGCCAAAAAACATGTGCGTAAAGTTTTAGATTTTAAAAATCTGATTTTAAAAGAGGGTTTTAATTTCAGTCTATTGGGTTTAGACACAGGACCAAACTGGCTTCGAAAAGTTAAAAAAAATCAAACTCTTCAAATTCTAGATTTGTGCGACATTCGATTGTTCTTGGAAGACATTTATGATCTTCGAACCGTATTTATAAATCACACCAAATATAAAGTTGTAGAAAATTTTTTAGCTAAACTGTTAAACCCTGAAGAGATTTTGTCTTATCTTCAAATTGTTGTTTCCCCAGCTGGTGAAATCAACTCAGATGCTAGTGAAGACTTGTACAAAATGTTTCAAGACAAAAAAAACCTTAATCAACAGGTGCAAAACTTATTAAAGAAAATTGTTAAAGATCAAGATTTAGAAAATGTTTTACAAGATCGATTTGTTACAACTCGTGAAGGCCGCATGGTTTTGCCTGTCATAAGTGGCATGAGACATGACTTTCAAGGGATTATTCACGACTCCAGTCATAGCAAACAAACAGTTTTTATGGAACCTCAAGAAGTAGTTCCCGTCAACAATAAGATCTCTGAACTTGAAGCCAAGATTCAAGCTGAAATTACCAAAATCTTGCGCGAAATTAGCCATTTTATTTATTTGCAATTCGACCCCCTTGAAGCCGCATACAACACTTTGGTGGAAATCGACACTCTATATGCCCTTGGTTATTTTTCAGTTCTTGCAGACTTAAGTGATTTTAAATGGAGCGATAACACTAGAATTTATTTACCCGACCTGAAACATCCACTTTTAAAGATCGAAACCCAACAGCCTAATCCTATAGCGGCCGTAACTTCTCCTATACCCCAAGCCAAACACATAGTAGGTAACACGGTTGAATTAGATGCTAAAAACCGGATTTTACTGTTATCAGGGCCGAATGCTGGGGGTAAGACGGTTTTACTTAAAGCCATAGGTCTGGCTTGCCAAATGGCCACTTACGGCCTTCCTATATGCTCTCTTGATTCGGCTGAACTGCCATTTATCCAGCACGTTTTTGTCTCATTAGGAGACGAACAAAATCTAGAGGAAAATTTAAGTTCCTTTGGAGGGCACTTGGTAAAATTAAATCAAGCAGCTCAACTTAAAGGCTTAGACACTTTACTTTTAATTGACGAAATCTGCGGTACAACCGAAGCCCAAGAAGGCTCAGCCTTAGCTCGGGCCTTTATTGAAGAGTTTAGAGCCAATCAAGTCTTTGCTGTGATCACAAGTCATTTAGCCCCTCTGAGGTCACATTGGTCTGATGGCGTTATCAATGGCAGTATGCAGTACAGTCCCGAGACCCAAGCGCCTACCTATACTTTTATTATGGGTTTAGCCGGTGAATCCATGGCACTTCCCACAGCTAGACGCTATGGTGTCAGTGCCAATATTATTCAAAGAGCTCTTAGTCATTTAACACCCGAAGCGCAAAAAAAGTTTTCAGGCCTTGAAGAGATCGAAGTCTTAAAAACCAAATTGATTGATTTACAAAACCAATACCAAATCAGACTGAAAGATATTGAAAAACGTGAACAACAGATAGTGCTTGAAACGGCCAAACTTGAAGAGATCAAAACTGTAAAACTGGCTGAAGACTTAAATGATTATCAGAAAAAAATCGAAGATCTGATCAAATATGAATCTATCAAAGCCAACTTTGAAAATAAGAAAAATCTTGAAGCCATCAAACAACAGATGCCAAAAATCGTAAAATATAAAAACGATGAATCGACAGAGATAACTCAAGACAACTTCGATTCCAAATTTCCACCAGGTACCGCCGTCTTTGTGAAAAGCCTGAATCGAAAAGGTGTTGTGCAAAGTAAAATCAACTCCAAAGGGGAAGTCACTGTACTTTCCGAATCTATGCGCATACAGATCAACTTTGCAGATATTTTACCGCCTTCCACATCAAGCACTAATGTAAAAAACAAAATTATTCCTTCCTCCTCGGCTCATAATTCAACCCATGATATGACCCAAAAAACTATCGATTTACGAGGTCAAAACATTGATGATGCTCTAGATACTTTGGATCTTGAATTGGACCAAGCTGTTCAGCGAGGGCTTTTAAAATTAAAAATAATTCACGGCCACGGAGATCAAGATAAACTTAAAAAATCCATTCGAACTTTTTTATCCCGAAATACATTTATCAAGTCTTGGCTTTCCGGCAAAGCCTACAATGAAAGCGATGGTGTCACCATCGCGGAGATCTTATCTTAAAAAGGATTTTATGAATTTTGATTATTAAATTTATAATGCTGAGAAATTTTTTTAAGTCCTGACAACCATTTCCCAGTGCAACTATTTATCAAAAACGAATTTATTTTATTAAAACTTAATACCAGTAAAATTTAGTATAATATTTGTTTAGTTACAGTTAAAGCCTTGGCATGTATAAACAAAACTAACACCTGCACCTTGTGGCGGTATCATCTGTCCATAAAATCTTACCAAATTACCTTCTGTTTCATACTGATAGCCATTGACTGAACTTACAGGTATGGGTTCACCATCATTCAAGCCTTCCACAAAAACTTGTAAGGTCTCTTGAGCGGTTGCATCCAAGGGCACATCGCCTTTAAGTTTAAAAAAACTTGCTAAAGAAGATATCGTGTCACCCATGGCCGATAGTGATGGCCCAAAGTCTGAGTCTTTACTAAACACCAACCCTCGACCCAACTCTGCCATATAAGCTTGAAAGTATCCGACTAACCCAAATGAAGAATTGCCGGTGGAATCAAAAGTTTCAGGTTTTAAAAAATAAGGAACGTTAGCTTGACTAGGTAAGTCTTGAATTGCATGTACCGAAACTGTCGCCGTGCTCTCGTGTTTTTTTAAGGCTTCAAAATAACTGTTTACAGAATTTAAATGATCACCAATAGATTTATTAGTATTAGTAGGTAAAATTGAAATATTCACGTAATTAGGCCAGTAGGTTTTATTATTAATAAAAGAACTTCTTAAGGACCCCCATGATGATGTGGAGGTATTGCTAGATCCGAGGTTAGATCCAACAAGTGTAGCTGCAGTAGATCCTTCCACCAAATTATTAGGAACAGGGCCATCATTTTCATCTCCAACATGAATTATTGCCAAATGAGAATTAGGTCTCGGAAACTGCATATCTGAGGGGTAAAATTGTTTCATATTTCTTATAACCGTTTCGGCTGACTCTAAGGCTCTTTCATCCCCAGTACCTGCGAGCCCCACTAAAATATTCTTTTCAAATTTAGCAATCATGTCCTCTTTAGTTAAATTTGTCGACGAAAGAATATGATCGGTATTTACACCTGGAGTTCCATTACCTAGGGTGGACTCTAAAGGTTCCTCTGGGTTTTCACTGCTTTCTGTGCCAGGGATATCAGACGCCAGTTGATATTCAGAATTTAAACCGCAATTATTACCGAACCCACAACGAAACTCTTTGGGTGTCAATCCGCTCTCTCTAGCAATAAAATCACCAGCTACAAAATTCGCACCTACTTTTTTATAGTAAGGGAAGTTTCCAGATGTTCCATTTGTACACGTTCTATTTACATTTGTGACTTTGTCTTTGCATGCGATATTGTGACCATAGGCCGAGGTTTTGGCAACAGCCACTCTGAAGTCAAAACCTTTATCATAGAAGAAATTAATAAAATCGCCGAAGTTATCGTACAAATTTTGCTGCTCAGGCTTCATAGATCCCGAGTCATCCACAACAAATAAAATATCAATTTTAACATCCGCTGGAGTATTTTGCTGGTAGTTTTCAAAAGAGGGCAATACCGAAATCGAGCCCCCACCACCGCACGCCATATTGGATAGCAATAAAGCAATACAGATAAAACTATGACTTAGAAATTTTATACTTTTGCAGGATTTCATAAAACAACCTCTTCCAACGTCCAATATAACCATTATACTTTTCGGCTGGACTTTAGTTATATAAAGGGACTTTAAAACCCTATGTTATAATCTGAGACAATAAAATAAAATAAAATTTGTCTGAATAAAAAAACAATATTAATTGACTATTTTTGATCCGAAATAGACTTAATACTGTTTATTGATTATACAGTTAAAACCCAAAATGTTGCCATTTATATCAATATTTTTTCCATATCTAAACATAATTTAAGATCTCAAAACGATTATAAATTTCCAAAAACAAGTAAATTATTTTCTAGATTTCAGATTACTAAATACAGAATAAAGATTTAAATCTTTAGATTTAGATTTTAGATTACAAGGAAAATAATTTACTAGATATTTATTACATTTACCAATGGCAAATATTTTATTAACTGTACGTTTTATTAACTCTTAGTTACTAAAATTATAAAACTTTAAAGAGGTATTTATGGTCATTAAATATATATTTTTATTTGTCCTAATTGCAAATTTTTCTTTTATTCGTGATCTACAAAGCCAAGAATGCACTCAATACCTACAAATTAATTCTAATCAAAATACATTTTTAACAGCAACTACATCTAAAGTCACAAATTCAGATCTAGAATTGCTGGAACTTATAAAACAACAAAAAGAACTTATGACAGAAGCAAAAATTCGCAAACTTAAGTGGACCTCTGAAAAATACTCTTCTTGGGTAGGGGTTAGGTTTTGGCTTCGATATCACACGTCAACATCAGCAAGAATTGAAATAGATAGCTTTAAAAAAACCGTATCAGAAATTTTTCAATTACACGATGGTATTCTTGAAAAGTTGCAAACCCTAGTGGTTTTTTCTAGAATTTGTGGGAAAAATGTGGATAAGTTAGCTAGACCTTTAAAAAAAAAGCCCCAGACAACCGCCTGAAATTCTGATTTGATTTTTGTAGAACCAAAACATCAAAAAGGAGCATCAGGCATGGACGCC
>JBGSLV010000096.1:0-2067 GCA_041740515.1 Bdellovibrionales bacterium | reverse complement strand
CATTTTGTTTTCGAAATTCAAACACTTGAACTGCAAGTTCCATTAATTCATTATTATTTGTCATTTGGTCACCTCTGATTGAGGTTCACTTATCAAATATACTTTGGGATTTATAGGACCTGTTTTATTTCTTGGTTACGTCCCACTAAAGCCTTTTCGGATGCTTTTTTTAACGACCCTACGTCAACAATAATTTTAAAATACTCTAATTTATTGATGTGATCTTTAAGTCTCATATTAATTTTGGGGTAAACCTAAGCTTATCCATTCCTTGATAACACTCAGTTCATCTTCAGACACAGGAGCTATTGGACCGACGTCATCTAAGCCAGAATTAAAAGGCATGGAATCAAAAAAGAACTCATCGTCATCAAATCTTCCCAAAATAGCTCCTATGAAATGACTGTTTTCAGGGTCTTCGATATCAAAAAGTTTTGGCGACTTCTGATACCAAAGCATCAATGATTCGTAGTTCGATAAGTCATTGGGACCTCTTTTACCAAAAGAATTATGACACAAAATACATTTAGGTCCAAAAATATCATTTCGTATGGAGAACCAGTTGGGCTCTGTGGGTTGGGTAGCTACCAACTCTGCTTTACCCACAAATTTTGGCGCCCCTTGATTGATCCAAGTAGACCACATTAACTTTTGCTCCTTAGAAAGGGGTTCAACAGTGCCACCTTTAGCCGTTGGATAGGGCATGCGGTCGGATTGAATTGTACTTGCCATTGAACTTAAATTTTTAATAGCTGTTTCATAATCTTCAAAATGGCTGTGACATTTAAAACAATTATTAGGCTTTAAAACTAATTCTTTGATATCAGCAAAACTATATTTGGTCTCTGTCGTAGGAATAGTATCATCAACTTGAACAGCAAATTCTGGGGCACCTTTGTTAACCCAGGCTTCAAACAGCTGAATCAAATCATCTGGTAAAGCTGGTCGCCCTGAGGGCATTCTTTGAATCGGTATTCTGGTTTTCATTCTGTCTAACATGTCTTTTGAAGATAGCTTTACAATTTGATAAAGCGTATACGCTTGGTGTTTTCCTGTATGACAATTGATACAGTTATTATCTAACACTTTTGTTTTGATATTCTGGAAAGTCAGTTCGTCAGCGGTAAATTCGTTAATTGGATTATTACTCATTCCAGCTTGGTCTTCTTTAGTTTGTAAACTCTGATCTAGGGAAGTTGATGGGATCTTGGCAACAGACTTATGCTCGCTTTTTAAATTTCTTTCAACATCACAGGCTGACGTTGAAAGAATGGTTATTAGAGATAATAGAAAAATGATTGATTTTAACATTCTGCTATCCTTTTACAGCCTTGGTTTTTCACCCGCTTTTGAGTCACTTAACCAATTTTTATCTGCTAAATTTTCATACTTGTTTAAGTCGCTGTCAAATCGAGCTTTAGCTCCACGAGATATAAAGAAATGCGATCTTCTAGCGGCTGAATCTTTTTGATCTGACACCAAAACTGCGCCATTAGCGCTTTTTGTCAGCGTGTAAAGCAAGGGGTCGATCTCTGCAAAGCTGTCATTAGCCATGGCCCAAGCACACCAGCCCCCGTAAGTTGGCTCATACTTAGTGGGAGATGCTAAGAAAAGACTCTTATTTTCATTACTACTAAAATAATAGGTGACTCCACCATAATCTGCGGAAATATTTGAAAGACCAAGGCTAGGTTGCCCTCCGCCTTCTTCGAAGTATGAGACTGGATCAAAACCCTGAAGTCCAATTTGACCAGGAAGTAATAAATACACCGAGATGTTTCGATCCGGTTGTTCAATGGTTGGTATAGCCTGGGAAAGTGGGCTTAAACCCACAATTATAAGAGCGTAAAAAAATCCAAATGTAATTAATTTTAGTTTAGAAGTTTGAATCATAAATCCTCCTTAAGGTTCATAATTCAAGCTAGCATGGTTTTTTCTAGAATTTGTGGGAAAAATGTGGATAAGTTAGCTAGACCTTTAAAAAAAAAGCCCCAGACAACCGCCTGAAATTCTGATTTGATTTTTGTAGAACCAAAACATCAAAAAGGAGCATCAGGCATGGACGCC
>JBGSLV010000095.1:0-23392 GCA_041740515.1 Bdellovibrionales bacterium | reverse complement strand
GGCGTCCATGCCTGATGCTCCTTTTTGATGTTTTGGTTCTACAAAAATCAAATCAGAATTTCAGGCGGTTGTCTGGGGCTTTTTTTTTAAAGGTCTAGCTAACTTATCCACATTTTTCCCACAAATTCTAGAAAAAACCATTTAGCAGCGATTTTGTCCGCCTTTGATTATTTACTTTGTATATACATTTTCATGTCATCTTCGGATCAAACTCCCTACCCTCAAGACATCTTCGGGTTTATTTGACCTATTCTAAGATAGAATTCTAGGAAAAAATAAGTCTACACCTTCAAGACATCTTCGGGTCTGTTTAACCTAGTCTAGGATAAAATAAGTGAAACACGCCTCATAATATAAAGGCTCGTCCAAAATCTAAATACAAAGGGGGGGATTTATTTCTCCAATTAAGTTTAAATGCCGTGATATATTGTTCAAGTTAAGTTCACAAGCTAGACACCTTAAATGTCGACAAGCCAGAAAAAGGTTATACGACTTAGAGTATGTTTGCTTAAGCTCAATTGATATTAAAAGTGCTTGTTTAAAACTTGGTATTAAGAAATGGCCCTCTTAAAAAAACCTGATTACCAAAGTATTGCCGCCGATGTCCTGTGATTTTTGACTTGATCGTTCAAAGTAGAAATTTTAAAAAAATCGCATTAAGAAATACTAACTTTAACTTCAGGTTTATAATGATTTAATTGGGTATCTATACATTTAATTTCTCCGCAAAAACCTGCATATGGACTACTTACATAATCAATAAAATATTGCCTAATAGATTGATCTAAACATGAGTAAATAAATTTAATAACTAACAAAAATAGCCATTTTTTTCAATGAGTTTGATTTATAAATTACACATCCAGCAATTATTTAAATAATTTTTTTTATATTAAATTTATTTAAATAATTGCTTATAAATTTATAATAGTGTAAGTTATGTGTAAGTATAATTTTGCACATGAGGGTAATCCATATGAACCTAAATCATCTGACCGACCAACAGTTAGCACTGGATATAAAAAATATTTGCCAAAAAGAAAGGGCTCTATTAACGCAAGTCCTTTACCACTTAAAAGAAATTGAATCCAGAAAGCTTTATTCAAGTTTTGGGTACTCTAGCCTTTTTGATTATGCATGTAACGAGTTAAAGTATTCGTCGGACCAAGCTTATCGAAGAATTCAAGCGATGAGATTATTAAAAGATATTCCTGAAGTTGTTTCTAAGATTGATTCCGGCGAACTTAGTCTTTCGAATATCACCCAGGCACAAAAATTTTTTAAAGATACCAAAGTTTTAAACCAAGAAACTTTGAATACATCTGAAAAAATAAATGTACTAAAAAAACTTATGAATAAATCTGTCCGAGATGGCCAAAAAGAACTACTAAAACTAAGTCCAAACACACCCTTGCCGCTAGACACAAAGAAGCAAGTTACCCCAACTCACACTTATGTTAGGTTTACAATGTCTGAAGATCTTGAGAAAAAACTAGAGAACATCAAATCCCTGCTGGGTCCCAAAGCTTATAACTTAAATGTGTCTGATCTTATAAACCTAATGGCCGATTTAGCTAAAGAAAAACTAGAAGAAAAAAAGTTTGGCAAGAGATTGTCGACCCGTTCTTACGATTTATCTTCAAGTTTAATCAATCATAGAAAAAGCGAAGATACAATCAATCATGAAACCAAAAGCAATCCTTCAACTTTGAACATCCAAAGTAAACAAATAAAAAAGCCAACCTTGCAAGCACCCAGTGAACTTTCAAAAAATTCAATTTTAAATAAATCAAATGATGTTAAAATCTCAAATTGCCAAATTATGAAAATTGATATGGACCAAACTTCAGTCATAAAAGTGAATTCAAGATACGTGTCTAAACGATTAAAATATAAAGTCTGGCATAAAAATAAGAGCAAGTGTTGTAATTGTAACACGCATTTTAATTTACAACTTGATCATGTAAAGCCCTTCGCCTTTGACGGTGAAACTTCCGAAGAAAACTTAAGGCTGCTTTGTTTTAGTTGTAACCAAAGAAAAAGAATTGAAGCTGGTTTGTAAATGATTATTACTTAAGCTTGGTTTTTGGCTTAAATCTTTAGACATTGTACAGTATAGTACCCTTTCCTGATGCATCCTTGAAAACCGAAAGCTAATTAAATAATAGATTACTTCATTTCAAATATGGTATAGGTTTACTGTAGGGTTGTCTTAAAGGAAAATTGCAAGTTATGATGGAGAATACCTGCACTGGAAAATTGTAGTCAGGAATATTTAAAATTTTCAATTTAATAATTACTTTACAAAATAATAGAAGATCGAATATGAAACTCACTGTGCCTTTGTTGTTATTAGCTTTGACTATGTCTAGTTGTGCAACAATTTATAAAGCAGGCAAACAAGTTCACTCTGGCATAGCATATCTCTGCCCTGATGGGGCTCAATAAACTGACAGACAATTTTTATACCTACAAGCAGGGCAACTGTCAGATCAAGTCGTGGTTACTACATTACCTAAATTGTATAAGTACAGCTTTAACTTTCTACTTGTTAGGTAACTTATTTGGTAGCGTTTTTGGCAAGTTAATGTTGTTGTTTTCTTCTTTCGCATTTTCAGCGGCACTAGGTTCTCGAACTTCCAATGCAGGTTTGGTTTTGGTATCGTTTGGGTAATAGAGCGTAAATCCAGCGTAGATTTTTTTAGGATTTCTAATCAACTGTGGGTTATTTTTCCAAATATCTTCCCATCGGTCTGGAGTTCCATAGAGTTTTTGTGAGATTGACTTTAAAGTGTCCATTTTTCGAATCAAGTAGGGCTTGCCATCTCTTTGGATATAAATATATTTTACATTTTTTATAGTCAGCTCAGTTCCAACTTGCATTCTTTCTGGACTTTGCATTTTATTTTGATTGATTTTGTAGATATCTTTCCATCTTAAATACTGACCATATTTTTCAAAAGCTATTTTCATTAAAGTATCACCCAATCGAACAATATAATTTACCGTCTTACCACCGGTTAATTCAGGTAAACCCGACCCCGCAAGATTGGATTTAAAATTTAAGGGTCCTCGTTTTCGTTTTTGATTTAATCGAGCCAAAGGGCCTTCAGTTTTTAAAATAAAATCCTTATCCGTCAAGACATCCTTACTAGCTACTCTCTTGACTTTAGCTCTGTTACCATTTGAAAAATCGTCTTGATCAGCTTGAACATCAGACCCTAATTCAGATTGATCATCAGCCACTTGCTCTGACTCGGAATCCGATGAGCTGACCTTATTTGAAAATTCGTCAAAGGCTTTGGAGTAACTTGGATTGTCGGAATAAACGAGAAGACCTTCCTCTGTGATTCGTTCAATATCTTTGGCAATTTCAACAGGCAAAGGTACGGCTTTTTTTACAGGAACAACTTGTTGTTTAAACCCTGGATCCTGAAGTCCAGAGCCAGAGGACATACATCCAGATGTCAAAAAACCGATAGTCAAAGTCCATAAAACTGATTTGATTTTTAAGCACGAACATTTCATAAGAAACATTTCGGCCTAAGATCTGTATCTCCATAAGTCCAGGTTTACAATCTAGACCAATGGAGATATTAAAAAGTTTGACAAGTCTTAAAAATCTAAAATTTCTGTATCACCTTGATCTACTTTCCCAGGAGGCAAAGGAGGAACAGGTATAAACTCACTAGACTTTAGAACTGCAATAAGTGTTAAAGCCTTTTGATCAACTTCAGTGTTTGTGCGCACAAGAAGTTCACGTACTTCATCCCTTTGCTTAATCAACTGTTCATATTGACTCTCTAAGTGCGCTCTTTGTGGTCCAAAGACATTGGATTTTGTAAGTAAAATCTCAATTTTTGAAAGCTCTTTCTCAGTCATTTTCAAATATGGATTTAAGGGGTTAAATTCTTTTGTTGATCTTAATTCACTCGCAATTCGAAGAACTTGTTTTTGCAAACCTTCTTTTTGAGCATCCACCCATCTAGAATATAAACTAAGTTGTACTTCACGCTTTTCCAAAGAGGCAAAAGCTATATCTAGCTCTTTGTTTCGTTTATCAAGCTTTTGGTAAAGTTCTTTCTTCTCATCTATATAAGCCTCTAATTTTTGCTTATGACTAAAGGCCTCTTCATACATTTCGCCGGCTTGAATAATTTTTAGTCCAATGTCAGCAGCTTTAGTTTCAAGATTCTGAATTTTCTGAACTAATTCTAATTTTTCACCTTCAAGTGTAAAAACTTGATTTGATTTTGCATTAAGAGTTGTATCCTTTTCATCAATTAAAGCCTGTAAATCTGAAGTTAATTTTGCTTTTTGCTCTAATTTTTCAATCAGCATCTCGACTTCAGAATTAAGTTTAAGAATGTCGTCACTGGATTGTACTTGCTTAGCTTCTAGATTACTTATAACTGACTTCAAGTCGACAATCTGACTAAATAAGACTTGCTTAGATTCTTCGGCCTCTTGACTGAATTGAATATGTGAATTTTCCAGATTAGTAATAATTAAATCCCGGCTCTGAATCTCAGATTCAAAATCCGTAGCCAATTGTTGTGCCGATTCTAGATCTTTTGATAATTTAAATACTTGACCATTTAGCTTATCAATCTTGGTGTCTAACTCGAAATTTTGATTCTTCAGCTGACCCAACTTGGTCGCAAACGTATTTTTCTCATTTACTATGATTAAATTTTCATTATTTTTATTTTCAATTGTTTGATTAAGCTCAACAATTTTTTGATTTAAATCATCAATCTGAGCAAGACCCTGCTTTCGCTCTTCAATAATATCATTAATCATAAGTAGTTTTAGTGCAATTTCATCATCCTTATCTTTGATTTCAGATCTAAGATCTAAAACATTTTGTTTTTCATCATCAATGGCTTGATTTAGATCCTGCATCGCTTGTGCATTTAAACCTAATGATTTTTTATACTCAATAATTTCTAACTGCAGTTCGTTCTTTTTTATGTTCAATGAAGATACATTTTCTTTAAGGTTTTCATTACTCTCTTCTACAAGTGTTTTAAGATCATTGATATTGTGAATTTCATGATTCAAATCAATAATTTTTTGTTGCAAAAGGGATTCATTCATTTCGTGTTCTGAAACTTTTAATTCTAGATTTTTTATTATATTATTTTTTTCAAGAATGAAATTTTGATTTTCTTCTTGGGAATCCTTAAACTGTATAATCTGATCATTTATTTTCCCTTTCAGCTCACCCACTTCTTTCAAATACTGCGAATCTTGATTTCTGATTTCATCTTCTAGATTGTCTATTTTAAAAGATAAATTTTCGTTTTGTATTTTGAGGGAAGCAATTTCTTTATCAGCCTCAGCAAGCGATGAAAGAGTCTTATTTCTTTCTTCATTTAGTTTTTGAAACTGTAAAATTTTTCCTGCAAGCTCTTCCTCTTTAGCTTCTAATTGCAATTTATAGGGCTTAAAATATTCAAGATCACTTTCTAAAGCATGAATTTCATTAGCTTTATCAACATTTTTTTGCTTATATTCTGCTATAACTTGTTTTAAAGCTACCAGTTCAGAATGAAGAGCTTTAATCTTATCTTTATTTTCTAAAATCTCAGTGTTTATAAGATTTATATTCTTAATTTTTTGGGTTAGATCTTGCTCTAAGGCGTTAACCTTATCTTTGCTATAATTGATTTCTTCATTTTTTTGTAAAACAATTTGATTCGACTCGTTTAGCTGCTTAGTTATAGCATTAAAACTTTCTTGCAGTTCTGATTTTTGTAGCTTTAACTGCTCAATGCTTTTTTCTTTTTCAAATGAAAGTTCATCAAACTTTTTTAAAATTAAATCATTGTCAATTTTTAAATTCTCATATTTTACTTTAAGATCATCAATTTGGAATTCTTTTTGGCTGATTTGATCTTGAAGATCAACGTTTTCATTTTGAAGCCTATGGAAATCGGCTTGTTTTATAGTTAATTGCTCCTCAAGCTCCGTTCTTTGCTCATTTAAAAATTTTAGATCATTATTTTCATTAATAAGATTTAGTATTTTTATATTAAGATTTGAAATCTCCTGATTTTTCTTGGTCAGTTCTAAATTCAAATTTTGATTGATTTTTTCTAAAATATTTTTATTGTCCTTTAATTTATCAACAATAGTATTTCGTTCTGAAATTTGCCCTGCCATAGTATTCAGTTCAATATTTTTTTGCTCTAAAATTTTATTAATATCCCTAGCTTGAATTCGCAAAACTTCAATCTGATCATTTAACTCTTTGGTATGCTCATTTTTTAAAACCATGTTTTGCTCAAGCACTAGTTTTTGCGATACCAAAGCTTCTTTTTGATGTGTAAGCTCAAGAATTTGTTTTTTTAAATTCTGAAACTCTTGATTGATTTTACTATTGTCAGCCATAAGTTCAGAAATATATTTCTGCAAATGTTCTTTTTCTGCCGACAATCGTGTCGACTTGGCTGTAATTAATTTTTGCTTTTCTTCAACTTTCTCTAACATTTGAGCTTTAAGGGCAACAAATTTTTGGCTGTAATCTTTATTGATCTGGACAATCTCTTGATCTTTTGCAGACACAAGATTTAGGGCTTGTGTCAGTTCTAGTTCCTTAGTCTTCAAGAGTTGTTGCGAGTTTTTAAACTGCTCTTCAATGTTGACTTTGATTTTAGTCAAAGCATCAATTTTGGTATTTAATTCTTTTTTCACATTTAGTAGTTCATCAATTCTTTTTTGGTAGCCAAATTTTACTCTTTGCAATTCGTTTTGATTTTCATTTAATTTTTTTTCCAAGAACTGTAGTCTTTGTTCCGTTTGCGCAAGTTCAGTTGTTAAAGTCGCTTTTTCGTTTTCAACAATTTTAAGTTTATTTGTGTTCTGTTGATGGTCTTCAATAAAACCATTTAAATCTTCAAATAAACTATCGTAGTTCCAATTCACACCTTGTAGAGCTTGCTTTATTTTGGCTAATTTTTTATCTGCCGAATCAGCATCAATTTTTCTTGATTTCACTTTATCATTTGGGGATATACGCTTATCCATCGATCATTCCTTTATTAAAATTTTTTTAAATTCAAACCATCTTGACTCGGCAGTCCTGAGGATCGTGTGTAATTGATTCTCATCAAATCAGTTTGAGAATTTAAATATGACATTTTTAGTTTAATATCTTCAGATAACTGTCTAGTTTTCTCAACCACTTCTAAATTTTTAGTTTCACCGGACAAATATTTATCTTGCGTCACATGCAACTCAAATATTAAACGCGTTATCACGCCATAGGCTTCGTATATTGGTAAATAGTAAACTTTGGATTTAAAGTCTTCAGTGGCAATTTGGTCAAACATATCAACGATTTTTTTTTGTGTCGCCAACCAACCAACTGCAAACTTATTCCAAGATTCAAGGTTTTTTGAATTAATTGATCGGTTATAGATACTGATTGTTCTTTGATATTGGTCCATTAAGGTTTCACTTAAATCGTCCAATTCATCCAATTCAATATTGGCAGATTCTCGCGTTTTAATATGAAATTCTCTAAGCTCTTTTATATATTTCTCTGAATTGGTTATGCCAAACCTATATGTTGTTGAAGTTAAGGTTTTATCTTTAGTTTCGCAGGATTCACAAATTACTTTTACAAGATATTCCCCGGGAGATATAAACTCCCCAGTGGCACCTCTAATTGGTTCTGTTTGAAAAATTGGCGAAGTTAAAACCAAATTAAACTGTTTTCTAAACCTATAGGTCCCATTTAAAGTTTCTGGCTTTCCTTCAATGATAATTTTAATCTTAGCATCAAATGGTAAATTCACACTTCCAACCAGAACTGGATCTTTAAGCCCTTTATCTTTTTCAACTAAAAGAATTCTAGGATTAATAAGTGTGGCTGGAGCTATAGCGTTTTGAATCAATTGCCTACGAACTTCATAGGGAAGTTCGCTGACAAGATTGTTTTTATGGGGAGAAATTATAAAACTATAAATTAATAATATATTACTAAGAATGAATATGCTCGTAATTCCGATTGCGACTTTGAAGGCATATTTTTTATCAATTTTCAAAAATTCTAAAACTTGATAATAATTGGATACGATTTTTTCACTCAAAGAGTTTAGCTTTTGAGTCACTTCTGATTTTAAATCAATCTGAAGAATTTTAACTTTGTCGTTTTCAACAAAGCTTATGTCATTTTCTTGAAACTTTATTCTATCGATGGGCCCTAATTCAGCCTGAAATGAAAAGTCATTGTCAGTAATAAGTTCAATTTGATTTTTTCCATACGATCTAAAAGCTTCAATGTCCTTAAGCTTAACCCAACCATTAAAGCCTGGTCGCCAGATATGATGTTCTAACGACAAAAGGTGTGAGAATAATAGCTGATTGATCTTTTTAGCCGTTAAAGGACCAAAATGCCGATTCTCTCTGAAGATAAACCAGTCGCCTAGGTCATGACCCTGTTCAATCAATTTTGGGTTTATTTCTATAGTATTAGCTATTTCTGGATTCGTATTTGTTTTTGAATTTATAATTTCGGAAGCCTTCATCACTTCAAATGTTAACAAATATTTTAAGAATAACTATGTTCAAATTCACAAACCCCAACCTTAGTAGTTATGAATTAACGGCAAAAGCCCTAGAAGGGGTGCTTTTCCAAGACTTTTATTACAACCCTTCGATTCTGTTCTTGATTGGAAGCAAGAGGCTGACCGTTTTGATCACGGTTAGGAAGTATTGGCCTTGTCTCACCTAGACCAATGGTTAGAATCTGATCTCTTTTAAAGTTATAAGTTTCAAAAAGCCTAGCGACAGCATTGGCTCGTAAACTCGACAACTCCCAATTACTAGCAATAACACCACGATTAATGGGTGTGTCGTCAGTATGCCCTTCAATTAAATATTTTTTATTGGCTGCTTGATCATTTAATATTTTTAAAAGCTCAGTCATAAGTTCTTTGGCTCCCGTCTTGGGATCAAAAGATCCTGAAACGAAAAACAAAGTGCCCTCAAAAGTTATCGTTATTCCAGAATAAGTAACGGCCACATTAACCTGATCTTCTAAACCTTTAGCTTTAATAAGATCTTTGATGGCTTTACCCGTGTCTTCGAAGGGTTCGACAACTTCGCCTCCAAAATAAAGTGCGGTCTGATTGCCAACGGCCTTAAATTTGTCTTCATCAAAGGATGACATGGAAAGCATAAGTGCAAAAAATCCCATCAGCAAAGTCATCATGTCAGCATAACTTATAAGCCAAACACCTTCAGTGTCTTGATGCCCAGCGGGATGGTCTTCAATCTGAATCAGCTGTTCACCACTGGCTTCATCATCTTGGTTTAAGTCATTTGGATCTAATCCACTCATTGTCTACTCCAAATTTAGTACCACTAAGCCGCTTTTTTATCAGAACTACCTGGGGCTTTAGCTTGTCTTTTTAAACCCAATCTTTCGCTTGGTAATAAATAACTCTTGATATTTTCTTCAACTAATAAGGGATGCTTTTTCGCTCTTATCATGCGCATACCATCGATAATCATTTGACGAGTAATTTTATCTTGACGATTAAATTTTGATAAATTTTCCCCAATTGGAATAAAGATAAAATTGGCAACAGCAATTCCATAAAGAGTAGCCACTAAAGCTACTGCCATTTTGGGTCCAACATTTTTAATAGCATCAGCACCGCCAAGACTTTCCATCAATCCAACCATTCCCACCACAGCCCCAAGTAACCCAAAGGCCGGTGGAAATTTAGCTAAGGTCGTGAACATATTTGCATCTTCTTCATAGCGTTTAAAATGAGTTGCGGCTCGTTTAGATAAAATAAGATCTATTTCTTTTTCAGTCAGTCCACCATCAATAGTAAGTTCTATAGCTTCTTTTAAAAAGGGCGTTTTGATTTGAGGTAAAGCTTTTACTAAATAGGAATCATCATTTCTATAGTTTGTAGCCAGATCAACCATTTCAGATATCACTTCTGAATATTGTTTTTGTGTGCTTTTTAGAACCCTGCTTGCAAAGATTTTACAAAGCATGATGATGTTTTTAGTTGAAAAGCTAATCATGGCCGCTGCAGCTGTTCCACCTATAACAATTAAACCCGCATGCCAATCTAGAAAAACCATTGGGTTTTTTGTTGATGTTAAAGCGATGGTTAAAAACACAAGTAAAGCTAAAATCAATCCTGAAGCTGATGATTTATTCAAATTAAACCCCTTGTTAGTATGAAGTTTTTCGACCTAAATCAAGCTCATCACGAGTCTAGAAAAGCCAAATTCTATTAAGTATTTGCAAGTTCCTGTTTGCACCAAACTTTAAATTAAATTTAAAAACAAAGACCCAAGGTGTTTTACATTTAAAACTAGGCTAAAGTTTAAAAATGACATATTAAAACTTTAATAAAGTTTTAAAAAAATAGGAAATTTCAATGGCTAATACTCAAACCTCCATGACCCACCCTAGCTCTTCCGTCGAATACATTTTAGAAATACTTAAAAACCATGGGTTTCGAAAAACAACCCAAAGAGTCAGCTTAATTGAAGTTCTGGACAGAACCAAGGTTAGTCTTTCGGTCAAAGATGTTTTTGCCAAACTCAAAAAACAAAAAATTAAAATTGATGAAGCCTCTGTGTACCGAATTATCGAAAAGCTTAAAGAGCTCAATATCGTCCACATATATGCTAGTGGCAAAATCAAACTTTGCCATCATTTAGCCTGTGAGCAAAAATTTCATTTAAGTTACGAGTGCGAACAATGTGGTAAAGTTTTAGAACCCCACCTAGATTCAAAGCAAGAGAATGAAATAGCTAAAACTCTAAAACTAGAACTAACTTCAATCCGTCAACTTCATGTGGGTTATGTGTGTTCAGCTTGCGCTGTTTAGTTCCTGCTCGCTGGAACTTTTCCTGCTCCGCAGAGCTCGCTGTCTAGTTCACTCGGAATTAGCCTTCCGGGCGGCTAAAGCCCGCCCACGGCTTTTTTCCTCGCTGGAACTTTTCCTGCTGCGCAGAGCGAGCCGGAATTTTTCTATTATTCTTCGTAGCTTGAAAATACAATTTCGATATCAACTTTGGCTAAGGCTTGGTAACTTTTTAGATCTTGCAAAGGGTGCCACCAATCGTACAAAAATAAATTGATGGGCTTCCACATCGATACCCATCCTAACAGATGAAGACCTTCTTTTAAAAATGCGGTCCAAAATTCGGGGGACTTTGATTGAATGTAAAACGAGGCCATGATAGCCGACAGCAAAAAGCCAAGCCCAATAGCTAACGACACCAACCCCCGTTTAAAAACTTGCTTTAACTGCACTTTTTCCATGTGGGCTTTTAGCGCAAAAAAGTCTTTAATCGACTTTGCAAATATATCTTGTTTATCCAAATCAAAGAAATCTTCCGTGTAGACTCGAATTTTTCCCACAAATTCAGGATTAATTTCAAGCACGCAGCCCATTATGTATTCGGTTATAGAAGTGTCTAAATCCCGAATCATGTAAGGTGAAGGATCATGTTCGTCAAACATATCTTCTAAACTGCTAACTTTTAATTCGATGATCGATTTCTTGTCCTCAATGGGATATCTTAATTTGGATAACGTTTTCTGTTTAAGAACATTTTTCATAAAGTCCTAGCTGAATTTTTGAAATTCAAGATGAGTTCTTGATCCTAAGAATGATATCTTATAGTATTGGCATCACATGGATCAACTGCCTCTAAATCAAGAAACGCTTAATAAGTTAACCAACATGGCTTTGAGTTATGCTCCTAGACTAATTCTAGCCTTTTTAACTCTAATTATTGGTTTTTGGATTTCCAAAAAAATAGCTAATGGCTTACTTGGAGTTTTTAAAATCAATCAAGTCGATGCTTCTTTGGCCAAATGGCTAGGTTCGTTTTTGTCAGCTACTTTAAAAATTCTTGTGATCATATCTGTAGCTTCCATGATTGGCGTGGAAACAACTTCTTTTATTGCACTTTTAGGTGCGGCCGGTCTTGCTGTTGGTTTGGCTCTTCAAGGAAGTTTAGCTAATTTTGCAGGTGGTCTTTTGATTTTATTTTTTAAACCTTTTAAAGTTGGCGACTTTATAAAAGCTCAAGGCGAAGAAGGATTTGTTGAGACTATTGATATTTTTTTCACGTATGTACGAACCTTTGACAACCAAGTCATCGTCCTACCCAACGGTCCTCTAGCTGGTGAGAAAATTGTCAATGTCACTCGACTTGAACGTCGACGTGTCGACCTTGAAATTGGCATTAGTTACAAGGATGACTACAATTTAGCCGCTGAAGTTTTAATAAAATTAGCTTTATCTCACCCTAAAGTGTTTAAAGATCCCGAGCCTTTCACGGGAGTTAAAAATTATGGCGACAATTCTATAAATATCCTCCTTCGAGTCTGGTGTCCCACCGAAGACTATTACGATGTATTTTATTTTATCAACAACCGCATTAAGGTCGAGTTTGATAAAGCCAAAATTTCTATACCCTTTCCCCAAAGAGATGTTCACATTTACAATTGATTATAGGCCTTTAGAATACTATAAATAGAATACAAGATTGGTGTCACATTTATTGCATACTTATTTTTTTTAAAAAAAGTATTTTAAGTGTATCACCCACAGGAGAATTGTTTTGCTTTATAAACCATCTTTGACTCGTCATGTACTATCAACTTCCATTGGTATTTTTATAAGTGCTTTATTAACTTCTGGCTGCTCTCATTTTGCACTTAAGGACAAAGAAGTAAAACCAGATCCTCTTCAAGTCCTAAAAGAAGATATTCAATCAAACAACGAAGTTTTTCGCCAAAATTTAGAAGAAAAGCTATCTCGTATGATTCGAAATGAAATTGTACCAGAACTAAGAGAAGTCTCGATTTACTCTCGCCGCGTTTTAAAAAAACAGAATGAAATTAAAAGCGAAGCCCTTCAAAAAATTATTATTGGCCGCGTGGAATGGGTCAAAACTATTGATCCAGAAATTATGTTTCGTGCCCGCATTGATACCGGAGCACAAACTTGCTCCATACATGCCGAAAAAATTAAAGAAGTATCTAAAGAAGGTGTCCCTTATGTTGAATTCGTAACTATCGATGAGATGGGTGAAAGACATACACTTTTAAAAAAAATAGTTAAGACCACTGTTGTAAAAAGCACATCTGGAAATTCAGAAAAACGATTTGTAGTTAAACTAGATATTATGTTTGGTGGCCGACAAATTTCAACCAATGTAAATTTAAATAATAGAACCCATCTAAAACACAATTTTTTAGTGGGACGAAATTTATTACTGGGTGATTATATTGTCGATGTTTCCCAATCAAGACTCTTGGAAAAA
Source organism: Bdellovibrionales bacterium (assembly GCA_041740515.1). Lineage (GTDB taxonomy): Bacteria > Bdellovibrionota > Bdellovibrionia > Bdellovibrionales > UBA1609 > JAMLIO01. The sequence continues at coordinate 10,069 of JBGSLV010000095.1, read as the reverse complement.
TAAATGCTAAACATGAAATCAACTAAAAAAATAATTGTTCTTTGTTGCATCTTTATTCCCCTATTTATGATGCTTTATAAAAGTCAAAAACTAAACCTTCCCATTATACCCAGGGAGGCCTTAGATTTTTGGCAAGTTGAAATTAAAGCTAATCACAAAAATTTAAATAAAGCTTTGGCTGAATTACCCCGTGAAGTTGTCGTACCAGTTCCCACATCGACCAACTCCCAAACCATCAATTCGATTGAATTTTCACCTGAACGAAGTATGACTTTACTGCAAGAGACTGAAGGTGGTCCTGTTATATTCTTAACCCCTGACGAACTTAAGCAGCAAGATCAAACACTCATCACAGCTCATATTCAGCTCTATGAACTAAGCAATAAACAACAGAACTTAAAATCCGAACCTATTGATACTTTTGATCTGAATAAATACAAAGAGCTAACGTCTTATCCAGCCCCGACCCTAGAAGCCATTACTAAACTTTCAACATCCTTAAGTTTTACGCAAGATAGTTCCTTAGAACGACTACAAAAATTCTTTTTTTACATTTCGGATGAAGTCGTTTTACAACCAGGACTGGATTCTATTGAAGACACACTAACTCTGTCTTCAGGTAGTTTATTGGGTCAAGCGAAACTTATGACGGCCTTAGCACGCTTCAACGGTATCCCGGCACGAATTGCATTTGGTATCCAAATTCTAGAACCCCAACCCAATCGAAAGAGCAAATATAGCCGAGTCTTTTATACCGAAGCTTATCTAAATAATAAATGGGTCCCCATCAATCCCCACTATAAACTTTTTGGCCAAACCAATAAGAATATGATTGTACTTCACCGAGATAGTGAAAAATATATGGATCTCTTTAACGACCGATCCATGCTCTCTATTATGATTGAACCCTTAAAATTCATGAGTTTTTCATCAGAAAAATTCATGAAGAAATTAAAATCTCAAAGCCCTCTGTGGTCCTACTTTTCACTCCATAGATTTTCTCTGTCTGTGCAAAATATCTTTTTAGGAATTTTACTTTTGCCTTTTGGCACAGTTATTTTATCTTTATGTCGAGTCTTCTTAGGTATAAATACCTTCGGTATTTTTACCCCCATCCTGTTAACTTTGTTTTTTCTTGAAACCTCTATTTTCTTTGCTTTCAGTTTATTTTTTGTGGTTTTACTGCTTGGATTTGCCCAAAGGTATTTGCTGGATAAATTTCATATTTTAGCAGTGCCTAGGCTTTCTATTCTACTCACTATGACGATTATCGTTTATACACTTTACGTGATTTTTGCAGATAGCTTTGGTGTCCTAAATGCTAACAATCAAACGGTAAACTATTTTCCCATCGTTATCATCAGCATTTTAATCGAACGTTTCAGCGTTTACTACATTGAAGAAGGTTTAACCAACACCCTTAAGACAGCCCTTGGAACACTTTTTGTTTCTGGATTATGCTATGCTTTACTTTCAATCTACTGGCTTAAAGCTTTAATATTTAATAATCCAGAACTTTTACTGTTATCTATTGGATTAAATATTATGATTGGCAGTTATAAAGGCTATCGAGTCAGTGAGTATTTTAGATTTGCCGGCCTTAAGGACTCTAAGTGATGTTTCAATACCTTAAAGATTTTGGTATTTTGGGCAATAATGCGCGTATCAGCGATTTTATTCTGCCCAACAATAAACGCTCAGCTTATCCTTTTGTAGATAACAAAATTTTAACACATCAATTAGCCATAAAAAACAATATTGCTTGCCCCGAACTTTACTTCACACTTGCAAGTTTCGGCGAAATGAAACGCGTGCATGCTTTATTTGCCAATTATGAATCGGCAGTTATCAAACCCGCTCGTGGTTCGCAAGGCAATGGCATTTTAGTTTTAAATCAAATCTTATGGAATGAAAATCCAGACCAAACCACTTTTTTGACTTCACGAAAAAACATTAATACTTATGCCTCGATTGAATATCACATCAGTTCTATCTTAAGTGGTCTTTACTCTTTAAACGGAGATATGGATCAAGTCTTGGTTCAAGAAAAAATTGATTCGATACCGGAGCTCAAACAAATTAGCTATCAGGGCTTACCTGATATCAGAATTATCTTATTTTACGGCGTACCCATTATGGCCATGACCCGCCTACCCACCCAACAGTCCCAGGGGCGCGGTAATTTGCACCAGGGGGCTGTGGGATTAGGTTTAAAGATAAGCAATGCTCAAGTGACTGGTGCCATTCAAAATAACAGGCCCATAACTAAGCATCCAGATTTTGATCACTCCATTTTTGACTTAAAAGTTCCAAACTGGTTAGAAGTATTAACTTTAGCTGCAAAATGTTCGGACCTAGTAAATATAAAATATTTAGGAGTTGATATTGTACTAGATCCTAAAAAAGGGCCACTTCTTCTTGAAATGAACGCGCGTCCAGGCCTTTCCATTCAACTGGCCAATAGATCTGGCTTAGTTCCCCGACTTAATGAAGTCATTAAACATCTTAAGGATCACCCCAACTTATCTTTAACAGAAAAAGTAAACTTGGGAATGACACTGTTTTAGATTTTTGCGTAGATTTTTACTTGTTCGTGTCGTGGGTCCCTCCCAACAAATAATAATCGATGTGGTAACCGAAATAGCTCAGGCCTTAATAAATAAACATGTAATTCTTGCCCATGAATTGTTTCATATTGTGGATTATGCGGAACTTGGTCCATTGGGCATGATTGGACTTGGGCTGACATATGGTCTAGAGAAAGATCAAGTACTATTTAACACCAGAAGAGATTTCAAAGCTTTCGGCAGATTTAAATTCAGGTCTTTTGCCACAAAAGTCAAAATAGCACGCCAGCAACATAATTTTAATCGGACACAAAATTAGGTCAATATGACCTATAGGCCTTGATATGTTGTAAATTTTTTTGGTTTCGTGTATGAACTCGAAATCAATATACCACAGAGGGATTTATGATTTTTAATATTTTAACTATTCTGTTTATAAATTTAAGTTTTGTTTATGTTTATAGCGCTGATGTTTCACCTTATGTAATAAGTCTTGCCGAAAGTAAACGCGGCGACTCTGTGGTCTCTTGGGATCGTTACTATATAGGCGCAGGAATTGATCTTTGGGAGATTGATCCAAAAATCAATAGTTTTAGCTTTGGAACCGACACCTGGATGCCGCAATCACAAGCTGGAAGTAAATTTGAGTTTGATAACTATGAACAGATACACACAGGAAAGCTATTTGTAGCAGGACTTATTCAAGCTGGGCCATCTGATATGGCAGGTGTCTTAGTAGGAAGTGAAGTTTTAGCCATAAATGGAATTACAGTGAGTTCTATTCGAAATGGATCAAAAGAAAAGTGGTTTTACAATTTAATAAAAACTAAATCTAAAAATGAACAGATAAACTTGCGACTTAAAAAATATTCCACCCTTGGCCTACCCATGGATGAATACAGTGTTGTAATCAACTTAGATTATAATGATCAGCTTTCTTGGTCCTATCCCAATTTACTTCTAGGTATTGGCACTAATGGATTTTACCCGGCTAATGATGGTGATTTTTTTGCAAGATATATGTGGCAATATAGCAATAACTTTAATACGTTTACTTCTGAACTTCTTATTGGAGTGGAAAAATCTAAGCAAGGTTCAAATGATAAAATTCTACTAAATTCTAAAATATTATCAGAGATCTCTAAAGCCCCTGGATGCGAGAATCTGCAAGATAACTTTCTGGTTGAACCAGGAAAAATGATTCGTCTTAAACTCGATTTTAAGGCTTATCCTGTAACCATCAGTGATTACTTTGATATCATTGCAACCAAAAAATATAACTCAAACGATGGATTTGATTTTAATGTGGGAGACCCATTAGCAAATATTGCTATAAGTATGGCTTTTCCTGTGGATGGGATAATCAACCACTGTGAAGTTACGGAAGAGACAATAACTAATTCGAATTGATAAAATTACTTGGGTAATTTTTTTTCTTTAGAAATACGAATATTTAATTTTTATATGTAGTAAATATAGTATTCATTTGATCAATATAAACAATTAGATGACAGTCCTAATAAATTCAATGATAGGGCTGTAATCAAACTGTTTATATTTAAAGATTCAAATTATTAAATCTCATTTTGTAATTTTTTTATTATTTTTTTATTTTTCAATGGGCACGATCATTAAACTTGTGAAAGCCGTACCAAAGCCATTAAATTGATATTTCTTAGTGACAACTTTTTCAAAGCTAGGCCATAGTTCACGACTGTGAAGGAACTCACCAATATCTGGTAAATAGCGAGGATCATAAATTCGAATTAAATCCACTCCGTACCTGGATTTTTCAATTGATCCATACAAATAATACGAAACTAGTCCAAATTTTTCATCCTCTTCAGGATCAATGATCTCAAATCTATAAAACGTGTCGTCGACTTTTTGAACTGATTTAAGCAAAACATAATGACCACGATTTGCCCTTGGAGAAAAACGTGTTTCAAATAGTAACTGCTCTAGTTCCCATATCATGGCATTTGTGGGGACAGAGTTACTACTATTTAGATAATCTCTAAACATGGTTTCAAAAGGAGCTATGGCAGTTAAACTATCTCGCTTAATCACTGCGATACCAAGGGCGTTTACGCCATCAAGTTGAACTAAATCCTCATGGGTTATACTTTGCCTTAAGTTGACAGAAGCTTCCCCAGCACTAAATAATTGGACAGTAGTTTTAAACTCTTCAAAAGATTGTAAAAATCGAAAAAATTGCTCTACGGTCATGCCTTTATGCTGCATTAGATCGACATAGTTTCTTTTAAAAACTATTTTTAGTTTGGCAAAAACCATTTGCATGGCATCGCTATAGTTTAGTCTCTTTAAATGAATCAATCCATTTACTAGACTGATAGGTCCACAAAGTGCATTGTGCTCAGATAGCTGCCATGGACTTAAATCAAAATAGTCTCTAATAAAATTAACAGTGTACGATGAATTCTGAGTTACTATTGGTTTGTGAAAAATATCTATGGACCCTTGCGGAAATATGGCATCGCTTTGAATCAAGTCATTATCTTCTTTTGATACATGCATTTTAGGATCAAAGGATAACATTTCGGTGCGCCAACTTGCGATGGTCCATTCATATCCAGGGTTATTCCGGTTATTTAGTCTTTCATAATTATTTAATAATTGAGTTTCATTGGATTTGAGATATTTAGTACACTCGAAGGAAAACACAGGTTTAAAATTAAACATCAGGCCAACTAATATAAAAAAATATATTTTCATACGACCAAAGCTCCGATGGGACTAAAACTTTGATCATTCTTTTTCAAAATAATCCATACTTTTTATGTCTTATGAAGTTTATTTATATTCAATTGTTATTATTTAATCGACACCATCATCGGAATTTTGCATAAGGGTATTGCTCGATGCCTGACGTATTATAGGCTCAACAGCTTGCCAAAAAGAAGTTGAGGATGTCACAAAGGCTTTACCATCTTTAACATTAATCGTATTATTGATGCATGTTTCAGTTTTTTCTTTAGAAAAGTTAAAAGCCCCTGACACTACAAGACCTTCTAAAACGGGTTGACCATCTAGCACACTAAAAACTGGTCCACCACTATTACCTCCGTAAAGTGAAAAAGAAGTGCGATAGCCAGCTAAGCCTTTATCAAATTGGGTCCACGAACTATGCACTTTGGAACTTAATAAAGTTTGGGGTAGGCCAAAAGGATGACCTAAAGTAAAAACCTTTGTCCCATCCGCCAACGGCATTTTAGAAACTCTAGCTGAAGCGATGGGCTGCCTTCCAATCACAGAACGGTTTAATTCTAGCAATACCACATCTTGCCCATTGGGAATCACAGGATAACTATGGGTTGAAGGATTCGATAACTGGGCCGGATCAGTAAAAGTACTATTGGTAGAATCACTGCTGTAAGCAACCTTGGCACAAGAGTAAACATTTTTTTCAAGCAAGCGTGATCGGCCTCTTACGTCAGTTTCACTTACACTCGCTGCCGTCATGTCAAATGCAAATTTCATATCTTTACAAGAAGCTCCTTTCATACAATGGGCCGCAGTTAAAACATGAATGGGACTAACTAAAACAGCTGTACACGAGGATTGAACCCGGCGGGTATCCACAGGCACTTGTAAATAATAATTTTTAAGATGGGGACACAACAGGTTTCTTGTTCCAGTCCAAAGATATGTACCCTTAGCATCAGATTCAAGTATGCCAGTTCCAGTATAAACTGCAGCCGTAGCCTGAGATATCAACGCCAGTGCAGGATCGGACTCTGTGGCAGATATCAACCTAGCGCTATTAAAACTCATCAAAGCTTCAGTGTCTTTGCCTGACGCTTCTGATCTGGTATTTAGTCCTCTATCTTTGACAAGGTCTTTTAAACTTTTAGCTTGTGAATGTTGGATGGAAGTGAAAAATATAAAAATAATCCAACTTAATAGGTGTAATACGTTCATTTCACTTATCTATGACTTGGTAACTTTCGATTTGATGTCTTTACTTTTATTTGTTTATTAACTGATATATATGGAACTGAGGAAACAACGGTTTTGCCCTTATTTTTTTCCCATAGCGCAATTATATCTTTGGGAAGTTTTTGTTTATTAATCAAAAGTTTATATCCAGCTTGTTCAATAACAAAACTTTTAGGTTTAGACTCTAAAACAGTAACATCACCATAATAACCAGCCGTCGCTAAACACATAGCAGGACTTAGGGCGAATAGCATAAATATAAGTTTCAACATATGACAACATCTCCTATCATTAATAGTATATGTGGGGATTAAAAAATGGCTATAAATAAAAGTTTGAATTTTTTGCTATTACAGCTCTTAGTCTTGGTTTTATCTTCCCAGGCCAACGCTGTCGGATTCAACGTTGATATTTCATCAATAAGCCACGTAACAGAATCTGTAGCTAATGATGAAACATATTCATCAAATACAGGGACGACATATATAAATTATTCGATTCAAGGAAGTCCAAGGAAACTTACAGATGATGACGGCTTGGCTACTTTGTTTCTAATTCATAGAAATGCGGTACAGAAAGTTTTTTTAAATGAATGGACTACAGATTACCCATTAGAAAAACCATATACAGCTATTTTTAAGTCGTTAGAAATGTTGGAAAACACTTACAGAAATGCAGCCGAAGCTACCGGAGACAAGCAACACACAATTGCAGCTGATAGAGTGCGCGCTATTGCAGATAAATTAAGAGCCAAAGACCCCATTAAACTGATAGACTTGCAAAGTTCTGGCCTTGAAAGCTTAATCAACGATAGTTTATCAACTCACTCTTACCATGTTGAACGACTTGGAAAGCCTTCCGTCCGAGGTCGATTAGATGAGTTGTTATTAGTGGATATACCACCTTCTTTCAGCGCTAATATGGCACCTCGATGTCGCGATAATCCCACTTTAAACTGGCGATCTGCAGTTCGAGACTTCACAGCCTCTGCCGTAAGCCCAGATCGCTCTATAGAAAAAACTGACCCTGCAGTAGATTAGCGTTTTTCTTGTAAACAATAATTTGCAAGATATATTTTATGTATTCTGAATTTTTAAAAAGTAATTAAAGTAAAATAAATTAAGTAAACATTTACTTTGAACAATCAAAGTAACCTCATTTAGGTACTATAATTTAATTTATCAAGTCCCATTTATTTAAATTTGGTCCTTAAGCTAAAAGCATTAATCCGCGGATCTTGACCAAAATCTAAAATAGATTTCAACTAATTTAAGTCTATTTATTTATTTCTCAATCCCCAAATTTTCGATATCTTCACGAAAGTTAAAATGTTCAATCCATTTTTTTAGAGGGGACAAAATGAGACATGCAGTAACACAATTCATATTCCTATTTTTTATTCAAATTTATGTACAAGCCGAAGTAATATATGTGAATACACCTGTAAAAGATCAGGCCATTTTAAAGCTTGTGAATCAATCAGTAACTGAAATTTTAGATTATAACGATGATAAAAAAGCAGGTGGCTTAGACCGCGAAGTAGAGAACGCAACGATATTCCAAATCACTAAAAAAAATAACCAAGTTACACAATTACGTATTAGATCAAATGCTGTTTTTACAACAACGGATTACGATTTTGGTGACCCCGTGGATGAAATTGATACTGTATGTGTAACAACTTTAAGTAAAGATTTAAATAAATCGTACCAAGTGGAAGCATCAGACTCATATTGTGATTTAAAACCCTATAGGGATCTAAATAACGAATCCTCTGGCAATCCATGCTGTGACGGAGGCCCTGTTGTTGATTCAAACATGTGTTTTGATTCTTACGAAGAAGGACTCGAAGCTTGTAGCCTAGAAAAAGAAGTTGTTGGTGAGTACGAATAACTTGCGCGCTGTGTGTATAAAATAAAACAAGATTTTTTTTAGGACCATCAACTGAGTTTGATCTGGTGCTCTGATTGAATCTGTTTTATCCCATGGGTATTTATTTGAACTAGAGTGTATTGCCAATCTTCATCTAAGTTTTCAATAATTAAAAATTATAATCAAATGTTTTGGCTAAATTAATATTTTCTATAATGCAAGATTCTTTGTTCGCTAAGATAGTATAAATTTGACTGATCTTTCTAATGCCATCGGAAGAACTCGCAAAGTATTTAATTTTCCCATTAAATTCATCTACTACTGTTACTGATAAGGAGGCGTTTCTACCTTGCCCATTTATTGAAGCAACAGATTTGATAGCATTTTTTGCTTTTATATCACAGTTTGTATTAGCAAAAGATAGATTTGTGGCAAAAGCTACTAAAATTAAAAAAGATATTTTCATAAAACCCCTATTGTTAACTCTAGATTGTAAAATTAAAAGTAAGTCGTCAAATATTATTTGTAGAAACTACGACTTAATCTGAAAGTTGCCCTGTTTGTAGGTATAAAAATTATTTGTCAGCTTAAGTTGTGACTAGTTCAAATAGAAATTACTACATATTTCTCGAATCAAATCGAAGCCAACACTGGAAACAAAATTATCTTCGGGACGGCTCTTCATGCAGACGCAGAAAAGTTTTCTAAATACCTAGGTAATAGAACAACTAAAAAAACAACCCAGCAGACAAATAAAAACTTTTTATTTGGTCATATTGAATCAGACAGGGGTTCTATTAGAGACGTAGAAGAGTTTGTTGTGCATCCAAACGAGCTTAAGAACCTTAAGAGTGGTCAAGCTGTAGTTATCAAAAGGCTTACAGATGAGGAGTACGGTATTGTTAGTTTCCCTCTTGCTTCTGAATTTTAACCCATAGGCAGACCCATAGCCAGCTATGGGTCTGCCTATGGGTTAAAAACTCGTATATTATTGTAATCATTTATTAATTCTATCCCGTCCCAATACTGACCACCCCCACCCAACGTAAACTTATGGTTGAAGTTGGTCAGTATTCGGACGGGATCTGGTGTATGTATTGTTTAGTTTTAAGGGATAGTAGTTATTATGATATTATAGGGATTAGTGAAGTGATTTTTAGGAAAGGAATTGGATGAGGTTCAGATGAAGTTATAGTTCATTGTATTTGAGATATTTTTTAATTAATTTTAAAGATATTTTGGCATGCATTTATTTATACAAATTTTTAAAATTTAGGTCTTTTAATTTATTTATTTTAAAGAGATATGGCCCCAATTTTTTTGAGTCTTCGAAACGGGCTTCCTTATTTTTTTTTGGTTGTTTTCCAATCTTTTTGGTCAACTTATTATTTAGTAAAATAACTTAGGCCTTTGGCTTAAATGACATAGTTATATGAGTGGATTTACTATCCTATTTTTTTAAATATTTACTGGCACCATAAGTGCAATGTTTAATTCAAGTTTTTTAAAAAAAGGATATAACTTATGTCGGTGGGTTTTTTCTAGAATTTGTGGGAAAAATGTGGATAAGTTAGCTAGACCTTTAAAAAAAAAGCCCCAGACAACCGCCTGAAATTCTGATTTGATTTTTGTAGAACCAAAACATCAAAAAGGAGCATCAGGCATGGACG
>JBGSLV010000094.1:0-20371 GCA_041740515.1 Bdellovibrionales bacterium | reverse complement strand
CGGCATTTAAACTTAATTAGAGACATAAATCCCCCCTTTATATTTAGATTTTGGACGAGCCTTTATATTATGAGGGGTGTCTCACTTATTTTATCCTAGACTAGGTCAACTAGACCCGACGATGTCATGAAGGTGTAGACTTCTGACTTCAAACCAATTGGGTGTCAATTCTAAAGCCGCTAAATCTTTAAAAATTCGACGAATTAAAATTAAAGTCATAATTTCATACTGTTTACCAATATAAATAGTTATAGACTTAGGTAAATAATAAATTAAGAGATAAACCTCATAGATAAGAATAAATGAAAATGGCGTATAAAGGGCTGCAATGGGATTGGTAAAAAGCTTAGTGGGATCTTGAATCTTAAGAAATTCAAAATCAACTAAACCGATAATTAGTAAATGTAATATAAAACTAAATATAGCAATAACAACAATAACTGTTTCAATTTTGGATTTAGTGGTTTCAGACAACAGACTACGAAAAGAAACTTCAAACAATTTGTTAAAAAAAATCATGTAGTTTACCTAAGACGTCTCTGAAATTTAAGGAATAAATATAAAATATAAAAAGTATTTAAGTATTTAAGTATTTAAGTATTTTTTATATTAGGTTGGGATTAACATTGTTTCAACTCAATCTTACTATTTCAATAAATTTGGTAGTCAAAATCATTTAAGAATTGGCTTAACTGTAGTGTACTAATGTCATTACAAAGGGAAAATGTGGGTCTAGTTCAGCTTAACTTACAACCTTATCAATCCTTTTATATTGAGTTTTCCTATCAATCCCAATATCCTTAGCCGTTTTATCCTTTGCTCCATGGTTTAAATCTACGGCGTAAGCAATATATTCATTTATAACTGTTTCTAAAGTTGGAAGATCATCATCATGATAAACTGAAAACACATTATCAAATTTTGTGTCAGCCAATGTACTATCGGCAATACTTAAATCCGAACTCTCAGAACTAGAGGCAATAAAATCTTTAATTTCTATTTTATCTTTCGAGCACATAATAACAGCTCTTTCGACGGCGTTTTCAAGTTCCCGCACATTACCTCGCCATTTATTCTGATTTAGATAATCCATTGCTTTTTGCGTGAAGCCAGTTATGTCTGATTTGTTCATTAATACATATCTATGTAAAAAAATATGAGCCAAAAGGCTGATATCCTCTTTACGATCCCTTAATGACGGCAAAAAGATAGGTATGACATTTAATCTAAAAAACAAATCCTCTCTAAATTGACCGGCCAAAACTTCTTTAGCCAAATTTTTATGAGTGGCCGAGATTATTCTGCAGTTAATAAGTATATCTTCACTGCTTCCGACGGGTTTGATTTTTTTATCTTGCAGTGCCCTCAAAATTTTAGCTTGGTGGTTTAAACTAAGATCTGCAACTTCATCTAAAAATAAGGTTCCCTCATGTGCGGCTTCAAAGAACCCCGCTCTATTTGATGTAGCCCCTGTAAATGAACCTTTCACATGACCAAAAAATTCAGACTCAAAAAGATTCTCAGGTATGGCCGAACAATTAATGGCGATGAATGGTCCATTTTTAAATTTACTATGAGTGTGGATATATTTCGCAAAAATCTCTTTTCCAGTACCACTTTCACCAAACAAGAAAATGCTTGCAAAACTTGGTGCTACTCGTTTGGCGATATCCAATGCAGAGATAAATTTGGGACATTCACCAATGGGTTGATCAGAATCTTTGACGAATGCCATTTTAGCATCATTTGAATCCAAAATTTTAAATATTTTTGGATCAGGGTGGCATTCATTGATAAACACTTTTAAAGCATTAGCTTCAATAGGATGAAGTAAATATTTAATACGTTCCGAGTTTAAAGCTGAGTCAACAACAGCATCAACTAATTTGGAATTTTTAATAATTATAAAAAGCAAATGCGGATAAGCCTGTCTAATTTTATTTATAAATTCAATCGATGAAATTGAACCAAAAAATTGATCAATAATAATAATGCTCCAGTCTTCTGCATACTTAAAACTTTCGCGAACAAACGCATGACAGTCATAAAGCGTAATAACTTCGGCATCCGAATCTTCAAATGTTTTCAAAACAATTTGATGGGTTTTGGCATCTGCACTTACTAAAACGATTTGAATTTTTGTTTGCTCTTCCAATTTAATTTCCTCTATTAGACAAAAAAAGTTCAGTAGTAGATATTCAAGCTATTAAATAAATAATATGGCAAAGATATTAAGATTAAATTTTTTCATCTTAAGTTTAATTTTGTATCTGCATACACTATTAATATAACACAAATTCATTTATTAACCTAATTGGTGATATTTATTCATTATAAATACTTCAAGTAGGATCTGAACCGAGATGGCATCAGTTTTTCTACTTTAAAGATAAAAAATTAAAATTCTTTGATCACTTAAGTCGAGCTAAATTTATTTTTACTATACTTAAAAGTACATATTATATCCTTCATGAAGTTCAGATAAAGAACATTCGTTTACTCAAATCGACCACATTCGAGATGAAAGCCTAGTTTGTATGTGCTCAAGTTTGCAATGCTCAACTATCTGTTAACAACACAAAGGAGATTAAAAATGACAGTGAGTAAAAATATAGTACGTCGTAGATGGATAGACATTAAAAATGATTTCAAAAAATCGTGGGATAAAATCAGCAACGAAGATCCTGAAATTTTTGAAGAAGATAATACTCAGAATGACAAATTTAACTCTTATGATAATGAAGAAGGTTTCAAAAAAATCAGAAAACCATTTTACAGTATAAATGATGAATTTGATTTTTAAACTAAGATGATTCAGATTTCACAAATATTATTCAAACAACATTAAAACAAGGAGCACTTAAATGCAAAATACAAACAGCGATATTAAAAAAAATGCTAATGGACTTATTCCCGAGTTAGTAAATAAAGTTCAAGATTCCAAAAATCAATTAGGTAAAATGGTTTATGATACCGGCGAAAAAATTGGCACTGGAGCTTCAGATTTGGCTCACATAGCTATGGACGGCGTCAAATCAAGTCGTGAATATGTCGAAGAAAATCCTTACAAAGGCGTATTATATGCGGCTGGGGCAGGATTAGTTGTTGGAATGTTAATTACCTATTTTATGAAAAGCAGTAATCAAGGAAGATTCCGCGATTAATTTATTATATGTAATTTTTTAATTGTTATATAAATTAGTGAGAATAATCACTTAAATTTGTGATTACAATAATTGTTGGTTGAGGTGTTATGAAGGTTTCAAAAAGTGAGTATAGTCTAAAAACAAAAGTAGTTATCGTATTTTTGCTTATGACAGTCATTGTTCTCTCGGTGATATACCTTTTTGAAACACTTCATACTTTTTTATTAACAGAAAATCTATCCTTTGAAATTATGGCACTTTGCTATTTCATAATTATATCTGTAGCCATGCTGGGTATTAGATTTATTTTAGGTTCACCTGTGGAAGAGTTGTCTTCAGATACTAAAGCTAGTGACGAGCCAACTGTTGAAAAAGCCCCAGATTCAGAAATTTTTGAAAATATGGGTTCAAAAATTATGGAAAACATAAGTTCAAGATTTATTTCCGGTGTAATTCAAGGATTTTTTAAAACCAAAAAATTATAGGTCCTCATAAAGTTATAAAAAGAAATTACAGAATTCTTTAAATAATGATGATCAGAACACATTACTAAGATAACTTAGTCACTTAACCTGTATAATTCTAAATCTAGAACCTAAATTCTAATTTCTTAAATTCTTATGCTATTAAAAGCTTTAGTTCCCCAAAAATCTGCTTTGGGACCTAACAGCTGTTCAATCCTTAAAAGTTGATTGTATTTAGCCGTTCTCTCGCCTCGGCATGGACTTCCTGTTTTTATTTGCGAACAAAAAAGTCCAACCGCTAAATCAGCAATAGTGGCGTCCTCAGTTTCGCCACTTCGATGAGACATGATGGTATTAAAATTCACTTCATGACACTGAGACACAGTACTTATCGTTTCCGAGATAGTGCCAATTTGATTGATTTTAACTAATAAGGCATTGGCTGCTTTTTTTTCAATTCCCATTTTTAATCGTTTAGGATTGGTGACAAAAAGGTCATCCCCAATAAGTTGAACTTTTTGTCCTAAGATCTCATTCATCGAAATCCAAGTGGACCAATCATCTTCGCTGGCTCCGTCTTCTATACTTACGATGGGAAACTGATCTATCCAGGACTTATAAATAGATATAAGTTGCTCAGGAGAAATCATCTGACCTTCCCATCGATATTTGTGTCCATCAAAAAGTTCTGTAGCCGCTACATCTAAAGCAATAAAGACATCTTTGCCAGCTTTGTATCCTGTCATGCTTATAGCTTTCATGATGTACTCTAAGGCTTGAATATTGGATTTTAATTTAGGGGCAAAACCACCCTCATCACCCACCGCAGTAGAGTGGCCTTCACTGTGTAACACTTTTTTTAATGCATGAAAAATTTCGGTTCCAGCTCGTAAAGCTTCACTGAAACTTCCCCCGCAGACAGGTGCCACCATGAACTCTTGAACATCAACACCATTATTAGCATGAGCCCCACCATTAATAATATTCATAAGTGGAACAGGTAGCTTATAAGATTTTTGGTTAGGTCGTAAAAATTCAAAAAGCGGCATTTCGTTTTCTGCGGCTTGAGTTTTAATAAACCCCAAAGACAAAGCTAGTAAACTATTGGCCCCAAGATTAGATTTATTTTCAGTCCCATCTTTAGCCTTGAGCCACTGATCAAAGTCATAAATATTAGCAAAAGTTTGACCCTCAAGCTCATCGGCCAATTTGGTAATGTTTAGTACGGATTTAAGGACACCTTTGCCACCGTATTTGGATTTATCTTCATCGCGAAGCTCATGTGCTTCATGCACACCCGTTGAAGCCCCAGAAGGAACGGCCGCTCGAGCCCAAGCTTTCGTTGAATAAAAATCAACTTCAACAGTCGGATTGCCTCTTGAGTCTAAAATTTGTCGAGCGATTACTTTTTTAATTTTCATTTTAAAGACTCCTTTTCAATTCGACGCTTTATTGCAGTTCGAGTTGAAATTTTTGATCTCGTGAGGATGGGTCGATCTCGATATACTCTTCTGAATTTAATCTATGTTTTAATTTTTCAACGGTTTCAGGAAAAAGTTCTGGAACGTTGTTCCAGTGGACTTTTTTCATCGCTTCTTTTACAAATTTTGATTTTTTTTCGGAACCAACTAAGATTGTTACCATTTGCTGGGCTCGCAAAAAATAATCCTGCAGCTTACTGACTTGATCTTCAAACCATTTTTTATCATGGCTGGTCCAACAGGTTTGGCTTTGATCCAATGATTTGATCTCTTGGTACCTTTCAAGCTCAAGATTTTTCTGGGCCAACTGAGCTTGCAAAGCTTGGATCTCTGAATGACTGCTTTCAATAGTTTCGATAATATTTTTAACCAACTCTGGATTTAAATTATAGGTATCATGATCTAGAAGTAAATTTTGTTTATTAGACCAGTCAATCTGAATCACATTATCATCCCAAGTGACATTCGCCGAAGGCTCACCCAAATACGTAGCAACAACTTCAAAACAGGTTTTTAAGTAAGAATAAATGTGCGGATACTCTTCGAAAAAAAATGGCACTTCAAAGCGCATGGAAGTTTCAGAAGTAGACAGTTTTTTTATAGGAGGTGCAGGGAAAATAAAATAGCTTAGGAATCTTTGAGGGTTATGGTAAATATCTTTAGTTGACCTAATCATTTTTAATACACTGTCTAAAACACCCCAAGCTTTTAAATCCAAGGCCTGATGACCAACTTTTTCAATCAAAGACATATCTTTTTGATCGGAAGCTTGCTCTTTGACTAGTTTTAAGAAGTTTTCTAAATTATCGGCGGCAATCCAAGCATCGCCATGATTACATAATTCAAAACTTAGACCGGCTTGATTCAAAAGCCGAACAATATCTAATTGGTTCTTAGAACCGTACTGGATGAAGGAATGAGCGATTTTAGAGCTGAATTGCACGACTCTTTTTATAGCTTAAGCTCTCTGGATGTCTAGCTTACACTTTTTTGAATTGCGTTAAGCCCTTTTTCCAAGAAAAAAGCTCAATGTTCCTCTTAAAAACCTCGATCATACGTTTGGCACTTGCTTGCAAAATAGCAAGCTTCGCGCCAAGCCGAGCTCGGTTTTTAAGAGGAACATTGAGATTTTTTACTTTTTAACCAAGGATCTACAACTTAGAAACAAAAAACTAGGCTACGGTTTTTATGTTTTTAAAAGCACCAATTGGAAAAGGCATTCCGTTATCACGTATTTCTTCCATAAATGAAGGCAAATTCTTGCCCACCAACTCACCTTTTAAACGACCATCGGGCTGTTTAATTAAGCGATCAATTTTAAATATTGAAGTTGTCTCATAGGCTCCGTTGATAAAGCCGTCGACTTCAGCAATTTCAGCAATACGTCGCGATCCATCCGCAAATCTTGACACCTGTACCACTAGATCCACCGCTGAAGAGATTTGAGCTGTTAAGGCTTTTTCACTAATTTTACTATCACCACTTTGAGCTAAGGCTTCTAATCGTACCATGGCTTCACTGGGTGAATTAGCATGCACAGTTCCCATGCAACCTTTATGGCCTGTGTTCATGGCTTGAATCAATTCCAAAGCTTCACCGCCTCGAACCTCCCCCACAATAATTCGGTCGGGTCGAAGTCGAAGACTGCTAATCACTAAATCGCGAATGCTGACTTCACCTTGGCCTTGTTCATTGGCCATTCGAGTTTCAAAAAATACAATATGTTCGTAATCAATTGTAAGCTCTGTGGAATCTTCAATCACAATAATGCGCTCACCCGGTGGAATTCTTGAACCCAAAAGCCCCAAGAGTGTTGTTTTACCTGAGCCCGTACCGCCGCTGACTAAGATATTTTTGCCTAATTTCATGCAAGCATCTAAAAATTGGGCGCCTTCAATAGATATAGCACCCAAGCCCACATAGCGTTTTAAAGTCATCTCGGTTTTAAAAAATTTTCGAATCGCTACTGTCGTACCTTTTCTGGAACATGGCGGAATCACCGCATGGATACGAGAGCCATCTGGAAGTCTTGCATCTAATCTTGGTTCTAAGTCATTAATTCGTCGGCCAATACTTTGGGCAATATTGTTCACGGCTGCTCTTAAATCATCTTCACTTGGAAACTGAGCCTGAGTTCGATGCATTCGACCCGACATTTCCACAAATATTTCTTTGGGACCATTGATTAAAATTTCACTGACTTTGTCATCAGTTAAAAGATGCAAAATTGGGCCTAGAAAGTTTTCTATAGCCGCTTTAAAAACTGAAACTTGCTCTTCTTTCTTTTTCGACACACATCACCTTAGATCTTCAACTGCTTTTATATATATCAAATTATTAATTTATTTTTTATATATATAATTATAATTTTTATTTATTTTTATTTTTATTTATTCACTCTTGTTTATTTTTTAAATCGTATTCATATTATTATTTAATTTCGAAAAAGATAAATTAATGGGTTTGTTTATCCTTATGGTATTCGGCATATTCTTTGGCTACTTCCATCGCAAAGAATTGAATCATCTGAGCATCGTAACTGATCAGTTCTTTTTTTATCTGTTCTTTGGCGCATTTTAGTCTGTTCATACGATCAATTAATTTTTCAAAGTCTGTGAACCGTAATATCCGCATATGGTCTAATTGAGTCCAATCGGTTTTTAGAAGTGGATCAATGACTCCTAATTCATCAAGTGCATCATAATAAGTTTGCAAGTTACCACTAAGTTTCATAAATCCCCCAATCCTGCTTACAGTCAAATTTATCGGAGGAAATAGGAAATAAAATAAGCCGTAAATGGCCTATTACGACTCTGGTCTTTGGTCTATTTTTATGAATCACTAAGGGTGTAATTTTGAGCGGCTACCGAAAGATTCTGAATATTTGGGTTTGATGTAGGTAATATTGGATAGGGCTGCCACCATATAAGTAACAAAAAATACTTATTAACATTAAAACAAAAGCTGTCTTACATAATTTTGTTGATTTTATTTTAGCGCTAATAATTCGGTAATGGCAGCACTAACTGTTTTTTTATTTAATGCCTTTAAGCATTTTTTTGACTTCGCTAATGTGCAATTGCTCTTCAGAGATCATTTTTCGAGAGTACTCTTCCAGTTGGACATTATCGTTAGCTACTTCTTTTAAAAGGTCATAATAAAGTTGAATCTGTTTGGTTTCATGAACCAGACTTTCTT
The DNA here is from genome assembly GCA_041740515.1 of Bdellovibrionales bacterium. GTDB lineage: Bacteria > Bdellovibrionota > Bdellovibrionia > Bdellovibrionales > UBA1609 > JAMLIO01. The sequence continues at coordinate 12,082 of JBGSLV010000094.1, read as the reverse complement.
CAAGAATGTCTTTGATGGTATGCTTTTCCGTTTCCAAAAGTTCACCGATTTTTAAACTAGGGTGACCATCATACGATGTGATTAATTCACCAACTTCATAAGAATGAGCTAAAGACTCTGTAGCTTGGGATCTTAACCAGCCGCAAATCGGAATTCTATTGGGTCCAATAACCATAAGTGAATAATGGCTATATCGGACGACACCGGCCAGTTCATGCTCCAATATTTTGTTTAAAAGCTGTAAGACTTTATCGTTATTCATAATAACTCCATATGTTTAGAACCATTGTTTAGTGATATTTGGTTGTTTTGCTTTATCTAAAGGTAAATTAAATGAAAGCTAATTGATAGTTAAATGAGAAAACAAGATTTGGAATCATTAACGTTTAGTTCATTTAATCCGTTTATCTATGCTATTTATCGAAACTATTTAACTAGGCTATTTTTCTAAGCTATTAATTTACATAACCTTTTTAAGTACATTTCGATCCGATTCTTGAACAAAATCTTTAAGCTAGTTTTTATCCTAATTCTTAATTTAGCTTACTTAACCCATTTTACTTTTTGTGTGGCTCGCCTAGAGTCTAGCCACTCTTCTTGCAGTCTAGCCATAAGGCATAAGCCCCATTCTTTAGGGGCAAGGTCACAGCCTTTATTTTTTATTGCTAAATCTTGCAATGATAAGGTTTTAACGGGGGTATTTTGGGATGAGATATTGATACCAAAATGTATAAGTCCTGAAATCGGCGATACCGTTGCAATGCTAATATTTAGTTTTAAATCCTGATTTTTAACGGGCTTGGCTTTATCTTTGGGATTCATTTTTAAATATAAATCATCACCTAAACGTTCCAAATTTATGTCTCCTGCACATAATTTGAAGACTTGGTCTTTAACTATTTCACAAAATAGCCTTTGCATTAAAACCATTTCAATAAGCTTGGCATCAAAGATTTCAATAATAAAATGCAACATATCTTCAGAGTATATTTTGGAACCTTCCAGTAGATCTTGGCCATCCACAATTTTATCTTTAGGAATATCACAAGGGCCTCGCCAACAAATGATAGAATCACCTAAAACTTGATGATTTAAATACGCGTACAAAGACGATAATTGCACGCCATTATAAATAATTTCTTGGGTAATAAATTTTGTTTGCAAAAGTAACTCCTCAAAAAAGCGGTAAAGGTCAGATACATTTTTTATTTCTATCAGTTTATTAAAAACAATCTTTGGTTTATCCCTATTAAATTTTGTTAAGAATTTAAGGCTCTTTGAAACCTAAGGCAGGACTCACATTGTCCACACCATGTCTCTTGATCCTCATAACATGGCCATAGTTTGGCTATATTTATATTTAATTGTTTAGCTCTTTGAACAATGGCTGGCTTATTTAAATTTGAAGTAAAACAAAAAACTTCGGCTTTATTTTGGGTTGAAAAACTGAAGGCCAGATTAGTTGCTTTAATAAAATCGGATGAGTTGTCAGGAAAAGTCTCGGCCTCTTCTTTGTTAAAACCGGGTATGACATAATGAGCTTCTAGAGCATCTGCAAAAACCCCTGCAATATTTAAAAACAATCCATTGCGATTAGGAACCCAAACAGATTTTGCTGTTATTAAAGACTGTGCGTAAGAGCTAATATCAACTTCATGTCCTTGGGGCACTTTAGCGTCAGTATTTAATGCTGAATGACTGACGGAACTTAACCAGCTTAAATCTAAACTTTGCCATGATAATTTTAATTCATTTGCAAAAAACTGAGCTGAAGCTAGCTCTTGCTTCAAAGCTTTTTGGCCGTAGTTAATAGTTAAAACTTTAACGACATCAAAGGCATGAAAGGCTTCATAAAGATTAACTGTTGAATCCAACCCACCACTTAACAATACTATAGCTTTCTTTTTGGACATTAATTTGTTGTAAGATTATGCACCATAAATTGCAATTTTTTTTGGCCCAGATATTCATTTATTTCAATTTGGCCATACAGATCTACTTTTGAACCGGTCAATGTATCTAAGTTTTCCAATGTCAAAGTATGTTTAAACCAAATACAATCTAAAGTTATTTGGTCCTGTTGGACTTTAAATTTAACATGCCCGCCATTAAGGCTTCGGTGGTCGATGACATGAACTTTGGTAATTTTAAATATGGGGTGGTCAAAACCAACACCAAAGGGTTCAAGTTTTTCAAGCCACGAGATTAAATTCATATCTAATTCCGCTACTTTGAGTTCAAGATCGAATTTAAGATTTACATTTAAAGCTTTACTGGCAATCTCGTCACTGTGCTTGAAAAAATAATTTTTAAGTTCATTTTCAAAATCCAAAGCTTTATCCAGATAAAGCTCAAACCCCGCAGCTTGAGCGTGTCCCCCAAACGCACTTAAGGAAGGACATTCAGACATCATATCCACTAAATTTAAGACCGAGCCATCAAGCAAACGCGCACTACCAGAGATTTTTCCATTTTTAAGTTCACCCACAAAAGACGGCTTATTGTAAGTCTGTGCTAAGCGAGTAGCGACCAAACCAACAACCCCTTTATGTAAAGTTTCATCAAATACAAGGCAGTAAGACTCTTCACTGTCAAAAGCTTGATTAATGGCAAAAGCTTCTGCTTGTTTTTGAAAGGACAAGCGATCGCTATTTAAACTTAAAATTTGCTCCACCATCCTAGAGGCCGACAGTTCATCCTCACACAAAAAAACATCGATGGGTAAAAGACCTTTATCCATCCGACTTAACGAATTCAACTTAGGTGCCAGGCGAAACCCAATATCTTGAGCTCCTAATTTTTTGCCCAATAGACCCAACTTCTGCATTAATGCTTTTAATCCTGGACGCTCAGTCCGTTCTAAAACCTTAAGTCCATGCTTCACTAGCACTCGGTTTTCTTCAATAAGCGGCACCAAATCGGTGATCGTACCAATCACATAAAGATCTAATAAACTTTTAGGATCAATATTTTTTATTTGTTGGATTTGAACATCCGTAAAACTATCAGGCTTTTGTTTTATGTTTTCTTTTAGTCTCATCCACAAAGCTAAAAAAACATAATACCCAACTCCGACTCCGCAAAGATGGCCAAGGCCACTCGGGCAAAATCCTTTATTCGGATTAATCACAGCCAGGGCTTTGGGTATTTCTCCTTTGGGTAAATGATGATCGGTGATTAAAACATCAATACCGTTTTGTTGAGCGTATTCAGTGGCTTCAAAAGCTGTGATACCGACATCAACAGTTAAAATAACTTTAACTTTTCCAAGGTAGCGCTCTAAAATATGACTGTGAACACCATAACCATCGGTTAATCTTTTCGGCTGTACATAAAAAAGTTTAGAAAAACCTAAATCCTTTAATCCCGAATAAAGTAAAGCTGCTCCTGATGATCCATCCAAATCAAAGTCGCCATAAATTAATACGCCTTCTTGAGATTGATAAGCTTGAATAAGTCGATCAATAACTTGGGTCATGCCATCTAAAAGAAAAGGGGATTTTAGATTAGCTAAAGAGGGTCTAAACAACTGATCCCAGGCTTTGACATCAGTGTAACCACGAGCTTTTAAAAGTAAGCTTAAAGTATGGGGTATATTTTGGTAAAGAGCTTCTATGTTTTCTAAGGGCATAGTCACATTCAGCTCCTTAATATTATAAACTATACTTTTGTAGGTTCAGCTTTATCAAAAAGTAAAACTAAAGGGGAAGCGACATACATAGTTGAATAGGTTCCGACAATAATTCCTATACCTAAGGTAAATGCTAAATCACGAATTACACCATCTGCAAATATGTATAATGCAACAACTGCAATCATAGTTGTAAAAGATGTCAAAATAGTCCGAGAGATCACATCATTCACAGATCGATTGATCACTAAAGCCAGAGGTTTCTTTTTATATATGGGGATATTTTCTCGAACCCGGTCAAAGTTAATAATGGTATCGTTCAGAGAGTAACCAATTATTGTAAGAATAGCGGCCATAGTTTGAACATTCACTTCTTTGCCTAAAAGTGAAAATAAACCCAAAGTGACAATCGCATCATGGAACAAACAAAGAACAGCTCCTGGTGCAAATTTATAATCAAATCTTAGGGATACGTATAACAAAATGGCTATAAGACTGTAAAAGGCGGCTAAAATACCATTTCGTTTAAGCTCTTCCCCGACTTGTGGTCCTACGGTATCCACGCGACGAATTTCAGGCTTCATCTCAGCAAAAGAAGTGAGTAAACCTGATGAGATAGCTTTAGCTGTCTGCTCTGCCAATTTATTGATTTCATCAGCTGTTCGACCTTTCGCTTCTGTACGAATTAAGTACTCATTATCATCACCAAAAGATTGAACGGACGCGGAGGGATAGCCAAGATCATTGGTGAAGGATCTAATTTTTTGAGCCTCGACATCAGACTGAAATTTAACCTGAACTTCAGTTCCACCCGCAAAATCAATACCGTAATTGAAACCTTTGGTTGCAAATAGCACCAATGAGGCTGCAACGGCTAAAAATGAAATGCCCCCAAAAATGGGCCATTTGCTCATGAAGTCGATACGTCCATAATCTGGGTCTTTTGCAATCAATTTCAAATTCATAGGTTTTCCTTCATGTCTTAAAAATTCTTTTAAATTAAATAAATTTAACTAAATTCTATATTCTAACTTTAGTATCTTACGATCTTTTGCACTTTAAATTTCTGTGTGAACAGATCTACTAAACTTCGAGAAAAGAAAATAGCAGTGAACATGGATGTAATTACGCCAATTATCAAAGTGACTGCAAATCCACGAATTGGGCCTGTGCCGAACTGAATTAACATAAGGCAAGTAATAGCCGTTGTAATATTTGAATCCACGATCGCAGAAAGAGCATTGCCAAAACCATCTTTGATCGCAACTTTAAGTCCAATGCCCTTACGAAGCTCGTCTTTGATACGTTCAAAAATAATAATATTAGCATCAACTGCCATACCAACAGTCAAAACAATTCCAGCAATTCCAGGTAAAGTTAAAGTTGCACCAAGGGTTGAAAGAATGGCTAGAATTAAAAGAATATTAAATCCCAAAGCCAAGCTAGCAATCACACCAATGAAACCATAAAAACCAATCATAAAAATTACAACAAGAACACAGCCGACCAAACCCGCCAATTGACCTTTTTTAACAGAGTCTGCACCTAATGTAGGCCCAACGGTTCGCTCTTCTAATTGTTGCAACGATGCAGGTAGAGCACCGGCACGCAAAGTCCTAGAGATAAATTCAGCTTCATCAAACATCTGTTGATAATTAGTGCTGCCTAAAGTTATTCGTCCTGCATCAGTTATTTTAGATTGCAGATTGGGTGCTGTTTTCATCACTTTATCAAGCACAATGGCCATACGCTTGTTAACGTTTTTACCTGTCAATTCCCCAAAGGGCTTACGGCCATCAACACTCATTTCAAAAGCAACTTCGGGTCGACCCGATTGAGGGTCTCTTGAAACAAAGGCCTCTTCCACTAAGCCACCAGTTACAACTTCATCATTTTTTACAAGTAGAGGTACACGGGCTTGAGTCATTGATTCGACGGCATCAGGCTTTTGAAAAACGATCTCAGTGTTTTTAGGTAGATCTTTTTGTAAATCTTCATTGATGCGACGAACGTAATCTGCATACTCAAGACCATTGGCTTCGGTTTTACCTAAAGTATATTGGCCCGCCTTTTCGGCTCCGTCGATCATTGTTTGAAGTTTTGCAGCATCAAAAGATTCGTCGACAATCATAAATTCAAGTTTAGCAGTAGTATTGATAAGCTCTTTGGCTTTTTGTGAATCTTCAATACCTGGCAATTGCACTAATATACGGTCGTTACCTTGAGTTGCAATATTGGGCTCAAGAGTTCCGTAACTGTCAATTCGATTGCGGATTACTTCGATGGCTTGTTTGACCACTTGCGATTTTACATCTTGCTCTACATTTTCATAATAACTGAATTGCAATTCATTGGGAATTTCCTCAACACCTTGAAAGGTCCCAGGAAAGTTTTTGTTCACATATTCAGAAACTTTTTTAAGATCTTCGGCCCCTCTGGTTTTAACAATAAACATGGGCTTAGGATCAATCGTAGAGTTGATATCTTGAAAAGCAATGCCATCTTTAGCAAAGTCCTCTTTGAAAGTTCGGGCTAACCTTTGCATTTTGTCTTTCATGTAAGAGTCAATGTCGACACCTAAAACAAGATGAATACCACCTTGAATATCCAATCCTTTTACAATTTTGCTTTTAGGTAAGAACCCAATATCTTTGGTGTTTAAAAAGTTGGGTGTCATCCAAAATACGGATAATAAAAGTATTACTAAGATAACTGACCAACGAACTTTTGTGTTTTGAAACATTTATTCTACCTCTTTGACGAAACCAGCGACTTGGGATTTCAGAATTTTAATTCTAACATTGTCAGCTATACTGATATCTGCAAACTTATCAGAAAGACCTTCAACTGTTCCGTAAATACCACTGGAGGTTAAAATTTTATCCCCTTTTTTCAGATTGGCAAGAAATCCTGTGTGGTCTTTCGCTTTTTTTGCTTGAGGGCGAATCACAAGAAAAAAGAAAATAACGAAAATAATCAGGAATGGAAAAACTGTTTCAAGTATAGAAGGTTGCGACGTAGGTGCCGCGGCTTCGGCTTGGGCATAGGCATTAAGAAAAAAAACGGAGACTAGATTTAACATTAAAAAACTCCTCAGAAGACAATGACGTTCAAACCCATTTTTATAAATTGAATTCGATGGTTTGAATAGGAATAACCCTAACTAGTGGGACTTAGTAATTAAGCGCGTTAAAGTTGTGGCGAAAAAATCAGCCCATGTGTTGGCCAAAATGGCTTGTCGTGAAGCCGCCATCAGCTCGTGATAAAAATGCAGATTATGAATTGTGTTTAATCTATAAGCTAAAAGCTCGCCGGCTGCGAACAGATGCCTCAAGTAAGAGCGCGTAAAATTTTGGCATGTATAGCACTTGCAGTTTTCATCAATCGGTTTTGGATCTTCGGCAAATTCTTTACGTTTGATACTTAACTGGCCATTCCAAGTAAATAACATGCCATTTCTAGCAACCCTAGTTGGCATAACACAATCAAACATATCCACACCACTATTCACAGCAATCAAAAGATCTTCAGGTTTACCCACACCCATAAGATATCGGGGCTTATCTTTGGGCATCAAAGGTGCAATTTCTGGAAGCAGTTCATGCATCAGGTGAATGGGCTCTCCCACACTAAATCCGCCCAAAGCATATCCAGGCAGATCAACTCCTGTGATTTGATCTAAACTGACTTTACGAGCTTTAAGATCAAGTCCCCCTTGAATGATACCAAAAAGTAAACTTTCTTTTCGAGTCATATGTTTATGACATCTTTCAAGCCAGCGAATGGTTTTGTCCAGCGCCGAGTAAAGTTCTTTATCTGTGCAAGGATAAGGCGGACATTCATCAAAAGCCATAATGATATCAGAGCCAAGATCCATTTGAATCTCCATGCTTTTTTCTGGCGAAATAAATAATTTGGAGCCATCTAAATGACTACGAAATTCGACACCTTCATCCGTGATTTTTCGAAGTTTTGCTAATGAAAACACTTGAAAGCCACCGCTATCTGTCAGAATAGGACCATGCCAATTCATAAATTGATGAAGACCACCCATTCGCGCAATTAATTTTTCATTGGGTCGTAAATGTAGATGGTAAGTGTTCCCTAAAATAATTTGTGAGCCAATGGCTTTTAATTCATGGGGGGATACACTTTTAACGGTAGCTTTGGTTCCTACTGGCATAAAGACCGGAGTCTGAACATCGCCATGTGACGTTGTTAATGTTGCAGCTCTTGCTTGGCCACTTTGGGCATGGATTGTAAAAGCGCCGGCTAATTTGTTGGACTCTGGACTTGTGATGTTCATGGGGGCTAACTTAATATCAGTTCAAAGGATGTGTCTATGAATAAATTGCATTTAATTTTTCCAAAAAAATTCTACAGCAATATTTTTCTTTGAATATTTTAAGCTATTTTTTTGTAACTCTTTTTATCTGGACTCCCATAAGTTTTGCCTCAGAGGTTGGAGATTCATCAATCAACCATGACAGACCTAAAACCGCACGTCCTAGACGAAAAACAATTCTTGCTACCGAAAGTCCAAACTCATCGGTGACCATCAGCTCAAAAGGGGCTAAAAGGAAGCAAGCCCCGGAATGTTTTCAAGCCCCAGAAACACTTAAGGATACAAAAAATCCTGAAGCCGAAATTGAAGCCCTGTTTCGTGGATTAAATGATGACGAAGTTCAAGCCCGTTTGGTTTTAGCTGAATCCTTAGCCTCGGGACCAAAGTGTATGGCTGGCAGCGAAAAAAATGGAATTTTTCAAGGTGTGGCTTGGGTTGTTGCCAATCGAATACGGCATCCGAATGCGGCTTATGGCCAGGGTCGAAAAGCCCTTTTTAAAAAATTTCAGTTTAGATCCTCCTTTGGAAGTTGTGATGTGGCCCAAAGACAAGCGCTTTTATGTCCTAGTTCTATCGGTCAGGGATGGGAGGCTTCGTGGAACCTTGCCACTCAAGCCGTAAATAATACCAAAAAAAATGCAAACAACCCATTACAGGGGATTCACCATTATTATTTTGGCCAACACTTTGATAACTCAAATACATGTGCAAAATGGAGAGGTGTAAAACCAGATTGGGCCATCCCATCAGCTCAAAGACAAGCTGATATTGCAGAAATAAAACCCGAAAGTAACTGTTTAGAATTTTTTGAAGTTAAGTAAACTTGTCCTGCGAAAATTTATGCTTTTTGCCAGCGTAAGCCTAAAATCGTAATGTAATACGTCGAAGGCGTAATAAAGGATGAAAATATTTAAATTGTCGCTACTCTAGGCCGCAATTTTTTCTACTTTTTTAGCAGGAGCTGGACTTAAAAGACCCCTAGAGTTTAAACACATCACACAATCATTCCAAAACTTTGGTTTGATTTTGCTCTCTTTGTCATTAAACTTTATTTTAGGAAAATCTTGTTTAGAAAAAAAACTTTGAAATTGTTCTAAAGTGGCCCCTCTGACGATCTTCATAAGGATATTAAAATGCGGCTCAGAAAATTTATTATCTATTAAAGTGTGCCGTAAACCCTTTTCTGGTGTTGAAGTTAAAAATTGAAATAAACTTTCGGTATCATATTGGCTCATAGTCTCCCCTTAAGTATAAAGAACCTATCGGAGTTTAAAACCAGGACTTAAGTCTAAAGTGAAAAATGTCTTCAAAAAGGAAGTTTTGCCCATCCCAATATGCGACGTAAAGAACCGGGCAAAAGCTTTAGTACCAAACACTTAAATCGCCATAAGAGAAAAGTCGAAATTTTTGTTCAATGGCAAATTTATACGTTAAATGAACATCGTTTAAAGATGAAAATGCAGACACAAGAGCCATCAAAGTGGATCCTGGTTGATGAAAATTAGTGAGAAGACCCGTTACTATTTTAAACTCATCACCCGGCTTTATAAACAAATCTGTTTGACCTGCAAAGTGGTTATCATATTCTTGCAAATGCCCCTGGGCAAAAGCCTCTAAGGACCGTAAAGCTGTAGTTCCTAAAGCCCAAACCCGCCCCCCCTCTTCAGCACACCGCTTGATCTGCGCCAAAGTAGTCTTTTTAATTTCAACATATTCAGTGTGCATTTGATGTTCATTTAAATTTTCAGCCGTAATCGGCAAAAATGTTCCGAGTCCTACATGAAGGGTTACATCGACAACTTTGATTTTAGCTTTATAAGAAGCAATGTCTTGGTCTTTAAAATGAAGACTCGCCGTAGGTGCGGCCAAGCTTCCAGGCTGTTCCGCCCAAGCTGTTTGATACCAGGTTTTGTCTTCATCTTTAGGTAAATTTTGGCCTCTTGCTTTTTGTATATAGGGAGGCAAAGCAAAGTGTCCATATCTTTCAAAATACGAAGCCTCCAAAACTTTATCAGCAATTACTTTTTGTGGTCGTCCTTTGGATTTTAAAGTTAATTTAACGTCACCAGGAAGTGAAATACAGTCTCCGATATTGAATTTTTTAGCTTGAAATAACACCGACCAAGAAAGCTCATCAGAACTTTCCAAAAACAAAATATCCATTTCATCTAGAAAAATGCGACGTGGAAGTACTTTAGTGGAGTTGATAACTAAAACATCGTGGGGCCCAAAAAGCTGGATCAGATCTTTAAATTGTATCTCTTTGGGGCTTTGATTTTTGGCTTTCACTAAAGCCCTAGGAGGATAGATAGGACTTTGAGCGATTAAAGCTTCAGGATAATCAAATAATAAATCTGCTTTAGTGATTGGCATAATTAGGATGTATATAGATTGCATCACCACGTCTAGAGCTGAAGCTTATTTTTTTTAACAATCAATTCCCTCAGCTTGAAAAAATGCCGGATTGACAGCCCAAAATGTTATGCTAACTTTCTTTAACTATTTTAATTTAATTTCATTCCTCTGCGCCGGTGGCGGAATTGGTAGACGCACCAGCTTGAGGGGCTGGCGCTCGAAAGGGCATGATGGTTCAAGTCCATTCCGGCGCACCATTAGTCAAGGTTTGCGAACTATTACGGGTTCGCGTTAAATCCCCAAAGCCACTCATTTTAAAATTTCGATCATCACATTCCTTTTTTGAATTACTTTTACCTATTCCGATATCAATCACTTGAGCTGACTCTGGACACAAATAAAGGTGGGAGCCTAAATCCATAGGCTCCCACAAAAGACTGCTCTCGCAGACTTTAAATTGTATTTCAACTGAGGTCTGACTTGGTATAACTTTGTGAACCAGACGCTTAATTAGTTTTGATTTCAATTCGTGATCTCCATTATCCAGAACATCCTTTATGGAATTTAAAAAAGAATTGTATTTTTTAAACTCGATAGGTGGCTCTTTGGAACTGACTCCATTTTCTTTAATCTCGTGTAAAGATTTTTTAGTTTCAGCTTTTTTTATTTCTATCAACTCCATTTGCTTATAAATGGGTGCTGCTGAAACAGATTTTGGAAGTTCTGCCAATCTTTCAGCTAGGGCTTCAAGCTGAGAATTAAGTCCATAAACTTTTTGTTTTAAGTTTTCCAAAACCTTATTGTCAGAGGACTTTTTATTAAGGCTTTTTGCTTTTTCTAAAAGACTTTTTGAAAACTTAGGACTTGAGATTAATTTTTTAACTTCACCTAAAACAAGCTCTTCGATTTTTTGGGCTGAATATCTTTTTCTACCACTGCATTCTAAAAGTGGACTTGATAATGTGGCCTGTCTTTTTGTCGCCCATGAGTGTTCATAGTAGGCTACTTTTTTAGTAGCTCCATGAGCTGACTTCCCAGACAAATAACTGCCACAGTCTCCGCAGTGGGTGATGCCACTTACTAAATACGGATGCTTTCTAAAGCTTTGTGGTTTCATTCGTGAGTTGTTTTTTGATAAAATTTGACCGACTTTATTAAAAGTCTTTTTATCTATAATTGGCTCCCACACAGCTTTAGTCTCAAGCTTTTCACCACCTTCTTCATAAAACTTTATTCCAATGTAAATCTTGTTTCTTAAAATGTGATGTAAATTATCAACCGTAAACTGACCAAGCCGCTTAAATCTTCCGCCACCACTGATGGATTTTTTAAGCTTAAACCCATTTTCATTTAACCATCTCGCTGTGGGCTGAAGACTTTCTTTTTTTAAAAAAACCTCAAATGCTTTTTTAACTATTAAAGCCGCATCTTCATCAACGTTTAAATACCCTGGCTTATCTTCAATTAGTTTATACCCAAAAGGCACAGAGCCTCCGTTATAAAGCCCACGCTTAGCCCGTGCGTTCATATTGGCAACAACCCGCGCTGAAACCTGTCTTCGTTCAAACTGCGCCATATTCGCCATAGAAAAAAGTAGCATTTCACCGGCGGCAGTTGTGGAATCAAAATTTTCACGTATTATCCCGAACGAAGTATTATGCCGAATTGGTCTGCATTTCTTTCATAAATACTAAGTATTTTTGTTATCTATCCATTATAAATTCGGCATAATTTTAAGCCACTGCAATAGT
>JBGSLV010000093.1:0-17099 GCA_041740515.1 Bdellovibrionales bacterium | reverse complement strand
GGCGTCCATGCCTGATGCTCCTTTTTGATGTTTTGGTTCTACAAAAATCAAATCAGAATTTCAGGCGGTTGTCTGGGGCTTTTTTTTTAAAGGTCTAGCTAACTTATCCACATTTTTCCCACAAATTCTAGAAAAAACCCGTTAACTTAAGGATCAAAATTAAAAAAGTGTCTCATTAAGTTACGTTCCAGACCGTACTATTTCGAATGTACTGCATTGCGGGTCCTTATACTCATTTATAACTTTAAAAAAAATCACTTTAACCAAATTACATTTATGGCACTATCGTTGCAGATTAATTTTTGTTCCATTTTTAAAATTTTATAACTTAGGGGGGTTTATGTTTAAAAGTCTTATTAGTATATTTCTAATTTTTAGTGCTTCATATGTTTTTGCAGAAGATGATTGCATTGATGTAAATGAGAGTTTAGAAGCTTTATACTCGGAGGGTTACAATTTTCAAGCTAAGCTTGGGGAAGACATACACCTCTTACCTAGACAAAATAGAAATGATAGATATGCTTCAAAAATTGTTAATTTAAAAGATGGCGGAACTTGTAATATTTCTACTTCTTCGACAAGAAAAGGTGAAGATGAATATGAAACAATTGTCATTGATAAAAACACAATAAGATCTTTGTCCTATTTCACATTTGATAGGGCTGGAGGTCCAAAAATAAAAATTCGTCATAATGGTCAAATAATAGAAGTTAATGGTTTTGTAACTTTAGATGATCAAGTTCATATCCAATGCATAAAAGACGGAAAAGAGTTTAACACAATTGGTGCTCTACAAGAATTGGGTGTAGTTATATCTGCCGAAAAATTTGATCGATACGGTCAAAAGAAGACTTTCAAATTTTGCAATGAATTTGATGGGAAAGAACTACGTATAAAATACCAGCCTCAGACTTCGGAAGCTGACTTTGGAGTAGACTTGTAATTATTAAAAAAACTTCTTTCTTTGACTTGAAGGAAGTATACCAAGTACATCACGGTATTTGGCCACAGTCCGACGAGCAATCTGTAGACCTTCTTTTTTAAGAAGCTCTACAATTTTTTGATCGGATAATGGTTTTTTTGGATTTTCTTTGGTAACCAGTCCTTTAATTTTAAGTTTCACAGACTCTGAGGCCAAGGAATCGCCGCCGTCAGACCGAGAAATTCCAGAGTTAAAGAAGTATTTAAGCTCAAAAACTCCCAAGGGTGTATGCACATATTTGTTGGTCGTCACACGACTAACAGTGGATTCATGCATTTCAATATCATTGGCAATATCTTTTAAAATCATTGGGCGAATATACGCAGATCCCTTTTCAAAAAACTCTTGCTGATGCTTGATAATACTTTCAGTCACTTTATAAATGGTTTTTTGTCGTTGCTGAATGGATTTGATCAGCCAAACAGCCGATCTTAATTTGTCTTGTAAATACTCTTTAGTCTCTTTGTTTCCGCCCTTACCTTCATTTTTTACTAAATCTTTATATAGATTAGATATTTTTAATTTAGGAATTCCGTCTTCATTCAAAGCCACCACATACTCTTCACCAACTTTATAAATATACACATCGGGTGTGACATAGTGAGTGTCTTCGGATTGAAAGGCCCGACCGGGTTTGGGATCAAAGGCAAGAATGATCTTACAAATTTCTATAACTTCTTCAATATTTAGATTCATCCCACGAGCGATCTCTTCGTAGTTTTTCTTTTCTAAATCTTTTAAGTGATGTTCTATGGCGTAAAGAACGTCCGTCGTGGCCTCTTCAAAATGTTCAGCTTGAATAAGTAAACATTCTTTTAAGTCGCGACTGCCAACGCCTGGGGGATCGAACTCTTGTAAGAAGGGTAAGATCTCTTCTAAATCTTTAAGACTAACTCCTTCTTCTTGAGCAATTTGCTCTAAGGGCACTTTGATATAGCCGTTATCATCAATGTAATTGATTAATATGGTGATATGTTCTGTCTCTTCCTCATTGAAACCACTTAACGAGGCTTGCCAATGCAAATGATCTTTCAAAGTTTGGGCTTTAGAAATGAAATTGTCATAATTCACATCATCTGGAATGCTAGAAGTTGCTGATAAACCTTTATACTGAAGTTCTGAGTAATCTTCCCAATCCGCTTCCTCTTGTGATCTTGGGTCCTGAGAATCTTCAGCTTTATCTTTTTCTTGGGAAACAGAACTTAGCTCAGCACTAGGATCGTCTTCAACCGTGTCGGCGAACTCTTCAAGCAAAGGATTTTCATTGATCTCTTTTCTTATTTCAGCTTCTAATTCCATTCGAGACAATTGAAGCATTTTGATGGCTTGTTGAAGCTGAGGAGTCATCCTCAAATTTTGCGAAAGTTTTAAACTGGTCTTCAACTGCATCGACATGAAAAACTCCTGTTTCGTTTTAAGCTAAAGTTTAAAATCATCACCTAAGTAAAATTCTCGGGCCAAAGCCGAGTCGGTGATCTGCTTAGGAGTACCTTCGACAATAACCGTGCCAGACTTTAGTAAATAGGCATATTCACAGATCTCTAAAGTTTCCCTGACGTTATGATCGGTGATAAAAATGCCTAAGCCTTTGGACTGTAGCTTTTTGATAATCTTTTTAATTTCAGCGACCGCCAAAGGATCTATCCCTGCAAATGGCTCATCTAGAAACAAAAACTTAGGCTCCCCAGCTAAGGCTCTTGCAATCTCTACACGTCGCCTCTCACCGCCGGATAAGCTCATCCCAAGACTTTTACGGATAGCTTCAAGACCAAAGTCGGACAACAGCTCTTGGCTTTTAAGCGCCCTTTTTTCTTTGGTAAAATTTTGAGCCTCTAAAGCTACTTTAATATTTTCTTCAACTGTCATTTTGCGAAAAATGCTGGCCTCTTGTGGTAAATAGCTAATACCTTTTTTCGCTTTTTGAGACAGTTTATCATGAGTGATGTCTTCCCCATCCAAAAGAATTTGTCCTTGATCGGGATCAACAACCCCTAAAGTCATATAAAAGCTTGTTGTTTTGCCCGCCCCATTTGGACCCAATAGACCAATAATCTGTGAGCTTTGAACTTGAAAAGAAGCCCCTTGAACTACTTTTTTAGTTTTATAGCTTTTATAAATTTCTTTTACTTCTAGTATGGCCATTTGATCTACTCGCTTTCGATGATATTTAATTCCGATTCCGTTTTGACTCGCCCTTTTAGGATCTGCACGCTCTTGCCTTTATTATATAACAGTATTTCATGGCCCACTAAGGTATTTTCACCAGATACAAATCTTGGATTGCCTTGAAATAAAAATACGCCCTCTTTAATTCGAACCTCTAAGAGTTCAGCGGAAGCAGATTGATTTTTTTGTGCCAGGAAAACTTGGCCTTTTATTATTAAAGCTTCAATATCGCCTTTCTCTTTATTGTATTTAAATTCGGCTTGGCGAGCCGTTATGGTCATATCACCAATAGTTATTAAAACTTTACCAATAAAGCGAACATGGCGCTTTTCAATATCAATACTGGCGTTCTCACTTCTTATTATAGGTTTGTCATAGTCAGGAATAATCTGTTCACAGTAAATAGGACCAGTAATCTGCATTTGGCCAAGGGCAATATTACCTTTAAAAGAGGAGCCTTGAAGAACTGTAGATCGATTTGGACCTTCTATGTAAATATCCCCTTCAGAGAAAAAAATTTCATTACTTGATTCGTAAGTTAGACCAAGGGATTTAAAGATGTAACCGCTTAAGGTTTCACTTATAACTTTATCCTGTAAGATAAAGTTTTTAGATTCAGTGTTTAGAAGTCCTGTAGTGGACAAGATCTTAACAACTTGCTGATTGTTTTTGAAAAGTAAAACTTCTGAGTCTTGAATTTTCCAAAGAGCATCTTTGGGGTCATTTTTGGCGCTTTTAGCTTTCAGAGTCCAATCTTTTTGGCCTGCAGAATTCAACTTGTATTCTGTTAATGTGATATCTTTCATCACTTGATTATATAAGGGAGCCACAATTTTGTTGGAAACAGCTTTTGGATTCTGCAATAAAATATCAGATTGGAAATAAAAATAATATGCTGTAGCAAAAACCACAAACAACTGGACCCATAAGCTCATAGATATGACTTTAGATCAGAAGTTTGGTTTTGTCTCTCAACATAGGGCTAAGATTCATTCAGCTAAGATTATGCCACTCTGTCCAAGCTTACAGATTGAACAAGTTCAATTATTTTATTAATGTTTTCTACGAAATCCGTTTTTACGAAGGAAAGGCCTAGAACTCCCAAATTGCTGGTAAATCTGATGACGGCCACAAATTCAATCTCATTTTGTAATTCCGCACAATCCAAAGTAACTTTGACAGTTTCACCTAAAACTAAAGGGCCAAATCCTGTAGCCCCTAGACCAGAAATACTTAAGTTTTCCAATTGTCCGATTTGCACGTTGCCTTTAAATTCAATTTTGACAGTTCCTGTAAATGGATGTCGATCATGTCTACGAAACCCAATACCTAGCTGAGATGAGATTTGTGGTGTTTCATATAAACTCTGCCAATCTTTAAAGCCTTTTTTCCAGATGTAAATAAATTCTGGGTTCTCAAATTTATCTATTTTTTTAAGAAGAGTTTCGACATTCATAGGACCCTCTGACTCACCATCATAAGCCACATACCAAATAGGCTTTTCAAGCACTTTGGTTTGCTCTAAAGTTAGTGCAGTTCCTTTCAGTTCCGCTACTTTTACTTTATCAGTTTCGGTAGCTTTGCTCGTTGCCGCAGATTCATTTTCTAAACCTTGATTAGCTTTTTTTGTCTTTTGCACTTTAAAGGCTCCTTCATTCGTACTTAAATTAAGTTTTTCAATATTTTGTTTTGATGTTTGATTGATATTTTGAACTGCAGTTAATTCATGATTAGGGTGGTTTTTTTGATCTTCTAGATCTGAATCTGAATTTAAATCTAAATTTTGTACTTTGGTGGCACCGTGGTCCAAGTCTAAGTTTAAATCCTCAGAACTTTGAACTTTCGTAGCTCCGTCTTGAAAATCTAAATCCAGCTCTTGCGAACTCTGTACTTTGGTGGCTCCGTCATTTAGTTCAAGATCAGATTCTTCGTAAGCTTGAACTTTGGTGGCACCATCACTTAAATCAAAAATAGACCCATCTAGTTTTTGTACTTTAGTGGCGCCGTCGTCCAAGTCTAAACTTAAATCTGTAGAACTTTGTACTTTGGTAGCTCCGTCATTTAATTCAAAATTAGACTCTTCAAAAGTTTGTACTTTGGTCGCACCATCTTGAAAGTCTAAATCCAACACTGGTGAGCTCTGTACTTTCGTGGCCCCATCACTTAAATCAAAATTAAATTCATCAATTTTTTGCACTTTAGTGGCGCCGCCGTCCAAGTCTAAACTTAAATCTGTAGAGCTTTGTACTTTGGTGGCTCCGTCATTTGAATCTAAGGATAGATCTTCGGGTGATTTAGTTTCTACTTCAAAATTTTGCTGATCAATACTTTGATTTTCACTTTTAAGTTCGTTTTCAGATTCTAAGCTCTGTACATCTTGATAAACCTGAGCTTCAGCTTCTAAACCTGAAGCTTGTATTTCTGCAAGAACTTCGTCTCGGACCTCAAGATTTATACTTAACTCGTAATTTAAATCTTCCATTACAGCTTGGATAAGAGTATGGCCATCATCATCAATATTTGGCTGCTGTAAAATATTATTAAGTTGATCGTTTAAAACATCTGAAACTTCTTTATCGTGCTCTTCTTGGGTTTGTGTTGAGGACATAATAATGTCGTCAACTGTCGGAAAAAGATCTACCGAAGCAATGGCCGTTTTTTCAAGAGCTTCAAAGTAAGAACCGGCTTCTAAAGCAGGGCTTTGTTCTGTTAAATCATTGTAAGATAAATTTTGAGTTTCAACATCCAATTGAGACATAGACGGATTTGGCGCGCTACTAACCGCGGAACTAGCACTAGAAATTAGGCTCTCGAATTCATCTTCAAGGGAATTGTCAACTTTTGGAATAGGATTTTCAACTACAGAATTAACAATATTTGCGATTTGATTTTCAGCTGGAGTTTCAAGATTGGGATTGGACTCTTCAGCAATAGGACTAAAGTTTTCAACTACATGTTCTTCAATCTTGGAACTAAATTTTTCAACCACATGTTCTTCAACATGTTTTCCAATGATGGGACTAACATTATTTGCAACTTGCTCTTCAACTGATTTTTCTGATGGCTTCTGAACTGGTTTTACAAGAATTTGGTTTTCAGCTAGCTTTTCAGCACCTAGATTTGGGTTCTTTAGAATTTGCTTTAAAGGTTGTTTTTTGTTTATGGGACTAACATTCTCTGGGACATACTCTTCAACAACAGTGCTGTCATCGTTAGGAACGGGCAAAGAACCACTCACTGATTTTAATTTATAAACTTTAGCGGGCTCTGGATTCTCTTGAGTTGATGATTGTGAATTTGTGGATTGGTTAGAAAGACTATCATTTTGTTTGATTTCAAAAAGACCTTGGCTAAGTTGCTTTGACCAATCTGAATAACTTAACCATTCTGAACATGTAAGTCCCCAAACCATTACATTTTGACTGTTGTAATTGCTAAGAACCTTATCCGAAGTGATAGGCCCGTAAACAGTTCCGCTCTTTAAAACAAACCAAGTTTGCATAACTATTTATCGGCTTAAATTTATACATCATT
This sequence comes from Bdellovibrionales bacterium, assembly GCA_041740515.1. Lineage (GTDB taxonomy): Bacteria > Bdellovibrionota > Bdellovibrionia > Bdellovibrionales > UBA1609 > JAMLIO01. The sequence goes on along the minus strand of JBGSLV010000093.1, from coordinate 10,417 downwards.
AAATAAAAAGTAAGTCTTTAGGCTTGCTTTTTAAGTAATTTATTAAAGAATATTAGCGGCCAATTCTGCTAGGTCAGATCGCTCGCCTTTGGACAAGGTCACATGAGCTGCAATCGAATGACCTTTAAATCTTTCCACCGAATAGCTAAGGCCACTGTTAGCGGCATCAACATAGGGATTATCAATCTGATACCTGTCCCCAGTTAATACAACTTTAGTACCCTCACCCGCTCTTGTAACAATAGTTTTGATCTCGTGAGGAGTTAAATTCTGAGCTTCATCTACGATCAAATACTGATTGGGAATACTTCGACCACGAATATAAGTTAATGGCTCAATATTTAACATACCTTGATTGATAAGCTCTTGAGCACGACCAGCGGCTTTTTTATCGGCTCCCATCAGATATTCAACGTTATCAAAAATCGGTTGCATCCACGGATTTAACTTTTGTTCAACATCGCCAGGCAAATATCCAATATCACGACCCATTGGAAATATAGGACGAGAAACAAGTAGTCTTTGAAATCGTCCTTCATCTAGAGTTTTATACAGTCCTGCGGCCAAAGCCATTAAGGTTTTTCCAGTACCCGCTTTACCAATTAAAGATACAAATAAAATTTCATCATTTAACAATGCATCAATGGCAAAACTTTGTTCGACGTTTCTAGGATGAATTCCCCACAAGCTATCTGTGGGAGAAATCAGCGGTACAATACAATCATCTTCTTTGATATATCGGCCAATAGCGCTGTGGTTAGGATTATTTTTATCTTTAAGTACGACATAACCATTGGCTAACAGTTGGGAATTTTCAGGAGCAGTTACTTTTTTATGCTCATAAAACCGATCAATCAAGCTGGACTCAACATCCATCTCTGTGCGGCCCGTATAATAATCGTCATTAGATCCTAAGTTGTTTGGTTCATAATCTTTAGCTTCAATCCCAAAGACATCTGCTTTAATACGCAGATTAATATCTTTAGTGACTAGAGTAATAGTTTCGGTAGGATACTTTTTTTGCAAGTACATCGCTGTACCTAAAATTCGATTGTCGGCCTTTTGATTGTCCAACTCATCCGGCAGACCTTCAATTTCAATGTCAATCTGTACAAACATTTTTGATTTAGAAGTTTCATCAAAAGAAACGCCCTGTGCTAGCTTGCCTTTGTCTCTTAACACATCCACAAATCGACTGAAGTGTCTGGCGTTTTTACCGTTCTCCCCAAGGTCTCTTTTAAATCTATCAATCTCTTCGATTACAGAAATTGGTATGTAAATATCTGCATTGTGAAATTTAGTAACTGCTAGTGCATCAAAAAGAATTACGTTTGTATCAAGTACCACTTTTGTGTTTGTCTGATTTGTTGCCAATGAACTTCACCCCCGCTGATAAACAGGATACCAACTGCAACTAGGGAGTGGAGCTTCCATGCGTCATAGGGGGCTAGTTTACATTAGGAATTGATGTGCGATACTAATACATCTCCGTCGTCTTTTTTTAGACTTGTTGATACAGTCTCTAAAAATTTAACAAAATGAAATAAGGCTTCTTCATTGACTGTGCCCTTCACAAAATTTGCACCATGTCTAAAAACCCCTTCATCGCTATCAAATCTTGAGTTCGAAACTTTTAGTACAAAGGGAAAATAGGCTCCTTGGTTTAAGTAAATTCGCATTGAAATCTCTTCACCTGATTTAAAATTTCCTAACTTCTTTTCCAAATCAAAAGACACGCCATGAGTCGAAATATCGTAGAGTGCCACTTTTTTTAACCCTAAACCTGGAATAACAACATGTGTGCCCACGAACTCAGTCAAAATTGTTCGCTTAACTTGTCTTCGCTCTTCAGCAATTGCCTCTTGACGAATGAAGGTCATATCAGTGACTTTGGCTTTACCTTGAGTTTTGGTTTTTTTCTTATTAGCTTTTGTTTTAAGCCTTTGTGTTATGTCGATAATATTACTTGCCATGTCCCCCGACCCCCGCGTTTGTATCATATCGGGATGGAATCGATTAAACTTTAGAGGATGCCGATATTATTTAAAATGCATACACATATGTTTAAAATCAGAGTTTTAAGTGTTGTCCTTGTGTTGCTACTGACAAGTGGTTGCCAAATTCCTTATATACTTGAAAGCGCTTGGACCCATTTAAAAATTATGAGTAATAAGCAAGACATCGAGAAGGCTTTAAAAAATCCAGAGCTACCTGAAGAGTGGCGACAAAAGTTAACTTTGACTTTAGCTGTTCGGCCCTTTGTTAAAGACCTCGGACTTAAAATAACAAAAAACTATCAAAGTTTCGTGGATATTGAACGCCCCTACATAAGTCATCTTCTTATTGTTACGCCGACGTATAGTTTAAAGACAAAAAAATGGTGGTTTCCCATCGTTGGAAGTTTTCCATACAAGGGGTTTCACAGTGAAGCAAAAGCCAATAAAGCCGCAGCTTATTACACAAAAAATAATATGGACACTTATGTTCGAGGAGTTACAGCCTACTCGACTTTGGGTTGGTTTAATGATCCTTTGCTATCCACAATGATGCGGTACTCGGATGAGGATTTAGTAGAAACGATTATTCATGAATCGGTTCATGCCACTATTTTTATTAAGGATAATGTTGAGTTCAATGAACAATTGGCGGTATTTATAGCTAAAAAGGCGACCCTCGATTACTACAAACAAAAGTCAGAGAAACTATATCAAAAGATAATTGCCGATCACAAAAATGAAGATCTTTTCACCGAATTCTTAATGCAAAGTTATAAAAAGCTGAAAACATTTTATAAAGACAAATTAAACCATACCCAAATAGCAAAAGAAAATATTTTTGTAGAGATTTTAGAAACCTACAAAAATGATTTTGCCCCTAAAATTAAAGATCGAAAATATGATTTTATTTTGCAACAAGACTTAAACAACGCCTTTTTTGCGGCCCAAAAAACATATCATATGAACCAACTAAAATTTGAAAAAATATATGAAGAGCAGGCCCAAAAAGATATAAAAGTTTTTATAGATTTACTTAAAAAAATGCCCACCAAAAAAATTAAGGATTATTTTTATGAAAGTCACTAGTTCCAAATATACCTTTTTGGCTCGCTTGATATTAAGATTTAATATAATTTTATTTAAGCCATGGAGTTATATCTGCTTAACCCTATTTTGTATTTCATTCATTACCCTTCAATTCCCCAATTTCGCCGTTGCAGGAGACAAAATGAACTTTAAAAACTTAACTTTACCTTCTTTTGCCAAAACACCCTGCTCACCTTTAAATCCTAAATCCTTTAAAGATAACTACCTTGATTTTAATATTCCAAAAGAACTACCTTGGGGCGATCCATTGCCCGTCTGTGCTCTTTGGATCAGTGAACAGTTCAAGGGCATGTACTTAAACACCAATATTACAATTCAACCTAAAAGCCACAAAGAAATTTATGGCATTAGCGAAGACACAGCTTTGTATTATCCAAGCTTCGAAGCCAAACAAACATCAGCTCAACTCACAAAAGAAGGGGCCCCGCTTTACTTCAATGCAGATGCCTTCAACGAGTATCGCCGCCTTCCGCCAGGGGAATACGAGGTCAGTTTACAGGCCTTTGGGATTCCTTCAATTGATAGTAAAAAATTGACAATCTTGGCCGAGGGCCCTCGTGCCGAATTCAGCCACAAAATTGTTTCAAGAATTTGTAAACATGGTCTAATTGATGATTTTAAAGAGTACCTTGATATGCAAGAAAAGCTTAGTAAAGTAGATTTAATGGATGGTGAGTCTTCTAAAGAAATGTTTAGCTCACTTAAACAAAATGCAGTGCAGGCCTTGGCCAAACACAAGGAGATTTTCCATTCTTTAGATGAAAAGGCGCTTAGACTTCTTGCCAAACAAGAAAGTACTACCTTAGCTTTTTACATTATAACCAAAATCAAATCACAGTGCCCGAAAGTTAAAGATAAATTTAAAGATAATCTTATGACCCACTTGCTTTATATTTTGCTATCTATGGAACAGCAGTGAAAAAAGATTAAAGTTTAGAGTTAATCATAAAAAAACCAGGATATAATAAATAGCTACCTATTTCTATCATGAATAAATGGCACCCTAATTATTAATGTAAGCAATCAAAAACCTTAATATATATTTAAGACGGCTTTTTCCCCCAAGCCACTTTAGTTACAAAACTATTATAAGTCTTAACGTCTTGAAAACCCTGTTCAGATAGTAAATCTTCCAATGGGGTTAGAGAATAATTTTTGTAAAATGGCTCGTGGAAATTTCGAGGAAACATATCAATGATGGATTTTAAATCAGGTCGATCATGAACTTGAATAGAGTCAGTGATAAAAATCATGCCGCCAGGTTTTAAAACCCGCATGGCCTCTTGGATGGTTTGAATTCGTACTTCTTTGGGAAGTTCGTGAAACATGTAAGTGGAATACCATGCGTCTTGGCTCTCAGATTTAATGAAATCTAAGTTTTCACCAGCACCCACAGCAAAACTGACTGATTTTAATTGGCTTCGCTCGCGGTTGCAAAAGGCAATATAATCTTCTGATAAATCGATAGCTTTAATTCTTGATTTTTTAAAAGTGTTTGCCACTGGCAAAGTTGAAATTCCAGTGCCACACCCTACTTCAATTATTTGTAAACGACGTTCAGAACCTAAGGACTCAACCATGGGTTTTAAAACTAATCTTCTCATGGCATCAGCCGTTCCACGAAACAAAATATCTACCTGATGATCGTAGATTTCAGCGGATTCTTGGGACAAATAACCATCGGTTTGAAAATGGAAATTTCTTCGATAGTAATCAGGTAAACCTTTGGTTTTTTCATGAGCTGTGTCTGAAAACTCTTTGGCTTTTTTCTCTTTGCGTTTTTTGGAGACTTGTATGGAGTCCTTGTATACTCGAAACAGATTTTTAATATGTGTTACTGGATTTTCAATTCTTACCGCCGATAGGCCATAAACTCCAGAATTTATATTTTCAACATCTTGTTGAATCAAATGACGAACCTCATTGAGCAAATCTTTTTCCGTAAACCCGCCATCATCAGGTTTTTGTAAAGTTCGGTGCTGAATCCATTGATCAATGTATAAAAGAGGGTAGCTCTCGGCCAGGTACAGACCCGCTCTGACAAAAAAGGCCCCTTCAAGGGCTTTGGCTTTTAAGGTATCGACGATGTTTTTTGAATTTTTGAGACTTATATCCATACCTTAAGTATAACCCGGAATGAAGAAAAAATCCCTTTAGATTTAAACAAAGTGTTGAGATTTATCTTCAATTACTAAAAAGCCTGTACTTAACCTATTGAGACCTGGTTTCGCCCACGTTTTTTAGATTTGTATAAGGCCTGGTCAGCTTTTTCAAAAAGTAGGTCCCAAGTGTCCCCGCCTGCGTCTCGGCTGGCCACACCTAATGAGATAGTGATAGGCATCTTAACATTTTCAAATTCAAATTTGAAAGCTTCGACATTAGCTCTAACTCGTTCAGCCACTTCAGCGGCTACATGCAGTGGAGCTCCTGAAAGTGCAAGGACAAATTCTTCACCGCCGAAGCGGGCAAAAAAGTCTTCGCCACGGGTCAATTTATCTTTTATCAAAGCGGCCAAGGATTTAATAATATAGTCGCCAGCAGCGTGGCCGTAGGTATCGTTTACCTTTTTAAAGTGATCAATATCAAAAATAATTAAACTGATAGGCATACCCACTAAATCCGAGCGCTTAATGGCCTCAGGAGCATAAGCCAAAAGTGCGCCTTTGTTATAAGCGCCCGTCATAGCATCAATTTGAGTTCGGTCGAAAGTTTTTTGATTTGATACGGCCTCGATATTACCTTTTTCTAGAAATTTAAAAATTACATTACCCACTTTAATTTGATCATTGTTTTTAAGCGGAGCTGTCGTTAGTGGCGAAACGGGTTTATTATTAACAACTGTTTTATTTGTAGACTCTAGATCCATGATATGAGCCTGATCGCCTTGAACAATAATTTTTGCATGACTTTTACTGATGCTTCGATCGTCCACATAGATCGTGCTACTTGGAGATCTACCTATAACAAGACTATCACCTTCTAAGCTCCACTGTTTACCTATGCTGCTAGCAGGACCCACTAACAATACCAAAGTGGGAGGTGTTTTATCCGCTCTTTCTAAGTGAACTTTAAGAGTGTCACTGGTCATGATGCTTGTTTTGTCTTCGTCTTTGGGATCAAATCCTGCCATTGCTATTACCTAATCTAGATGTTCATTTTTTATTTTTTTTAAAATTTTTAACTTTTTCTTTTTTTAAACTTTATGTTTCTTTAAACTTCATATTTTTTAAAAGCTTTATGTTTTTTTAATATATGTTTTTATATATTTTATTAAATTATAAAAACATACATAACATTTCTATTAGATTATCTTACGCAATTGAGACTTCTTCATCAACACGATGATACCCGTTCCAGTTCTTTAGTCGACCATAAGGACGGCGCGAATCTTGAGCATATTCAAATAAAACATATGTGAGCTTGGTAATTTTCCCTAAGGATTGAACATCCAGAGAAGTTATGTCAGTCCAAGTGCCTGTATTAAAGTACTGTTTTCCACCGGGCCACTGCTTATATTGAAACACATGGGTATGTCCAAAAACAACTGTATGGACTCGCTCATCTTTTAGAATGGCTTTGGCACTTAATGACAAGTCTGGAAAAATGGCACACTCTCGAACCACTTTTAACAAAGTTTTAAACCCCCATCCTTTTCTTGGATTCTTCATAAATAAAGAACTTATAAAATACCATAGCACTTTAAATAAACTATAAAAAGCAAAGCTGGTCTTATTAAATAAAACCCATTTAAAAGCTTTCCCAAACGGACGAATTTTATCAACATGGGGATAAACGAATTTTAATTTTAAAATGCAATCGATAAAAAAATGCGAGCCAAAAGGTAAGTTTAGAATGGGTTCAGGCAAATTTTTTCGTAAAAAAAATTTTTTGGGATTCATTCGGTTTGCGGCTTCTTGCATATGACCATGTTCAATATGAACACCATCAAAAAAATACACAATGTTCTTATATTTTACCCGTTGCCCAACAGCTTCATTCATCAATTCTCTGACTCTGGGCCAAAGCATCTCTTGATCGTGGTTACCGATGACGTAGCTTATTTTGTGACCAAGTTCAGAGAGTTTTTTTAAACTTGCAAAAAAAACCTCATGCCCCGCTATAATACGTTGCAATTTGTTCACAGAAATAGGTTCGGTGATAACACCCACAAAATGCCCTTTGTAGTCTATCTGTAAGAAATTAAAGATATCACCATTTAAAATGAGCTCAACTTCATAGCTTTCATATTTGCCAGATGTATAGAAATTAATAAATTCTTCGAATTTATGATCGAAATAAAACTCTTCAAGCGTGTTTAGAGTGCCATCAGGTAAATCTTTACCAACCCCAAGGTGTAAATCACTCATGACCAATTTTATCTTTCTTTTTGGCACCTCATCAGAGGTCATAGGTGATACTTGTGCAGGGTTTAAGGGTAGCGCATTCATAGAACTCAAACTATTCCTCTTCTAAGTTATTTCCTTCTAACATAGTCAAAGCTATTCTTAAAGCCTTTACTGTTCTGCGAAGCAGTTCCTCTTTATTCTCCATTTTGGAACTGATTTTTTGATTCTGTATGCGATATTTTTCCAAATCATGCTGTACGGATTGAACTTGTTTTTTTAATTCCATGATCATTTCGTCTTTTGCATGGGCTAAAGCTTCAGTTTCAGATTTCATAATTTCAAGACGATTTTCAAGCTCACGTTCTCTGATTCTAACATTTTCGAACTGGGAACCCTGTCTTTGCTCAACATCGACAACTCGCTCTTGCAGAGCGCTGATTTTGATCTCTTTGGCTTCAAGGCTTTGCATCAGAATTTTTTTCTCTTCTTTAGCTATTTCTTGCATGTTTTGATAGTTCGCTTCCGACTGCTTCACTTGCATTTTTAAACTTACTGTCAATTCTTTAAAATGCTTACCAGCAGCTGCCAATTGCTCGCTATCTCGACGCAGTTTTTGCACTTCTTTTTCTAATTCTAAAACTCGATTTTGCGCCACTTCTAAATAATTCGAAGACTTTAAATGATTTTGTAAATCCACTACATTTTTGGGTAAGACCTTTGGACTTGGTTCTTCTAAGGGAATTTCAAAAGGGTCTGCCATAGGAAGTTTTTGAGTGCTGTCCATATGTTGTCTAACCATGGCTGCATCCGACGGAAAAATTTCAGAAACTTCAACACCCACAAATTGATTTTCAAATGAGTCTTCGTTAGTGACTTTTTTTAGGCTTTTAGGTTTTAAACCAGGAGGCTCCATCGAATCATTAGATGAATTATCAGAAGTTTTAGAATTAGCCATTGCTTTGGATTTTAGGTCAGGTTTACTTTTTTTACCCATAGGTGGAGGGGGGGCACTATCGTCATCATCAGAGACGATATAAACATTTTGGTCACGGGCTGAGGTTCTTAAATCCACCAAAGTTCCAGTTAAATTGTCCTGAGACGCATCACCTTCTGAAAGTTCATTTAAAAGCAAGTCTTCGAATAGATCTTGGGATTTTTTTTTCGTATTTTCCATATTAACGATTCGGATAAAAGCTTGTAAGTGTTAAGACCAGAGTAAAAATCCATGAAGTTAGGCCCGAGCTTGGTTTTCTGTCCTTAAAAATGCATTTATTTTGATTTCAGATCTTAAAGTGATACACTTTTTTAGTATTTTAACCGCAACTTTTTAACTTTCTAACTGTTTAAACTTAGGAGAGACGTGTGTCTTTGAGCTTTGAAGACGAAATGATGAAAAAAATTGCTCAAGGGTGCTCGAAGTCTTTTGCCGCGCTTTTTGAAGCTTATGGGCCCATAATTTTGGGTTATGCCAATAAGCTGCTAAATAACAAAGCCACGGCTGAAGATATTGCGCAGGAGGTTTGGGTGAAAATTGCTAAAGTGGCCCCTCAATATCAAGCCCAAGGACAGTTTAAACCATGGATTTTCACCATGACTCGAAATCTTTGTTTTAACAAATTAAAGTCCGATAAACGTTTACAATTTTTTGAAGATATGACGGATTTAAGCGAGATGGCCGAACAAGAAGAGAGTATTGAACATAAATTAGTAAACTCTTCAAAAATGGCTTTGGTCACAGAAGTTTTAGACGATTTACCGGCTAATCAGAAGATCTGTTTGTTACTTGTTACTGTCGAAGGTCTTAGTTATGAACAAGTCGCCGATCAACTTTCAATAAGCTTAGGAGCTACTAAATCTTTAATTCACCGTGCGCGCAAAACATTACAAGAACGCTTAGGAAAGGAGGTTATATGAGTTCAAAAACTAAAAACGATCAAAATTTAGACTGGCTCAAAGAACCTATGTCCGATGACTTTAAAAATAAAGTTTTAGCAGCGGCACTGATTGAATTGGATATAAATAAAGCCAATTCTGGATTAAGTTCACCTTTTGACTTTAAATCAACTTTTAAATTTAATTTTAATTGGATTTGGACCTTCGCCGTCAGCATGGCTTTGGTAGCTATGATGGCCATCAGATTTTCAGGCCTAATTGATATCAATTCACCAACAACTACTTTTGATGATTTAGCTTTGCTGACTCCTGATGAAATTGAATTGATTGAAAACTTAGATGTTTTAGAAAAAATTGATACCATCGATTTAGAACGGATTCGTCAGGAGATGAAAAAGAAGGGTAAAAAATCATGAAGACTTTAACTCTAGCTTTTATATTAATTGCGTTAATCCCAACGGCTTGGGCCCAAAGATCCGAAAGATATCGCAGTCGCAGTGAATCTTACTCGAGTAGTCCTCGAAGTGACACAAGCTATAGCCGCTCTCAGAGCCAGCGAAGTCAGGACCGATATCAAAGATACCAATCTCAACCCAGATCTGAAAGGCAACGATTTGATCAAAACTTAAATAGATATAACAGGTACTCCCCACAGCAGAAACGTCAGGCTCAAGATCGATGGCAAAGTTTTAAAGACCGAACAACCCCCGAAGAGCGAGCTTATATTCGAGGACGTATGCGTGAAGGACGTCAAAATAGACGCTAAATAATGGCAAGCCTCTTTTACTATTGTTGCTACAATTTAAATTTGTCGCCTGCATAAGCCTGCAGTCGTATTATACTACGTCGATGGCGCAATAAAGAAGGCATATGCCTTTAAAGCATATACCCATGTCAATTAAACATACGATTATTAGAATGAGCTATGCTAGCTGCCTCTTTCTTTTTTTTGTGGGGATGGGGGTTTAATTGGATTTGAGTTCATACATCCATTTAAGCGCAAAACAGCTGTTTAAGTAGCCCACTTTCTGCATGATTTTAAGCTTAAAATACTCCATGTTTTTGTATCCATAA
>JBGSLV010000092.1:0-10752 GCA_041740515.1 Bdellovibrionales bacterium | reverse complement strand
CGGCATTTAAACTTAATTAGAGACATAAATCCCCCCTTTATATTTAGATTTTGGACGAGCCTTTATATTATGAGGGGTGTCTCACTTATTTTATCCTAGACTAGGTCAACTAGACCCGACGATGTCATGAAGGTGTAGATTTAACTTCATAGGCTTTATAAAGTTTTAATCTAAACCGTGTGCTTATAAATAGCTCGTTTTAAAAATAGTAAGACTTAATTTAAGGATTTTATGAGACTATTAATAATAATAAATTTTTATATTTATGTATTATTGTCTCCCCAGATAGTTTTTGCTGGTGAAGTTATCCATCTAAATTTTAACATATGTAATAAATTTCTGTCTACTGAGTCAAATTTTGAGATTCCTTTAAAAACTTTGTTGAGTTTAACGAAAGAAGGGCAAAATTTAAATTTAGATGACCCTAGACTTATAGAGTCAACATCTTTAATCGAAAAGTTTTATTTAAAACCAACAAGGCTGTCTAGCACAATGGTTACACCTGAAGATTTTTTTACAATATTTAATACGGCAACAGTTCAACATTACCTCCCACCATTAATTGATTTACTTGAATTAAGGACTGGCAGATCGAGTGCTGACTTTTCTGAACTCTCACGAACTTGGGAAGGTCGTAAAATAGATATATTGAACAGCAGTATCTCTTATCTTGCACTCCATGCCCACAGAAATCCTTTACCAACAAAAAATGAGAGTAACATGATTGAAACTACCGTTAGAGTTAATCAAGTGACAATGATTGATTCGCTTTCGACAGAAGAATTCGAAGAGTATGCTAGCCGTATTGTCAGATTTCCTCAATGGCGAAACTCTAGTGAAAAATATTTTCAAGTCTTAGATCCACAAAATTCAGTCATCTCACTTGCCGCAAAAGTTGGAAAGGTGAATTTAGTTATTGATGTTGCAGGCTTAGGGTCTCGACGATCACTTTTGGAAATGACTCAATTTTACTCTGAAGTTTTATATGACGAAGGTTATCTAATGTTATGGCTGCCTACATCCTTGTATTTTAGCGATGGCGTCCAGTTACTTAATATTTTTTCTCAAAATGAAGTGGATGTATTTTCAAACATTCCTGATTTTACTTTAGTTGGACTTTACCAAACACCAAAATTAAGATTCACTACCATGAGATTAGAACATTTAGCTTTAAATACTATTTCCCCTCCCTATGAAGGAATCTCGGTTCTCCTAAAACGTAATCAAAGAGGGTTGCCTGATCTACGTCGGTTGTTACCCTTTCATGAAACTCTAAGTCCTGAAGGAGTGCGGAAATTATCGGTTGGGTTATCAATCGTAAAATAGAATCCCAGATTTAGATTCTCATTAGACAAGTGAATAACGATAACGTCGATAAAGTTTTTTTTATTTATTAAGCTTTGAATTTTCTCAAAAATAAACTAGTTGAGTTTATTTGCAGTGTAGCTGAAAAGCTAAGTGTTTAATTAAAAAATACCCTATTAAATGGTGAGCTTTTTAAGATTTGGGTTTCTTGTAAACCAAGGATTAATCGAGCAGAATAGCCCATTAAAACACTTAAAATATCGAATCGGTGTTCGTAAATTGTCATGTCAAAAATCTCATATCAAAAAGCAAGCGCAAACAGATCTACTTTAAAAAATAGAAAAAAGCTTTTTTGACGGATTAATAATTTGGAGGGAATAGAACTTAAATTAAATCATAAACTGACAGCCTTTTTTCATTTTATAAAGAGGCTCTGTATCCGTTATGATTCACAAGTATTTGACCCCAGTTTAAACCAGGTTGATACTTAACGTTAAGTTATGGGATTCTTTGCATTTAAAAATATTCTTTCCTTTTTTATAAAACCCTCGTGTTGGTTTATGTTATTTTTTGGTTTTAGTTTAAGTTTTCTATCAACCTTAACTTATGCTCAAAGTGTGGTTCAGTTAGCCCCTAAAAAGGATCATGCGGCGGTATACGAAAAACCGGATTTTGACTCAAAAATAATTTTGCTATTACCCCAAGATAAAAAAGTTTTTGGCACTAAAAGCACTGTAGAGGGTTTGCAGGGGCTAGGGCTATTTCATAAAGTTAAACTGAAAGATAATGTTTATGGTTTTATGTTAGATACTGAAGTTGAAGTTCTAAATGCCAAAACTGTAGAAAAAAAAAGTCCAAAAATTAAGGAAGAAAAAAAAAAAATAGCTTTAAGTGATTCTGCTAAAGTCTCCCCCAATAATCTTGAAGTCACAGATGATGAAATAGCTAAAGACCCTGCAAAGTACAGTCTTTATCCGGATAGGTTTAAAGGTCAAAAAAAAGCTGATGCTAAAAAAGGACCCTTAATTTTTAGTCGTTTAGTGGGAGCACAGTTAGGTCTGATAAATTATACCGAGAAGATTGGCAGCACAAAAAGGGGCTCGCAGGAGCTATTTTATGGTCTAAAACTTACAGGCACGAATTTGTTGGTACAAAACTTCTGGTTAGATATAAGTCTTAATTTTCATTTGGGGGCGCCACAATTTTTTGATACCTTTGCCACAAAAGCTTCGGGTTTTGTTTTGCTTTTGGACACCACTATGCCTTTTATTTTAAGTCGATCCAAATTCCACTATATGTACGGCGGTTTAGGGCCGCTAATAAATGTGGCATTTTTTGATTTCGTATTAAGTGGAAATGAAAAGTCTTCGGAAAAAATTCGCCTAGGCGGGGTGGGAACTCTGGGTTTAGCTTATGATATAAGCAACGATTGGTCTTTTAAACTTGAAGGCAAATATTATTTTGTAGGTTCCAGTTACTGGGGAGTCCTTGCGGGTCTACAAAAAAGATTTTAAGGTTTCCGTATGCAGAACTTAAACTCACCTCGTATTATTGCTTTAGAAACCCATGTCGTAGATCAGATTGCAGCTGGAGAAGTTCTTGAGCGGCCAGCTCATATGGTTAAAGAATTGCTTGAAAATTCTTTAGATGCTGGAGCCACCGAAGTTGAACTTCATTTAGGAGAAGGGGGACGAGCCCTGACTTTAACTGATAACGGTCGTGGTTTTCATCCAGATGACTTAAGGCTTGCACTTAAGCGGCACACTACTAGCAAACTAAAATCAGCAGAAGACTTATGGGCCTTATCTACTTATGGTTTTCGCGGGGAAGCCTTAGCAAGTATTAGTGCTGTTTCTAAAATGAACATCCGCACTCATAGAAAGGGTGAAAAATGCGTTGAGCTTCAGAGTGAATTTGGTGTTGTTACTTCGGTTGTTGAGTCTAATCAAGATTTTGGGACAAAGATTCAAATCAGTGAGCTTTATCAGAATACTCCTGCGCGGCTAAAGTTTTTAAAAACAGATGCCTTTGAAGTCATGGAGATTAAAAAAGTACTTTATGCTTTTGGCCTCTGTCAGCCTAAGGTTAGTTTTAAATTGTTTTATCGAGATCGATTAGAGTTTTACTGGCCAGGACTTGATGACAAAACCCATGACCCCCAAGATCAAGCCTTGTTAGAGCGAAATAAAAATATTCTTAACTCGGAAGAGCTTTATGGATGGATGCGAGTTTTTGATGATATTGAGATAAGGCTGCAGTTTTCGCCTCCTCATGAAACGGCAAAATCGAACCGAAAATTATGGACCTTTGTGCAAAGCCGTTGGGTTCAGGAACCCATGATACTTGCGGCCATTAAAGATGGTTTTCAAAACACCCTGTTACCTGGCGAGTATCCAATTGGTGCAATTTTTGTTCAAGTGCCTAAAGATAGTGTTGATGTGAATGTGCATCCGACAAAAAGCAAAGTTAAATTTAAAGATCAAAGCCGTATCTACCGAGCTGTCAGAAATACCCTGCTAGAATTCGTTGAACAAAGTCCTTGGCGAAAAGAGTTTTTACAATCAAGCACGATGGCAGATGGCTATTCAGATTTTATTCGTAATTTTTTTGATGCTAAACAAGTGCAATCATCAAATACCAACTATTATAATACTAGAGCACGAAATAGTGATGATATTACAAGACCACTAAGTAGTGAATCTTCAGCTCAATCCCATTTTGAGCTTAAAGCCTTTAGGTCTGATCATAATAATTTTGAACCTTCACAAAACTTTTCGAATTTTCAGCAGAAGCAAAAACAGAATCAGAATCAGTTACAAAATCAAGAGCAAGAACAATATCAATATCAAGATCAAGAACAACATCTAAGTTCATATACAGACAACACTACGGAAGACCCGAAGCACCACCATCCCAGAGATCAAAACCAATCAATGATGGCTGCAGAAAATTCATTTTGGTCGAATTTAATGGTGATAGGTCAAGTTGGAAAAACCTATCTTGTCACCCAAAATCAAAATGAAATTGTTTATATAGATCAGCATGCCGCTCATGAACGCTGTCTTTTTGAAAAATTATGGCAGGGTTTTAAACTTGGACGCCCACTTGAAACCCAACGACATCTTTTACCCCTCACATTTAAAGTCGAGGACGAAGCTCTTTTGGACGTACTTATAAAACATCAAGAGGGACTAAAAAAAATAGGAATTCACTTTGAACAGAGTGGCCCACAGTATATTGAAATTACCGAAACTCCTGCTTTGATCAAAGACTCGGCTGTGCTTAAATCATTAGAGAAGATGCTTGAGCAGATCTTAAAAAATAGTGAAAGCTTTATTTTTGAAGATGTTATAAGTGATGTGTTCGCGACTCAGGCGTGTCATTCCGCTATTAGAGCCGGGCAACTTTTAACCAAACCAGAGATGGACGAACTACTTAATTTGATGGATGAGTATCCGACCACCAGTTATTGCCCTCATGGTCGACCCGTTTTTGTGAGATACTCTTTTCATGAACTTGAAAAAGACTTCTGTCGAAAACTTTAAATACTTGAGCTTTTAAGCCAATAAATGAGAGTGTGTGACAAAATTTTCTACTGATATTTTAAAACCTCAAGATCTATTTATAGTTGGTCCTACGGCATCGGGAAAATCAAGTTTAGCTTTACAGTTAGCGGAAAAGCTTTTACTACCTATTGTCAATTGTGACAGTTTACAGTTTTTTAAAACCTTAAAAATTGGCACGGCCTATCCCAGCGATCAAGATTTAAGTCGGGCCGAGCACCTTTTGTTTGGAATTGCCGAAGCGGGTACGTTTTTCAGTGCGGGTCAGTTTGTCAGAGAGTTTGAAAACTTAAGAGCTTCGGAACCAAGAAAGCAACAAAGTTTTTTAATCACCGGAGGCAGCGGTTTTTACATCAGAGCTTTAGAAACTGGGATGGAAAATGTATTAAGCTTATCAGAAGAAATGAAACATAAGATTTCTTTTCTGACATCTCTTACCAATGATGAAAAACTGGAGCTGTTACGATCGGTTGACCCAGAAGCCTTAAAGTCAATTCACATCAATGATCATTACCGCATTCATAGAGCTCTTGAAATTTACTTCAGCCAAGGCTTAAAAACCTCTGACTTAAAAAACAATTTTGGGGCTGCAAATAAAAAACTCACCTATGCTAAAGATTCAAAAACCATATCAGATCCGACCCAGGCTCAAGTTTCAACCCCAGTTGCAAACTTGAAACTGGGTCTTTATCTGGAAAAGTCAGAGCTTTTACTTCGAGTCACCAAGCGTACCCATGAGATGCTTAAGCAGGGTTTAATTGCCGAAGTGGAGTGGCACATAGAGCAGGGCTTACAAGCTTGGAAACCCATGCAAAGTGTGGGTTACAAAGAAACTCGAATGTATTTATCGGGCCAAATCTCCAAGCAAGATTTAGAAACTCAAATCATTGCTAGCACCATGTATTTAGCAAAACGGCAGATGACTTGGTTTCGTAATGATCTAAATGTCGCTTGGTTTCATGCTGAAAACGAGTTAGTTAAGGCTTTACTTTGGGCCACAGATCACTTGGGAAAGGAAAAGGTGCCAGGTTCCGCACTCAGGTCCTAAAGCGGAACCTGGCACCTAAGGGAAGGAGAGAGAAAAAAATGAAAAGTATGACCGGGTTTGCTTCGAAAACATTAGGATCTATTCATCTTAAAATTAAAAGCGTCAATCATAGATTTTTTGATTTAAGACTTCATGGTCCACAGGATCTGATGGTTTTAGACAAAGAGATTCGACAAAAAATTGGTAATTTGGTTAAACGTGGAAGTTTAGATGTCTTTATTCAAATGCAAAATCAAATGACCGGATCTAATCAAGAGTTAGATATGAAGCAGGCCAAAGCCTTTCATCAAGATTTAGTAAAACTAGCCAGTGACTTAAAGCTTGATCTTAAAAATGAACTGAGTTTGATTTTAAAATACGGAGCTGTATTTAAATCAGCGGACGAGCAAAATACCAATTCTCAAGCCACATCAGCGCTCTTTAAATCTGAGTTTTTTAAAGTTTTAGACCAAGTCTTAAAGGATTTTGAAGCTGAGCGGTTAAGGGAAGGTAAAGCCTTAGGTCAAGAGCTTAAAGCTTTGCTGGTTGAGCTTGAAAACGTTAGGGCCAAGCTTGAAAGCTTGGCGAAGGATTATCCTAAAGAGCTTGAAGCTAAAATTCAAGATAAACTAAAAATATGGACCCAAGAGTTTGATCAGGACCGACTTAATCAAGAGCTATTACTGCTTATCGATAAATCCGATATCAAAGAAGAAATCGTTCGTTTAAAAGAGCATATCAAGGCCTGTTTAAAACTTTTAAGCAGTCCGGAAGCCGAAGGGAAAAAATTAGATTTTTATGCCCAAGAGTTATTTCGTGAAGTGAACACCATTGGCTCTAAGTCGAGTTCTGTGAAAATCACACAAGAAGTGATGCATGGGAAATCAATTATTGAGAAAATACGGCAACAGGTGCAGAACATAGAATAATGAGGTGCAATTTTTTATCTCTACTGCAGCAAAAAAAACTTTTAAATCATGACGGGTGGTCCCTATGACAGAAAAATTAATTATTGTAGCTGCACCCAGTGGGGCCGGAAAAAATACTTTCATCGATAAAGCACTAACGGTATTTCCAAGTCTTCGAGACGTCACCACTTTCACCACCCGCGACTTAAGAAAAGGGGAGTCCGAAGGCGACCCCTATCACTTCGTCACGGAAAAAGAATTTAAAAAACTTATCGAGCAAGAGTTTTTTGTAGAATGGGCCAAAGTTCATGTTTATTTTTATGGGACACCTTGGGATGAACTTCGATGGAACTGGGCTAGAAAGCGCGCCGTAATTATGGATATTGATGTGCAAGGAGCTCAGACTTTTCGTGAAAAATTCCCCCAGTGTTTGACGGTTTTTATTCAGCCTCCAAGTCTCGACATCTTAAAAGCCAGAATTTTAAAGCGTGAAGGTGTATTGCCCTCGGACATTGAAGTTCGCATGCAAAGTGCTGAAGCTGAAATGAAGCGGGCCTCAGAGTTTGATGTCCAAATTATCAACGACAATTTTGAAACGGCCTTCGAGCAGTTTAAATCGGTTCTTTCGACTTATCTTAAAAACGATTAATTTTTTTAAATGTTAAGCTAGGACCCGGTTAAAGCGAAAAAAAATACTAAACTTTAAAATTTATCTTACTATTTCAATCCTAAATTGGTTTTATAAAGGCAGATAGAGCTTGAAGGGTCTTGTTAGACAGAGTATAAGATAGGACTTGGTGGAGGTCTTAAATGGCTCGAGTTACGGTAGAAGATTGTCTTGAAAAGGTTGAAAACAGATTCGCATTGGTGCTTTTAGTGGCTAAAAGAGCCAAACAACTGATCAAAGGCTCTAGCCTGACTATCGCCAAAAGTAACAATAAATATGTTGTTAATGCTCTTCGTGAAGTCTCTGCAGGAACGGTTTCGTTTGATCGCAATCAGTTTTTAGACTCCACTCCAGCTTCAGAGATACAAAAAGACCTACTTCGCGGGTCTTAAGCCCGTTTTAATTTCGATAAAGATACAGGAATTCAAATAATATTTCTTAAGCATTTTCAGATGCTTTATGTTATCATTTTGTATAAGGGGACCTGTATCTTTCTATGCAAGAAAAATGGCTTGATAAAACCTATTCTCCAGAAACGATTGAAGAGCTGTGTAACATTGTTTTGCACTATAATCCTAAAGCCAGCTGCTCCCGTTTAAAAGAAATCTATACCTATTCGGAAAAAGCTCATTTGGGCCAAACCCGCAAAAGCGGTGAGCCTTATATCTCTCATCCCCTAGGGGTGGCTGCAATTCTTGCACACTTACGCTTAGATGTAGATACAATTGCGACAGGGCTGCTTCACGACACTGTGGAAGATACTGAAGCCACTTTGGATGAAATCACTAAACTTTTTGGGGCCTCAGTGGCTTACCTTGTTGATGGTGTAACAAAAATTTCGCAGATGCGTTTTCGCCATACTCATGAAAAGCAAGGTGAAAATATTCGTAAAATGATTGTAGCCATGGGTAAAGATGTACGTGTGGTGTTGGTAAAGCTTGCAGATCGTTTGCATAACATGCGAACCCTGGATCACATGCCCTATGACAAACAAGAGCGGATTGCCCAGGAGACACTAGATATTTATGCGCCACTTGCTAGCCGTTTAGGAATAAATTGGCTTAAAGTTGAGCTAGAAGATTTAAGTTTTAAATTTGCAAATCCAGAGGCTTATGAAGATCTTAGCCGTAAAGTTCGAAGTAAAAAAAATGAACGTGAAAAATATATTGAAGACGTAAAACGAGATATCTCGAAAGAATTAGCGGTTCGATTAAAGGCCAAGTTTAGAGTTAAAGGTCGCCCCAAGCATTTATACTCTATTCATAAAAAAATGCTCAGCGACAATATTGAGTATGATCAAGTTCATGATGTTCTAGCGTTCCGGGTGATATTAGGGACAGTCTCTGAATGCTATGAAGCTCTAGGTCATATTCATTCCATCTGGAAGCCTGTGCCTGGGCGGTTTAAAGATTTTATTGCTATGCCTAAATCCAATAACTATCAAAGTTTGCACACCACTGTGATAGGGCCTGGGCTTAAACGTATTGAAATTCAAATTCGTACCGATGAAATGGATCTTATTGCGGAGCAGGGGATTGCCGCCCATTGGAAGTATAAAGAGACGGAAGCGGTTGGCAAAAAAGATACAGGTGAAGTTTCGGCCACGGAGTTTAATTGGCTTCGCGAGCTTGTGTCCTTACATCAGCAGACAGGAGACTCTGATGAGTTTCTTGAGAATGTGAAATCAGATCTTTTTGAAAGTGATATTTATGTTTTTACACCTAAGGGTGAAGTCAAAGCCTTTCCTGATGGTGCTACCCCCATAGATTTTGCTTTTGCAGTGCACACGGAAGTGGGACTTAAATGCACTGGGGCCAAGATTAACGGCAAGGGTGTTCCTTTAAGACACGTCCTTAAAAATGGCGATTTTGTGGAAATACTTACATCTAATACCCAAAAGCCATCCAAAGATTGGCTTAAAATATGTGTCACATCACGAGCTAAGACCAAAATCAGGGCCTTCATCAAAACTGAAGAGCGGCAAAAAGCTTTTGAAGTGGGTGGGATTTTAATTGATAAAGCTTTTCGGAAAGTGGGTTCAAGTTTTAGTAAATATTTAAAATCCCCAGAGCTTGAAAAGCTTATGAAAGACCGGGGTTGTAATTCGGTCGACGATTTAAAAGTGCAAGTGGGTTACGGCAAAATAACACCCCAGCAAATCATTGATTTATTTTCTGATATCAATAAACAAACTCCTGAAGAGGAAGAGTCCAGTTATCTGAAAAAAGCCTTTAAGGCTGCGATCACGAAAAAACGCAAATCCTCTTCCTTAGTAATTGTTGACGGCATGTCAGAGTTTTTAGTTCATTATGCCAAATGCTGTAATCCAATTCCTGGGGACAGTATTATTGGTTTTGTGACCCTGGGACGTGGAATTGTTATCCATCGTGCGGATTGTCCAAGAACCTATGAGATGGATGAAGAGCGCCGCGTGGATGTACAGTGGAACGTGGAGAAGTCCCAAGTTGATCGCATGGTGCGAGTGCGTGTGATTAGTACGGACACCAGGGGACTATTGATTAAATTCAGTGAAGTTTTTAACTCCAAAGGTATTAACATTCACAATGCGCAAATTAGAACAACTCGAGATAATAAAGCCATCTGTTTATTTGATGTTAGTGTGAAAGACACTTCTCATTTAGCGCAAGTCATGCAGGACTTACAAAAAATCCCTGAAGTCATTGGTGTGACTCGCATTTCATTAACTTGAACTTTTATTGATCTGCGGCTTTTTGGGAGATACTAGCATCAAGTTGTAGACGTTGATTGGCTAGATACTCCTCAACTGAATCGTCGGATGTTGCAAAATTAAGAAATGATAAAGTTATAATCAAGTAAATAAAAATTTTTTTCATATGATTAAGTTCTCCTAGTTATATGGAAAATAAAAAGCAAAAACTGTGCACATATCAATTATGTCTAATGACTAATTACAGTTAAAAAACACATAAAAACTGTCAAGAACCAGTCTGCAGTGCCGTGAATTGTCACCTCAATATCGCAAAACACTAATCTACACCTTCATGACATCGTCGGGTCTAGTTGACCTAGTCTAGGATAAAATAAGTGAGATACCCCTTAGAATATATATAAGGGCTCGTCCAAAATCTAAATATAAAAGGGGGAATAGGATATCTCTAATGTAACCAAGAAATAAAACAGGTCCTATAAATCCCAAAGTATATTTGATAAGTGAACCTCAATCAGAGGTGACCAAATGACAAATAATAATGAATTAATGGAACTTGCAGTTCAAGTGTTTGAATTTCGAAAACAAAATGG
>JBGSLV010000091.1:0-1542 GCA_041740515.1 Bdellovibrionales bacterium | reverse complement strand
GGCGTCCATGCCTGATGCTCCTTTTTGATGTTTTGGTTCTACAAAAATCAAATCAGAATTTCAGGCGGTTGTCTGGGGCTTTTTTTTTAAAGGTCTAGCTAACTTATCCACATTTTTCCCACAAATTCTAGAAAAAACCGGCGATCGTACTCTACTTGAACCAGATGCCTTGGTTCAAGATTACCAGCTCATTTGGAAAAAACAAATAAAGAAGTAAGTGACTTGTTTTGCTGGCGCTTAACAAAACTTCAAGGGTTGGAAATGCAAAGTTTAATAAAGGAAATAACGGACTGAATAATTGCACTGATATTTTGTAGTTCATTGTTCTAGGTTTAACGAGCAAAAATCTCACTTGAACTTGTCTTTAGATGATAAAAAAAGAGCCCCTTTTAAAAAAGCGAGCTCTTTAGTGATTAATCTTCATAGAAACCAAGGATCTCTAATCTGAGATTGATAGCGTAGAAAGTAAGGGCCCTCTTGATTGATAAACATAGTCTCGTTGATCAGAATCAATATTTATGTGTACAGTCAAACAAATTTCAGATGAGTCGTGAGCGTTTAAAGCTATTACATTACTTGCTGAGTCAAGCTCACTACACCTGACTCTGATGAAGCGGAAGCCGTTATCATAATCCTCGTTAAAATTCTTTCCAACTTTATTTGGGTCTAGCATCGTAGAATGAACAGTAGAGTACGTCATGAAATTCATCCAACTCTCCAAATGACTATCACCACGACTTATCTCTTCTGGTAATCCTGGATAATCCTCAGTACTCTCAAAAATTAGAGGAAAAGCGTTTTCTACAAAGTAGGGTGAATTAGTGCTTTGTAGCCAATTGCGATTTTCAACTTTGATAATTTCCTTATCTTCATCTGATAAACGATCAGGTACTTCTCGGGTGTGATATAAAATAGCAAAAATTTCCCCAGATTCATCTTTTAAAAAGTGCCCATGACCTGAGTCAGCCATATGACCAATATGTAAAAATCCGATACCATAAACTTGGTTGTAATAACTTTGTAAGATGTCAGTGATTTTAGCTTTAGATCCAATAAGTTTATGTAGCCCAGTCTGAGCGTAGTCAACTTGTAGCGGGCCAGGTGCAAGAGTTCTCCAGTCGCTAGCATAAGCTGCGAAAGACATAAAAAAAGAAAAGAGAACTACTAGCCTTTTCATGATCGTATTGAAGCAAAATCCATGCACTAAAACCCAATCTCATTGATCAAAAAATTCTTAGAAACTCAAATCTAATATATGGGGGTCTAATGGGCTGGGCTCAAAATTAATGGGGTTTTGATCCAAGTTGGACACATAGGCAGAGCCTTCTGATAAATCTTAAAATTTGAAAAAAGTGCAAAAAGTGTCATTTTGGATATTGGAGGTGACAAGAGTTGGACACCTAAAAGCCTCTTTCTTTTTTCTACACCTTCATGACATCGTCGGGTCTAGTTGACCTAGTCTAGGATAAAATAAGTGAGACACCCCTCATAATATAAAGGCTCGTCCAAAATCTAAATATAAAGGGGGGATTTATGTCTCTA
>JBGSLV010000090.1:0-5647 GCA_041740515.1 Bdellovibrionales bacterium | reverse complement strand
GTAAAAAAGTGGAGCTCGATCCTAGAGATTATCTTTTGGAAACTGTCAGATCCGCAGCTAAAAAATCAGAACTCTTCACGCCTTTTGAAATGGCGACAAATTTACGCTCCCACCAACCCGCTTAAAGTTTGGGTTACAGTTAACCAAGCTTTTGAGTCGAACGGTTTCCATTTTTTTTCTGGCTTTAAAATTTTTCTAGTGAGCTCGGCGTTCCATGCAGTTGTGTGATGGGTAGAACCGAAGATCCACTTGATATCGAATTTCGATATCCGATATCAATATGTGAGTTGGTGCCGGGGTATAAAACTTAATTTAGAAAAACAATTTATTTAAAAATACTTATTTTTTATTTACATAGTTGCATGATAGTTTCCGCAAAACCCACCTATCAGGCTTGCATCCACTGCCGGGGAAGCAAATTGCTGGCAAAAAATTAGGAAAATAGCCCTCAAAAGTGAATGCCTCATTATTAGCGTCATTAGAATAATCAAGCATTGTATTGCTAATCAAAATATCTTTATGACCATCTTCAATGGTGTAAACATCAAACTTCGAGAAATCAATATTATTAAAAAACCCAGCCCCGTATTTGCTTTCTATCAACACAGGATCAATTCTTTCTACCTTTTTTTTAGGTGAGAGCTCATAAGGAGAAGATGTATAAGCAACGATCATACCTCTCTGATCATTTAGCTCAAGAAAAGAAAATGGATGAAAATCTACATTTAATTGCAAACAGGGGATTGATTGGTTTGGCTTTAGCGAGCGACTAGGATTTGCCCAAACCGAATAAGTAAAAAACATTGTAAAGATAAAAAGAACTTTCAAACTAAACCTCCAAACGTGCACGATTTAAGAAGATGTTAAGTTATAAGTCAATCTTTGGCTTCGCAGGGTGGCAACATAGAGATATGGCTTTAAAGCCATTTTATTTGATGTGGCTACAAAAGATCGCCTTTTGGACCCTATCAAACAGTACTTGGATCGAAAACCCCTAAAAAAGGAAGAGTAACACTCTGCTTAGGATGTTGAATCTTTCTAATCCAATTCTAATATATTAGATCTGGCAGATAGCGACTTCAATAGTAGACGCGCTCCCTGTCATAGGGATTGAAATTTGTTCATCTTGAGAGTGGAGCAAACATATAACTTTACCAGCCCCCCCAATATGCATACCGAGGAAAGTTAAATAGCATGGTACCAATGAGTCTAAACTCAACGAAAGGAATTTTTTAGTATGAGAACACTTATTTCATGTTTGATCGCAATTGTTTCTGCAAACGTATTTGCTGCCCCCCTGGAGGCAGTTGACTGCAAGAGAGAGATCATCGCTTCTGCATTATCAGAGAGAACAAAGAATTCAACTCTTGAGTTTTTACTCTCTAGTACTTATGAAGTAACCGATTTTAATTACTTAGACACCAATAGTGGATACGGTAATTATGAATATGTTGTGACCACTTTATCAACAAGTCGTGTCGATGGTACCACCGTAACCACCAGCTACGGAGCAAACGTCATAGATATTAAGAGTTGTGCAGTCCAAGTCAAAATGTTAGCGGATTAAAACCACTTCAATCATTAGCAAAAAGTCAGAGGAAATACTCTGACTTTGTTAATTTTAACCCACAGTTCTTTTGGGTTAAAACTCATTGGTCAATATTCATAAGAATATTCTATTTGTATTTTGATACAGTTAAAATAAAAAAATAGGCGAGTATTTATCATACTCGCCTAAAGATAATATTATTTACGAAGCTGCATCTGGAAATACAACTGTTGCCTCAAGCATTTTACTTTCCTCCTCAGCTAGCACTTGTAATTTTCTTTTTAATTCGGCTTCCTCTTTTTTCATGGCTCTGCGTTCTGCGCTCACACTTCCATGCGAGCACTTTGCTACATTTGCGATGTTTCGGTAAGACATTCCTGCCTTAATGAGTTTTCGAATAAGATCTGAGTCGCGCATTTTCTTTCTGCCGATAAGTTTTCCTTTTGCACGTGCGTTTGCAAGGCCAATTTTTACCCTGTCCGCAATAAGATCATGCTCAAGTTGGGATTTATGTGCAGCTCCACATAAGTCACATTATGTAGAGTTCCGGATTATGTAAAGTTGGAGTGGTATAATTCAGCAAAATCAAATGTTTACACTGTATTCCACTCCACATAATTCTTAGCAAAAAAGCGATGCAATAAGATCGTCAGGTGCTTTAAAACGTCCTCGTCTGAGTGACGGTGGAACCACGGATTCAACTGCTTCTAATTTTTCATTGGGATCAGTTCGCAGATAAATCTCTGTCGTTGAAATATCTGCATGACCTAACCATAACGAAACTTTTCGAATATCTTTTGTTGCTTGCAGCATAATTAAGGCACAGCTATGACGAAGTTGATGCGGGCTAATTTTTCTTGCCACAAGACTTGGAATTTTTTTCGATGCTATCCGCACATATTTATTTAATATGTATGAAAATCCTGATCGACTCATTGGGCTACCGTCTGCATTCACAAATAGTGCTTCCGTATCAACTGCACCTCGAACTGCGAGCCATGATCTTAAGTCTTTGGCTGTTTCCTTCCACAGAGGTAAACACCGCTCGCGTCGTCCTTTGCCAATGACTTTAATACTTACAATTTTTTGAAGAGATACATTTTTTATTGGTAACTCTACAAGTTCAGAGACGCGAAGGGCCCCCGCA
This sequence comes from Bdellovibrionales bacterium, assembly GCA_041740515.1. GTDB lineage: Bacteria > Bdellovibrionota > Bdellovibrionia > Bdellovibrionales > UBA1609 > JAMLIO01. The sequence continues at coordinate 2,951 of JBGSLV010000090.1, read as the reverse complement.
AAACATACATGCATCATGGCGCGATCCCTGATTCCAAGTCTGGTGGTAATATCAGGTGCATTCAAAATAGATTGAACCTCATCTAAAGTTAAATGTTTAATCAAGGGGACGTCATGTCTCTTAGATGTAATCAGTTGTATTTGTCGAACTTGTTCCATCATAGATGGTTTTTTAAATTCTAAAAAACGCATAAATGACTTGATTGCTGCAAGTCTTGAGTTTCTTGTCGAAGAACTATTTTTACGAGTTTCCTCTATGCTATTTAAAAAATCTAAAACCAATTTTGCATCGAGCTGTTCAATAAAAAGATCTGATGGTTTTACTTTTAATTTTGTCGCTGCAAAAATAAGAAATAGCCGAAGTGCGTGCGAATAGGTCTCGCAGGTGTGATGACTAAAACCTCGGTCTTTTGGTAAAAAAACTCGAAAATATTTGGTTACTGTTGGAGCGAGAGGAGTCATCTCACACCTCCGTTAACAATAAAGTTTTCGGCTTCATTAGCCAGCTGGGACATTAACTCTGGAGTAGATTCAAGATACCAATATGTGGATTTAATATCGACATGACCTAGATAGGTTGAAAGCGCGACCAAATGTTTATTTATAGAAGTTCTATCATTTTGACATTGCTCAAGCGACCTAGTAGCAAATGTGTGTCTTAGGTCATGTATCCTTGGTTTTGTTTTATGGTTAATTCCAATATTTGTTCTTCTTAGTATTTGCAAAAAAGTCCACCCAGCCATCTTTTCCGAAAGTCTTAGGCCTTTGAAACCAATAAAAAGATGGTCATGCGCTAAAGTTGCAACTGCGCTTCTGATTTTTAAATAGGATTCAACTTGCGCCAAGACTGTTGTATGCAAGGGAACATAGCGAGACTTATTAAATTTCGAGTCACGAATATGAAGCACACCGTTTGGTTTGATATCGGAGACTCGTAACTTCAAGGCTTCAGAAATTCTCATTCCGGTTGATGCAATTAGACCTAGAAACGTAACAAAAACTTCTGGCCTTATTGGATTGACATTTGGTTGTCGCCTTAATTTATTTGCTTCTAACATTAACAGTTCAATTTCTTTTTTTGAATAGATAAATGGCAAGGGTCGTTCATAGCGGTGTTTAAATAGCTCTCGCGATGGGATTACATGTCGAGAATCTTCTGCTTTAAGAAATTTAGCCAGTAGTACAATTAGATGCATTCGGCGGTCTCTTGCATATGGCGACAGAGCAAGGTTTGCCCATTCAGCTGCATTTTCAGATGTAATGTGCGTTTCGCTTCGTGAGGTCAAAAAGTTTGTAAAGATTTTTAACTGTCGTTTTTCATCTCGAACTTTGTATCCAAGCGATTGTCGTAAGGTAATATAGCGGTTGTATCCGTCAATCAACATAACACCACCTCCGGCCATGGTTGAGCCACTTCAATAAGTAAATCAAAATCAACTTTGGCATAAATTGATGTCGTCGCAGGAGAACTGTGTCGAAGTATGGCGCCAACACCTTGAAGCGTTACCCCTTGCCTTAACATGGCCGTAGCAGCCGAGTGACGAAGAGTATGTGCGCCGTTAACTGGAGCCTTAATTCCAGTTCTCAGAAATGCACTTCGAACAATGTGAGTCACGGACGCTCTAGTTAATGGCCCGATGGGTGCATCGACTTTTATAAAAACACGTTCTGTTTTAAATTTTGATCTGCCATTCTTTAAATATTGAAGAATGGCATCACCGACTTGCTGCGGAAGTGGCAGCCATTCTTGTTTCCTGTTTTTTCCCAAGACCGCGATTCGTCCGTTATGCCAGTCGATATCTTTAACGCAAAGATTGGCAACATCACTTGCACGAAGTCCTAGCCTTGTTAGTAACAAAACGACCGCTCGGTCTCTTAGGCCATTCTCGTCTCGTGTGTGACATGACTCTTCCACACGTTTTAAATCACTGGGCTCTATATATTGAGGTGCACTTACAGCTTTAAATCCAGAATATGAAGGTACTGCATAAATAAGATCATGGGAGCAAAGACCATAAACACCTAAAAATCTTAAAAAAGCTCGTACAGCGACACCTAGGGCTTGAGCACGACTTCTGCTGTGTTGTCGAGCACGTTCAATCAAAAATTCTCGCACTGACTTTGCAGTGTATTTAATTGGATCTTCACCCAACACTCTAACAAAATCTCTTAGTGTGGTATCGTAAAGATCAAGAGTCGTGTCTCTAAGACCTCTATGTTTACTAGCCCAAGAACGAAATTCTCCTATTATTGGCCATTTTTCCGATGGAGTTAGCTTTGCTGGTGGCTTTTCAATAACTCCATGCTCTTGCAAAAATTGAATAAATTTTTTTGCGGCAATAACTGACTTGTCGTTGGGTCCTCTGCTATGAAGCTTGCGACCATTTATTTCAAGCTCTTCTTTTAATTCATCTACCGCTTTAACAATATTATTTATGATGATGTTCTTACTTTTTGCCCAGTCGGAAAAGCTGGCCAAGTATCGAAGCTTGTGATCAATAACGACAGGCTTGAATCCTTGTTTGTGAAGCCAGTCCGAAAAGTCATCAATATACGGAGCTGAAATTCCACTTCGTAAGCGATTCCTTGTAACTTCAGATTTAAGATATTTTTCTAGCATTTATGCCTCCTTGTTTAGTTTTGGAGGGCATTATTATGCTGAGTTAACAATTACGAAAACGTGAATGATTTCAATTGTAAAGATTTAGGACTTTAGTGAACTCCACATAATCTGGAACTCTACATAATGGGATATGCTCGCTAAAATACTAAAAATGGCGATCCCGACGGCACTGTTAGTATCAATCTTTTCTGTGATTATCCCGAACAAAGTATTATGCCGAATTCATGGTGGACCACGATTTAACGTACAGGATATTCCAATTTCTTTAAAAAATAATATCGGCATAATTTATAAACTTTCTAAAAATGAAAGCTCTCCTTTTGAAGGTT
>JBGSLV010000089.1:0-33130 GCA_041740515.1 Bdellovibrionales bacterium | reverse complement strand
GTAAAAAAGTGGAGCTCGATCCTAGAGATTATCTTTTGGAAACTGTCAGATCCGCAGCTAAAAAATCAGAACTCTTCACGCCTTTTGAAATGGCGACAAATTTACGCTCCCACCAACCCGCTTAAAGTTTGGGTTACAGTTTTGCCTTTGGAGAATCGAGTGAATTAGAACTGCTAATGTATTTTGACCTTTTTGAAAGGCATCACAGAGGCATCAAAAAGGTGTCAAAAGACGAAATACAGTGAAATTTGTTGAAATATTAGACTACGAAGTCTTGCTCAGATTGAATCTACTAAGTGTAGAGCATTGTTTGGGTTTTTTATTTTTACTAAATCTACTTTCGAATATTGGTGCGGAGTACAGGACTCGAACCTGTGACAACCAGCTTGTCGAGCTGGTACTCTACCAACTGAGCTAACTCCGCAAAGTAGAATTCAGATCTTAACTTATAGAAATAGCACCTAGAAAACAACTAAATCTTAATACTTTTTCGGTATTCTTTTTCAACCGTTTCAAGCAGTAGGCTTAAAAGCTCTTTTTTTGGAATTTTGCACATTTTGATTAAAGTAGAAATATGTGTGGCCTTTGGACTACACATACCTCTTTCCCAGTTGCTAACAAGTTGTTTATTGACTTCTAAACTGTCAGCAATGTCACTTTGAGAAAGTCCAACTTTCTCGCGGTGGGTTTTATAAAAATGGCCAATACGATTGGAATAGGGTAATGATGGTTTTCTGTTCATGGGTAAATAAAATCAGATAACTCATTTAAAATCACGCATTTTTAATTATTGAAACTGAGTTATAACTAGCTTTTTTTATTTTTTTAATAAAAAATGCCTTCCAATAACTCAAAAACTAAAAATGTGTAGTTATAAACCAAATCTGTGGTATCCGGATCTTTGGTTTGAAGGCCAATTAAAATATTTTCTAATTCTTTTACAAACTTTGTATAGTCTTGGTTTGCAAGAATAGTAGATCCAATTACTTGCAGTCGAAGACTATTATCTTGAAATATAAGACCGACATCGGCGGTAATTTTAAGACCAAAGAGTTCTAAGTTATTGACAAGAGCCGATACTAGAACTGAGTTAAGTTGCTGTACGATGTTAAGATCCGCAATGATATTGTGAAACTCATCGTTTGAACCTCCAGTTAAAGGAAAGACTATAAGCAGGGCTTCACGAAGGGCTTCAAGGGCTACCTTTAAATCTTTGGCTGAACTAGCACTTTCGACACCATCAACGTACTTACAAAGTGTCAGATTAAAGGTATCCAAAGGATCAACCACATCGCAAGTTGCAAACAAGCCATTGAGATGTTTTAAAATAATAAGTGTGTCCCCCTCAAGGCCAATCGAAGCTTCAAAATCAACTCTTTTTGATGCAGCTACATCTTGTGTGGTAAGATCAATCTGGCCCACAAGACCTAGGGTTTGTGGAATATTTGAACTGACTAAATTAAGTTCTGAAGATTTAAATTGAAAACCAAGGCTAAGGGAACCTGTGCTTAAATCTGACTTAGATTTATCAACAGCAATAAATCCAGAATCTAGAAAATCAAAAGTATCCACATGCTCTTGGACAATAGTAATAAAACTTGAGTTGAGTTGATCCCAATCTAATGGGACTTGGGCAAAAGTTGAAGTGCTAAAAAGTAAAATCACAGGCATTAAAATTTTATAAAATGTCATAATTCCCCCCATGGTAAAGACATAATTTAATATAGACTTATGTTTAGATATAAAAAATATTTAAGTAAGATCAGGCTACTTAAAATGGCCATAAAAACAACTTCATTTCCATAAAGACACTCGGCGATACGCCTCATTTAAGACAATTTAATGTCTTATTTTGAGATTGCCTTAAGTCTGGTTCATTGAAATCCGATATAAATTCTGTCAGGAATTGAACTATGCAAGTATATCTTACATCCGAAGAGATCAAACTGTTAAGCCAGATATGGCACCTACGATGCGGGCAAAGATGGTTGGGACCTTACAGTTACCCGGAACTCTGTATTATGCTTCAAACTAAAAGTTTAACTAGGCACCAATTTGTGCGCACAAAAGATCACGAAACTTGGGTTAAAATGACAGATTTAGAGTGTTTTGCCCCTAAACAGGTTGAGACCTTTTTAGCCGCCTATAGTCCAAGAACCGATCATAATCGTATAAGATCCCATGTTCGTATCGAGCTTGAAAACTTACCCATTGTTATTATTAAAGATGGTGAAATTATCCAAGGTCGTTGTAAACAATTAAGCGCTGGTGGTGGCCGTATCGAACTTCCTTTTGGCAAACTTAAAATGAAAGATCAGGTAAAAATTCACTTTCCATTTCAAGCAAAATTAAAAATTAAATCTTTTAATACCTCTGCTGAAATATTACGAACTGATAAGCTGAGTATTGTTAATGGTCAAAATGAAATTGAAACTTTTAGTGTTAAATTTGTAACTTTAAGATCAAAATATAAACGAAGTATTTTAAACTTTGTTCGCAAAGAAATTAATAAGATTTATAATCAAATGAAAGTCTTAGAAAAAATGGAATCGCAAATAGATTTTGTGAATTTGGGCATCCGCAGAAGTGATATCATGAGGGTTAACACCAAGGATAATCATATAATTTTGGTCGGTTAACGAAGTGATACAGTTAACTATTAAATTTTAGCCTTTTGTTTATTTTATCTTGATTTATATTTAATTGGCAAAACCATAAGTGGGTCAATGGGAATTTTATTTTTATAAATTTCAAAATGTAAGTGTACGCCCGAAGCACGTCCACTTTGACCCATAAAACCAATCACTTGCCCTGTTTGCACTTGGTCTCCATTTTTTACGTTGTATTTATTGAGATGGGAATAAAGCGTGGTCCAGCCGCTTCCATGATCGATAAGGACCATTTTGCCATAGCCTCGAAATTTTTCGCCATGATAAGTAACGATGCCGTTATTTACTGCATACAAGGGCTGATTTAAACGTCCAGCTAAATCAATCCCTTTGTGTCGTTGATTTTTTGTTGGTCTGAATTTTTGTGTTAAAGTCACATTAGGATCTATAGGTGATACCCAAGATGTCATCATGGCAAATTGCGGTGGCTTTATTTGATGATGAGATGATTGGACACATTGATTTAGTGCTAAAAGTCCAATTAAAAAAAGTTGTTTTCTAAAGCTCAACATATCAAGATAATAGTAATTTAAATCCTAGGAGTAATCTATGATTTCATCAAGTTTAAAGCCTCTTTTTGTTAACCTTGTTTTTATATTGACAACTTCTACTTACGCTATTGCCATTGAACTCAAAGAAACCAAGTCTGGTTTAGAATTAAAAATTGATGAAAAAACAAAATTAAACCTACTTGGGAAAAGTGAAGGTATTAGACATAAAAAAGTTGCGTTGTTTAATATCAACGTCTACCAAGCGAAATTGTTTTTTTTGGAAAAAGATTTACTTTCTAAAGATCCTGCTGTTTTAATTCAGACTACACCTATAGCTATAAAAATTAATCCAATGCGCAGTTTTAGTGGTGATAAACTGAAAGAAGCAATGCTTGTTTCTTATGAAAAAAATGTGGTGGACCCGTCCTCGAATGCTCAAGAAGAATTTTTAGGTTTAATATCAGAACATAAAATTGAAAAGAATAGCCCAGTTTATTTAGTAGGAATAAAATCTAAAGAAAGTGAAGATCTGCATTTAATCATGCAAGATATGAATAAAGTTATTAAAGGACCACCTGGTTTCCTCAAAGAAGTCTTTTCGGTCTGGCTCGGTGTACCTGTGGACCAAGACATGAAGGATCTACAGCAGATTCTCGTCAATTAAATTTAAATGAGCCTATAAATAATAAATAACTCCGAATCCGAAGTGGTTCATTTTAATATTTTCATTAAGCCTAACTAAATCTAGATAGATTATCTTTATAATAAGTGGCAGATCTCTTGCATTTAACGCTCAATACGATAATAAGCTCTAGATCATAAAATTTAAATTGTTAGATCTATTTTTATAGTTCAAAAATTTAGTTCGAGGGGATGTTTTGTGAAACATAATATTTTAAATATACAATTTTTATTTCATTTTCTTCTTATATTTAATACCTTAAATTTTCAAGTATTCGCAAATGAGCAGGGGTTAAACTGCGGTTCCTTTTTAAAAACCAATATCTCAACATTAGAAAATCCATCGGTCGATGACTCATTAACAAAGTCTGCGACCTTTCTAGGTGAGGATGGTCAGCTTTATATCTCTAAAGAAGCTTTCGTACATGGCTATCAACTTATTAATAGCCAAAAATTTAAAGCCCCAGTTTTAAAAGCCCAACAAAGTATTTTAGGCGCAACTGATAATTTTATTATTATTGAAAATTTGCTTCATAATGGTCAGTACTGTACGGCCAAATTTAGTTTAAGCCCAGAAGCTGTAAATAGTACTTATGTGCAAACCATGCCTTTTCCTATTGTCCCAGGCGTAATGGCGGGTCATGTGCAAGCCCGTTTTGTCATGAGTTCTGGATATGAAATCGAACTTCTTGACCCTGTAACTTTACAGACTATTGATAAAGTTAAAGATGTCATTATTTCTTATGAAGCCGCCTTACCTAAGGGTGCGAGTTATAATTTTGCTTTAGGATCTGTGGACTCAAGTCCCTTAGTAGGAAGAGTTGTTTCGGGTTCACAAAAGTTAGCCGAAGGGCCAGACCGAATTTTTAATCAATACAAGCTGCCATTAAATGGCAGTGAAGCTTCTGAACTTTTAGGGATTTATTTAAGGAATGCCATCCAGATTCAAATGAAGTTTTATTACAACACCATTGTTAGAAATTGTACGACTACTATTTTTGATGGCATCGATTCGTTAAATCGATTTAAAGCTTCCATAGAAGCTAAAACATTAGTTCCATTTTTAACTACGATTGGTGGGGACCCCGTTATAGGCCCAGCAATCAATAGCTTGCTTGATCGTTTTGGATCCGAATTACAACACGTTCAAGACATGAAGGACGAGTATCAAAACATCTTTCAATCTTATGGTGTTCCAATTCGCCAACAGACAGAGAGTTTGCCTTTTGCTCCAGGGGGCAAACATCCAATGTCTTTATTAGTTTTAACTTATGGCACAGAAAATCTGACCCCTGAAGAAAAAATGATCGTTGATTATATGGTCGAAGACATAATTAATGATTTGCCTGAAACTTTTAATATGCTTTTATCATCTGCTTTTTCATTGGTAGAGGATCTTCAAACAAGTCCTAAAATTATTAAAGCCCTGACTGACGTCATAGCTTTAAAACTTAAAAGTCGACTGGCACAGTTAGGTAGCTCCTTACCAAATAAGCCAATAACACTGCAAGTTCAGTTTACGCCTTATCCTTCTGACACAAAAGGCACAGACTTAAGACCCAATGGAGTGCGGGCGCAACTACCTTTTCAGATTCAGAAATTAAACGTACTTCCGAGCAATCGCGCTGAAATTTTTAATCTAATCCAGCAAGGTCTAAATGAGGTCGATGGAGTCGTTCAAGAAGCTACACCTGCATTTTTAAAAAACTTTGCGGTCACAATTAAACTTAATAAAACTGAACCGCGTGTTATTTCACAATTTTTAATGGGCTTACAACCAACTTTGCAAAATATCGAAATCACCAATGAACAAGTAGCTTTAAGTCAATTTGCGATCCCAGAAACTTCAGAGCTTAGAAAAAGTTATTGGTCTCGGTTTAAGCAAGCCATCAGTCCATGGGCCAAAGAGGTTAAACCCCCTTATGTCAACATGCTCTTATCCCATGAACAAAACTTAGCCGATGCGGTCCCAAATCCACTAGCTCAGATAAAATTTGGACCCGAAGCCCAAATCTCTACTTCAGGTCAACTTGTTATGAATCCAGTGGCTGCAGGTAAGTATATCTGTTGGTCGGGAGCCGCTCCTTATACACCTCAACTTACTGGAACTCTGGCCGAAGCTCCACTCGGTCAAAGTAATTGGCTGATGCGCCAGTTTAATAAATTGCTAAAAGATCGACCAGTGACTTTATCCATTGCCGAACTTGAGATGAACCTGGAAGAGATAAACATTAAAACAACTAAGCTTCGTGTAGGTGTTTTAGGTTTACGATGTTTAGATATAGAAAGTGTTAATCAACAGTTTGGGGCCCAGGCCAATGATAAATTGCAAGAGCTCATAGGAAAAGTGGGACCTGGTTTTGTCTTGCCCTAATACTAAGGCTGGTCGTAATAAATATAAAATACGCTTTAGTTTTTATTTAATAATCATTATTCTATAGTTAATTATAGATTGGATAATCTTTGGTGAAATTATAAACCTCGGTGCGGATTTTTTCTAACAACTCAAGATTTTTAAAGTCTGAAATAACCATATCCATCCATTTTACAATCTGTTTCATTTCATCGGGGCCCATACCTCGAGTCGTCAAAGCTGGTGTTCCGATCCTAATTCCACTGGTAACAAAAGGGCTTTGAGTTTCGTTAGGTACAGTGTTTTTGTTGACAGTGATACCAGCCAGATCTAAGGCTTTTTCGGCCTCTTTGCCGTTAATATTTTTATTACGTAAATCAATAAGTAAAAGATGATTGTCGGTGCCACCACTAACAACCATATAACCCTTGGCCATAAGCTCTGAAGCTAGGGTCTGAGCATTTTTGATCACTTGACCAATATAGAGCTTAAATTCAGGCTTTAAAGCCTCTTGGAAAGCTACGGCTTTAGCACCAATTATGTGCTCTAAAGGGCCCCCTTGTATTCCTGGAAATATTTTGGAATTGACTGTTTTGGCATCGCCTTCATTACATAAGATAATGCCGCCCCTTGGACCACGAAGGGTTTTGTGCGTGGTTGAAGTGATATAATCTGCATATCCCACGGGGGATGGATGATGACCGGAAGCTACTAGTCCTGCAAAATGAGCCATATCGACATGAAATTTTGCCCCCACTGAATCTGCAATATCTTTGAAAATTTTAAAATCTAAAAATCGGGGATAGGCGCTATAGCCCGCAATGATCATTTTAGGTTTAGTTTTTTGGGCCAAGTCTTTAATTTTATTGTAATCTAGAAGATGAGTTTTTTCATCTATGCCATAACTTACAATATTATAAAGTTGCCCTGAAAAGTTCACAGGCGAGCCATGAGTCAAATGACCACCTTGAGATAAATCCATACCCATCATTGTGTCGCCAGGTTTTAAAGCTGCCATAAATACGGCCATATTAGCTTGCGATCCTGCATGGGGTTGCACATTGGCGTGATCACATTTAAAGAGCTCACAAGCTCTATCGATAGCTAATTGTTCTATTTCGTCGACAAATTCACAGCCTCCGTAATATCTTTTGCGAGGATAACCTTCCGCATATTTGTTGGTTAAGACCGAACCTTGAGCTTCTAAAACTGCCTTCGAGGCATAGTTTTCAGATGCAATCATTTCCAGTCCATTTTGCTGACGTGCAAATTCTTTCTGTATTAATCCTGCAATAATTGGGTCTGAAAGAGCCATAGCATCTATATTTAGATTTTTAAGACTATGTTTTTCGGCCACAGCTTCAGAGCCATTTAAAGCATTATTCAAAGTATTATTTGTAGAACTTCTAGAAACTTTGTTTATCGAATTACTCATAAGTTACCAACCTTGTGAAAGAAAATATTATCACAAGGTGAACGGTCTCACTATAATTTTATACAAGTTAGCGCAGAACGCACTTAATCAAGAGCTAAATGATTTTCATATCCCATAAATTTTAAGATTTAAATTTATTAAGTCTTAATTGGTGTCTGCCGCCTTCAAAAGTTGTCGTCAAAAAAGCCATTAAGATTTTATAATTTAAATCTTGATCAACTTCTCTTGAGCTTAGACATAAGACATTGGCATTATTATGCTGTCTTGCTAAACGAGCCACGTTTTCAGTCCAGCATAATGCTGCACGGATATCTTTATGTTTGTTTGCGGACATGGCCATACCTTGGCCAGAGCCACAGATCAAAAGGCCAATCACTTTAGTATCATTGGCTGCTACAACTTTTTCACACACCTTAAGTGAGTAATCTGGATAATCGACACTGACTTCAGAGTCGGTTCCTAAGTCTTCAAAAGAAAAAGTGGTGGCTTTTATGTTTAAAAAATCTTGAGTCAATTTTTGCATTAAAAATTCTTTCAATGCAAATCCCGCATGATCAGAAGCCATGAAAATTTTTTTAATCATAAGTCTCCAATTCAAGTCTAATCAGCTCATTGATAAGCCTAAAATTTTTATATATTTAAATTTTTGAAAAAATTAAACTACAGTTGGTCCCACCAAACCCAAAACTATTATTTAGAACAGCATTCATAACACCAGATCTTGCAGCTCCAGGGATGTAGTCCAAGCGGCAGTTTTCACCTGGGGTTTCCAAGTTGGCCGTAGGCGGAGCTATTTGAGTCACAAGGCTCATAATAGCAAAGACGCTTTCTAGGGCCCCAGCGGCACCTAAAGTGTGTCCACTGACTCCTTTCGTTGAGCTGACCCAGATATTTTTTGCGTGTGTACCAAAGACACTTTCAATGGCCATACTTTCTAATTGATCACCAACAGGTGTACTGGTTCCGTGGGCATTAACGTACTGAATGTCTTCAGGGTTTAAACCTGCATCGTTCAGACAAAGTTTCATCGACAAGGCCGCACCACGGCCTTCTGGGGCCGGGTTGGTCATATGATACGCATCCGAAGATAGACCATAACCTGTCACTTCAGCATAAATCCGAGCTCCACGTTTTTTGGCTATTTCGAAATCTTCTAAAACTAAAACAGCACTCCCTTCAGAGAGTACAAAGCCATCGCGAGATTGATCGAAAGGACGTGAAGCTGATTTAGGTTGATCATTTCTTGTCGATAAAGCTTTCATGGCGGCAAAACCACCAATCGCAATAGGGGTAACGCCAGCTTCAGTTCCACCCGCGATCATAATGTCGCAGTGACCATCCCGAATATATTTAGTCGCTTCTCCAATGGCGTGAGCTCCCGAGGCACATGCTGAAGTGATGGTATAATTAGGTCCTTGAAAGCCATATTTAATGGAAATATGCCCAGGGGCTAGATTAGCAATGACCGAAGGAATAAAAAATGGCGAAAGTCTTGAAACACCACGATCAAAAAGCACGCGGTACTGGCTTTCCATGCTTTGCAGACCACCAATACCATTACCAATTAAAGTTCCGACTCTTTGCATATTTAATTTTTCAAGATCCAAGCCTGAATCTTTAATGGCCATTTCGGCAGAGGCTAAACATAATTGAATAAATCGATCCATTTTTTTCAATTCTTTTTTATGGATATAAGTTTCAGGATCAAAGCCTTTAACTTCTCCCGCAAAAGTCACATCAAAACCTTCCGTATTGAAGCTTTCAATGGGTCCAATTCCAGACTCGGCATTAATAACTTTGTCCCAATTAGATTTAATATCTAGCCCAAGAGGTGACAGAACACCCATACCTGTTACAACAACGCGTCTTTGTTCAATAGATTTTCGAGTAAACATCCCGGTCCCACATAAAAAAAGCGATAAACTGAAATCAACTTATCGCTATACTTTTTATTAAAAATAAATTTAATTTAAGCTTTTTTACTTTGAATGTAATCCATAACATTCTGTACGGTTTTAAGTTTTTCAGCGTCTTCATCTGGAATCTCAAGGTCAAACTCTTCTTCCATAGCCATGACAAGCTCAACGATATCAAGGCTATCAGCACCTAAATCATCGATAAAAGAAGCATTTGGCGTTACTTTATCGCCTTCAACTCCCAATTGATCTTCGATGATCTTTTTGATTTTTGGATCCATTGACATAATTCCTCCGCTATTAGTTTCTAACATTTTAGTTCTCCTATTTTTAAATAAATGTTTACCAAACTTAAAAAAAAAATTATTAACAAAAATTAATTCATGAACATTCCACCATTAACGTGAAGGGTGTGTCCAGTGATATAAGAGGAAGCGTCGCTTAACAAAAAGGCTACACTTTCAGCAATATCATCGACAGTCCCTAATCTAGCTAAGGGTAAGTCTTTAAGTAAAGCCTCTTTTTGAACAGGGGATAAAGCTTCAGTCATATCTGTCTGTATAAAACCAGGGGCTAGCGCATTAACTCTTATACCTCTTGAGCCAATCTCTTTAGCAATTGACCGACTGAAAGCTTCTAGTCCTGCTTTAGAAGCTGAATAATTAGATTGACCGGCATTTCCCATACTTCCGACCACGCTTGAAATATTCACGATGGAGCCTTGTCGCTGTTTCATCATGGGTTTAAGAATTAATCGAGTTGTAAAAAAAGATCCTCTTAAATTCGTCATATAAACATCATCAAAATCTTCTTTTTTCATACGTAAAATCAATTGGTCTCGGGTAATACCCGCATTATTCACAAGACCATCAATTTTTCCATCCCAAGCCGCCAAAGCGCTTTCAACAGCGGTTTTAACCGAATCTTCATTGGTGATATCTAGGGGCAATAAAAGGTGACCTTGCCCGGGTAAATCTTGAAAAATTTTTTCTGCGTGCTCTTTGGAATTTCCATAAGTGATCGTCACTTTTGCACCCATATGAGCCAATTTTATGGCAATTCCAGCACCTATGCCTCGACTCGAGCCTGTAATGAAAATATTTTTATTTTTTAAATCCATGCAATATCCTAAATATATGAAAATTAAATATTCTAAATTAGTTTTTAAATTCTTTTAGATCGTCAAGGCTGTTAGTCGATTTAAAATTCAATAATTCGGGCCATATTTTTTTAGTTAAGCCTTTTAAAACTTGTCCTGATCCAACCTCTACCAAAGCTGTGACATTTAATTCTTTAAGTTTTTCGGTACATTCAATCCATCGAACAGGAGAACTAATTTGTGCAATTAATAAATCAGTCACATCATCTGCAGTTTTAGAAAGATCTGCACTCACATTTTGCACAAAATTAAATTTTGGATCAGCAATAGGTGTTGCTTTTAAAAGCTCAGCCATTTGCTCTTGTGCGGGCTGCATGAGCGAACAGTGAAAGGGAGCTGATACTTTCAACGGAATCAACTTCATCCGTTTAGGTTTTAAGTCTTCCGAAGGCCATTTAAAATTCTCAAGATTTTTTTCAAGCCACATCAGCGCAGTGGCATGACCACTTATCACAATCTGTCCAGGAGCATTGAAATTGGCAGCTTCAAGAACGCCTTGGCCCGAAGTCTCTGTCACCCATTTGCAAATTGCAACCACATCTATAGGCTCTGGACCCATAAAAGCAGCCATAGCACCTAAACCTTCTGGCACTGACTCTTGCATATAACGTCCACGAAATTTAACACTTCGAACAGCATCAGCAGCTGATATACATCCGGCCGCAAAAGCCGCGGCATACTCACCCACAGAATGTCCGGCCGTAGCCTTGGGGGTAATACCAAATTCATTTTTTAAAACCAGGGTAGTGGCAATGGATACTGTCACAATAGCGGGTTGAGTATTTTCCGTTTTCATCAACTCGGATTCAGGACCATCAAAGCAAAGTTTTTTTAAATTCACCGAGATTGAATCCGAAGCTTCTTCAAAAAGTTGTTTGGCTTCAGGAAAATTATCATACAAAAATTTACCCATCCCAACAGACTGGCTGCCTTGACCAGGGTAAATAAAACCCAATTTAGTATCTACATTTGCCATTATAGGTCCTTAAAAAAGTCTTTATTAAAAAAATTAATACCTTAAAAGCACACTGGCACTTGTTAAGCCACCACCAAAAGCAGTTAACATCACTAAATCACCACGCTTAATACCTTTTAAGCTCACAGCCGTATTCATCGCACAAGGAATCGTTGCTGATGATGTGTTGCCCATATTTTCTATATCTAAAACCACTTTATCCATACTTATATCAAACTGTTTCGCCACCGCTTCTATAATTCTAGTGTTCGCTTGATGGGGAACTAGCCAATCAATATCTTTGGGATCAGTCTTCGTCTGCTCTAAAACGTCTTTTGAGCACTGAGACATCGCCCTCACAGCGTTTTTAAAAATCTCGCGACCATTCATTTTCACAAAATGCAACTTCTCTTGAACCGTAGTTAGGGAAGCAGGATGTTTACTGCCCCCAGCTGGCAAAATAAGAAGATCACCAAGACTGCCATCAGAGCCTAGTTTATGTCCTAAAATTTCTGATTTCGAATCTTCAGGGGCCCTAGAGACAACAAAAGCTCCTGCTCCGTCGCCAAAAAGAATACAAGTGGATCGATCTTCATAGTCAACAAAACGACTTAAGATTTCAGCCCCAACTATTAAAATATTTTTATAAGCGCCCGTGCGAATCATTTGATCCGCTAAAGACATAGAATATAAAAAGCCAGAGCAAGCGGCATAAACATCTAAAGCCCCACAGTTTTTAGCTCCTATTTTATTTTGTAAAATACAGGCTGCACTGGGCATTATTTGGTCAGGGGTTGTCGTGGCAAAGAAAATAAAATCAATATCTTCGGGATTTAAGTGGGCGTGCTTTAAAGCGGTCTTAGCTGCAATTAAGCCAAGATCAGTTGTCACTTGGGACTTATCAGCAATGTGTCTTTGTGAAATCCCAGTCCGTGCTAAAATCCATTCATCAGTGGTATCAACCATTGATTCAAGATCTTTATTCGTAAGAACTTTTTCGGGTAAGTAAGAACCTATGCCCGTAATTTGTGTTTTAAACATTATCCCCCCTTAATGATTTGGTTTAAGGGATGTATTACTGTTCAGCAGTTACGACTTCTTTTCCATTATAATAGCCGCAAGAAAGACAAATATGATGAGGTTTATGAAGACCTCCACAATTTTTACACTTATGCACGCCTGGTGTTTTTAAAGCATCATGAGAACGTCTCATGCCACGTCTTGAACGAGAAATTTTACTCTTTGGCATTGCCATACTACATAACCTCCAAAAAATTGCTGAGCCCGACACAAATAAATTCAATCAAAAAACATGATTCAATTATAAGAAAAGCAGTTGCTGTTCTTCTGTATCTAAACCGAAGTTCCTGTTTTCACAGGCTTTAGGGAAAAAATCAACCCTTGATCTGAAAATTTTTAAGAGTTTCAAAGGCAGAATGAACTTTAGTGTCTTCCGAGCCGATTAAAATGCCTTTGGCAACGAGTTCTAAGTAATTTGGACAGATACGTTTGCAGTCTTGACCCTTTGGGTAAAATTGCACAGGTTCTTCCAGATTAATGGTCTCGCGGACAAACTCTCGCAGATCCCAAACAGGGGTTTTAAGCACTAGGGATTCGGATTCATCACTTTTAGCCACGACTTCAGAATCAGCGTCAAAATTAGCGTCGATTCTAATAAACTCATCGAATTTGATGTTCTGCTTGATATCAGCGTCCACATTGCACAATGTGCATGGGAACTGACGAGTATATTTAAGCTCGCCCGAAACATAATATCCATCACCAGCATCTTGAATCGAAAAAGTTAAGCCAAAATTAGATAGGCCAAATTCTTTGGAGGAGCCACCGATTGATTCTAAGGAGTCGAAATTAAAGGTTTTTTTTTCGGAAATTTCGTTCAAATGGATGTGATTGATGCTAGACATGCCAAAGTTTTAGCTTATTTGTAGATAGAAATAAAGCGGCATTTCACATACCGGCAATTTTACAGGTTTGTCGAAAAATCTGACCTTTTTTATATGAATATGTAGGTCTCTTTGATTGAGGGTTTCGTTCTTATAAGATCAAACGCCTTAACTCTTCCTGCGAGTAAACGTAATCCGCATAGATCATGGTATTAGCGATGTTTCTATGGCCCAGGGCAAATTGTAAAAGACGTATATCCCGAGTTTTTTTATACAAGCGAATAGCGAAAGTGTGTCTTAAAGCATGAAAGGACTTTTGCACCGGTCGATAGTTCAACCAAATCTGAACCAATCGGGGATAAGTAATTGGGAATAGGGTTTCGTTGCTTCCACCTGGCCGATGAGCGTTTTCTAAGTCATCTGTGCCTTGAGGATTTTGCTTCTCAAAAAGTTGTTTTTTGTTGTGGATATCATTCATGTATTTTTGAAGAGATGAAAAAAGCTTTGGATCTAAAGGGATTTCTCGGTCATTGCTGCCTTTGATTCCGTAAATAGATATGGCCTTGGATCTTTGGTCCACGTCACTTAGTTTGATATTTAAAAGCTCTGTAGCTCTAGCCCCAGTGGCTAAGGCTAACCTGAGCATAAGGACATTTCTTGGATCACGAAGTTCAAAGGTGTTTAATATCTCACTCAGTTTGTCGAATTCAAAATCGAGCAAATATTTGTTCTTATTTAAGGAGTAGGGTTTGGATCTGGAATTTGACATTCCTTTTAATACTAACTGAATTCAAACAACGTTGTCGATATTATGCGTTCTTTTTCACAACAATTGTTTTAAAGATCATATCGTGAAACCCTTTTCTTTCTGAATTAAAGGGTATCCATAAAAAACCAATAAAGAGAAAAGTTAACCGGTTAGCTATTTCCCTAAATAGACCTTTAATAAAACCAACGGGTTTGGAATTCGAAGTGCTTAAGACTTCAATACCCATAAACATCTTGCCAAAGCTTGCACTGAATACAGCAGTGGTCAGAGATGGGAGTATAAAGAAACATATAAGAATTTGCCAAAAGATCATCTTTTCCGATATGGGTCTATATCCAGAGGTGAACATAAACATTAAGGTAAACAAAACAGTTGCTATAAGCATATCCAAAACGAAGGCAAAAAAACGGGAATAAACAGGAGCTAAAGTCATGAGGTGGACTACCATAAAAAGAATAAAAAATTAAATCTAAAATTGGATTAAGTCTTGTAAAAAAGATCAGCCGAGCGAAACTGATTTTTTAATAATGCACCTAGACTAAAGACTAAAACCCCAGATATCTAAAACCCAATCAACAAAATACTCAATAATTTCGTATACTTATATATATAGCTTATAACTATAAGCTATAGTCTATTTCCTAATTAGCCATGTTAAGGCTTGTCTTATTAAAAAATCTAATAAATTCAAGGGTTTGTAAAGTCAGTAACAAAACTAGACTTTTAAGATTGATTATTTCAATAGATAATATTGAATATATCAATTTAATATTGATTAATTATACTACTAAATCGGAGAATTTGATTGGAAATTGAGAAAAGTGAACCCCTAGGTCCCTACCATTTAGAGAAGCAACAAATTATTCGAGAGATAGGGGACCTTGAAAGCATTCGATTAACACTTGGTTTAAGTCGAAGAAAAATTTGTAAGCTACTATTAGTTGATCCATCGTCTTGGACCCGTTGGACCAAAAAACCTAACACCGAGGCGCCGGCCTATATTTACAGATCCTTGCAGTGGTGTTTGGCCATTATGGAAAAATATCCAGAATCACATCCCTTGGTTCGCTCTCTGTCTTATGAAAAAGAGAACAAAGTAGATCTTTTATATAAAAAAATTGATGACAGACTTAGCTTAAATAGATCCATGTCTTTTGAATTAAAATCCGAAATGGATGAGCTTCGAGAAATGAATATTAAAATGGCCGCAACAAATAAAAGTTTAAGACGGTATTTAACAGCTTTTTTTGTTTTGATGGGTCTTTGCATTTTAGTGGTTTTTTATCAACAGCTGTTTATTACCTAATCAGTTAGATCCCTTAAGATGGTTAGTTTAGGGCATGATTCTCGCAACCAAATGTCCATAAAAGGGGATATTTATGACTAGAGCTCTAATCTTAGGATTATTTTTGTTATCCATTCAAACTCAAGCCAGTTCTGTAACTAGGTTTCAAACGACATCATCAGGCGGGTGTCTAAGAAGTCAGGTTTCGTTTCACTTAGATGGAAAGATTCACTGCTTAGACACAGATAAACCCATCATCGATTCTTTAAATAATGAGAAGGTCACTGAAGAACCGATTCTTCGATTTATCTCTAATTCCGAAGAATTTGTGGATGTTTTATAAATTTAAAAGTCATTATTACTGAATATAAAAACTTAATTTACTACTTTCCTAATGCGCAACTGGTTTGAAATCCATTTGCGTATTTTTTATTGTAACAGATTCGAGCTTGCATGAATAAAGATATAGTCTCTGGGTGAATTTTGTTTTCGATGTGCCAAGAGGAATACCCCCTTGCCTTTAAAGGGGACTTATCTTCTGAGCTATATCCAGCGGCCAAACGTTGTGCTCTTTTTTGTGCTTCAGAATTCAAACCCTTTTGATAGGAAGCTAAAATCTGGTTGTGATACTTTGAAGCATTAAAGACTTTCTGTCCTTCTACTTTACCATTAAAAGTGGGTTGTGCATTGCTAGGGTTTTTAGCTTTTTTACTATCATCAGCCTGAGCACCCCAGGATCCCCCTGAGCCACCTTCTGGTTTGCCTAATAGGGTCTTATCTTTTTGCGACTTACGACCACTGGCTCGTCCTCGCTTGGGACTTGAACTCTGACCACTTGAATTACCACCGTTGGGTCCCATCATACCTCCTGCTCCTAATGCAGACATGCCGGGGTTTTGACGGTTAGGATTAGCTGTATTGCCCATAAGTGACTTTGGCTGATCAAATTCAGCCTCTGGCGCAAAGTCCAGCTCGTCGGCATCTTCAGGTGAGTAACCTAAATAATCTGGTCCATACATCTCTTCATCAGTTAACCCATAATTTCGGGCTGTGGGATTAGCCGATCTATTAACCGTAGCACGGGCACTTCGTGCCGTTTTATTCTGGGGCAAAAATGGCTGAATGGCTGAAAGGATTCCATTAATATTTTGGTAGGCTATCTCCGGGCTTTCAAAAATTTTCGCTAATGGATTTTTATTTGTTTTAGCAGTTTCTGAACCTGAATCAGAAGCACTGTAAGATTCTGCTGTTGGGTCATCCCCTGGATCTGTAGGATCTGCAGCTGTCTGACAAGATTGAGCCATAAGATTCGCCTGCTCAATGACATCATTTCGAATGTCTTGTTCCTGAATGAATCTAGCTCTTTTTGGTTTACACTCATCTTCATAAGCTTTGTGGCCTTCTCTGTAGACAAGGGAAGGACCATAAGTTTGAAGACTATCCACAACGTTTTGATCATAGCAGAAGGTTTTGCACTCATTATAACTGCTTTCGCATTTAGCCAATTCTGTTTGAGGATCATCCGCTTGAGAGATTAAATTATACTTTTCAACATCTGCAAAATCACAACTCGGTGAGGCCGAAATATCTTGGGCTAATCGAAATAGGTCTTCAGGGTACACTTTATTTAAATGATTTTCTGAACAAAACCTTTTTATGGAAGCCACAGCAATATTGCATGAATTGACCCGACGCTCAAAATCTCTTCGATAAGTATCCTTAGGATCTATTATTGAGCGCACCATGACACAGTTGGTGGTTGAGTATCCATTGGCTTTGCACTCATCGATTATATCCTGGTCAGCTTGAGTTGTTGAATTAGGTAAACGGCAAAGGTTATTACAGGACAATCCGGTTTGAAAACCCTGATTAGTGGCTTCAGCCTTACACGACTCACAACAGGTTGGCACACAATAGCTATAGCTTAGCACACTGGTGCATTGATCACAGCCTGAGCCATGGCCCATGGATCGAATAGTTTGGAGTGTCTCATCGGGCCAGGAAGTTATATTTGACCACGCCATTGGACTCAAAATGAGACAAAATAGGGTGGTAAAAGAAACTAACTTTAAGATAAATTTAAGTTTTTTAATCTTCATTTAGTCTCTTTTCGGTACACTTTTATCCAAGCTTTAGTGTAAAACTTCGATGAAAATTAAAAAATGATTTAATTTTGTGCTATCACCGCCATAAAACCTTAAATTCAAGGCACTATGACACAATTAACCCATCCTTGAGATAGTGCTTCTTGCATCTTCGTAATTTTACGTTCAAATTATTGTTTTAAATATAGAGGAAAAACTTATGTCATTTGAACTGATTGAAGCCAATGGAAGTCATGAGCGAGTTGTATTTTGCACTAACAAAGATGTAGGTCTTAAAGCCATCATCGCCATTCACAATACGACTCTGGGACCGGCCCTTGGTGGTACCCGAATGTGGCCCTATAAAAATGAACAAGAAGCCTTAATTGATGTACTTAGATTGTCAGCGGGAATGACTTATAAAGCTTCTGCAGCAGGCCTTAATCTTGGAGGCGGTAAAGCCGTCATTATTGGTGATCCTAAAAAAGATAAAACCGAAGGACTTTTCAGAGCCTTTGGAGCTTTCGTTAACTCTTTAGGTGGTTCTTACATCACCGCTGAAGATGTGGGAACCACAGTTAAAGATATGGAGTATGTTTTTTCTGAAACTCCTTATGTGACAGGGATACCTGAAGCCTTGGGTGGGTCTGGGGACCCAAGTCCATATACAGCTTACGGTGTTTTGATGTCGATTAAAGCTTCAGTTAAAGAAAAGCTAAACAAAGATAGTTTAGAAGGCGTACATGTCGCTGTTCAAGGGCTTGGTAATGTTGGTAAAAATTTGGTAAAATATTTAGTTGAAGCCAAAGCCCAAGTCACAGTTGCTGATATCGACCCCCTGAAAGTTAAAAACATTTGCGAAACCTATAAAGTAGAAAATATGGACCCAGAAGCTATCGTCACTTCCAAGTGCGATGTTTTTGCTCCCTGCGCTTTAGGTGCTGTCATCAACGATCAAACAATTGATAAATTGCAATGTAAAATAATCTCTGGTGGTGCTAATAATATTTTAGCCCATGATACCCACGGGGAACGTCTTGAAAAACTAGATATTTTATATGCTCCTGACTTTGTGGCCAATGCCGGTGGCCTTATGAATGTTTACGTAGAGCTTGAAGGTTACTCTAAAGAAAGAGCTTTTGAAAAAGTTGAAGCCGTTTATGAAAATATGATGAATGTTTTTAAAATTGCTAAAAAAGAGCAAATTTCTACAACCAAAGCCGCTTCTAAACTTGCTATTAAACGTATCGAAACCATTGGTTCGATAAAAAGTAAGTTTCAGGGTTCAAACACTAGACATTTTTCCACTCTTAAAGAGATGATGGCACGTAAAGGTTAAATCAAAATACAAATTATAGAGGATTTAGAATGTCTAAAATTACAACTTCAAAAATAAAAAACTCCGATACCAAGACCGAGCTGGGACAAGAGTCTATGCAGCAGAAAGTGGACCGCCTGACTTTATTTGTAGAAAAAAATGCTAAAGTACTAGCTTTAAGTTTTGTGGCTCTATTAGTTTTATGCTCTGGATATTTTGTCTTTAGTTTGTACTCTGAAAATTCAGCTCTTAAGATTTTTGAAAAGTCTTACACAATTGAAAAAAGAATCTCTGAATTTACAATTGCTGATACTGACCCCAGTGCAGAGATTAAAAAGAAAAAATCCCCGGAATCTGACGCCACCGAATTTGAACAGTTGAACCAAGACGTTAGTGCTTTTATTAAAGAATACCCCAAAAGTGAGGCTTCAAGAAATTTAGTATTAAAATGGTCTAATTATTTGTACTCTGTCGATAAATTCGAAATGGCTCTGCAAAATCTTGAGCTATTAAAAACTAATAAAGTAAGCAGTCTAGGGGCTTTGACAGAATTAGCTAAGGCCTCTAATACAGTTCAACTTGGAAAATTGGATCAAGCTATTGGGATTTACAAAGCTATTATAGCCAACAAAAATTGGAACTATGTTCATCCTGAAGCTAGATTTCAAATGAGTCTGGCCCTGATTGAAAACAAAAAAGAGCAAGAGGCATTAGATAATTTAAAAACTATTATTCAAGAGCATCCCAAGGAAAGAAAAACCATCGAAGAGGCCACCAAAATTATACGTTGGCTGACTTATAAAAAAAATTCCGAGCCGGGTAAGAATTGATAACTTTTAAATCCCTTATATTTTTTTTATTGATATCGGTTTTATGTTTAGTGTCTTGCACTCAACCGCCCAAAAAAGTCAGTTATCTAAATCGACTTTGGGTCAGAAATACCGAGCCAGCCAATTATTCAGGTGAGCATTTAAGTCAGCCTATTTTTCCTGTTTACAACAAGTCGAGTATCATTACAGCCAACAGTTTCAGTGGAGTAACTTCTTTTGATAAAAAGTGGGGGACTAAACGTTGGACTCTGACTATTGAGGGTGGTGTTTCTAGCCCCTTATTATTAGTTTCTAACTATATTTTTTTTACAGGTTATGATGGCAACGCTTATTCCGTAAGTGTCGATGACGGCAAAGTTTTTTGGAAGAAATCTATTGGTTATCCTTCTACTCAAAGCCTGTTTTATGAAAATGGTCGTGTTTACACCTATACTAAAAATTCTGAAATCTTTGCTTTAGAAGCTTCTTCCGGTGAGCTTGTTTGGACTTACAGTAGAAAAAATCAACGCAAGATCTCAGTGGGCTCCATTGGAAACTTTGTCTCTTTAGGTCCTTTACTGATTTCAGGATTATCAACCGGTGAAGTTGTGGCTTTAGAGAAGTCCAACGGAAAAGTTCGTTGGCTTCGAAAACTAAATTTTAATTCTCGGTTCAGAGACATTAAAACGCTAATTCTTTACGACACTGATAAACTTATTGTAGCTGGATATGATGATCATATTTACAACCTTGAAGCTCTAAGTGGAGCTCTTAATTGGAAACGAAAATTCTCAGTGGTTACTAATTTTTTGGCTATGGCTAGTGGTGAAATTTGTTTTGGAACTGCTGAAAAATCTATTAAATGCTTAATACCGTCAACGGGTATTGAAACAAAATCATACAAAGTCAGCGGCATACCAGGACCAATGACCTTAACTGATAATTCGTCGATTCTTTATGGGCTTTCTTCCGGGGGCATTGAAATTCTAAATCTTGAGACGCAAAATAAAATCAGCTATGTGACAGCCGCTGGAATATCTCATGCTCCAGTTTGGAATCCCAATAGGCAAGAGGTTTATTTTAATTCTAACAAAGGCAATGTCTACGTTTT
Source organism: Bdellovibrionales bacterium (assembly GCA_041740515.1). Classification (GTDB taxonomy): domain Bacteria; phylum Bdellovibrionota; class Bdellovibrionia; order Bdellovibrionales; family UBA1609; genus JAMLIO01. The sequence continues at coordinate 12,191 of JBGSLV010000089.1, read as the reverse complement.
AAAACTTCTAAATGATTATCCGGACTTTTTATGAGCTTTCTTGGTTTCAACGCTTGGTCTTTAGATCTGCCGTTGACCAAGACATTCTGCCTTATATTTTTTTTTAATGCAGTAGTTGCTTGCACTCATGGCCATTGCCCACAAGAAAAAACTAAAAACCAACCTAAAACTTCGAAAGTATGGGTTTATAAATACGATCAATCTAAACAGTGCGACTTAAAACCAGGAACATCTTTAGAAGTAATGAGTGCAGATTTTAAAACTATGAATGTTACAGTTTATGAGAGTAAAAAAAAATATGATGGTTTAATGCGAATTCAAGCCTGTGGAGCATTTACGGGCCTTGCCAATTTATTTTTAATTGAAAAATCAGATCTTGAAAAAGTGGAAAGCAGGGGATTTCAATTGTGGGATTTTTAACTTTAGAGGCCATTAAGGACTTAATTATTGACGTGGAGGGGTTTCCTAAACCTGGGATTATTTTTAAAGACATAACACCATTATTAGAAAACAACTTAGCCTTTCAAAGTATCATTCACCACATGGCTTTAAAAGTACCCAAAAACACCACCAAATTTTTAGCCATAGAATCAAGAGGTTTTATTTTAGCTTCCGCACTTTCACTGCATACTAATATCCCCTTTGCGCTTGTCAGAAAAAAGGGGAAACTGCCAAGGTCGACATTTTCTCAAGCTTACAGTTTAGAATATGGCCAGGATGAACTTTTCATTCATCAAGACAGTTTAAAATCTGAAGATAGAGTTCTTATAATTGATGATGTTTTAGCAACAGGGGGCACAGCCGCTGCCGTTGAAAAGCTTTGCCATAATTTTAATGTGTCTGAAATATCTAGTTTATTTTTTATGGAGCTTGAATTTTTAAAAGGTAAATCCAATCTTAAAAACTTCTCAGACGCTTTGCTTAAGTACTGATTAAATGAATACCTGAGTTCTATCAGCTCAGCTTTTTATTAATTTAGTTGCACGGGTAATAATTTTTCGGGATATTTAAACTTCTACTTTAATTTTTAATATTCTAATTTTTAAAACCCGATACGTCTGCGAGACGAATTGAAGTTAATGGAATTATTTTTGATACATTTTTTGCAAATAGTAAACTTGAACGATCAAAGTAACCGGGAAGATAGGCTCTTACTTAACTTAGAAAGTTTAAGTCACATCTTTTTAAGTTTGGCCATTAACTGAGCGACTTTAGTCTGTTTGAATTTCAAGCCTGGCGACTTCAAAGTATTTAAATCCATCTAAAAAAGGTATTTTTCTTGGAAAATATAAGCTACTTGCGAATCCTTCAGGCACTCATAACGGGTATCGTTTTGGTTTTGGTAATTCTGCAAGATCGTTGGTGGTGGCTTCGTGTACCAGGAAGTTGTGTTGGTATAGTTTTACTTATTTTTTGTACCTTTCAACTTATATTTAGATCTAATCATGGCTTTAGTTTGGTTGTTTTGTACGCGGCTACTGCATTTATTGTGTCGTTAATTGCAATTGCCTCTACCGTCTATAGATTTTTAGGTGAAAAAACTTTAGTTCTATCAAGCCTTGAAATTTTAAGTGCTATAATTCTAACTATTGTATTTACTGGCTTTAGTTCTGACTTTATATTTGGTTTATTGCTAAAAATTCAAGGTACCCGAACAATTCCTTAAGTTTAAGTGAGTTATTCGAAGTGACTTAAAAGATTTTTTAAATAGGTAAACTTTGAGATAAAAAAACTTTCCAAAGTAATAATTTACTTATCAAGAATCCCATAATAATTGAGTCCATTGGTCCATAAGTATTGTGAAAAGAGTGATATTAATTGTTTCTTATAATTTATCTTATGTTACACAAAGTATCTGGTTTTTTATAAAATAATTTATTTAATATATTTTATCTTAATTTATGGTTTAATAATTCAATCATAGGATTAAAAATATCACAGCATTAATTTATATCCCCATGCTGTAAAAATCTAAAACACTGTAAACTTTCATTCTGTTTAATAGCTTTGCCAAGATACTGGACTAAAATCGCCTGAAATTCCTCAGTAGCGATAGGTGTATTTTCGGATAACAGCTTTGACCAAAGTTTATCGCGAAAGCCTAGACCAAATCGATGATTAGAAAGCCAGCCATCAATTGCCAATTTATACATGTGTTTGTTTTTAATCTTAGCCCAACCGCCGTTATGATAGACTTCAAGCACACCCTTATTATCACGGACATTAAAACTCATTTGTGGGGTAAATCTGCTTGAGTCCTCTTTGGCATATGTGGCTTTAATCGCATAAATTAAGGCCGAAATCTGTTCCCCCGAAAACTCATATAAAGTGGCTTCATTTAAATAAGGATACATATCTTCGACTTCAAGTTCGGTCAGTGGCCCGGCAGGAATCGGAGATTCTCGACGATAAGATGATGAATTCGCGACAGCAATAATAGGTGTACTATTCGATTGTAAAACCAAATTGTCTCCGGCTTGACGGTAATTTAACTTATCTTCAGCCCAGAGCACTAAACTTTCAGTGTACACACTTCCAAGCGTAGTTCGTCGCAGTTTCATTTGCATTTTATGACTATCAAAGCCTTTGGTCTCCACCAAAACACGATCTTTTTGCCTTCGAACACTATTTAAGTGCTCCTCCACTTTTTGGGCGTAATTCCAAATCCTAGGGTCTGTTTCCCCAATTGTAAGATCAGCCGTATTGAGTTGCATATGACCTTTGAATATCTTTGGATCTATTTCTCTAAGACTATTTTGATCGATTGCGTAATGCACTACAGGTCCTGGCCTTACTCCCCTGTCGTCGTAATCAATGACATTCAAAGATCCGTAGGCGCCGCCATCTGTAATTAAAACGCCATTTTTTTTATAAGCGGCTACTAAGTGATCATCAGCCGCCATTAAGTGCGTCACTCTTGGGTCTGAAAGTTTTCGGGATTGTGAAAGATTATTTAGAACACCGGATTTTGCTAATCCTGCCATTTTTAAATGACTGTCATGAACTCCTAAAATTACGTTTTGGACACCTTGATCTTGCAACTTTGGCCATAAATCTCTTAAAGCGTCTTCATAACCTAGAATTTTTTTAAAAAGTCTCTTAGAGCTTTGTTCTGAAAGATTTGATTTTTGTAAAAGAATATCTAGGGTCATACCCACAATATGAGTTGGAATTTTTAGAGTTTTAAGTTCGTAAGAAGAGCTTAAGTATTTTTTAAAAGGCTTCGTTGGCTCGAAGATATTACTGGCAAGAATTGGAATGCCCCACTCATGCAGAGCCGCCATTTGTTGTAAAAAAAGTGCAGCCCCATCAATTCGTCCGCTCCAATCTAAAGCTCCATGATTGCCGGGTGAAAATATCACTGTATAGCCAAGCTCTTTTAAAAGAGCTAAAGCCTCATAGGATAGCCAACCCCCATCTGCTCGACTGAATGAATTTATGGAAGTGAAGTCACCAATAACATATACTACCACTTCGCCGTTGGGGTTTTGAGCTAAAAAGTCTCGGCCTAAAACATCTATGATGTTTACTTGACGACCTATGGTCTCAAGTGACGAATGGGTATCAGATATTTGAATCAAACGGACTTGGGCGTGCGCATGAAAAAGACAAACTATGAAAAAAGGCAGAATACATAAAATTCTTGAGATTAAAGAGGCCAAAATTGTCATAGTTTTTTAAGTCTCAAGTTTAATTAAAGGATTAAACACTTACATAGTTTAAAGAAGGTAATGCTGCAACACATATGCCAGTAGCTTGATATCAAATCACGAGGTCAAAGGGCACCATTTCTGGATTAACGCAAATAGGACATACAGCTGCTAGTTAAAACATCCATTTCATTAACAGTATTAAAATCCGAATTTGCGGCTTTTTCATAAGATAGAATGACCTCTCTAGCCTCATCCATAAACTGAATTAAAAGTGAAGCTGTCATAACATCAGAAACTTCGGTATCTAGCATGCTTTTGCTGGCTAGAAATAAATTTTGTTTTTGAAGCTCTATAAAGGCTTCATGCAAATACCCGTAGTATTGAAGAATAAGGGTCATATCCGACGGTCTTAGTGTGATGGTGATCTCGTTCTGCTTATAGTTTACAAAATGCACTTGCCAAGCCATTCGACGAAGTAGATCAGGGCCCAAAAGTCCTCTGATAGTAAGAACTCTAATATCTAAAGGTTTTTGGTTTAATTCATTTCGTAAAATGTCTTCGCTAGGATTTACAGAATTACTTTCATCACTAGTTATGTCGGCGTCTTCATGTGAAGCTTTAGGATTCGTAGTCTCAGACTTTGGGTTTGATGAGGGTTGTGTTGAAAGCCCTCGAAAAAATGCGTTTTGATAAGCCAGTAGCGCTTCTTGAGCTGCAGCTACTTTTTTCATAAGAAGAGCTTTGTGCTCTGGGTTTGTCGTCTGATGGACTAAATCTTCAAGTATTTTTATATAATTTTTAAGACCTAAAAAAGGATCGGGTGAGGCTGCCGTTTCCGAACCCACAGTGTAAATCGATCTTAAGCGAAGCTGTACAAGCTTACGCTTAAGCGCTTCTGGCAGACCCGCACTAAGGCCTTCGGCCAAACCACTATTAGACGCCGTGGTAATGGCCGCCATTGGGTTCACGGCTACAACAGCCGCACTTGCAAAAAACCCCCTCAAGAAGCCTCGACGACTAAGCCCAGAGGACCTTTCAGAATCCGCAGCTTGCAGTTCAGAAAAACCAAACACAAGTGCCAGAAATATAATAAAATATATTCCAAAACGATGAACAGATACTAAAAAATTAAGCCCCATAACTTTAAGGGTTTTATAGTATTTTAAATGGCAATCAAGAAAGAATGACTTATGTCATTGAAAAGAAATATCGAAGTCCTAAAAGCAGGCCCACCACAAATCCAATCAAGATCAAGAATAAAACCAAATTAACAGAGTGTTTTACAAGTTTATAGGCCAATGGATTAGATTGTTTAAGGGCTTTTGTCTTTTTTAAAACCGGTGAAAGTGTAGCAAAAACTTTGTTGGCAAAGCCTCTTTTGTCTTCAGCTGTATTGGGAACAATCGACATACGCATCGCAATTTTATAAATAAAGTTTATAAAAGGTCCAATTAAAAACATTGGTCGTTCCACATCACACATTAAAATTAAGCGCGGCTTTTCAGATTCATTTTTTGCAAAGTGTAAATAGGTTTCGTCAAAAATAAAACCTTCACCATCGCGCCACGAATAATTTTGCCCATCCACATTGATAAAACATGAGTCAGACTCAGGTGTCTTAAGACCTAAGTGATATCGCAGAGAACACGCCACAGGATCTAAGTGGCGTGTAAGTTGGGAGCCCACTGGAAGGTAAGAGAACATGGCCCCATTAACGGATTTAACATTTTTAAGAATGGCAACTGTTTTAGGACAATGGGTAAGTGCTGAATTATGAGTATAACCATACCATTTCAGATAAAATTTACTCCAACCATATTTATAAAAAGTTCTAAAACCAATGTCATAATACGCGTTGTTTTCAGGATTTTTAGTGTGGTCAAAATAACCTTTAGCCAATAAAACTTGCGCTTCCTCAGAGATCACAGCCCACTGCTCTTGAATAATTTTAAGTTCAGGAAAGTCCTCTACCGCAATGATGGCTTTCTGGGCCCGTTTTTGGGTGAAAATATAAAGCAAGCAGTTCAGTGGCGTAAATATAGGCCAACCCTTCCTTAAATATTCATTAAAACTGTCGAAACGTTGTTGGCCTCTAAAAGCAAAAACATAAGTGATAGAAGTGGTTACAAAAATAAAAAATAAGCCCAAGCCAAAAATCAAAACCATAACAATCCTTTACGAAATGAAGCTTAAAACTTTTATATCATGACCAATTGAAAAGCTTAAACTTATTTAAGTATCCCATGCATAAAATGACAAATTGCTATAGATTTTGACCTTATGACAAAGAAAAAAGAACAAGTAGTAAAGGATTTTAGTCCTGAAGATACCGATCGATTAATCAGGATGGGATGGGAGGACCGCACGTCTTTTGAAGCTATCAAAGCGCAGTTTGGATTAACGCATAATCAATTTATTATTTTCATGCGTAAACATCTTGAACCCAAAGCCTTTAAACTATGGCGAAAACGTTCCACCAATTACGCATCCCCTCTTAAGCACGAAAAAAAACGCCCTTTCAAAGAAGGGCGATTTAAATCCAGTCAACAAAAAGATTAAAGAATACTTTTAGTTTCTTCCTAACACTTGAATCTCTGGAGGATTAAGAGAGTCAATTATAAATCCCCAATAAACATCCTTGGTACAATCTGATCCTGAAGATTTTGATCTAATACTTTTTGTGACAAAGACAGCTTCTCTATCATTGATTTTCCCAAAAGAGTCTTCGGAAGCGTCCGTTACCACATTGTAACCTGTAAATTGACCATATCTATTATCTTTAACGTCATAATAATAATCTTTATCGGGTTTCCAATAGGATCTATAGTTCCAATAATTTGAGCCTGAAGCATTGTTGAAAGAATCTTCAAAGGCATCCTTAGGAATTCTAACTAGGGCTTGGTCAATCTGGTAATCCTGACAAGAGTCTGTGGGCAAGCCTATCACACCGCGGTTTCTACTATTGGTATTATAAACTTGACCATTGACCACGACATGAGAGCCCCAATTGACTTGGCCCAAATAACATTGGTTTAAGGAATTACTTTGCACATAAATAGCAAGAGCATCATAGGCACCAACAACAACATCCATTTGAGTATGTTTATCTTGTTCTGACGGAATTTCTTTACCATCGATGCCAATACAACCAACATATCGCATAGCATAATAAGACTGTGGTACGGTTAAATAATCATCAGCAAATCCAACATAAGTTTCGGCCCATAATAGATTGCCTTTAACTTTACCGTAAGAGACATAACCTTTTTCAAAATAGAAGCTACTATCTTGATAAGCTTTAACTAATTTTTTGGCCCCATTGATATCAGCTTTATTTCCTGTGTAATTACCCCCTGAGGATGACTTCGATGAGCCATCACTACAAGCTGATAAAACCAAAAGCCCTAAGGCCATTATGAAAGCGTGAGTTGTTTTCATGCAATCCTCCGAGACTAACACTTCAATTTTTATGCCAGCTCGGAGTGTGATATTTTCAATATCCTGCGCTCAAAAATGTCACTAAAAAATAAAACTTCTTAAAAAATACCATCTTATTAAGGCAAAGATTTTTTAGCTAAGTTTTTTTGATCCTGAAGACTTAACAATTCATCCATACTTTCAAAGATTAGCTGGTGTAGTGTAGAGGCCATAGCAAAAGTTGGACTTGGCTTATCCTCATCAGCTTCACATGCCCCTGGCTGATCTCCAGGCCAATCTTTATATTGCAAAATAACTTTACCATCTCTTGCCAAACTTTCAAATTCAGAAGTTAGAGTTTTAAAGTTCTCATCAATGTTAAATTTAATAGCAGATTTTTCGATTTCTGTTAAATGCGTCATCTGATTTAACAAACCAATTGAAGTGCTATAAATTCTGTCTAAGAATGGAAGATCGTCAGTTCTTGTTAAGACCCTAAGTTCATAATCTTTTTTCGCCAACAATACTCTAAGAGCTTTAATTTTTATAACGTCATAGTTTTCGTTAAACTCCGGGTTTTGAATAGATATTTCAGCTTTAACATCTTCCATAATTGCATTGTATTCACTTTTTAAACTTGTCGAATTCAATTTTGAATTCCGACCGGAGATATAAAATAAAATTTCATAAATCTCTGATCTTACCTTTGCAAAATCTGTCTGCAATTTAAACCGAGCTTCACTGAGGTCTGTGACTTCTGAAAAAGATTGGTCAACAGGTATTCCTTTTAATAATGGATTAAAGAAATACGTAAAATATGTATCCATTTCCTGCTTAATAGATGCTGCCAAACCATATTTGTGCTCGAAGGAAAAGTCTAAACAGTGTTCTACACAATTATTGTCAATATCATCTGTAGTCATTACTTCACTCATTTTATTTACTAAGAGGTCATTATTGAAACTTTCAAAATAAAGCCTTTCAATAACCTCAGAAAATTCAGAAGCTACATATTTATCCCACCACGAATCGAAGTCTTGGACAAAAGAATCATCTGCTTCTTTATACAGAAACTCTACAATTCCACCATAACTAAATTTTGAATCATGAACATGCTCAATATAGTTGTAGAAAGAAGGTGCTCCAGCTGGCCCAATTGATCGCCATCTATTATGTGATTCATCATTAAAACATGGATTCATGCCACCTTTTTTCAACGCTATACGAGGGGCTTTAAATTCTGCAGATACTTTTTTGTTGATCCAGTCAGGGGCCGTTTCTTTATATCCAGCGGTAAAAAAGGAAAAGGCTTTGTCGGCGAACGACTTCTGCAACATTTTTTCGTCGTTCATAACATCTATGCCACAAACCATTTGCTTGAGAAGATAATCCGTCATACTTGGATAAGTACGGTCATAAAAATATGGATCAATTCCGTTGTTTTTAAATCTATCAAAAAATCTCAAGAAATAGCCTTGACCTGGTCCAAGAGGCTTAACACCAAATGGTGATGCTTCTGTAGTTTTATACCCAGCCCAGTAGTCTTGATTATTTAAAAATTGTGTATGACCAACATTACCGAAATTTAAATGCCCAGCATCGAACAAGTTGGTTTTAATACTTTTCCAAAAACAGAAATTATTAGCGACATTAACCCCAGAAATTAAGACTGAATTAAGGAACTCTTCTGGATTGTCCTCCGGGCAGATTTTCTCCTCAGGTGCAATGACTACGGTTTTTTGAATACTGTTAGTGTCACAATTATAATTTTTTGGAACTTCATCTATCTTTTTCTTGATCTCTTTAACTCCTAATTCAACACTGGCAAGATCAACTTTTTTGCTTCTTCTTTCAGCGCTAAGCAAGTTAATAATTCTTTCGATATCTGTTAATTCTTTGGAAGTATAATTGGAAATAAGTCCCTCTACTGAAGGCAAGTTTGAACTATTTCCGATTTGAGCGACTTCTAGGGACATTTTATAATTTTGTAAAATTTCAATGAGTGAAGGTAAGACAATATCTACAAGATTATTATTTGTTCTCCATAATTCGCTATCTAAATACGATTTTTGAAATTCTGTCCAAAAACAATCACCGTCCATTTTACATTTTTGAAGGTTTTTCTGGCTCTCCACTTGCATTGCAATATGATACAAGCCTCGAGCAATAATAGGTAGACTACCTGTTTGGTCTGGATTTTTCATATTTAAATACTTTATTATTTTTTCTATCTCTTCTTTTTGCTGCCTTCCGTACTCTGTATTAAGGTCAAGTCCGTTTAACCTCGCAATAAGTCTTCTTACGGCTGAAACTAAAACTTCATTTTTAAACTTATTCTTTCTTCTCGTTAGATCTTCTACACCAACACGATTCTCAAATCGCTCTGACCAAGTTACAGTTTGCCCATCGTAAGTAGGATATGGAATATCAGTAGCATCAGATTTTAACTTATAATCCCATCCGAAATAAGGCTCTGACCTGAACAAGGGTAAAGGATGATTATAGAGATGAGTATTGAAATAACCTAGAGTTTCATAGGCGTTTGTTTGTGTATTTTTAGTTCGTTTAAAAACAACCTTTTGCCCGCTATTTCTTTGAACTTTAATCTGTTCCGCAATATCTTTATAAAGCAGATAAGCCGACTTATAAAGATTAGTGGCTTGAAAAGTAAACTCTGACCATTTGTTAATAGAGTCATAAAAAGGATCTGTAATACTACTTCTCCAAGCTGAATTCGCTTTTTGATGCTGTTCTAAAAATGCAATTACAAGCTCATCTCCACATTTTAAAGTGTCTTTCCAAAACATCAAAGGCTTAAGATGGTCCAATAATCCACCTTGAAGTAAATTTCTATCATCACAGAGTTTTTGCATATCCCAGCCTCTGGATTCATAAAGTCGAAATAACTCTCTAATATTTTTATTGGCCTGCGCAGCAGGCATTTGCAAGGTCATCCGACCCGCAGTCCATTCAAGTCCTTCAAGAACGGCCCAAAAAACTAAACTAAAAACTGCAAATCCAACTACAGTCGATACAATAGGAAGGGCAAAGAATCCTTTTGAGACAATTTTAACTTGATAAGGAATAAATTTTGAGGCCCCTTGCAAAGCTCTAGATGAAGCCCCATCAGATGAAAATGCGTACTTAATCATTTGCGCTCGACTCAGGCCCCAAGTTAGAAGGGTGTGCGTAGACAATAAAGCCGTTAGACCCATCCAAGTTTCAGGGCTTGATGCCATTTCTTTGATTATTTGACCCACAGTTTGATCACAAGCTTGCCTTAAACGATTTCGTTCAAAGGGTGTATATTCACCATTATCAAGCCCACCAAGGACTTTACGGCAGCTCTCTAAGCTATCAACATATCGATAAATAAATTGCGAAAATAAAAAACCACCAGTTAAACCTTTTTTAGTTGCCATGCTATCTAAAAAGCTTGAAGCTTTAAGAGCTTGCATATTGGCCTTCAGATATTTTGATTTTAATTCTGGGTCATTAACGAACATTTTAAAATCTTCAATTAAAGAACGTATATTAGCTTTACTTCGGCGCGCTACATCTAGAGATGAAATCGCCTTATCTGTTGCCCAACCGCCAACAAAAAATGAACCAATCGAGGCTGGCATAGCCCAAGACATTATAGATTCTAAGTTTTCCTCGAAATATCTTGGATTACTTTCATAACTTCTAATCATGGCAATTTCTGATGATGCAAACATAATAACTATAAGTGCGAGACCAATATGACCCGTTTGTATTGATCCAGTTTTTAACTTGTCCATAAACGTACTTCCCTTTTCAGTTTCTAGACCAGCGGCTGAACGTGGATAATACGCATACTCTTTATTTCCAAAGGGGCCTTCCACAGGTAGAACAGTTCTGCCCATCAAGCTATTGTATTGATTTTTTATGCTAAAGTTCGCTTTTAAAGTAGGAACTTTGGCGTGTGATAATCCATTTTTAAGATCAAAATTTCTCCTAAATTCGTCATTACTCATTTTTCTTTGCGCCTCTTTGTAGCGCTCATGTGCTCTCTGTCTATCTTCTGGTGTAAAATCATCCAGCATACGTCTTAAAATTTCTAAATTTCTTTTAGATTCTTTTTCTGGTGAATTGTTTTCGTAACTATACATGGGTATCTTAGAAACTTCGCCAGCAAGTTGTAAATATCTTTGCATAAAAGGGTCATTTGCATTTAGCATTCGTCTTACGACTTCAGCATCTCTTTTTTCGGTCTGCGCTCGTCGTGTTACCGAGTTATTTTCATCAACTTTAAAAGCTCTATCATCGTTGACCTGTCTTAAAATTTCTTTATAAAAATCTTCATATCTATTAGCTTGGTTACCAGTAACTACTGCAAGGTTATCTCTGACTATTCTGAATAGTTTGTCTAACTTCTTACGACCATCTTCAGTTTCTAACAATTTTTGAAATTCCACATTGGTCTTTAATTCTTCCCCGGAAAAGCTAAAAATAAAATTTATAGCTTTAGTCGCTTTACTTAGTTCTTTTAAACTTTTAGGTTCACCAAGCAAACGATATTCACTTACTACTCTAGGTCCAGAAGTGGCATCACCGTTGATATAAAGCGAATTTTTTTTGTAACTTTCATTAAACGAGTCTACAGGGGACATCATCATGCGCGCCATATCTTCACGCGAAAAACTATCTTCATCGGCCCAACTCAAGTGTGGCATCATCGGGCTTAAAACCAACGTATATGATATGAACAATTTAAAAAAAAGTTTCATATTTATTCTCTCCCCCATAAAACTCTTTAACCCAAAAAATATAACCTCGTCCTTTAGGCTGTAGTTATTAACTAACTTGAAAGTGCAATTTTCAGTCCAAACTTTGAATTTTTCATTGATAGAAAAATTGAGTTATTTTAAATATTTATAAGCATTTTTTTAGACCTATAACATAGACAGTAGAATAAAGTGTCTTTTTTTTATACACATGATTAAAACTAATTGTAACTTGTAACTTAATGCCGTTAACTTAAGGACTCAGTTTTAAAAAGTGTCTCATTAAGTTACGTTCCAGACCGTGTTATTGCGAGGATATGGAGATGCAGGTCCCTTGAGTTCCCGTTTATAAGTCCTTTTCATCCTTGTCCTT
>JBGSLV010000088.1:0-8608 GCA_041740515.1 Bdellovibrionales bacterium | reverse complement strand
CCATTTTGTTTTCGAAATTCAAACACTTGAACTGCAAGTTCCATTAATTCATTATTATTTGTCATTTGGTCACCTCTGATTGAGGTTCACTTATCAAATATACTTTGGGATTTATAGGACCTGTTTTATTTCTTGGTTACGCAAAACTAAACAATTTAACTGATCGGAGAATCAAAATGATAAAAGAAATAATAGACGCCCTAATTGCCATTGCCTTTTGCCTCAGCCTTACCTTAGGGGGTAGAGAGGTCTACTTTTTTATGAAGAAAGAAACCGCTAAACTGCTTCAACGAGGTCAGAATGATCTTTCAGATTTCAATCGTAAATTAACTAAACGCGAATATGATTGGGAAAAATAATTAATGGGCAAATCTATCCCAAAAATAGTTTAGCTGGTTAGAATGACAACTTGATTTTTTTCAACAAGGAAAGGCTTTCGTCGAGCAATATAAATCTATCATTTAATCGCTGAGACAAACTTTTTGCTAAAAGCATGGTATCTCCATTGAACTCTTTAACAATATTATAAAAGACTTCGTTCTCATGAAACCGGTGCCCCAATTTTTTATCTCTTGTTGAAACACCATATTCAGAGAGGTAATAATGGCAAGAGCTGTGACGCATATATTTAATAAAACTCATCTCGTCTTTATTAATAAGACGCTTCAAAGCCTTTATTCGGCTCAAAAAACTAACGTTAATAGTTAAAATATTACAGGACAGACATTTAGAATCATGACAATACGTATGTTCCAATTGTTTATGGAAAACTTCTATTGCATCTTTGTAATCTTTGAAAATCTCACGAAAAAGAATGTCCAACCCTATCCAATAATCACTTTCACAAAGATGATGATATTTAATCTCATGAGGATTGCGCCAGAAATTATTGATAGCTATTAAATTTTCAATTACCTGATAGACCCGTTGACGTGTAGTTAAAAATTCTTGATCTATAATTTTCCCGAAGTCTAGTTTTTCAATTTGACAATCTTTTAAAAGACTTAATTTATTTAAAATATTTAACATAAAATCTAAGTTAAATTATGGGTTAATTATTAGCAACCGTAATTCCAAATAATCAGTCAAAATATGGGAAAATAAAAAATCACCATTATTAAGAATTTGTTGTTTCAATGAATTAATTCCCCACCGAACTGCTCTTGAATGTCTTTAGCTAGTTGCTCATCCTTGGTTAGTTCTATCGGTTTGTAAATGCTGTCGGCGTTTTCAAACCTTTGATATAAAGTCGAATACTGATCATTCTTAGCAAGTTGTATTTTAAAACTTCTTCTACCGCATACAGCTTTAAATTCAGCTTCTTTTTTAAAAGCATCTGAAGAATTAAATGAAACAGTTTTTCCTGATGGCATTACTTTATATTCAATTTCATCTTCATTTTTTAGAGCCAAAAGAGCATCGGTCTTACACGGGAAATCTGTGCGGGTGGTAATGTCATTTTCAACCCACAAAGTCTTATCTAAAAGACCCTGTTTAGGATCTGTTAGAATCAGCTCTGTAAGGTTAAATACTTTGGATTTGTGACTTGAAAGTGTGGCTTCCTTTTTTAGATCAAAAACTACTTTGAAAACATAAGGAAAATCCTTGGACCCATTCAAGGATTTTTTCATATTTAAATAAACTACATATTTTTCGTCTTGCTTGTGTAGTAAAATCTTTTCCAGCTCATAGGATCGTTTAGCCTTTCTTTCAATTAGAAAATTTAAGTTATCTTTGTAACCTTCAAGAATTCTATCCCTAGCTGTGGACTCAACTAATTTTTCGACACGGCTTAAGATTATATTAGGATCTGAATTTTCATCAATTGGATAATAGGCATTAATAAAATCTAGAATCAGTTTATATTCATCATCAATTTCTGAAGCTAAAATTTTAGTTTCTGCATCAGGCTTAAAATAGCTAATGACTTTTTGTACTTTGGGATTATCAAATGCCAAGAAATGAAGTGCTAAAAACCATATAAAAATAAAAGCATAAAGATATTTTTTCATTTACTTTTTCTTATCCTCTTTAACATTATCTTCGTCACTCAATGGTCTAACTTTTAAATAAGTCTCTGCAATGTATTTTTCATCATCACCTACTGGAAAAATTTTTCTTCCTTTGTGAACTTCGTATATAACCTTCACTTGCTTACCATTTTTTGAATCTGTCATATAACCAAGTTTTTCATCAATTTTTATAAAGTCATTTTTTTCGCGATATTCTAAAAATTCTTTTTTTGTTTCAGCAAGCTCATGATGATCACCCCACACATAATCGGCCACTAATTTAGTCGCAAGACCTATGGCAGCTCCCCAAGCAAAAGCATGAAACGCAGGCTTTTCATCTTCTGGAGCACTTAAGGCTCCAATTGCTGCACCTGCACCTATACCAGTAAGGGTAACAGCAAATCTTTTTTTACCATTTTTAGTCTTTGGAATGACAGCACATCCACCGAGGGATGATACCAACAACAATAGAAATATAAACCTCATGCCCCGATCTCCCTAAAAGCGTTATCTTCTTCTTTATTAAGTTCATTCATTAACTGAATTTTAATACTCGTGCCTTTGCCCAGCAATGAAACTACAGTAAGGCGTCCACCCCAAGTTTCAACATTCTCTTTTGAGCTTGATAAACCCAATCCGTTGCCACTGGCTTTACCTTTAGTAAAACCAGGCATAACAACTTTTACCAAATCAGTTTCGGCAATACCGCAGCCATTGTCAGTGATTGTGATTTGGGAAAAATCATTTAAATTATCAAAAGAAATCAATACAGCACCGTTTTCAGACTTATCAATAGCTTGTATTGAATTTGTGACAAGGTTTGAGATTATTCGTTTAAAATCCACTGGCGACACTTTACCTAAAAGAGTTGATTCGCCTGCAAACTGAAAACTGATATTTTGATTAGGTCTTTTAAGTAGCTCAACTGATTTTTTAACTAATGGTACAATATCTACTAAACTTGATCTATCATATTTATAAGAAGCTTTTGTTTGATTTAAAAGATCTTCGCAAATAGCTAATAGGCTCTTTGATGACTCTTCAATTATTTTAAAGTCTGTTGTGTTTCGGTCTATTTCAGTTGTGTCTGACACCACTTCATTGATTGCACAGGCAGGAGATCTTAAGTCGTGCGCCACTTTTATAGTGATCTGATTAATTGCTTCTTTCGTTTCAAGTTCGTTCTTTACATCCTTAAGTTTAATTTTTGATTCTAAAGCTTGGTTGAACATCTTAATAATTTCATTTGAAATTTTGTCATCTTGAATAAGCTCAATATTTTGTGAATCAGAACTGTTTTTCCAAGCTTTCAAAGATTTTATAGTCCTTTCAAGTGAAGCCTTATATCCCCTTAAAGGCATAATTGCAGAAAGACCTATTAGTACAGTTATCATTAAAATGATCGACCAAAAAATTGGGCCTTCAAAGATTTTTCCAATTACTTTTGCTTCAGATATACAAAAGTTCATGTAGCCAACTTTTGGTCCAGCAGAAATTCTTATTGCTCTTTGAAACGAAATACACGACGAGGCCTTCTTAAGCTCTTCGGCCTGTGACCACTCAGAAACCTTTTTACCCCCAACAATGACCGCATAGTTTGATATGGCTTCGGACTTTAAAGGTTTTAAAGCTTTGTTCATTAAACGATAATCCCTCTTATGATAAACATCATCTGCGAATTCGTAGTTCCAATCTTGTAAATAGCTTGCAATATTGTCTTTGGTTTTTTGAATATTAGACTGTTTAAGGATCATAAAAACTACAGAAAGCGCACTTAAGCTAAAAAGTGCTGCCATCAAAAGTGGTTTTTTAAATAAAGATGAATTTAATAATTTCATTTTTTATTTACATCCTACAAATTTTAATGTCTGAATTTAAATGATCATTTGGAATCAGTTCAAAAGAGCTACTTAAACTTTCAAAAAGATTAATCGCTCTAAGGTTGTCATTCGACTTAGCACACTGAAACCATGAATCTAAAAACTCTTTCTTTGCACCATTGTGAGCAGCTTGGTCAAAAGAGTGAATTATACACTTACCAGATGAGAAATTCATTCCTAGATAAGAAGGTATGACCCCAGGCCCTTCAGACGCTTGCGTGCTAACACCCATCATGGTGAAGTATCTGATTCCTGAAATCCCTAAAATGTCGGAGCTGAGATCTGAACAATCAGTTATCGTGCTTGTTTCGGCCACCCTAGAATAGAAATTTACTTTCGGTGATGCATAATTATTTAAAACATAATCAGAGATAAAACTGACTTCTGAATCAGCTAAATCCTCACCACGACATGTCCTGTTCTTAAAGGAACTCAAAACTTCAAAGCTGCCCAACGATGTCCATTTACCAAAAGAATCATAAGTAGTTGTGGCTGAAAAATCCAATCCAGGTCGGTTTAAAGTTTTAGTTAAATCAATTTGACCAGAAAATTCGTTAGTAGAAGCTTGTGCAAAAGAGCAGGACACTTCGCTGTTAGTTAAGTTAACTTTTTTAACATCTAATATTTTTTCTAGGTCACTAAGAGTTCTTAAAAATCCGGTCTCAACTAAAATTTTATAAAAATCAAAAGACGATCTATCATTAGCAAGAATAATTTTTTCGCTCGTGTTTTTAATCAACACCTTAGAGATTTCTTTCCAGTAATTTCGCTCTTGATTATAATAACTGTAAATTGGGCTATCTATAAAAACATCAATTGATACTAACTTGTTTGATTCGTTTAATGTACGAGGCTCATCTTCGCTAAAATTAAAAGTTGATTTTTTAACTTCTTCACTCCCTGCTGCAAGCAGTAGAGCGAGCGGCAGAATGCCGTGGGTAAGATTTTTACTTGAATCAAGCTCGCTATTTTCAACATTGATTTCCATTGAGGTTAGCTCTTGATTATATTTCGTTGAAACTCTATCAACTAAACCCGTTATTGGTTCAATCTCATTAAAATTAAAATCATAAACTTCAAATAAAGTTATAATTAAGTCCCAAAGCAAACTCATTTTTACATTAAAATTGGTTCCACCCAAATCCAGCTCGTTTTGATAATGGACAGATTCTGGAATATTTGAAAATACTGTGTTTAAGATCGACCAATCTTGTTTTCTTTCTCTAACAGCTTTTAGAATATTTTTTACAAGATTTTGAACCCTATCGCTTTCTATATTATTCAAAATCTTAGGCTCACCATTTATAATGTAAAGTGCTACATTTTCGTAATTTTTTTCATTCCCATTCCAAGATCGGTCAAATGCAGAAAGCACCGCATCGGCCCCAAAGTCTGAAGCAAATAAAACACCATATCGCTTTAGCAAATCTAAGGACTCAATAGCTTCGCCTGTTGATTTCGACTCTTTTACAGCAGTCAAAACAGAACTTTGTTGATTTGATGGATCAATCTGAACCCCCGAATCAAGTAAAACTCTTAATGTACTGTAACCACCATTTTCTAAAGCTAAGGACATTAAGTTTTCAGGAAGTAAGATTGTCTTTTCCAAAATTAGATTTAGAAGTTCTTTTTTATGATGATCCATAAAGCTAGTTGAGCTTAAGATCTTTTCAAAGCTTACAACCGATTTACTTTCTTGATTATTTGCAAACGAAGCCAAGCTGTTAATTGATTCTCTAACTTTCAAAATTTCGTAATCTGTATTTTGTTCTAAAGCTTGAACCAGTATTAATACATGTTGATCAAAACTATAACCAGTTGACGGAAGAGCAGGCCTATGACTTTTCCAAATTCTAACAGCTCCATTGATCCAATCTAGAAATCCAAGGTTAGTGTAGGATCTATAGGATAAATCTGTGATTGCAATTTGAACAAGATTATTTCTGTCATAAATTGACCCTTCATTGGTACTGACCATTAGCGCTTCAGTTAAAAGAGCCTCATATGCTAATTTTGAATCGTCATTTAAATTTAGCTCAAACTTTGAATCCATGAAAGGTTTTTTAATATCTTCAATACTTACAGAAATATTTTTACTTCTTAATAAACTTAATTTTTCTTTTAACCACCAAAGATCATAATCTAAATCTGTAATCCTTGAGAACGAGTGAACCGCATTTTTCGAATCAAACTCACTAATTAATCTCTTAAGTAAATCAATTGATTTAAGACTTGAGGAGATTCTAAGAAGCTCATCGGAAACCTGTTCAAGATTTTCTTTTTTGTTTTTATGATGAAAGACTAGGTAATCCAAAAATGAAATATCAGAATTTTTATCAGTAAGCTTTAATCCCATTTCGAGTGCTGATTCATCTCTCAATGGCATTAAAAGAGTAGGTGGCAGATAGTTTTCTTTAAAAAAAGCCAAAGACTTTTTTACGTTTTTGGATTGAATCAAAATTTCAGCTTCACTTCCTAATCTTAAAACCTCAATTTCAATCAGATTGGAAATCTCATTTCCTCTAATGTTATCAATACTAAAAAACACATCTTTATTTTCATCATTCATTAATGGCTTGAAAACAATAGCACCCGCAGCCAGTAGATCTTTTACAATAATTGCATTACCCATTTGAACGGCTTTGATAAGTGGTGTGTAGCCATCATTATCGTACATATTAACATCAGCACCATTTTCTATAGCTTTTTTAACCTCTAAAACATCCAATTTTAAAATTGCTTCATGTAATGTTAGACTTGCTTCAATCTTTTGATCCTTTACGCTGATTTTGGGTTGATCTTTTTTAGCTGAACATCCAAGAAATAAACATGAAACGATAAGGGTGTGTAAAATTAATTTTACATTCTTCATTTAGCACCACCTGCATTATGTCTAGAGCTGTATTTTTTCATCTTCATACAAGTTAAAGATTCAGAAACACCCAGAACTTTGGCTCTTTTTTTATTAGTTGAAAACTTTTCTTGAACTCTAAGTAAGATTTTTTCTTCAAGCTGATCTTTGATTTGGTGAAGACCCGGCCACTCAGCCGATCCCATTCTTTCAACTAATAGCTCCATAATGTTATCTAAATTTTGGAAACTAGGTTTTTCTCCAGCTGATTCAGACGCATTTGATAAAATTTTTCGCCAGCCTCTGTAATCAAGCGTTCGGTCATGTTTGACAGGGCTATAGATCATGAGTCTTTCTAAATCACTTTTAATGCCTCTGACGTTAAAGGGAATATGATCTCTTTGGAAATAATTTTTCAAAGTTGCAGGAAAATCTGAAAAAGAAATATTCTTGCCACTCTCTTCTTTTAAAGAATCAGTAATATTTTGGCAAATGTATGGAATGTCCTCTTTTCTATCTTGCAGTCTAGGCATTTGAATTTTTGCTGAACACATTCTACCATAAAGCTCAGGTCTAAATTGACCCGCCTTCATCATGAACTCTAAATCTTTATTGGTGGCAAAAATTAACCTCGCATTAGTCTTAATATCTTTATCACTACCAACACGACGGAACTCTTTTTCACAAATGACTTTTAAGAGCGCACCTTGGACCGCAGGACTTGCATCACCGATCTCGTCTAAAAAAAGATCACCGTCTCTGCAAATTTCAAACAGGCCTTTTTTAGTTTCATGGGCGCCAGTAAAGGCCCCTTTTTCATGACCAAAGAGTTCTGACAAAAGCAGGTTATCGGAAAGTGAGTTAATGTTTATATTCGCAAAGGGTCTTTTTGGGTCACCCTTAAATTTTTTAGTTAGTTCATGAAGTCTTTTGGCAGTGTGTGTTTTTCCTAAACCGGAATCTCCAAGAATAAGGACCGGCGTTGGTACCTCTGAAAGTTGCTGGAGGTTAATGTCCAACAACTTCATAGCATTACTTTTACAAACATAACCATTTGTAAATTTTTGATCTATATATTTACGTCTAAGCGACTCAAGCTCAAACTTGGCATCTTTAATGGCTTTTAAAATCCTTGAATCCCTATAAGCTCTTTCATCTTCAGTATCAGCTTTGGTTATAAAGTCAGTAGCCCCTTGCTCAAGGGCTTTTACTGCTAATTTAGGGTCACTATAGCCAGTCACCATGATCACCCTCGCGTGGGGCTGCATTTCTAAAATTAATCCTATTTGATCTACACCATCAACTTTAATACCACTTTCATCTTCCCCAAGGTCACGATCTAATAAGACTAAATGAAACTCATCCATTGAGAGTGAATGTTTCAGCTCAGATAAGTTTGAAGATATAGATATTAAAGGCTCAGATATGCCGTTAGCTGTGCAAAGTTTGTTAACGATGCGTGAATTCGTCATCTGAGCGTGAGGCTCATCGTCAACAATTAGTATTTTAAATTTAAAATCATCCAACTTCACTCATCCCCTCAAACTGGCTCTGGCATTAAAAAACAAGCTATTAGTGGTTAGATATGTAGCAGCTGATTAAGTTTAATCAATAGAAAAGTTTTCAAAATTTAATTTAATAACTAAAAAAATTTAATTTTTTTGATTAAAAATTCAAAATTTTTAATAATTTTATCAAAGATACAACCTTCACAATTTCAGAATTAACGTAACCCAAACTTTAAGCGGGTTGGTGGGAGCGTAAATTTGTCGCCATTTCAAAAGGCGTGAAGAGTTCTGATTTTTTAGCTGCGGATCTGACAGTTTCCAAAAGATAATCTCTAGGATCGAGCTCCACTTTTTTAC
>JBGSLV010000087.1:0-21112 GCA_041740515.1 Bdellovibrionales bacterium | reverse complement strand
TGTAAAAAAGTGGAGCTCGATCCTAGAGATTATCTTTTGGAAACTGTCAGATCCGCAGCTAAAAAATCAGAACTCTTCACGCCTTTTGAAATGGCGACAAATTTACGCTCCCACCAACCCGCTTAAAGTTTGGGTTACAGTGGGACAGCCACAGCTTTCTAAAATAATTAGCCAATTGGAAGATATTTTAGGTGTAAAATTACTTTCAAGATCTGCCAAAGGGGTCATTCCTACACCTGAGGGGTTAAAACTTTATGACTTTGCCAAAAAACTTATTGAAGAAGCCAATAAAGCTGAGCTCAATATCAAATCGTCGGGGATGCAGTACAAAGGAATAATAAGAATTGGTACCTATGATAGTATTGCTAGATATTTTTTTCCCGAATTTTTAATGTATTTAGAATCCACCAATCCTGATTTAGAAATATATCTACAAACAGGTCGTAGTCAAAAAAATCTAAAAGACTTAAAGCTAAAAAAAATTGATATTGCCGTTGTGGTTTTACCAAAAAATAAAATGATGGGATTCGATTACAAGGCCATTTACAAGGATTCATTTGGTCTTTACAAGTCACCACATCTTAAAGAAAGTTCTGAACAGAGATTAATTTATTTTGATTACGCTGAAAATGATATCAGCGTCTCGATGCAAAAATTTAAATTTAAAAATTCCTTCAACTGTGACAGTCTTGAAACTGTCAAATCACTCACTGAGCAGGGATTGGGAGTTGGGCTTTTGCCTCACCGTGTGGCCAAAGAAGCCGCAGTAATGCGAAGACTAGAGCCCCACTATCATCCTAAAATCAAATCCAATAGTTTTGATGAACACAACATTGTTTTGTGCCATCAACTCCAGCTTGAAAGCCCAATGAAAGATTTTGTAATCAAAGAACTTGAAAGATTTTTAACTATTTGGGTCGCGACATAATAAATTAATACTACTTAATTATTTAAAGCCCCATTGTTGATCCAGTCTCTGATTCTATTTTTGTTAATATTACTTAGCGGCGAGCCTGGGGGCATACTATTATCAATCACCCGTTGATACAGCTCACTGGCATTTGCATTGTTGTTAACAACACGAGTTTTTATGGCATTGTAATTAGACATACTGTAACCCCCTTGAGGTGACACACTTCCATGGCAACTGACACACAGGGGAACAAAAATTTCATTATTAATAACAGCAAACGATACAACGGCAGGTGCAGGGTTTACCAAAACCGAAATTGTGTCGTTACCTTCACCACCCCTATTGTCAGTGGCTTTGATATTAAAGATATATGTACCCGCGACTAGATTACTAACTGTTAAATTAGTTCTAGTTACATCTGTCAAAGTTGCTACATTTGGCCCTGAAACCTGACTCCATAAGTAGCTGGCTATAGTTCCATCTGAGTCAGTGGCCGAAGCTAAAAAGCTTGAAGAATTAGTAGGTAATGTAAGGATTCTATCTGTGCCCGCATTCACAACTGGAAGCAGATTTGGTGGTTCAGGACTAACAACCACTAAAGCTAAATCAGATCTTTTACCACCCCGATCATCTGTCACTTCAACTCTAAAGCTATAAGATCCAGCTATAAGATTTGAGGCCGTTAATGTTAAAGTTGTTTGACCCGCAAAAGTCGCAACCGATGGACCAGCAGACTGTGTCCAAATAATATTTGTGATGGTTCCATCCGAATCTGAAGCTGTAGCTGTTATAGTTATAGTAGATATGGGTAAAGTAATCGACTGCGAAAGACCTGCTTCTACTGTGGGAAGTATGTTAGGTGGCTGTGGGCTTACAACTACCAAAGCTGTGTCAGATCTTTTACCACCACGATTATCTGTAACTTCAATTCGAAAACTATATGAACCGGCTATAAGATTTGATACCGTTAAAGATAATGTTGTTTGACCAGCAAGGGTTGCTGAAGAAGGACCTGCTGATTGCGTCCAAATTATATTTGTGATCGTTCCGTCGGAGTCTGAAGCAGTTGCTGTCATTGAAACAGTTGCAATTGGTAAAGTTATAGATTGTGATGGGCCGGCTTCGACTAAAGGTAAAATATTATCGGCCAATGAAACTGTAACTGTCATAGAGTCAGTGCTAGTATCACCAAAATTATCAGTAGCTGTTAATCTAAAGGTGTAGACTCCATCCACCAAATTACTTGCCGTCAATATTCTTGAAGTAGCATTGTTTAAGTTGGAATTGTTAGGACCCGAAATTTGCTCCCACAAATAACTAACTATTTGACCATCTAGATCAGAGGCTTGGCCAACAACTTGCGTTGAGTTCAAAGGTAATTTGATAGTGAGGTCTGGGCCTGCAGACACTTCTGGAATTTCATTTTCACGAGCCCCATTATTAATCCAAGTAGCGAGGCCTTCTAGTTCAAAAGGAGTAAGGATATTATGGGCTTGAAGAGTTGGATTATAAACTGTTGTATAAAGTGAACTTGTTGAAGCATTACCCGCAGTCACTGTTCCTGAGGCCATCATAGCTGCATAAGTTGATAGGTTGACTCCGCCTGAAGTTAAAACAGTTGAATGACATTCTAAACATTTTGGTTCAATTAAATTAGATTGTAATCCCAAATAAAAACTAACTTGGGAGGAGCTTGAACCTAATTGAGCTTCTTCAAAAGGTGTACAATTTTGATACAAAAAAACTGTAAGTCCTAAAACAACAATTGAGAGAATCTTTTTTATAGACTTCATACAATTATATTTCGGCTGTGCAAGCTTTAGACTAAATGGAAATCAATTGGGCGCACATTATAGTTTCGTTTTGATATAATTATCTATAACTTGTTCCAAAACTGTGAAAGGCAGAGCCCCATTTTGAAGAATTAAGTCATGAAACTCTTTGATATCAAAGCGGGACTGAAGTCGCTTTTCGACTTTTTGTCTCAATTCAATAATTTTAAGCTGACCGACTTTATAAGCTGTCGCTTGACCTGGCATAACGAAATAGCGCTCGACCTCTTTGGTATTTTTATCTAAAGAATTAGGTGTATTTTCAGACAAGTAAGCAATAGCTTTTTCCCTAGACCATTTGTAATGATGAATGCCCGTATCTACTACCAGTCTAGCCGCCCGCCATAACTCCATGCTGAGTCGACCAAATTCTGAATAGGGATCTGTATAAAAGCCAATCTCTTTCGGTAGTTTTTCGGCATAAAGCCCCCACCCTTCCGAATACGCTGTTACATGACCAAAGAGTCGAAATTTCGGCAGACCTTGAAGTTCTTGCGCAATGGCAATTTGCATATGATGACCAGGTACAGCTTCGTGGTAAGCTAAAGCTTCCATGTCAAACTTTGGAATCGTTGTCATATCAGCCATATTTACATAATAAATACCTGGCCGACTGCCATCAGGAGCTGGACTCTCATAAAAAGCTACACCTGCTGATTTTTCTCGGTAAGTTTCAACACGCTTCACGACTAATTTAGCTTTAGGCTTGAGATTAAAAAGTTTATCAGTTTGGGCTTCAATAGCTGAAATAATTTTCTGTGTGTCTTTAAGATAATCTTGTCGGCCTCGGTAAGTGTTAGGATAAAAAAGTTTTGGATCATTTTTCACATGCGTGAAAAATTCTTGCAAAGTCCCTTTAAAATCTAACTTGGTCATCAAGAGTTGCATTTCCTTATGGATTTTTTCAACTTCTGTAATTCCAAGCTTATGAATTTGAACAGGGGTTAAATCTGTTGTGGTAATTTCTTTTAAACTTTCAACATAGAATTTATCTCCATCCGGTAAAGCCCAAACACCATTAGACTCAGGACTTTCTTTGGCAAGCACTTCTAAATAGGAAATAAGCTTTTGGTAACTTGGCTGAACAGATTTATTAAGTGCAGTTTTAGCTTTGTTCATTAAAATATTTTTTATTTTAGGATCGGCATCAATGCGAGCTACTTTAGTCCTAAAATCTTTATATAAATCTGAATCTTTTTTCGTATTTTGGAAGGGAAATCCGGTTAAAATATTTTTACAATCCCGAACAACATGAGCAAAAATAAAATTCGGGTACTTTATCCCCATCTCCTTTTGCGTCTCAAGTTTATCGATGACATCATTTATGGCTTTTTCAAAAGCTTCAAGTCTTGAAATATAAGACCACGCTTCCGGTTCGCTGGCGACCGAGTGTTGATTGATCATGAAATCCACTAAATCAGCATGTCGACCATACATTTGATTTATAAAGTAGCGATGAAAGTAAAACTTTTTTTTTGTTTCAAGGGATTTTCCATCCTCTTGAAAAAGTTTAACACTGATTTTAGTTTGCGAGTCTAATTTTTCTAGATCAAAGGATTTTAAATTTTCTAATGCGGCTTCAGCCAGCGCTAACTCTTTTAAAAAGTAATCATAAGAAGTATCGTCTAATTGTTCATATTTTTTTTTGCTGCCCATAAAAGTTAAATATTCAGGGGAACGATCTAAAGTCTGTTGAAAGTCAGCTTCAAAAAACTGATTCACTTTCTCTGACTCAATGGCGATTTCGGCTGAAGTGAATTTTTTGGGAGGACTTGCGCAAGAGGCAAGAAGAACTAAACATAAAAACAGTAGATTTTTTTTCATAGCAAAAAAAGAATAGTACATACTCTTTTAAAAAACTATTGATACTGCGGATGCTCTTTATTGACAGCGTTTAACTGTCCACAAGCGGCATAAATATCATGTCCTCGGGTTTGCCGAACATAAGTTTGCACCCTTCGTTTGACCAAAACATTTTGAAAGCGTCGCACTTGATCGTCATCAGGTCGATAGTAACCAGAACCAGGGTGTTCATTAAAAGGTATCAAGTTCACTTTACACTTCATACCTTTAACTAAGTCTGAGAGCTCATGGGCATGTTCAATGTGATCAGTGACATTTTTTAGTAAAACATATTCAAAAGTGACATCGTCACCGGTTTCATCAATATGCAATTGACAGGCTTGCATCAACTGCGAGATAGGCCACTTTTTATTAACGGGCATAATTTCGCTTCGAACTTTATCATTTGACCCATTAAGACTTACAGCCAAAATGGCTTTGGATTTTGTCACCAAAGGAATTAATGGAACAAGACCTGAAGTCGAAACTGTAATTCTTTTCCTGGAAAAATTAAGACCACCGGGTTCATTTAAAATGGCAATGGCATCAAAGACCGCTTTAGGGTTATCTAAAGGCTCACCCATACCCATGAAGACCACATTTGATAAACCCTCTAATCCCTGGCTTTGTAATTGATTTTGCACCACTATAAATTGACCCACAATTTGACCGGCAGTTAAACGTTTTTTTAATTTCTCTTTGCCCGTATAACAGAACTTACAACCCAGATTACAACCAACTTCCGAGGAAACACATAAAGTTTTTCTAGATTCTGTCGGAATCATGACAGTCTCAACAGTAAGTCCATCACCTACATCAAACAGAAATTTTTGCGTTCCATCAGTGCTGATGCGGTGATCAACAACTTCGGGCAACTTAATCTCAAGCAATTCTTGGACATTTAAGCGAAAATCCTTAGATAAATCCGTCATTAGCTCGGGATTTAAAGTCTGTTTTTGGTAGACCCACTTAAATAGCTGAGAAGCACGAAAGGGTTTTTCGTTCTTAGCCCCAAAAAAGCTTTTTAAATCGCTTAACGTATAATCAAAAAAGTTAGGTCTCATAGCTATGCATGGCTATACATGAGGGGGGTGTTTCTGTAAATATAACACCATATAAGCTGTAAAATAGATACGAATGTAAACCCACCAGGAGAACTTTAGTGAACCACGGCAACGATCCTCTAATGAGCAGTCCTTTTTACCAAAACACTATCAAGCATTTAGACAACGTAGGACGTTTGATAAACTTAAACCCCGGCGTGTTAGAGAGCTTAAAATATCCTCGGCGCGTGATCTCGGTCAGTATCCCGGTTAAAATGGACAATAATGAACTTAGAGTCTTTATGGGCTACCGAGTTCAACACAATCAGGTTCTGGGCCCTTTTAAAGGTGGTCTGAGATATCACCCCGACGTAACCATGGGTGAAGTTGCCGCTTTAGCAGCCCTTATGACGTTTAAAAATTCACTTTTAAACCTACCCCTTGGAGGTGCCAAAGGGGGCGTAACCGTAGATCCAAACACCTTAACAGATTCTGAAAAAGAAAAATTAACTCGCAGATTTACCCGCGAGATCGCACCTTTTATTGGACCAGACAAAGATATCCCAGCCCCTGATGTTGGCACGAGCGCTCAAACCATGGCCTGGATGATGGACACTTATTCTATCGACACTGGTTTTTCACAAACAGGTGTTGTAACTGGTAAACCGGTTGCTATTGGGGGCTCTAAAGGTCGCGAAGCGGCAACGGGGCTTGGAGTTGTGTATGTGACTTTGAAAGCTTTAGCGACCAGAAACCAAAGCATCAAAGAAGCCACTATGGCTATTCAAGGTTTTGGAAAAGTGGGAATGCATGCAGCTATTGAAGCCTATGCCTTAGGGGCCAAAGTGGTGGCCGTTAGTGACATCAGTGGCGGTATTTTTCATGGTGATGGTTTAAATATCCCCGCTTTAGTGCAATATTTCCTAGAAAAAAACACGATCAAAGACTTTCCTCAGTCCAAGGCCATTACAAATGAAGAGTTATTAGCTCTGGATGTGGATGTGCTTGCACCTTGCGCTATGGAAAGCGTAATCACCGCAAAAAATGCGGCCAACGTGAAAGCCAAAATCATTGTTGAAGGTGCTAACGGACCGATCACTAATGAAGCGGATATGATTTTAGATGAAAAAAATATCATGATAGTTCCTGACATTTTAGCTAATGGTGGCGGTGTGATTGTGTCATACTTCGAATGGGTTCAAGATTTAGTGTGGTTGTTTTGGTCAGAAGATGAAGTAAAAACAAAACTTAAACAGATCATGGATCAATGCTTTGATAACGTTTGGAATTTTGCCAAAGATCAAAAAAGATCCTTACGAACAGCGGCAATGTCGGTTTCTTTACTACGTTTGCAGCAAGCTAAACTTTTACGAGGTCAAGCTTGGTAAGTCGCCTAAAAAGACCTTGGCTTTTTTTACCCGCAGAATGGGCTCATGATATGAGTCCATTTTTTTTACATCAACTTTATGGTGGCAAATCCAAAGAAAACAGCAAGTTTCACTGGAATGAAATTACCTGGGAAGGTTTGTTTTTCCGAAATCCGGTAGGCACTGCTGGCGGGTTAGATAAAAACGGTGTCAACATTAATGCCTGGTGGAATCTAGGGGCTGGGTTTTTAGAATTAGGCACTGTGACTCCACTACCTCAGGCTAAAAATACAGGTCCTACTGTAGCCAGAGATACAAAGCTTGAAGCTGTTTGGAACTGTTTGGGTTTTCCTAACCTAGGAGCCGAGCACTTAAAATCAAGATTAAAAATAATTTCTAAAACTCAAAGAATTACGCCCTTATTTATCAATATTGGTAAAAATCGTTGGACGAAAAATGAGGACGCTCATCTGGATTATATTTATTTAATGGAGCAGCTTCACGAATGGGCTGACACCTTTGTTATTAATATCAGCAGCCCCAATACTCAGGGCCTTCGAGATCTATTTAAAATTGAAAACTTTAAAGCTTTTTTATCCCCCATTTGTGACTCGGCCCTTAAAATGAAGGCCCCACCCTTGCTTCTTAAATTAAGCCCCGATTTAGACACTGAAAGTTTAGATAATATTGTTCGTGTGACAGAGCAATTACCCATTAAAGGTTGGGTCCTGACCAATACAACACAGTGGCGTTCTTACGATATGAATTTTGCAAGGGACAAAGGCGGCGTTTCGGGTAAACCCTTAGCTTCGAAAGCAGAAAAAATGTTAGTTGATTTCCAAAATCTCTTAGGTTCAAGACGAGCTTCTCAACTCGTCGTATCAACAGGGGGAATATCAGCCAAAAAAGATGTGCAAAAACGCCTAGAATTAGGTGCAGATCTCACCCAAGTCTACTCCGCTCTTATTTTTAATGGCCCTCACTTTTTTAAAAAGCTAAGTACCCCCTCAATTATGATGTGACTGTTTTTAACAGTTCACCTACACTTGATGGGATGTCTCGAAAGCGGAAATGTTATTGGATTCCTGTGGTCACGGCCCTTATGAAAAGGGGTGATGAGATTTTATTAGGTTTACGACCTGAAGGCCATAATCTAGCAGGTTTCTGGGAGTTTCCTGGTGGTAAACTAGAACCAGGGGAAGAGCCCGAGGCTGCCTTAAAAAGAGAGCTCACAGAAGAGTTAGGAATTGAAGCCCAAATTGGTGACCTATGTTTAACCAGCACTCATGATTATGGTGATACTGGAATTCTGCTGCTGTTTTTTGAAGTCAAATATTGGACCGGTGAACCCAAAACCGTACATCATAGTGGACTTAAATGGGTTAAGATTGACCAACTTCATAAAGAGAATTTACCAGAGGCCAATTTTAAAGTCTTAGATCGTTTGATTGAAATTTTAAAAAAATAAGCTGATATTAAAATCATGCATATTTGTTTTGTGACCAAAAATGATGACATTTCCCGAATAGGTTTAAATGACTACGGTCATATTTTACCAACGGCTCGTCAACTTGCAAAACTGGGACATAAAATAAATATTATTACCTGGAAGCCTCAAGGAGCAGATCATGCTTCGATAACTGAGGACAATATCCAAGTTGATTTTCTAGGTGTGGGCCATTTTAAATCTATTCAAGAGTTTTCTGATTTAGCTTTACAAAAAATCCAAGAACTTCATAAAATTGAACCCTTTGATATCGTCCATTCTTTGGATACTAAATTTAAAAATTTGCCTAAGTATTTTCCTAAAAAGCGATTTGCCTTAAGTTATGGTGTTGAGTGTACTTCCATGATGGATGTTTTTGCTAAATTTTCTAATACTTACGCCTCAGATTTTACCGCACTGACATCCATGCTGTATGCATCAACTTGGTTTCTAAAAAAATATTTTTTTGAAGATTATCGACTTTTAAAACAAGCTGACGGTATTTTGGTAACCAGCCCTAAACAGGCTTTGGCTTTAGATCGTTATTTTCTTTATGCAACAACAAGAACTTATCAAATTCCACTGAGTTTAGCTTCAGGGTATTTTCCCAAAAAAGATAAAAATGAAAAACTGATGACCAAACTTGGACTTGAAGCCAATTCCCAAGTGGTCGTGGCCAGGGACAGCTTTCACGATCTTCGACAAACTGAATTTTTACTTAATGCATTTGAACAAGTCGCCATCAAAAAACCCCGAGCTCGACTTTTGATTATAGGTGATGGGGCCCATTTTAAAAGAGCCGAGCGGCTATGTATCGAACTGGCTTTAGATGCACGAGTTACTTTTTTAGGTAAAATCAGTAAAAAAGCTTACCTTGATTATATCAATTTAGGCGACATTTTTATTCAATTGTCTGGTCACACTTCAGGTCTTGGAATCGCCCTTCTTGAAGCCATGGCCCAAGAGAAAATTGTTATTGGCTCTGAATTTAGCCCCATTTCTAGCTTTATTACTGATAAGATAAATGGGCTTTTAATTCGTCCCGGCGAAAGCGAATCACTGACCCATTTAATTATAGATATTTTTGAAAACCCTCTCGGCTATTTAGAATTTGGTCGTCAAGCACGAGCCAAAGTGATTGAAACTTTAGATCGAAAAAAATTAGCTCAAAATACAGCCACCGCTTTTGCAAGTATAATTCAACGAAAACAACGAAGATTTATTTAACAGTCCGTTTATCTAATTATCTAAATTATGATTTACTCTTCAGTATTTAATTCTTCCCGAAGCTCTTTGCCCACTTTAAAGAAAGGAAGTTTTTTGCTATCAACTTGTATTTTTTCCCCCGTACGGGGATTTCGACCTGGTCGAGCTTGATACTCGCGGTTAACAAAAGATCCAAACCCTCGAATTTCAATACGGTGCCCATCTTTAAGGGTCTCAACCATACTATCAAAGATGGTATTGACCACAGCTTCAGCTTTTAAGCGTGTGATATTGGCTTTAGAGGCTACTAGGTTAATAAGATCGGATTTTGTCATACAGACATCATAACAAAAAAAGGCTTAAACCCAAGTTTTTTCTTTAAAATAAGGAACTTAGCAGGACGTAACGTCATGATTGAAACCAGTTGCTGCCAAGTGGATTTGCACAGGTATTTACAGAATGTTGGATCAATTAATAAATAAACTTTTAAACCACAATCAGATTCTAAGTCTTAGTCTTAGTCTAAATGTAAATACAAATAACTAAGAATGTATGTATTTAGATTGGAATAGGGTTTAGTTTAGAGTTGGGGTTGGTTTTTAGTTTAGTTTAGTGAGTTAAGTTAAATCTAGGGTTAAGTGCAACACTATGATTCGATCTCACATTTTTAAAAATGAGTCACAATCAGATCCTAGAAATCGAATCGAAACAATTAACATTTTTTTACATTTAAGTAATTTTTTAAACTTATGTTTTTTTTAGATAAAGTAATTATCACAAAGGTGTAATTTTATGAACAAATAGTAACAAGTCTTAGTGCTCAGAAAGTCACAATAACTGTGACTAAATTTAGATTTTTATTAAGAGGTTTTTGAGTAGACTAGTAACGTTAAACTAATTACTCACATAAAGAGCTTATCATCAGAACTAGATCATTGTATCCATCTTTGCCGTATGATTTATTATATTTTCTCTTAGGACTTTCCACCCTAAGCAAGAGATCCTGACTATCAACATTTGCAACCCAGCTTTTAACTCTCTCTCCGTCAGCCAGTTTAGTTGTTGTACTAATTAGGTCTTCATATGCATACTTTGCTACAACCACATCAACAGATTCTATTTTTTCCATGAGGCGCCCTATGCTGCTGGTAGAAAAAAATGTCCTTTTAGTGAACAACATGTCTTCACTAACCCAAGTGGCTTTATCGACAGTTAATCCAAAAGAGCTATCTGGAGTTTGAAAAATAGTACAGTCCAAACGTGGATATGCACCATGCGTTCTCATTCGTAATTGTAGGTTGCTTTTGGCATGTAAAGGCAAAACTGTTAATACAAGGCCCAATACGCCAATTATTGTCATCATATTCATTTTTACTCCATTATATTAGATTACATCAAATGTACAAATACTATGGAGCAATTTCAGCGCCAATATTTCTCATATCGAATTGAATCATGTCAATGATAACTAAGGGCTAGTGGATCAGGATGGGAGTATTTAAAACACAATGCCTAAATAGCAATTTATCGATAAAAGACAAACAGGAATGCCTAAACCAAGACGCAAATGACGTAAATTGTCGCCTTAAAATTTAGGGTTTTGGTTCTAGAGTTTTGTGTAGTTATTTATTTAAGTGTCACCATTATAACCGGAATTAGTTTAGCCCGGGCAGTAAGGCTGTGAGTTCATTTTGGAGAATATAATTTTTAACTAGGTCTTAAAGAAGACCACAAACTTGAAGGTTGAACCTCTATAAAAGCGCGAAACTCGTTCCCTTTTGCTAATTTGAAATAGAATTAATATAAAATCTATTTTCTTAATTTGGCAGATTCTTGCTCGATAGCATCCAGAATCGATTGATCAATGATTGCTTTTATATCGTTGCCCAATCTAAGAATTAATAAAAGTTGCATCTTAAATTCATAGGACAGGTCCTCTTTTTTAAGAAGTTCGGCTATAGCCTTCTGTAAAAAAAGACTTTCAGGGGTTTGAGCAACTAAGACAGATTCTATATTAAACCTTAATTTTATGACTTTCGAACGAACTTCATCAGAATAAACTCCACCTTTATATGGAAACTCAGCATATGAGCGTGTTAATGTATCCATAAGTCTAATAAGGACCTTTTCATTGAGAGGTTTTATTTGTGACAAAACTATTTCTGCCGAAGCGTCGAGGGAAGTATTTTGTAGAATATCTATTAGTTGTTCAATCTCGTGTTCATCATTAGGAGTTAAAAGTAAAGCCAGTAAATTACTTGCTTTATAATCGTGCTGAACATCTGAACCTTGAGAAACTATCTGGATTAACTTTTGTATTACAGGTTTACTTTTGGGTCGAATTTTTCTTAAGGCCCATCCAGCAACTTGTGTCACACAAAAACTTTGGTGATCAAAAGCATCTATAAGTGCTAGGTGGGTATTTATGTCGTTAGGCCTAAATTGTTTAAGATAGAGAACGGCTGAAACGGCTAATTTGTAGTCTTGTGATTTTAAGAAGTTAAGTAACTCATGAAATTCCTTTTCATTTTGCAAAGGTAAAGGGTATTTAAAATCTACTTCGATATCGCCACTGTCTATTAATGTGCAGACTGCATTTATATATTCATCTGCTGGTTTGACTCTAAGCTCCAGTTCTCTTTTTAAGCCATCAGCAAAATTATTTCCATCTTCTGCAAATCCTTGAGCCGAAAAAACGACGAATATAACAATAGTTGTGAAAATTCTTATTATTTTAATCACAAATAAATTTCCTATAAGTGGCATAAATTGGCTAATATAATGGCATTGCGAAAGTTGTGCCATGTAGTGTCCACTACTTTTGACTTCATCCAGGATTTAGATTCCGCACCCTACCCCCTGAACACAACAAACCCTTAAGGGACCCATTGACTCAAATTGTCAAATTAAATGACACCGAAGTCGCACGTTCAAAAAATTTAGAGAATACCTTAAGTGGGGATTTTAGCACAACAGTTTTTGCGGGCTAAATGCGAGTCCTGCCCGAATGAACACTAGATCCCCTTTTCCTTAAAGGGCAACGCAGACTGCGGCCATCTACTGCTTTGATAAGTGGAGATAGCTGGAGCATGAGTTTGTGTTTTCTGCATCTGAAAGGAACCTTGATCCAGAGCCTAACGACTTGCCTGGTTCATCAAGTATTTCACCCCACGGCAGGATGATGCCTGGACTGGTAAATAAAAGAGCCGCATAGTCCCTCACCCGATTTATTAACGAGAGAGCTTGGTCTTGAGGCACTCCAGCTTCACCGCGAAGGCGATCCAAAGTTTCTGGGGCATTTAATTTATCCAAAAGTTGCTGACGAATTCGCAGATAATCCGCACCATGAAATTTTGAATTAAAATATTCTAAAAAGTAAAAAGCATATTTAAGTACAGCTTCAACCGTTGAAGGTTGACCTGTGTAAATTGATTGCATCGCTATTTCGAATAATTCGTAAGGAAGAAGTTTAGGGCCATTTGAATAGTTGTATTCGTTTTGACTGCTCGTCCAAGGCCAAGGACCGTGATTAAAAAAGGCAGCATCAAGCATGTCGATCAAATCATTAACTGGCTTTTCTGGGTAACTGCTGACCCATAAAACAACGTACTTGTAACTATTGCCGCGAATTTGATTTCTTAAAAGACCGCTGGCTCCGAATTTTGAATCGAGAATCTCTCGAATTCTTCTTGCATCATCTTCCATTTGCCACCTCGACCATCGAGTACGAGCTGGCTTATAAAGGGTTCTTTGCGGACTTGCCGTTTCATTTGGTTGTAGTGGTTCCTCGAAATTGTCATCAGTTGCGGTATTGTATCTTGGGGTCTCATCCCATGTTCTTACGAACTCATTACCTGCACTATTTTCATTACCTTGATCTTGAGGTGCCCAATATCTAAAAGGATCGGCTGCGGCCCAACTGCTAGACGCTGGTTTTTGACTATTACTGGTACGAGAGATATGGTCGATTAGGGTATCTTGTGCATTACTAGCTGATTTAAATCTCGCTTCAGCCTCTGCTGCGACATCTTTTTCGCTATTAACATGCATATCAGGATGATATTTTCTCGCAGCTTGTTTGTAAGCGCGCCTTATATCTTCAATTCCAGCCCCTGGCTTTAAATCAAGAATTTCATAAGCTTCAACGACACTCATCGTTGCATAAATTTCTTCAAAAAAAACTAAATTTACTGCAAAAAGCAATGCTAACATTGCATATGTATTCTTGATCAATATAACTTTTTTCATAATCCTTCCTTTACTGATTCCATATTCAAATCTTAGAAAGAAACCGTTTTATTTTATATTTATTCTCAAAAAAAAGGCTTTAATTTCCATTTACAAAAACAACTTTCACGAAATATTTTTCGATTCATTTAAAGCTCACGAAAATAAATTTTAAATAAAAATCCTTATAGCATAGACTAAGCAAAATTCATGCTCACTTATCAAATACCTTATGAACAATTTATCGATAAAAGACACCTAAGAAATGCCTAATCCAAGTGGCAAGTAACATAATTTGACTTTTCGAACACGAGAACGAGCTTTAGGCGTTTTTCGGAGATATCGATTTGACAGTTAATTTAGTTTCAATGTTCTATTCCGCGAAAGTATTCATGCTTAGAATTGGATTTTCTATAAAATCGACATTTCAATTTAAGTTATGATCAAACTTTTTCAAAAGTGATTATCCCTTATCTGTAACCTCTTTTTAAGACGTCGATGATATATGTGCTTTTGTTTTTATTAGGGCATTTTACACTCAGTGGAATGCTTTTAGCCGATGTGTAAACAATTGATAGGATTATTTGGACTTACAAACAATCCTATCAATTGATTGAAGTTCAGATTTTGGCCATGATTTTGTCACTTGTTTCAATCGGTTTAATTTTTAAATTTAATGTACGTTATAAACTGTCAGCTTTGAAATTTCATTTGCAACTAATAAACACGATTATTTGCCCAACCCTCTGATTAAGCTCATTGTAAGTATGAAATTGCTGTTCGTTGGAAGATTTTAGCTGAACAAGATGTTGTTCAGCATCCAAAACTCTAATCAATGAGTGGGTTTAAAACATTTACAATCATCCTGCAATTAATATCTGATGGCTTTACTGTCAACTCAACATTAATGCTCCCACCTATTTCTGTTGGAACCCTTATATAAACTCCGCCAGTTTCAGGATAAAACAAATTTGTATTACCTTCCAATAAGTTTTCTAAATACTTAATTTTAGCATTCACAATCATATCTTCCGAAAAACTATTTACGAGGACGGTTCTGCGTGAAACAGGTTTACTAGCACCTAATCTTTTAGCTTCGATTTCAACACTTGAAAGTTCGCACTTATACATGTTAACAGAGGGCATCACTTGAGCAAATGATACTTGTGACATAAATAGCATTGTAATTAAGACTAGTTTTTTCAT
The DNA here is from genome assembly GCA_041740515.1 of Bdellovibrionales bacterium. Taxonomy (GTDB): domain Bacteria; phylum Bdellovibrionota; class Bdellovibrionia; order Bdellovibrionales; family UBA1609; genus JAMLIO01. The sequence continues at coordinate 5,990 of JBGSLV010000087.1, read as the reverse complement.
AGTTTTTTTTCCTTAAATTTATTGTTTAATAATAACATATCAGAAAATAGCAACTTTAATGCCAATCTGAGGTAAAAAAATATGCTCCAGCTATGCCATTTCTGAATGGTTTTAAATCCTCCTTAGATCGATTTTCTATTTTATTTTTAAACAGGAAAGGGGATTTTTGTCTTTATTTGGTATGAGTCTTTAAAATCTTGCCAAAATTTGTCAATCGAACACTGTCTACACCTTCATGATATCGTCGGGTCTTGTTAAACTGATCTATTATAAAATAAATGAGACACCCCTCATAATATAAAGGCTCGTCCAAAATCAAAATATAAATGAGGGATTTATGGCAAAAAGAAACCGTAATATATAATCTGCTATTTTTGCTAAAATGATCAGATCATGTCATGTCTACTATAGTTTAGTGCTTCTAAAGTTTAGTTTATTGTTTCACTTTAGCTTTTTTTTTACACCGAGTTCCTATTTGTTTGGAAGTAATAAATATTTTTAAAAAATCTTAAAATCACTGATTTTTTTAAAATTATAAAAGGCCATAAACAAGCGCTCCAAACCGATGGCAATCCCACAACAGGGAGGCATTAGGTCTAAAGCCTTTAGAAAGTCTTCATCTATTGTATGCGGAACTTTATGGCTTGCCACACGTTTGGCGTTTTCTTGTTGCCAGCGCGCCAAGATAGATTTTGAATCGCCAAGCTCTTCGTAAGCGTTACCAAGTTCTAATTGACCATAATAAATTTCAAAGCGTTTAGCCCAGCCATCTTCGCCAATTTTTGCGAGTGCAGCTTGTGAAGGTGGATATGAATGCACAAGCGTAAAAGTATCTGGCACAAAATGTGGTTCAATTTTTTCTAACCAAACTCTAAAATAAATGTCATCTAAACTATCTGATTCGGAAGTTAAAACCCCAAGTCTGTGAGCTTGTAATTTAAGATCCTTTAGTTGAGTTTGGGGATCAAGATGGATTCCTATGTTATGAAAAAGACCAGCAATTTTATAAATAATGGGCTTTCGATCCTGGTTATTTATTTTAAGTGCCCTACCTATTTTAGCTAGAACTCCTAACACGTAATTGGCAAAATCCTCTAATTTAATATCGACTTTATAAAACTCTAACATGGTAAATTCGGAACTATGGTGATCTGAACTTTCTTCATTTCTAAAACAAGTTTTAATTTCAAAAATATCCTTAAGTCCCATAGCTAAAGCTTTTTTAAGGTGAAACTCAGGACTTGTGGGCAGCTCTAAATTTTGCTTTGTCGTACCTATGTTTCTTTCGGTTTTAAAGGTTTCGAGCTGGGATTCCATGGCTCCAGAAACCACTAAATATGGTGTCTGAATTTTTTGTAACCCTTCTTGCTTCAGCACAACTTCTACTGTTTCTTGAAAATCAATCCAGGATAAATAATTAGAAATTTTTAATACCATATTCACTTCTAAATCCAACTTTTTCATCGGTACATCCTAATGAGACTAAACTGAAATGGGTTGTTACTAACAGTATTAGAATTTAGTTAAATAGTCTTCGGTTTTGTCAAAGACTCCTTGACCCAAAGCTCAGTTCAAGAGAAACCTTATCTGTAGCTTGAATTGGCTAACTGAGTCCGATTTAGTACACTGTGGAAACCCCATCCCAAGGAGCACCCGAAATGAATATAACCCAAGAGATAGAAAAAAGAGTTAAGTCGTTTTTAGACAATAAAAATGTACAATATTTAAAAGCTGAAGTTGAAAAAGCAACTAAAGAGCTTAAGAAGTTAGAACTGACTAAATCTATCGAAGCAACAGCCTCACAAAAATTAACGGATTTAGACTCTCGATATAAAAACATTAAATCTCAGATTAATACTCTTCAAAAACAAGTAGATCTAGAGATGAGTCGTGCTTATAGCACAATTAAAACGGCTCAAAAAGAAGCTACAAAATCTTTATTAACGATTACGAAAACAGTTGAAACCGAAAGCCAAAGATTAAAAAAAGTGGTTCAAGCGGCTTCAAAAGCTGTAAAACCAAAGAAGACCGTACTTAAAAAAGCTGCAGTAAAAAAGACCCCAGCTAAAAAGAAAGTTGCTAAAAAATAAATATTGGCAACTGCTATAACCGATAGTTTTATCTTGGTATGCATAAATTTGATCTGCATACATCTGCTTAAAATATGATAGCTCAAGAAGATAAAACTATCTTTATAGTAATCTCCACAAAAATTTATATACTCCCCCTAAAAAAGTTTTAAAATTTAAATAACTAAATCCTTAAACTTTCTAAACTGATCTTTAATTTAGACTCAGTCTCAATTTCAGCTTTTTTTGTCATACTCAGCACTTAGAATGAATTTTAGGCTAAATAAGATTTTTATTTAAAAAAAATCCTCCATTAATCTGTAGAAACCATATATAAATCTAAAGCATATATTAAGTATAAAGTTGAAACTGTACTATATTTTTTGTGGGCTCTCAGAGTCTTTTGACAGTCACAAATTAAACGCAACAAAAAGTTTGTTTATTTTTAAAGGATTTTATTATGAGTCATAGTTTTACAACCCGACATATCGGACCTTCAGTAGATGATACCCAAAAAATGCTTAGCACATTTAAGTGTCAAACTTTAGATGAATTTACGGCTAAGGTGATTCCTGAAACTATCCTTACCAAAACTTCATTTGCCATTAAAAAACCACTCACCGAAGCTGGCTTCTTAGCTAAAGCCAAAGAACTTGGTGATAAAAATCAAAATTTAAAATCCTACATTGGCCAAGGATATTACAATACTCATACGCCGACGGTCATTCTTAGAAATATTTTTGAATCCCCAGCTTGGTACACCTCTTACACACCTTATCAAGCTGAAATTTCCCAAGGACGATTAGAAGCTTTGTTAAATTATCAAACGATGGTGACTGATCTTACAGGAATGCAAATTGCCAATGCGTCCCTGCTTGATGAAGGAACTGCGGCTGCAGAGGCCGTAAGTTTAGCTTTGGCTGTGACCAAGAAAAAACAACCGACACAGATTGTTTGTGATGAGAACCTTTTCAAACAGACTTTAGATGTCATTAAAACTAGAGCCCAGGCTTTAGATCTTGAAGTTATAATTAAAGATTTAGCTTCGTGGCTGCCCCATCAAGAAAGTGAGTTGTGTGTAATCACCCAATATCCAAATGCTTTGGGACAAATTATAGATCCTACAAATTTAGTTAAGCAGGCGCACTCTGCGGGATTAATCGCGATTTGTTGCACTGATCTTTTGGCCTTAACACAGATTAAACCTCCTGGTGAGATGGGTTTTGATATTGTAGTTGGTAGTGCTCAGCGTTTTGGCGTTCCCATGGGATTTGGGGGCCCTCATGCTGCTTTCTTTGCGACAAGGGATGATTACAAGCGCTCTATGCCTGGACGAATCATTGGGGTTTCCAAAGATCGTTTAGGCTTTACCGCTTTTCGTATGTCTTTACAAACTCGTGAACAGCATATCCGAAGGGACAAAGCGACGAGCAATATTTGTACAGCCCAGGCCTTGCTTGCCATCATGGCTTCAATGTATGCGGTTTATCATGGGCCTAAAGGTCTTAAAGCTATTGCAGATCGAATCTTTACCTACTCCGAAAATCTAAAGCAACAGATCTCAGCTTTAGGTTATAGATGCATCTCGACAACAAGCTTTGATACTTTATCCTTCACCGACGGACCTAAAACTACTGATGAAGTTATTGGACAATTTTTAGCGGCTGGAATCAATTTAGGTCGATGGTCTCAGGGTTGGCAATTTTCAGTCGATGAGTCATGGACAGATCAGACTTACTTAACTTTTCTTAAAATTTTAAAAGGCGAAAGCCCATCTAGCAAGGAGGATTTGACCACTGAAACCATAGCTTTAAAGGCTGCCACTTTTGCGGGTAAACCTTTAGCGCGCACTTCTTCCTATTTACAGCATGAGATATTTCATCGAAACCACTCTGAAACAGAAATGCTTCGTTATATATACAAGCTGCAGAATAAAGATCTTTCTTTAACACATTCAATGATACCTCTTGGTTCATGTACCATGAAACTTAACTCCACGACTGAAATGATTCCAGTTAGTGACTTCAGGTGGTCAAACTTTCACCCCTTCATACCTTCGGATCAACATTTAGGTTACTCGGAAATGATAGATATTTTGGAGGATCGTTTAAAAGATATCACTGGTTTTGCAGCTGTGAGTTTTCAACCTAATGCAGGGTCGCAAGGTGAATACGCTGGGTTACTGGTTATCAAAAAACATTTTGAAGTATTAGGCCAAAGCCACAGAAATATTTGTTTAATTCCATCATCAGCTCATGGGACCAATCCTGCGTCGGCTGTGATGGTGAATTTTAAAGTTGTGGTTATTAAGTGCGATGATAACGGCAATATTGATCTTGATGATTTGCAAGAAAAATGTGTGCTTCATAAAGATAATTTAGCAGCGCTTATGATCACTTACCCTTCAACTCATGGTGTTTTTGAAAGTGAAATCAAAAATATTTGTTCTATGGTTCATGAATCAGGAGGACAGGTTTATTTAGATGGTGCGAACTTAAATGCATTGGTTGGCTTGGTAAAGCCTGCGGAATTAGGCGCTGATGTGGCTCATATGAATTTACACAAAACATTTTGTATACCACATGGTGGTGGTGGCCCAGGTGTGGGTCCAATTGGTGTAGCCGAACACCTCGTTCCTTACCTTCCTACTCACGTTTTGAAGCCAAGTGTGAATGAAAACCCAGAAGCTATCGGCGCCGTGAGTTCAGCACCATGGGGCAGTGCTAGCATATTACCTATATCCTGGGCTTATATCGAAATGATGGGTTCCGAAGGCTTAAAGCGCGCCTCACAGATGGCTATTTTAAATGCCAACTATATTGCGGACCGATTGAAGCCTTATTATAAAATTCTATATACTGGCAAAAATGGTTTAGTGGCTCATGAATGTATTATTGACGTTCGACCATTTAAAACCTCAGCTCAAGTGACTGTAGATGATATCGCCAAACGTTTAATGGATTATGGCTTTCATGCTCCAACCATGTCATGGCCTGTTGCCGGCACGTTAATGATTGAGCCTACGGAGTCTGAATCGAAAGCTGAATTGGATCGTTTTTGCGACGCTATGATTTCAATCTTCCACGAGATTAAGATGATTGAAGCTGGTGAATTTGCTATCGATAATAATCCTCTGAACCAAGCTCCTCACACTATGGGAGAAATAAGTTCAGATGTTTGGAATCATAGTTATTCCAGACGAACAGCTGCTTTTCCTATGGAAAAAAACTCTGTTATTAAACCAACAAATAAGTTTTGGCCGTCAGTAGCTCGAATCGACAATGCCCTTGGCGACCGAACCTTAGTTTGTTCCTGCCCCCCCTTAACCGACTACGAATAGCTTAGGTGCCAGGTTCTTTTATCTGGTCTGTATGACTTTTAATCGCCAGGTTCTTTTACCTGGTAAGATGGTGATAAGACAACTTTTTTACGGTCAAAAGTGAAGGGTTGTTTAAGTTGGTACGAAGGCGCAAAACTAACTTTGCTAGGTAAAAGATTGAAGGCTTTTTTCTGGCTCAATTCCAAGAGGCCAAAATCACGAGGTTCTTTTTCTTAAAGAGGTAAATGCCAGGTTTTTACTTTTTAGTAAAAGCTTCTTTTCTCTGAACTAAATAAAATTGAATACAAATACTTTGGTGCAATTTCGATAAGGTGCCAATGGTAGGTGCCATTATTTTTTCTGAACTATAAATAAAATGAGACAAAGTTCTTAGCTTTTATTTGGCATCAATCAGCTTACTAACTTAATTTCTAAAACAAAAACTTTAGGTCCAAAGGACCTAACGTAACCCAAACTTTAAGCGGGTTGGTGGGAGCGTAAATTTGTCGCCATTTCAAAAGGCGTGAAGAGTTCTGATTTTTTAGCTGCGGATCTGACAGTTTCCAAAAGATAATCTCTAGGATCGAGCTCCACTTTTTTAC
>JBGSLV010000086.1:0-60029 GCA_041740515.1 Bdellovibrionales bacterium | reverse complement strand
ACTTGAACTGCAAGTTCCATTAATTCATTATTATTTGTCATTTGGTCACCTCTGATTGAGGTTCACTTATCAAATATACTTTGGGATTTATAGGACCTGTTTTATTTCTTGGTTACATTTTTCTCGCTGGAAATTTTAATATATTTGACATCTACACCTCTTGCTTTCAGATGTAATAGATCGGGTTAATCTCATTATGACTCAATAAGGATAACTAGTTTCTATATTTAAGTCCTATATATCTAGACTATCGTGAACTTTAGGTTGGAATTCAGAAACATTAATAGCTTTTTTTAATCGACGTAAGTGAGCCAGTAAAGGCTAAGAAATATTGGGCTTTTAGCATAAAAGTTTTTTGTAACGTAGGGGCATTTTCATATGACAAAAAACCATTGATTAGCGGCTACTCCACAATCCCAAATATTCACCGAGTAAAAAAAGGGCCTGAACTTTATCCTGCATTTCAACTTTAAAATGTAAAAAATTGCCTTTTTTTCTGTACCTGAACTTTTTAACGCCAGATAGATTTTTACGAAAATAGTCCAACAGGTTTTCTTCTGATGAATCGCAATCAAAGAACATTGGAGTATCTACAATTTGCATAAGTCTGCTAATTAACCAGTCTACCTCAAGCCCATTTCTATGAATAATAGCAGCCTGTTCTTTTTCAATTTCAGTTTTAACCTCAGCATTTCTCAGCAATCGGGCTCCATTCACTTCAGCAGTTCGTAAATTCGTAATTTCGTACGCTTTTTTATATGATTGGGTTGCATTGAAGTTTACAAGGTAGTAACTGACAAAAAGTCGTTGTCTAATGTTTAGCATCATCCCACTCCGATAACCCCCACATCTCAACAGGCTTTCTTCCCTTTCCTGGTTCACTATATGTAGTCAGTAAACCTTCTGATTGAAGACTTTTTATGGCTGTATCAATTTGTTCTGTATTCAAGTTTCCACCAAAAACCTCTTTAGAAATATCAGACCTAGAAATATCTTTACCCTGCTCTCGACTTCTTAAGAAATTAAGTAGTTTAGTTGAATTTTTATCTCTATTTATTTTATTAAATATTTTATCAATAGACCATTCAACATATCTCCAAAGAAAGTGTGCTTGCTTGATATCTTCAATCGTAATTTGATTATTTTGATTCAATAGTGAAAGAAGTAACGAAATACGAATTACTTGGGATTCAGCTCGGCTTGTTAAAGATCCTATCGGCCCATCTCTCTCTTGGGTTAATTCCAAGTATATACCTTCCCAATACTTGCTAGCCTCCGTATCCATTGTAACTCTACGATTTTCTTTTGCTTTTTTAACAGCGACAAACAGTTTGGCCTTAAAAATCTTCAAATTTATTTTTTTTGTCCCTCCGAAAGGCAGTAATTTAGACCGTTGTACATGAACCCAAAGAAATCTATTCCCAAAACCATTGTAAATTTCTGCATTTTTTAATTCAATTTTCAGTTCTGCTTGGGTGATATGTGCAATTATTGATAGGTGAACATCGTTTACGGCTAATGGATTGTTTTTCGTGCTCAACATCATATCGCCAGAATCCCAAGCATCTCTTAAAACAGGTGATATTACATTACCTTTACGACTCATATTTTTTAACAAACTCGCCATTTCTGTTTCTTTGATTTGAACTCTCTTTGATTTTTCTAGGTTTGAACAAAATTGGATAATCCCCTCGCCAGAACTTATGCCTGATAATATGTTCTGAGAAGACCAGCTTGGATCACATATTTTAACAGCATTTAAAGCTTGATTATATGATGTCCCCTTTCGTGAATTTGAAGACGCCCCTACTATCGCAGTGAATAAATTCGGATAATGTTTTGCACCTTCAACAAAGTAATATGAGTGCCGACCAAATACATTGCCTATCATAGTTAACATCTGAAAACAGACCGCATAAGGATCTGACTCTGTGTCTGAACAAATCTCTTTTAAATTATCAGTAAAGAAATTCTTATTTAAACTCAAAAACTCATTGAAATCTGATTTGATTAACATTTTCCAACTCCTCTAATTTTAACAATTTTTTAAGTCCTAGTAATTTACACAAACTGTCTATTTCCACTTCATTTGGCTCTGTTACGAAGTTTATAATTCTAGAAAGCCTTGCCTCACTCTTTATGCCAGTGGCTCTGCATATTTCTGCCTGTGTTAATCTTTTGGCCCACATTGCTTTTAAAATGTCCATTCTCTTGCTTTTCAATTAAATCTCCTTTATTTGGGTTTGAACTGAAAAAATAAGTTTTTTTATTCGATACCGCTAGAAAAGCTCGGGGGAAAACCAGTGGGACATTACAAATATCATGGTGACCACAGGTACACCCCACTTGAAGAACTTGGACGTCCTATTACAAAAAAAGTCTTTAAAGCTTCACTCTTGAAACACGGGGCCCATCCCAACAAAGCCATGGGGATGACTGCTTCATGTTTTAGTTCTGTACAAAAATTTGTAGATGAAGACGCTCGTGGCTTGAGTACCGAAGTGATCATCTCTATCTTGCTCGACTGTATTAAATTTGAATTTCCTATGAGCAACAAAGAGAAGGAAGAGAAACGAAAATTTTTAAAAAGGCATGACAAAGGTTTTAATGACTTTCTTAACAACAAACATGAAGAAGGGATTTTTTTCTATCCGATTGATTCTGATGATGCCGATTATATTAGGGACCATGAACCTTTGAGATCAGAACAAAGATATGTCGATAGTAAGGCACGAAATGAACTGATTCATTATCTAATTTATTTTACTGACAAAAAGTATTCTTCACAGAAGATAATCTCAAAAGAGAAAGCCATTTTGACTGTAGCGAAATGGTTAATTTCACTGAATACTAAAATTGGTGGTGACTCAGTTGAACAAATGAAAAAACACCTTGAAGGCAACACAAAGATCCATAGGGATATTGATATTAAATTATTGGATGAATACCCAAATAATCCAGAGCTTAGTTTCAAACTTATCCAAGTTTTTGATACTCTAAGAAAAAGCTACGACAAGTGGTTCAAAACACAAGCTGACTCGACAAACCCCCAATTTTACTAACCCCACTGGGTTTCCCCCGAGCAGAAAGTGCATTTTATCTTCTTTCAAACATTATGAGCTTCTAACAAACAAGCAAAGGAGCCATTAAATGCACAAAAAGCAACCACTAGTTAATGTTGAAGAACTAGCCACCATCTTAAAAATATCTAAACATACCGTCTATTTCTGGGTTCACACCAATAAGATACCTTATTACAAAGTGAGCAATAGGCTAAGATTTGACCCGAAAGTTGTTTTAGAAGAAATACTAAGACCACATAACGGTTCTTTGAAAGCAGAATATGAAGATGACTTGAACTCCTAAACCTTGGAGTTCGACATGAAATCAAAAAAACGCAAAAAATATCAAGTTAGAGTTAATGATGGATCTGGGAAGCGATTCCCTGCTAAATCATTCGATCGAAAGGTGGATGCAGACGCTTATAAAGCCGAACTTCTACTTTTAAGGAACAAAGGGCTAACTCAAGAAACAGTTCGTGCTGGTGAAATGAGTTTTGAATCTTACAAAGAAAAATGGCTGTTAGAATGTAATAGCCATAATTCTGAAGGCTGGAAGCAGTCACAAAACCAGATGCTTCGGGATCACATATTACCGCTGATGAAAGACTGGAAGATCGGCAGCATTAAAAAAAGAGATATTGAGCTTCTTATCAACTCAGCAAAAGACAAAGGGCTTAGCCCACAAACCCAAAAACACATTTTCAACCTTATTCATAAAATGCTGAAGGATGCTTTTGCACACTTTGAATTTATCTTAGCTAATCCAGCAGCTAAAGTAATACCACCGTCTGTTCCCAAAAAGAGCAGAGAGTTTTTAAGACTTACAGAAATTAAAGCGATACTTGAAAAATGCAACGGTCACTGGCTTGAACCAGTAATCTGGCTAGGAATTTGTGCTGGTATGCGGATTGGCGAAATTCAGGCACTTAAATGGGACTGCGTTGATTTTGAGAATAACATAATCACAATCAAGGCTTCTTATTGCCGAAAAGAAAGGCGTATCAAAGACCACCCAAAGCAAAAAGATTGGGGAAGCGCACCAATTATTCCTGATCTAAAAAGATGCCTTCTTAAATTACGCCCAGCAAACGCAGACAGCGGCTTTGTGACAGCTCAGGTGTCCGCAGAGTTACACCTCATGAACTTAGACACTCAACCAGCGAACTTTTTATGTCTAATGGAGCATCGATGGAAGATATGAGAAGAATTTTAAATCATAAATCGTCAAAAATAACAGAAACCTATGTCCATAGAACTACAGAAAGAGTGAACCAAGTGGCCCAGCAGATCGAATTAAATATTCCAAAACTAAGAGTGGTTGGCTGAAATTAAAATACTTTAACCACCAAATAACCACTTGGGGCCAAAATCAAGACAGTGCGAATATACCTTGATTTGATAAGTCCATGGAATATATAACTTATTTTTTAACGGATAGGTGGCCGAGTGGCTGAAGGCGCACGCTTGGAAAGCGTGTTGACGTTAATAGCGTCACGAGGGTTCGAATCCCTCCCTCTCCGCCAGTTTTTCAACTAGCTAAAATCATTTACATTTTTCGGTGTCATTTTAGACTGGGTCCCAGTTGGGTCCCGCCATCTATTTTTCTTTATTTATAATAGAATCTAATTCTTTGAAAAACCTCTCAACTTGGTTTTCATCAAATCCTACAGTTCTAAAATAAGGTAAAAAATGCTTTTGCTCTTCAAGATTTGGTAGTTTTCCTTGATCAATTATTTGTTGAAAAAGCATTTGAGTTTCTTCAGATGCATGTGAAGATTGTACTAAATCTATAACAAGATTGATTTGTCTCAAAGATTTTGCAATTTCATTCCAATATAAATCTATTGAGTCAGAATTAGCTCCTTCCAAAAACCAACCATAAGTTGAAACTAGATTTTTTTCTTCTGCCTTAAGATTCTCACTTAAACTGAAAACTTGGTTGCCGCTTAAAGCAATAACATTGCCCTTTACACTTTCTGACATGGTACTACCATTGCTAAGTAAAATCCTAAGTTGGTCAAAATTACCGTGTATCATTGCACTTCTAATTTCAGAAAAATAAGTAAATTGTAAGTTAAATCGTTTTTTTGTTTTTTCTTGAAAGTCTTTAATAATTTCACTCAAGTCTTTAAATGGCAGCATATCTGTGTTTCGTTGCTTTTTATTTCGACCATCCAACTTACGGGTCTCAACATCGTAAAGCTCTACCATCATTTTAACATGGAATTCCCACACAGACCCTAAACCAGATGCCTGTTGGTATTCCCACCAAGATTTTCTTGTGTATGAATTTTTAAGTGTTTTATCCAAGGATCTATTAAACTTTGTTGTTGTACTTTCATATCCAAAAATGTATTCGGCGAGTTTATCCACAACAGATTCAACATCACTTTGCTCTTTAATATTTTTTGGTTTGAATGCGTCGCTAAATGCCTGACTTATTTTTAGTCGAATTTCCTCAACCGTTCCCAATCGCTTAAATTTTAACAAAAGACCTCTCTTAACAAACGGCGAAAAAGCACCTAACATCTCCAATAAAATTTAATATTAACTAAAATTTATTATCTGTATCTTATCATGAAGATAATCTGGACAAAGGTGCGCATATCTTGAAGTCATCTCCATTTTAGTGTGGCCTAAAAACTTTTGAAGATCGTAAAGGCTCCCACCATTCATCATGAAGTGTGAAGCAAATGTATGTCTTAAGTCATGGAATCTATATTTTGCTACAATCGTTCCATTTACCAAAGGCCTAAAATGCCTATTTGTAAAATGGTCTGGCGAGACATTTTTACCTGTTGGATCTATAAATACATATTTTGCCATTAGCCTGGATTTTTTGTGACTTAACAAAAACTGAATCAAAGGATCGTTCATGGGAATTGATCTTTTGATGTTAGTCTTTGTAAAGTCATTCAAACCATCTTTAGTTTGATTTCTTACAACGTGAATAGTCCTTCTTTCAAAATCAACCATGTCCCATTGAAGACCCGCAATTTCACCTAAACGCATTCCTGTATTTAAGGCCATCAAGATTACGCCGTAAAACCATTCATTCTTAACCTTTTTTAAAAGTAGATTTATTTCAGCATGGTTTAAATAACTATCTTGGGATTGCGTGACTTTGTGAGTATTTAAATGCCGTGCTGGGCTTTTTAAAAGCAAGTCTCTTTTAACCGCAAAATTAAAAATTTGTTTCAATAGTACAATTGCTTTATTTATTGTCTTTGCGGAAAGGTTTTGATTTAGAATATTTTTATAAACCTTATCACAATCCGAAGCTTTTATTTGAGATAGAACCAATGTTCTGAGATATGGAAAAAAATATCTATTACAAATGCTTTTGTAATCACGTTGGGTGCTTTTTAATAATCTAAATTTAACTTCTGTCTCATACCATTCTTTCACAAGATCATTAAAAAGAATTTCTTTAAATTTAGCATCTAAAAGTCCTAATGTTTTTTGAGCGTCCTTCGTCTTTAACCAGCTTTCGGCCTCTTGCTTTGTTTCAAAAGATTTACTTTCTTTTTTGAGTCCACGGCCAGCATAGAATCTGGCCCGGTATTTATTGTTTCTAAATTCAATCACTTAGATTCTCCTTATTATGAGAAAGGGTCTTCTAAGTTTTGAAATATTTGTGGTGCGTATTCAGTTTTCAAAGATCGCCCCAGATCCTCATCTCTAGTGGTACTAGAATTGAGTATCTGGTAACTATCTACATAGTAGGCATTCAGAACCTCATCAAGCTTAAATCTAAGTCTTTTTCCGATTTTATAGTGCGGAATCATATTAGCGCTTACGTGCGAATATATTGTATTTTTAGAGATATTTATTTGCTCACACAGCTCATCTATTGAAAGCATCCTTGGGTTACGCATGGGGAACTCCTGTCAGTTTTGATCTGGGGACAAGAAGCATATGATCATCGTTTAATCGTCTTTCATAATACAAATCGATCAGAATTTCGGATCTCTTCCTATCAAATCCAAACTCTGAAAGGGTGCTCAAACAGGTCTTTAGTTTAATTTCCCCATTTTTAACCATCGCAGACATAACTTTTTGCTCTTCTTCGGTAAGGTCATTTGTGGAAGCCGTATCCTCTGGATAATCATCTAACTCTTCTTCTTCATTTAGAAAATCATCATCAAAATTTTCTTTAAGTTTGACCTTCCATAAAACTGTCCTACCTTTGGCATCCTTCTTTTGAATACTATCCGTCAATTCAGATTTCGCCCGATCAATTGAAGCTTTTGAAAAACCATTCGATTTCAGAATCATGCTTAATTCAGAAGAATCAATCTCTTTTTTATGAGAAAGAATCCTGTAGATCGCATTTTTAATCTCGTCTAACTTACTAGGCTTTGAATCTCCTTTTTTAACTAAATCAATCCCCGTGCAGTCCTTATAAACCTGATCAATATTTTCTTCATGTTTTATGGATCCAATGTTTACAGTACCATTGGCATTAAAATCAAAATTTATATGAAGATCATTTTTGGCGAAGTTACATTTTACATGAATTAAAGATCTGTTAAATGGTTCAATATTCTTTTTGAAAACATGAAACTCTGAACGAAATGTTCCAGTTATAGCAATCGAGCCTGCGCCCCTGTAAAGAACTGACCCCTGGGAACTATTCTTATTCAAATGCCTGATAAAACAAAAACAAATATTTTTCTTTTTTGCAAAATCAAGAATTGGTTTAAAATAATTCTTAACAGAATTCGTAGAATTTAAATCTGCTCCACCATCCATGTAGCTTGCTATGGTATCCACTATTATAATCTCAGTACCATATTTATCTATATGTGAACCAATAAGTTCTAAATTTTTTGCATCGAGAACCATTGGGTCTTCAATAATGAATACATTTTTTTGATCTGCACCATAATTATCCAAATCTGGCTTTATAACAACTTCTGGATGATCTTCCCCGGTTAGAATTAAAGTTTTAATAGGTTTAATGGACTTACCCACTAAGTCCCTTCCTTTTGAAAGTTCAGATATCATCTTCCGCAGTAGCCTAGATTTACCAGCCGATGGATCTCCGCTGAAACCAATTACCATTCCTTTTGCAAAAACTTTTGTATCACCATCGAAATACTCCATTTGCTTTTTAGTGATATCACAAAATTTACGGATTCTAAGTCGACCTGCTAAGTGAAAATCGGGGTGGGGAGGCATCTCTGAATAAACAATTGAATCGTCCGACAAATATTTAGTTAAGATTTCGAAATCCATTTCATGTCGTTCAATCAGATCAGCGACATCCTCCCCTTCCCGTAAATTGGGCAGCATTGCAATTTTAGGAGAAGCAATCGAAGCCAGATCTTCAAATACCCTAGAGGCTAATTGCATTCCTGGTTTATCATTATCAGGGAAAATAATAACTTCAGCCCCTGCAAAATATTTTGCATAACTTTTTTTCCAGTTGTTAGCTCCACCACATGTGACAGCGTTTGTAAAACCAATGGATTTTAGCAAATCTACACATTTTTCGCCTTCCACGTAAAAAACCTGTTTTGATTTATCTAAACTTTCGTAGTTATAAGGTAGAAGATCCAGCTCTTCTGAATTATCAGATTCATTCCAAACCATTTTTTTATCTTTAACACCGTTTTTAGTGATGAAATCTGTTCGCACCTTAACTCTGCAATGCCCATCCTTAGTTCTATATTTATACTTAGATTCTATTCTCTCGGACTTGGCGCGTGGGACTATCTTACAAAATGTAAACCAATTGCCTTTTTCACCCGTCGCGTGATCAAACCATAGGCCTGTAGCTGTATTTGCTGAAAAACTTGGATTTTTATCCACTCTGTGTGGCGCAAAACCTGACAACTGATGTTGGCTTTTACTCTTCACTTTAAAGTACTTTTCGAAAGGATAATTAGACATTTTTATCCTCCAGTACTTCGTTTATTTTAAACTCTAGGCCACGATCACTTGATATGAGTTTTAGCATTCTAGCTCGCAAATAAGACCAATTTTTATAATCAAATAGCTCTTGCTCCAAAGCATCTAGAATCAGGCCCCGATACAAGCTGAAGACTTCTTTTATCTTTCTATTTTGGATTTCTTTTGTTTTCATAATTTACATTCCTTTTGAGGCTGGAATGTTAAAGGGACAATCCCTCCAAACCATCACACCCCAATAGGATTGATAGTGAATTTTTGACCTGAATTTGTATAAGTACGTTCGACGCAATAAAAATTATTTTTTAGGAGGTTCGTACATTGAATTTTTTTTAGACTTGCGATAACGCCCAGTGCACTGCCTAATAGATTCCGAATCAACACATCTACCATCAAAAAAAGTTACCAAATCAGGATGATCCAGTAGAAATTTTGCGAGCTGCTTATCACCACCGACAATTTGTTTCATTTTGTATAGAAGCTCAGTAACAAGAAAGTCTTTTGACTTTCTATCCTTCAATATATTATTAAAAATCAATTCTTCTGTCTCACTCAAAATCATGCTAGTTTGTCTTTTGAGACCATCTTGTGTTGCATCAACCTTTTTCTTTACTTGAATCAACTTAGACAGGACTTCATTAAAATCCATCAAAATAATTTTTTTGCTACCTTGATTTAAGACGACTGATTTGAATTCTTGACTGGCAAGTTTTGTAATTGCATTAGTGATTAGCTCGATATTTTGATCTACATTTCTCTTTATTTTTTTTATTGTTTTGATATCTTCAAATTCTTTTAACCTGTTATCCATCAAGCCGTAAGAACCAACCAATTTGTTAATTTTTTTTATTGTTTCAAGATATTCTTTTGATTTGAGTTTTTGATTCAAGTCCAGCCCGCATGTAAAATTTAATTTGGAATATCAACGTAGTGCTGCAAATACAAGTGTAGTTTTAAGGTCGACTAGGCTTAACAAAACTTATTTTGAAACCTTGAGTACTTACTGAATGACTATCATCAAATTCTATAGCCTTTCTTTTTGGATATAAGAAAGACATTAAATCCAGCAATACATCTGCTTGTTTTGTAATTGGCAACTTAGGTAAGAGAGCCAATAACATTTGCGGTACATCCAAACCACCGGCATCTAAAATCTCGTTCAGGATGAGCGTTCTTTTATTCGGAACACCTTTTTTTCTACCACTTTTAGGTGGCTTCGCCTGATTGGGTGAAAATTTTGACATATTACTATTTTGCACTACTTTAGTGGTTTTTAAAAGATTCGAGAATTTGAATTTTTATTTTATTTCGAAATCCATGCGATAATCAATTGTTGGTCTTTTGTCTTAAATAATGTGTGGATCTAAATCTGGATTATCAGTAAAAAAGGCAAATGCTCCTTAACCGGTAACCACTTACACATCATCTTTTTAAATAAGATGTAGGTACCGCCCATAGAACTGGGCCATTGCGTTGGACCTCGCTGGGCTTTTCAAGCAATACCAATTGTCCTTCACCTCGTTGCGAGGCTGGATAATGTGGGTCGACGTAACCGGAAGGGAAAACGGCAACAACCTTTCCAGCGTAACCTAATCGTTCATCATGCACCGAATCTCCTATACAATAGCTTTGATCCATGAACGCCTGCGTGCAGCCTGTGGTTAGTCCAAGCTTAGCGGTCTCCACTTTCTTGAGGTATCTGTCAAAAACGGGCCTAGAGCTACCGGAACGTCCTATGAAACGGGCGACAACTGCCTGGCGATCTGAAGAGTGAATAACCTCGACTTTGGTAAAAGTATTTAAAAAATGCCTATTATATGCACTTCTTTCGCTACTGGTTAATCCGGGCGGGTATTGCTCTTCTCTGCCTACGCTTAGAAGATCTATATAAGCTTCCGCCATTAAAGGAAGATACCCTTCGTCTTCGCGGCTTTGGATAATATGACGTGTATTAAAGTTGCTACAAGCACGATTCATATTTTCCAAAAGTGAAATAATGCTTTCAGAATTCTCAATTTTTACAAAAATCAAATCAGAACCACAATTCGATTTATTTAGACTTGCTCCGACTATTGTTCCAAATCGAACTTCTTTGCTTTTATCTTCGTAAAATTTTATTTCTGAACCAGTACGAAAACCACTATCACGCAAACCAATAGGTTGATCTAAAAGTGCTGTAGCTCCCATGTAATATTTTTTCAAAGGAAGTGCCCTATTTCGTGAAACTTCAACGACAGCGGAAGAGAACCAGTTAGAGCGCCCAACTTGAAGGCTGGTTTGAACAGCCACAACTGTACCGACAGCTACTACTGTATCAGTTGCACCATCTGATAAAGTTGTTTCTTCAACAACAAAAGCCTCATTCCCCACACAAATTTCATTTAAGTTACAGCCATTTTTGATTAGAATTTCATGAAAATTTCCAGAAGTATTTTCGAAATTTAGTTCTTTTCCCGCATCGGAAACAACATCAATTTTGAATGTTCCACTCATTCCTAAAAAACCACTGCGAGACTTTTTTACTATCTTTCCATTCGTGACTTCAGATTCAGACTTGAAAAAAACATTTTGGCCCGCATACAAATTAACAAAATCGGCAGCAAATGAATTGATGGTTTGTAGTGTTATCAAAATCGTCAAGAATGCTGAAAAACGAATATTACCTTTCACTTAATCCTCCAAAAATTTAAACAAGTCGCTTTTATTGCTGAGAGATGCATTTAACAGGCCAGAAATGATTCAATTAAAAGATGCTAAGAAAAAATTTATGCTTTGTTATTGCCATATAAACGCCAGCTGAATTTTATTTGATTCTAAGCGGACGTAAATTGTCACTTACTGATTTTAACTCGTCGTCTGCTTCATTCCTCTGACTAAAAAGCCAATACCAATGAAAATCCACAAAAATCCAAAACTTAGGAACCTTTCGGTTTGATTATTAAAAATTAAAATTACTCAATAATATTAAACATTTAAGCACACAGATATATAACTTAATTCTAATTATAAACTAAGTTTCCCTCCCTCTCCGCCAACTATTAAAAAACTAGACAATAACAATAACTTAGATATAAGCAGACATTGTAGTAGGCGAACTCTTTCTTTCGAACTCAATATAGACTATAATAGATTTATAGGAGGTCCGAATGAAGGCCTTAAAAATATCAAAAGATGTTGTAACGTTGGCTGAATTCAAGAGCCAAGCCGCTACTTTATTAGAGCGTATAAGGACGTCATCTCAGCCCCTACTCATAACTCAAAACGGTAAACCAGCTGGGGTACTTCTTTCGCCCGCCGAATTCGATAGAATTCAAGAACAAGAATCGTCACGGTTTGTGACCGCCGTCAATCGAGGATTACAAGATGCAGATGCCGGCAAGGTTTTAACGACCTCTCAAGCAAAATCTCGACTAGGAATAAAAAAAAAATAGATGAGTAAGGACCTGAAAGTCCTTTGGACTGAAAATGCCATACAGGATCTGCTGGGTATCAAAAACTTTATTTATCAGGATTCTATTAGTCGTGCAGAAGAATGGATCATTGAGCTTTATGCTGCTGGAGAATATTTAGCGAAGTTTTCGAGTCGCGGACGAATTGTACCTGAATTTGATCAGAATAATTTGCGAGAACTGCTGATTGAGAATTATCGACTTGTCTATAGAATAAAATCGGTGTCAGTAGAAATTATTACTGTTTTTGAAGGGCATCGACAGCTAAAGGCAAAGGACCTTAAGAAATAATGGCCCAAAAAGCTCGTAAAAAGATAACCTCGGTCCGTGAACATTCTATGCGTGTTCCAATCAGTGAAAAAAATCCGACTGGAATCACGGTGCGAGATCGACATCTGCGTCGATTAAAAGGCACATATTTAGATTCTACCGAGATTAAAGCTATTTTTAAAAACTATGTTCACAAAGACCTCGCATATCCAACTAAGGGAAAACTAACAAAAAAATATAAAAATGCGGACAACTATGATGACATCATTGCCGTGTGGACGGATTACTTCAACAAGAAATTCAACGCCAACCCACCACTCGATCCAGATGTTTTAAAGGCGCTAATATCTAGCGAATCAGATTTTCATCCAGACCCTACTGGAAACAGAAAAATTGCCATTGGCATAGCTCAAATCACAAAGCAAACCTTAAAAATTTTGCAAGATCCTGACGGCGAAGCCAAAGAATTTATCTTCAAAAATATTCGACAAAAAGATCTCAAAGATCCGAATATTTCGATACCAATGGCGGTTCGTTGGCTGCAGCGTAAAAAGGAAACTGCTACAAGTAAACTATAAAAAGCTCCAACCCACGAAGAAATAATTCTGGAATATAAGGGCCTATTAAAAAGTAATTCTGACTATAAAAAGGCCGGGCTAAAAAAATACAGGGAGGCCTATGAAGCACTTAAAAAATAGCTTAGTTGTTTTAACGCTTTGTCTTTTTATAGGTGGATGCCAGTCTACCCCATTTTTTGGTATCAAGACATTTCATACTGAATCAGATGACCTTCACGTCATTCAGGTACACCCAAATCGGTTACGACAAAAATGTCTTTTCTTAAACGCAGAGGCCGAAAACAATTGGCGACATCAGTATCTTATGCACATATTAAATCATAAAAATGAAGTTTTAGAGATTATGGGGTCAACAAATCAAGACAAAGACACCTGCTATTCTCAAATCCAAAAAATTGACAAAGTATTGCAGTCCGAAGGACAGGTAAGAATTTGCGCCCGTGACAAACTCAAAATTATTCAAGCGACTCAGGAGCAAAAATCAATTATTCAGTTTGAACAATTGGGTAATCACAAGCCTACTTACGAAGCGCGGACCTTTGATTCTATCTGTAGTTCAAAAAAATGTGTAGGTGACAATAGTGCCTGGGTAAAGACCTGTCCCGGATTTGTTAAACACTGAATTTTTACTTTAAATCAATTATAACTACATCTCGGAGTTCAGCTACTAACAAGCTTTCTCCGCCAATCAAATACCTGGTATCGGGTATACAAGTCGACCGGTATACCGATTATCCAGTATAGGAACCCTCAGATCCGTGATGAACCCTACCTGTTTGGAAAGTACTTAAAATTTTTTAATCACTTGTATGATATTTTAAAACTAAATCTCTGAATAGTTTTGCTAAATCTTCATTATTCTTTTTTTTATTTGCGATCGCTTTCATTGCATCATAAAGATGATGCTCTTCAGGAAGTATTTGATGATCATTCACTCTTAAGAAAGTTAATGCGGAAGCCATGGCTGCTCTTTTATTTCCGTCGACAAAAATTTGTATTAAAATCGAGCCTAATTCAAAGTACTTGGTTCTGGTAATTTTAATTTAAGTTTCAGCAAAAACGCATTTGTAAAAAAGAAAGTGACTGTTCAGAAAATATCACTTATTCGAACCTTTTTTTGACGGCTAAGCATCAGTTCAAAGCAATCAGTTATAAATTCGAATACTCTCGTCCGCCATTAAAAAATCTAGTAACTTCAAATAGTGAAACATTAGCAACTTGCAAAGTCGGTAAGAGCAGCCAAAGGCTATCCTTAATTTCCCATATATTACACTATTAGGTATATTGTAACTGTTGGGAGCACTACATGATTAAAAGCTTTGGCAATAAATGCGCTCAGGACATTTGGGACTGACTAAATCACGATGACTGAAAGTGAAAAGTTGGCACTAGTATTGTATCAGTGTGATTGCAACCCGCCCCCCTAGGAATAAAACATATGTTTCGATGCTTAACATTTTTACTTATATGCATTATTTATCAAAACACCTCAGCTAAGACACACGAGTGTTTTGTAACTGCAAATGGTGCAAATCTTTCAAATTTCGAAATTGATCTCCTTAATTTAACGAGCACATACGTACCTGATATTTCGAGATACAAATCTGGGAAGTATTATCCCATTATTTTACAATTCTGAAAACGGTCAATAGGATTCAATGCTAATTAGATTTATAAGTTTTCATTTTGTGAAAGGATTTTAATGTATAGAAAATTTGTATTTTTGATCTTCTTATCTTTTTTCATTTCAATACAGAGCAATGCAGAAGCTACATGTGGTGATTATTTATCTTTAAAGCCGCTAGACGAAAACAACGCCAATTTTCAGAGTCACCTAGTCCAAATGATAGAACAAGTTTCCAAAACTTTAAGATTAAGTCGTTGGACCAGTCTAAAGGTTTTAACAATCGAAAATTATGAAGCCACTAAAATTAGTTCTTTAAAACGACTGCCAGAGGGTAGTGGGTGGATAATGAATTATGGCTCTGGTGATCAAATTATATCTGCTGTAGATATCTTAGAAGCTAAAACTTTAGAAAAAACCTTTAGCACCTCTAAGGCCTTAGAGGTACTAACTATCCGTGCACATAGGTTTAATGGCGAATCAGTTAATTTTGGAAAGTTTTATGTCGGGGACAACGATTTAATTGCAGGTGAAATTTCAGTTCGAGCACTTAATGATTTTTATGATGATTTCTTTTCTGTATATAATGAACGATTCTTTGCGATCGAATTTATTCACTCACACCCAGGTGTAGAAATTGCTCATGATAGTGGTTACATTATTCACCCACTTAGTTCCAAAGATATGAACTTTGCTAAAATATTGTCTGAGGACGCTGAACTAAGATGGACGCGTGTTATTATAACGGCCGTTTTAGTTAATGGTTATAGTCACAAGGCGGTATACATGAATGGAGAAAATATTACGGCCTGCAACGGCCTCAAGCAGTGCTTCAAATGAAAGAATCAAACTTATCTACTTCTTAAACTTTTTATAAATCTATGAACCACTTTACCCATTCGCCATTGACATACAAAATGCCAGCCTTATCCATTGCTTTTAAAAGCTCAGAATTAAAGTCATATCCAGCTAATGAGATTATTCTTGGCTGACGATCTGTTTGTGAATAGATCCCCGCGCTTATTCCCGAAGCCATAGCATTTGAAGAGTGAAACACTAGTTGATTTGCAATTAAATATTTAATTGCACTTAATATTTTTTGCTCCTCGTCTGAAATTTGCTGTTGGAAACTACTTAGCCCACCCTCAAAAGTAAATCTTAAGCCATGATCATACATAAAAAGTTTAAGGACATTTCTTTGTAAATAATTTTCTGGTATAGATTTCTTCCACACAGCTAAACTTTCTTCAAAAGATTGTTTCAAAATAACTTCCATCATAATGTGATAAAGTCGACTTATCCCATTATCATTATGATGATTGTTTACTGTTTGGTTAAAAACTTCTGTTTCAAGAAACATTTTTTCATTGATAGTATAGTTTGAACGAGAAGCTGAGTTATAATAATTTTCATCTATTTGATTCCCATCAAAAACATTTGTAGCTAAAGCCCATCGATTTCCGTCTGGATCTCGTCGGATGACTAATCTATATGTAAAGTTATATTTTTCACTTTTAAAATAGATTCTAATTTCAAAACCTGCAGGCACTATTTCTTGTAGTTCATTAAATACTGTAGGATCTCTGTTGATCGAATATGCACTCAAGTTTTTAGTAAAGTCATCTGAAAGATTAACGCTTATATCTCTTTCTAAATAGCTTCTAATATAGCCACTAATACCACCCTTATTCTCTTTTGGTTTGCCAACTATAGCTGTGACCTGTATGTCTCGCTCCCAACTGGTTAAGGTCATTTCACCCGTTGATAAATATGATTTACAAATACTTCCCCATGAGGCTAAAGAAGTTAAAAGAATCGGTATAAAAATAACTATTACTTTCATGTAACATCCTATTGCTTGCAAAAATCTAATTTTTTAAAAGCAATAAATGTGCCAGAACTGGCTTTTGGATTAGAACCTTTTTTGCATTCCTACGCCATAGAGGACATCTTCAAGATCAATAAACTTCAATCTAAAGCCTTGGTGGAAAATTCAATTTAAGTAAGATTTGAAATTCAAATAACTTAAACAGCCTTTTTTCTGTATGGAATATTATGAAGTGATGGTTTTTGCGAATGATCCAACAACTTATTATCCGAATGCTTATTTTCAAAAAAATGTGCAAATGGATGAACTTTAGGTTTCGTTTTAATCAAATCATTTACTACAACCTTACTTTTCTTAACTTCAGAGTTAAGATTTTTCTCGCCCATTTTTTTTCTAGCTTTTGATTTTTTATTCATAAACACGCACCTTTTATAAAATTCAAGACAATTGTCTAGTTAAATCTGATCGGAAATTTCTAGCGAACATTTAATAAAAATGTTTTTCTATTAAGAATGACTCAATTTGATACAAACATTAAAAACTTGTTTATCTTGAGGAACGTCTATGTCTAAAGTTCGAAACCTATTTTCTTAGTCGACTTTGTTCTGTTCAACCACTCAAAGGGTGGTTTTGGTATTCCGTCTTTAATAACATTTCCAGGTACAGAGTGAAGATGTGTATGGGTGTCTATTAGACCAGGTATGACCGTTTTACCAGTACCATCGATAATGTCGATATTTTTTATAAGAACCGATTCGGGATCAGCATGAGCAAATGGTTTTTGAAACGCTAAAATTAAAAATAAAGAAACCATATTTTTCATTTATGAAGAATAAACCACTTGTTTCTGCAAAGGAAGATTGAGACAGACAATAATTATGAAGTAAAAGAAAGGCAGTCCGATCTATTAACTGAAACCTAAACTGCTGGTATAAATTAAATCCGAAGTTTTAATATGTTTGACTGAAGTTTCAGTGATCGCCAATCCTACGAGCTGAAAGAAGTTTATTAATACCAAATAAAATCTGCTATTAACCCGTATTTGGGATGGTTAACTAATACATCTAATTCTGTTTGTGATAAGTCTTTGTAGCTAGAGAGTTGAACCAATGACTTTACGTTGTTTACACCTCTCGCTTGGAGTCTAGCCGGTAGGCCTAATTCGTACATGACATGAAACTGACCTACGATCACTACAAGAATTTGACTAGGATTTTTTTTCATGATTTTAGCAATTTCCGATGCCATCGTATCATCCCAAATAGATTGAACTTCAAAGTAATAATCTAAATTCATACCTGGGTGAGATAAAAACGATAACTCTTCAATTAATCTTTGTTTATATAATAAACTCCCTAATTGAAAATTTTCTGGCAGCCATTTTGCTAACTCTGGGGTCAGCTGCTTTAAGCCATTTCGGCCAACCCAACTTGTCAATTCAAGAGGGCTATTGATGCCGTAGGTCCATCCAGAACCAGTTGTTGGTAATAAAACCTGAAGTTTATAGGCCTCAAAAGGGTTTTGGCTCCAATTGATTTTGTTTAAAAAGTCAGTTTCTAAGATTTTTCCATTTAAAAAGAGATCAACTTGGTTTTGCGATGGGTATGATATGAACTCCATAGCTACGCTGACATTGGTAAATTGCTGTACTAGTTCAGCGATTAGTTTCTGTTGGTCATATTGATCTGTATATTCATAACCAGAAGTTGCATGGGTTTCACCCACCAGTAAGACATCACCAGGCGAAAGAAGATTTACAAAGCCCGTAAGATTGAATTTTTTTTGAGTGCTAACTTCGACAATTGGTTGGGCTGAAGTTAAAAAAGGATAAAACATTGTAAGCCCAACAAAAATTAAAAATTTAACAGATACCTTCACTCTTACCTCGATGCATTTAATAAAGTTTAAAAACTAATGTGATTATGATTTTAATATATGCATATTTTAAAAATTTCTTAACTTCAAACCACAAAAACCAATCCAGAAGCTAATTTAAAGTACAATTTTTATTAAAAATCTTTCTTGAGCCAAACTTAAACATGAGCGGTGTTAAGTTAATCTAAATTTATTACACTATTGTCTTATGAATTAAGCTAAGTTCTACTAATAATATAAATTATAACCAAGGGGAACTTATATGTTTAAATCAATTTCTTTTTTATTAACTACTTTATTAGCTTTTAATTCAATGGCGCAAATAGTGAATCCATCTCAGATCGCGGATCAATTTATTTTATGCAGTAGTCAGTCACAGACGAAACAACTTTTCATTCCCATGAAAGACGCTTCAACTCCTGTAATGGGACAATACATTGTGACGGATGCCCCTGGTTCACAAAATGTGCTGGAGATGATTACTTTAGACGTAACAAAAGCTAGTTTTTCAGGACAAACCATTGTTTTAGAAGCTGCTGGAATCATAGACCTTAATAATACTTTTAGTATTACCGCAAACGCTGTTGGCGAGTTCAATATTACACCGGCTATGAAGACAACTATTTATATTGGTAGCCTCAACAGATCCTTAGCAGCCGCTGAAGGCTATACTTGCGTGGTTTTAACTGCCGATGAGTTAGAGACCATTATGCCTATGTAAGAAAAAAAAACTTACGATAAAAAAAAGGCCGCAATTACTCGCGGCCTTTTTTTATTATTAATATTTTTTTAAATTTTACTAATCCCGAAAAATTATTTCAATCAGGATTAAATTCAAATAACATTTAATTATTAAAATCTTGCAAGCAAGGAGCGTTATTATTATCTGCGATTGAACGTGCTTTTTCATTCATTTGAGCTTGATTATCTAATATGCCTATAACACATGATTTTTCTTGGTTTAGACGAACAACTACTAGTTTTGATTTATTATTAATTTCACCACTTTCTAGGTATTCAGACACATTAAGTCTATAAATTAAAGATGAAAACACAACTTTATTAGTTTCTTCATTAGTTTTAGTTCTTGTGAATCTCCATTCTACGAGCTCACTTGTATCGTGAAATTGTAGTAATATTGGTAATTCGATTTCAGTTCCTTGGTAACTTAATGTGACCGCATATCTTAAATCACCACCAGCTACACCAAGTTGATATCCAGCAAAAGAAGGACAAACACCTTCATAGTAATCAATCTCGGCTTCACCTTTAGGTAATAAATAACTTGCATTAACTGCAACACAGTCCTCGAATTTTATACTTGAATATACAGATGATGTTTCTGCAAAAGCAGAACTGGCTAATAATAAAAATACACTTAATAATGATTTCATAAAATCCCCCTAGCAAGATTTATAAGTTAAACTATTGAGGGGATAACCTTTAAAACAAGAGTCGTAAAGAGTTTTTCTTTAGAATAATGTTATTTTTTAATTTCTCGCTCTTTAGGACCTATGTATTCACTTAAGGGTCTAATAAGACGGTTATTTGCTGTTTGCTCCATGATGTGGGCCGACCAACCAGTGATCCGACTCATAACAAAAATAGGAGTAAACATCTCGATTTCAAAACCCATCATATAATAGGCAGGTCCTGCAGGAAAATCCAAATTAGGATAGATTTTTTTCTCGGCCACCATAACTTTTTCAAGAGCATTTGAAATGTCCAACCACTTTCTAGCACCTGTGAAGTCAGCCATTTTTGTCATATACTTTTTCATGGTTGGAACTCTTGAATCCCCATTTTTATAAACTCTGTGACCAAAACCCATAATTTTGCGTTTTTCAGCCAGCGCTTTATGCATCCAAGCTTCGGCTTTGGAAGGGTCTTCGACTTCTTTTAATAGATACATTACTTGTTCGTTGGCACCACCGTGTAATGGTCCTTTTAAAGCTCCTATTCCTCCCACCACAGCACTATATATATCCGAAGTGGTTGAAGTAATAACTCGAGCTGCAAAAGTCGAAGCGTTAAAGCTGTGCTCTGCGTATAGTATTAAAGACACATCAAAAGCTTTTACAACTTCAGCCGCAGGAACTTCACCAAAACACATTTTAAAGAAATTTTCCGACATGGATAAATCTTTTGAAGGTGGGATAAGTTCTTTGCCATGTTTCATTCTGTATGAATAAGCAATGAGCGTCGGAATTTGAGCTAAAAGAGCAGTGGCTTTATCTAAATTGGTCTTTGGGGAATTGTCCCAAATTCTTTCATCTTCACAGCCTAAAATACTAACTCCGGTTCTCAAGTAATCCATGGGATGGCAGTTTTTATTGATCTGCTTCAAAGCTTCAATCACATTCTTTGGTAATGCTCTTTTGGATCTTTCTTCAGAAACAAATTGCTTAAGCTGAGCTGGAGTTGGCAAATCGTCATGCCACATTAAATAGGCAACTTCTTCAAAAGAGCACTGCTCACAAAGATCTTGAACCCGGTAACCACGATAGGTTAGTGAATTACTAGCTGCCATAACTTTGGATATAGATGTTTTGTCCATAACAACACCTTCTAATCCCGGTTTTACGTTCATTACATCTGGTTCGATTTCAAATTCCATCACAAGCTCCGTTAAGTTTAATTTAATGTTTATTGTTTATTTTCTATTTATTTTTCATATTCATTTTTAGTTTTAGTTTTAGTTTTTAATACTAAAGTTTTAATTTCTAATTTAAACTTTAATTTTATTTAGTACTTTGATTATTATTAAATTTTAAAATTAAAAATATTTTGATCAAAAGCATTATAATCTTCGTATTTCAAAATTTCGTACAATCGAGATCTGTGTTGCATTTGATCTAGAATTTTATTCTGTGATCCCTCTTGCTCGATATGTCTTAGCCCCTCTTCAACAGCTTTCATGGCTAACCTTAAAGTCGTCACTGGATAAATCACCATATTATAACCTAAAGCTTCTAAAGTTTTTCGATCTAGTAATTTTGATTTTCCGAATTCTGTCATATTGGCCAACAGAGGAACTTTGATGGCTTTTCGAAAGGCTTCAAATTCTTTTTCGTCTTGCAAAGCCTCGGGGAAGATCATGTCAGCACCAGCATCCACATAAGCTTGAGCTCTGGCTATGGCTTTTGCTAAGCCTTCTGAAGCTCGAGCATCTGTGCGAGCCATTAAAATAAAATTGGGGTCGGTTTTAGCATCGGCACCCGCTTTAACTTTTTTAATCATCTCCTCAGGTTGAACTAATGATTTGTTATCTAGATGACCACATCTTTTGGGATTAATTTGGTCCTCGATGTGGCAGCCACTTATGCCAAGATCTATCATCTCTTTAACGGTTCGCGAAACACTCATGGTTTCGCCGAAGCCCGTATCTATGTCAATAATGCTGGGTAAATTTGTCGTTCGACTAATTTCTCGGCCACGACGGCTAACTTCTGATAAAGTTGTTAAACCAATATCAGGCAAACCTAAGTCGTTGGAAAGTACAGCACCAGAGATATAAACCCCATCAAAACCAATCTCTTCAATGAGCATAGAGACTAAAGGGGAAAATGAACCTGGATATCGAAGCAGTCGTCCTGAGTTTAAATCAGAACGAAGCTTTTTTCGTTTTTCAAAGGCATTGGTATTTGCATTGATCATAATGTCCTTAAAAGTATTTTAAAAAATTCCTCGATTGTCGCGCTCGTTATTAAGCAACGACCGCATAGGAACTTCAATATTAAGTTGTGATAATTCACCGGCTTTTAAGTTTATTAAATTTTGGACTACTTTTAAGAATCTTTCACTTTCTTCTGCCGTGATAATTCCTTCCGTTAAAGTTTTAAATTTATGAATGTAATTGGCACGAACAAATGGTCGATTTCCTGCAGGATGCGCATCTGCCACTTTCTTTTCGTCGATAATTTTAGATCCGTCCTGCATAAGAATTTCGATTTTTGCACCAAACGCTTTTTTGTTAGGATCCACGTCATGATACATTTCAGTCCATTTTTTATCTTCAACCGTTTTAATTTTATGCCATAGTTTAACTGTAGAAGGTTTGTTGGCTCTTTCTGGAGTGTAACTATCAACATGGTGCCAGCGACCATCTTCCAAGGCCACGGCAAATATATACATTATACTGTGGTCAAGAGTTTCACGGCTAGCTTTAGGGTCCATTTTTTGAGGATCACCAGCACCGGTACCAATCACATAGTGGGTATGATGACTTGTGTGAATAATAATCTCTTTAATGTCTTCTAAGTTGTTAATTTTTTTTCTTAAATCAAAAGCTAAATCAATAAGGGCTTGGGATTGATATTCGGCGGAATGCTCTTTGGTGTAAGTTTCCATGATAGCACGTTTCGCTTCACCTTTTTCTGGAATTGGAATTTCATAGTATGAATCTTTACCATCCAGCATATAGGCCAAAACACTGTCTTCACCTTCGTAAATAGGTGATGGACTATTCTCGCCTCGCATAGCACGATCGACAGCTTCAATGGCCATTTTACCGCCGAAGGCCGGAGCATAAGCTTTCCAGCTTGAAATTTCGCCTTTTCTAGATTGGCGAGTCGCAAAAGTTACATGTAAGGCTTGTTGTGCGGCTTGATAAATTCTTTCTGTTGGAAGCCCAAGCATTGTACCAATCCCACAGGCAGCAGAAATCCCAAGGTGGGCAATGTGATCTTTTTTATGTTTGTGTAAGCATATGCCTTTAACTAAATTGACTTGAATTTCGTAACCCGTGGCTAACCCACGAAGCAGATCTTTACCTGACTTTTCTAAGGTTTGTCCTACCGCTAAAATCGGTGGAATGTTATCTCCGGGGTGAGAATAATCTGCTGCCAAAAAAGTATCGTGCATATCAAGTTCACGAACGGCAGTGCCATTGGCCCAAGCGGCCCACTCGGGTGAAAAAGTTTGATCTTTCGGCATACCAAAGACTTGGGCGCCCCCTCTTCTAGGATGAGCTAAAGCTTGGGATCTAGCATTGGCCACTGGCCGACGATTAATGGCCGCAATGGCCACAGACGCATTATCAATAATTCTATTAATAATCATATCTTCAACATCTTTATCCACAGCTACAGGGTCAGTTGCTAGCTCTGCAAATTTCCAAGCCAGTTGCTCTTCGCGTGGCAGTTCATTTTTTGAGGGGTAAACCTTAAGTTTGTGGACTTTCATAGATATATCTCCAGTGCATAAAGCATATACATAAAATGTATTGAATTAAAGTTATTATTAAAGTTGTATGCGAAAATTCGTGACCTGACATCACAACAGGGGTCAAAGACCTGTAAATTTAAAAAGCCATGGATGCTTATTTTTATAGCTGCTTGGCTTTTACAGTTTGATAAATAGTACCAAAGATACTCTGGCCCTTTAGATTTTTCATTTCCATTTTAACAGTATCCCCATGTTTCATAAATGGGGTTTTAAACTCACCCGTTGCAATCTTTTCGATCATTCGAATCTCTTGGATACAGCTATAGCCATTTTTATTATCTTCATTAGACACTGTACCACTGCCAATTATAGTCCCAGCCCCAAGATTTCTCGTGCTTGCTGCATGAGCTATAAGTTGACCGAAATGAAAGAACATCTCTTGGGCATTGGCTTTACCAAAAAATCGACCGTTATATTCTATTTCTAAAGTCAAACATATTCGACCCCCTTTCCATGAATCACCGAGTTCCTCTTTTGTGACCGCAAAAGGTCCAAAAGAGGAAGATGGTTTACTCTGGAAAAATCCAAAACCACCCTTAAGTTCTTCAGGGATAAGTCCTCGTAAGGACACGTCATTTATCATAACAAAAAGCGCTATTCGGTCCAAAGCATCATCAGGGCTGATACCCATGGCGACGTCTTTGGTAATGACACCGACTTCTCCTTCAAAGTCTGTTCCGTGGGCAAAATCAAGTTGAGGAATATCAGAAGTAGGGGTTAAAAAATCATCGCTGCCGCCTTGATACATTAAGGGGACCGTTTCCAAGGTATCAGGCATTTCGGCATTACGAGCCATTCGAACTAAACGTATATGATGAATAAACGCCGATCCATCGGCCCATTGATAGGCCCGAGGAAGTGGGGAATGAAATAGCTCTTCAGATAAAACTTTGGCTGAAGGTAATTTATCGGCATTTAAATCAAGGTAAACTTTTACTAGTTTGGCTTGTAATTCATCCCAGTGATCTAAAGCGAATTGCATAGTTTTGGCTATTTCAGGAACCGTCACGTATTTTGAGTTGTCTTGACTGACAACAACAAGCACACCATCCCGAGACCCATCGTTTAGTGTTCCTAATTTCATGATCACCCCTTTTTTAAATTTAGATTATACTTTAAGCTTAAGTTGCTAATTAGTACATAATCATAAACTAAACAATACTCAAAACTTTTAGGCTTATTTACATCATTTTATAAGGAGCAAAACTATGGAGTTTAAACTATATAACTACTATAGAAGCTCTTGCTCGTACCGAGTTCGCATTGCTTTAGAACTAAAAAAAATCGACTATAGCTATATACCAATTCATCTGATCGAAAACGGTGGACATCAGAACACTCTTGAATATCAAAAAATCAACACCAAACAAGAAGTTCCAACCTTAATCCACAATGAAACTCCGATTTCACAATCCATGGCCATTATTGAATATTTAGACGAAATCAAACCAGATATTTCCCCCTTGCTTCCTAAAAACCCCATACAACGAGCTTATGTCCGACAAGCTTGCGAAATTATTAATAGTGGGATTCAACCTTTACAGAATCTAAGAATTTTAAATAAGTTGGTTAATGATTACCAAATCAGTGATCCACAAAAAAAAGCTTGGATCAACGATTTGGTTACAAACGGCTTAGTTTCATTTGAAAAATTTATTTCCAATAAATCTGGCTTATATTGTTTTGGTGACACTATAAGCGCTGCTGATTTATTTTTAGTTCCTCAGATTTTTAGCAGCCAAAGGTTTGGCGTGGATCTAGAACCGTTTAAAGCTTTAATGCAAATTAACGAAAACTGTTTGAAATTAACTACTTTTCAAAACTCTCACCCTAATGCTCAACCCGACAATCCAGAACTAAAGGCTTAAAATGACTTATCCTAGTTTAAAATTTTTAATCCTCTCGCTTTATTTTTCAATTATTTTGGGATGTGCGGAGATAGAGCTTAAAACTATAACTGAAGATGTGAAAAAAGTTTTTCAAGAAAAATTGGTCACTGACCAAGAGATAATTTCAGCCTTTAAACAAATGTTAGAAATGGCGACGCTTAAAAGCGTTGAAACACTTAGTCAAAGCCAAGGATTCATGAATGACCCAGATGTAGCCATTACTTTTCCAAAAGAAGCATTAAAATTAGAGCAAACACTTAGGAAAGTGGGATTTAGTAGTTTGTGTGATGAATTCTACGAATCTATGAATTTAGCTGCTGAAAAAGCCGTCGCAGAAGCCACACCACTGTTTTTAAATGCCATTAGCCATATAACTTTTATGGAAGCGACTAAACTGCTAAAAGGTGACGAGACCGCCATCACCAGTTTTTTAAAACAAAAAACTTTCACCGCACTAGTTTCTAAATTTAATCCCGTCGTAACAGAACAGCTAGAAAAAAATAAAGTTACAAAAAACTGGAACAAAATGATCGAAAAATACAATAAATTTCCCCTAGTAAAACCCGTTCAATCTGATTTAGCCCAACACGTGACCGAAAAAACTATTGAAGGTCTATTTTTTTATATGGCTAAAGAAGAAAGGTTGATCCGCCAAAATCCTTCGCAAAGAACGACTCAACTCCTGCAAAAAGTTTTTGCCCAAGTTGATTAAATATCAACGCCATTTTCTTTTTTCGCATTTTCAGTTTCAATAGCTTGTTCAAGGTTTTGCAACTCTTGAATAATATTTTCATCAGTGCCAAATTTCTGCTTTAAAACTTCAATAAAACACAATCTTTCACTTTCATAATCCTCAGTTAAT
This sequence comes from Bdellovibrionales bacterium, assembly GCA_041740515.1. GTDB lineage: Bacteria > Bdellovibrionota > Bdellovibrionia > Bdellovibrionales > UBA1609 > JAMLIO01. The sequence continues at coordinate 33,450 of JBGSLV010000086.1, read as the reverse complement.
GTGTAGCAGTCGCCAAATTTTTGAATTTCTATCTCGGGCATACCTAAAAGGCAAAAAACCTCATTAACTTCGTCGGTACTATTGATTGAACATAATTTTACATTAAGCGAACTAACTTCGTTCTTAAGACAAATTAATTCACCCACAGTGCTCTTTGTTAAACCATGACAAGCCATTATATTTTGTAGGTTCGGCTTTTTAGCTAAACACAATTCTTCTGCAGCATAAGAGCTCGTAAAATTTAGACAGTAGGACTCAACAGTTTCGCCAGGCTGTAAAATATCACAACCCAAACATACCTTCGTTGGTTTACTCTTTATTTTTTTTATCGGCTTTGAGTGCTGTTTCAAGTTTATATCTGTCTTAATATAATGCTTCAATTGTTCAGGAGCTTTTTTAAATGAATGTTTTGCTGCATAAACATAATTGATCCCAAAAAAATTGAGACAAATAATTAAAATTAAATATGATGATTGCATTTTTTTATCCTTTGGTTAAACTTTTTTTTCTTATATCAATTCAAAATTTTTAAAAAACCTAAAATATAAATTATCTACATATTTTATTAAAAAACTTTATTTAATTGGCGCAATAATATTTGGCGCTTCAAAACTCATGGGTTTTATTTCGCCTGTATGTATCAAACGACCATTATTGTCTGTAATATTTTGCTTAATTCCATTTTTTCCATTAGAGCCTGCACATGTAATTGCATTGGTCTCAAGTATAAAACAAATTGTACTCGAACCAGCAAATATTTTTTTTATATTTTTGGGAGCGTTACTAATTTTAGTAAATTTGTTAGATTCTCTACTTTCACTATTTTCATATTTTAAACCAAGAGGAATTCGACCTCGACAAAATAGATCTTTTTCTGCTGTTAAACCACAAATACCTTTATAGAAAAATTCAATTTGACTAAATTTAAAGCCTTCAGATATCTCTTTACCTTGTATAAAATCTTCACCGAACAAAGGGTTTAATGTGCTTAAACCATTTAAATATTCAACAAATCCATATATATTTTGATCCGAAGTAAAAACGAAAAGAGAATCATCATACTGTTGAAAACTTTCAATTTTTTTATTGAAGTTTAACTCATAGGAAAGAATAGTATTTAGAGTATCTCCTAAATCATTGGGGGAAACGGAGAAATAGTATAACTTACCATCAAAGTCTAAAGCTTTTAATTTTCCGGAATCTAAATTAAATGATTTAATTTTAACATTGCTTAATTTATTAAAAATCCGACTATTTGAACTATAAAAAATAAAATCATATTCATCACCACCACAATAGAGTTCATATTTTAAATTTAAATAGCAGATAAAATTATAACTTAATTGTATGTCTATAATTTTATCTTCATTAACAAAGGAATTTAAGGACGTTAAATTGGGCGGTAAACTATATACATTTTCTCCAACAAATAACCAGTTGTTTTCCATATCTTGTATTACAACTAATCCATTTCCAACTCGTAATTCTTTAACTCCCTTTGGAACAGGGATGTGTTTAGGGTCATTTGATGAATAAGAATCGCCAAAACAGTAAACGTCTTTGGCTAAAGCATAACAAAAAATATCGTATTGATTGGCAGTTAATACTACGGGCTCAAAAACCCTTGTATCAGTGTCTAAGGTCAGCCATTTTTGAATATTTTGAGCCACTTCCATTTGCATATCTTTTGGTAACTGCTGCACTAAAATAGACCTTGATGGGGCATCTGTATTAATTCTAAGAAGGATTTGCTGACAAATATGTTTGGCACTTCGCTTAGAAGAAGCATCTTTTTGATAGCTATTAGGGTTTCCATAAACCACTTGCGATATATGAGGTAAGTAAAGTGATGCTTTCTCTAAAACTTGCTCAACAAAGGTTTCGTTTTCACAGGAAGACACAATAGAAGTTAATTCTTTTTGTTTTAATCCTAATAATTTAACTGTTAATTGATCCCCAGGCTTAGCATTTAGGATGACCTCTCTATTTAAAGTCAGTGTCATATTCATTCTATCAAGACCATCAAAGGATAAATCTCTTTGCATAGTTTCAAGGCCAGTTGCTTTGGTTGGATAATGGCCGTTAATTTTAATTTCGATACCTTCAAATGTAAGATCGATCTTTTGATCACTACTTAAAGAGATTTTAACTAATTTAATAAAATCAGGTTCAAATTCACGAACTTTAGTAGTCAAAGTTAATGCCACATTATCCACATCGATTTCAACTGCGTGGGTCGTGGGTTCATTGGGCTGTATCGTAAAAGCAGAGGTATCAACCTTTGACGATTTTTGGTTTAAAGCCATAGGGTTAGAATTATAGATTCCAGTTTGGTTTGTATTTAGATTAGGATTAGTATTAGATTCTGCAGAAGAACTTACAGCTCCCACATAACTCTTAAATAGCCTATTGAGTTCATTAGTGACTTGCTCTTGGTTTTCACAATTATATTGGTGATCTTTACAATAATGTTTGTTCTTGCCAATATTAATAAATCTAGAATTCTGAAGGTCGTTTGGGTTTAATAACTTTTTAAAGACCTCAAAAGCACTTTTTGAATCAGATACGGAATGCTTGGGTCCCACAGGATAAAATGCGTTATCACCATGACATTCACTGCAGTTTGTTTGCATAAAAGGATAAAGCGTTGCTTTAAAAATATCTATTGGCAAATTAGAACCGCGTATAGAAATTACTTTGGAAGGGAACTTAAGAATCGCTGGATTATGGGCGGCTTCCATTTGATTTCGAGCAAAGCTTTCAATTGACCAAAGCAGGCTTAAACCCAATATACTTTTTTTAAGCCAAAAACCCGTCGTCATAGATATCCTTATATAAAGATAACTAATTCAATTGTTGGACCAACTCACTGAATTCTCTAAATATCTGGAATATATGAGTTTTTTAGTTTTTAAGAACGCTAACAAATGAGCAAAAGCGTAAATTGTTAGACAGGTGTAAATAAAAAATTAATTATCTAAAAAAATAACACATAAAAATATAATTGGCTCAGTGAAACCGATCTTATAGAATTCTTTATGGTAACACCGATGTTAGGGATTTCTTCAGTGGTGCCACCGATTTGAGGGAGCTCTTCAGTGGTGCCACCGATGTTCTAGACTTCTTAATCTAGATGGAATTACTTTAAATAAGTCTTTTGTATACCGGCTACTTGAATGTTCAAGTTAACCGGTTTGATAGATTTATATAAAAAATCTACTTATTGTTTTGCCTATGCTCAATAAGTTAGATTTAATTGCGGCGCTTTTGTCGTCTCTCAGCTCGATCCTGGCGACGTTCTTGACGATTTTCCTTACGATCTTCACGACGCTCAACTCGATTTTCTACTCGAGCAGCTCTTCGATCCCCACGATTTTCAATTCTATCGGCGCGGCGGTCGGCCCGATTTTCAATACGCTCGCCTCTTGTATTTGCATTTGCTATAGAGTTAGAAAAAAATGCCGTTGTAAACATTGTCAGTAAAATTAATATTTTCATTAAATTTCTCCTATTTAAATGCTAAGTATTTTTCGGATAACCCAAACATTTAGTTTAGAAATAAGGATTAATTGAATAGTAATTATAGTTTTATAAATAGAATTGACTCATAAAAGATCGTAACAAAATGACATACAACAAATAATCTTGTAAAAACGAAATCAAGTGATGGTATTTTAAATATAGAAAATAGCCCAACGATCAATTAATGGAGCCATCAGAAAAGCAAGTAAGCTAAAATTAACAGATAAGAAAAAACCTAACCAAGCTTTTTCTTGCTTCTGAGTGAAGACATAAAATTGATACAAAACTAAAATACTAAAAGGCAGTACAATAGCAAAATGTAAAGCCGTGGCTTGGATTGTAAGCGGTGCGCTCAATGCCACACCCAAATAAACAAAAACGTATAAGCCAATATGATAGATAGTTCGATGAACTCCTAAAATGTAAGGCAAGACTGGGATTCCAGCTTTGCCATAATCATCTCTGAACCGTATAGCTAAAGTCCAAAAGTGGGGCATTTGCCAAAGGAAAAGCAGCAAAAAAATATGTAAATGAATAGGATCAAGTAAGTTTTCATTTTGACAGGCAAAACCTATACTGACAGGTAAAGCCCCTGGAATAGCCCCTGGCACTGCTCCAAAGGTCCATCTTTTTTTCCAATACAAAGTGTAAAGCAGATTATATAAAATTACTGTAAACAGACCAAGATATGCCGCTGTTTGATTAAACGTCGAAAGAAGAGCTAGTCCTAAAAGACAAAACGTAAAACCTAAAACGTAGGCTTGCCAAGGTTTAATTTTGCCTGAGGGGATTGGTCGCTTTTCCGTGCGATTCATTTTGATATCTAAGCGCCACTCTTGAGCTTGATTGATCGCAAGGCTGCCAGAACTGAGCAAGTAAAGCCCTATCAGAAAAATAATAGCATCTTGAATTTCAAAAGGTCTACCAAAGGGTGAACCTAAAACAAAACCCACAAGACCAGAAAATATAACAAATATAACAATGCCTGATTTTGTAAGTTCTAAGTAAGCTTTAAGCATCCGATCTTATAACGTGCTTGATTCAGATATTCGAGTGATAAAATCGAAATAAGTGAAAAACCAAAATAAAATCAAAAAACCTACTGAGCCCACAAGAACTACTGAATAAAGTTTATTATCATATTTAAGATGCATGAAATACATTCCTACTAAAGCCGCTTTTAAAGTAGCTATACCCATTGCAACTAAACCATTAAAGGCCCCGAAATTAAATTGCGCCACCCAAACAGTTATAATCGTTAAAAAAATTAAAGTAGCAAAAACGCTTAAGTAAACATTAAAAGGTAGCGTGTGATGTTCACCTTCTGCGTGAGCATGACTGCTATGAGATTCCTTAGAGCTTTCCATACACATTTCTCCTAATTTTTTAAACTAAATATAAAAGTGGAAATAAATAAATCCAAACTAAGTCGACCAAATGCCAAAACAAAGCCACACCTTCAACTGGTGTATAATATTTGCTATGGAACTCACCCCTTAAAGTACGAATTAAAATCCAAGTGATTAAACCCATACCAATCAAAACATGCAGACCATGAAGACCTGTCATTGAAAAATATAGGGAAAAATATAGAGCTAAATTCTCTACCGTTGTTTCATGTGAAAAATACTTTCCAGGGTAAAGGTGTTCATGGAATTTATGAGAATACTCAATAAATTTTATGCCCATAAAACCACCTGCACATAGCAAAGTGATAAATAAATTTAAAGCGGCCGCTTTAGTATTATTTTTTTGTAAAAAGTAAACCGATAAAGCAATAGTTAAGGAGCTAAAAAGAAGAATAACGGTGTTGGCTGCCCCATATTTCCAGTTTAAAAATGTTGAACCTTCTTCAAAGATTTCAGGGTATCTTGAAGCAAAAAGAGCGTAAGCTACAAAAAGTCCACCAAACATTAAAATTTCTGTCGCCATAAAAAGCCATACACCAAACTTACTGGTCTCAAATTCATGAGCAGCACTATCATAGTGATGGGCGTATTCGCCTTGTGTTCTATTAACTGCTGAACTCATATGGACCCCCTGTTACAACTGGTGTTTCTCTGAAGTTTTCATGAGGAGGCGGCGAGGATGTTTGCCACTCTAATGTTTTAGATCCCCATGGGTTATCAGGTGCTTTTTCTCCTCTAGTTATGCTATGTATGATCACACCTAAAGCTAAGAAAAACCCGGCACCAATCATCCATGATCCAAAAGTAGAAATTTGATTAAGGCTCTCATATTCTGGAAGATAGTTGTAGTAACGTCTTGGCATTCCCATTGAACCTAGAATAAATTGTGGGAAAAAAGTGACATTAAAACCTAAAAAGATAAGCACAAATGTCATCTGGGCCAAAAATTCGTTGTACATACGTCCGAACATTTTAGGTAACCAATAATAAATACCACCCATAATAGCCATTAATGTCCCACCCACCATTACATAGTGAAAGTGGGCCACAACAAAGTATGTATCATGAAAATGCACGTCGGTTCCAAGGGTTGCTAAGAAAATCCCAGTGACACCACCAATGGTAAACAAAAAGATAAATCCAAATGCATAAAGCATTGGAGATCGAAACTCGATAGATCCTTGGTATAAAGTAGCGACCCAGTTAAAAACTTTTATGGCTGTTGGAACACCAACTAGCATAGTGATCAAAGAAAATAGCCAAGCGGCCCAAAGGGATTGACCACTAACAAACATATGGTGACCCCATACAAAAAAACTTACTGCAGCAATTCCCACTGATGAGAAGGCAATGGCTTTGTAACCGAATACCTGTTTTTTAGAAAAGGTTGTAATTAGTTCGCTAACGATTCCCATGGCTGGCAAAATCATAATGTAAACCGCGGGATGGGAATAGAACCAAAAGAAATGTTGAAATAAAACGGGATCACCACCAAGTTTTGGATCAAAAAATCCAATTCCAAGTATCTTTTCAAGAGCTAAAAGCAGCAATGTAATCCCTAATACGGGAGTCGCAATGATTTGAATAATTGCTGTTGAATACAAGGCCCAGACCATCAGTGGCATTCTAAAAAAAGTCATACCTGGAGCACGAAGTCTATGGGTTGTGGCGACGAAATTTAATCCTGTTAGGATTGATGAAAAACCCATAACAAAAGCGCCTAAAACCATAAGTAAAGTTCCACCGGCCGCTTTGTCGATACTGTAAGGAGTGTAGAAAGTCCAACCTGTATCAGCTCCGCCAAAAATCAGCGAAGAGAACGAAATTATAGCCCCAATCATCAAACAGTACCAACTGAGCAAATTAACTCGAGGAAAGGCCACATCTTTAGCGCCTAGCTGTAGAGGTAAAATAAAATTACCAATAAAAGCTGGAACACCAGGAATGATCACCATGAAGGTCATGATAGCCCCATGAAAAGTCATAAACTGATTGTAAGTGTTGGCTTCAATGAAAAGCTTGCCCGCATTGATCAGCTCTAAGCGCATCAACAGAGCAAAAATTCCACCGATCAAAAAGAAGGAAAGTACTGAAATCATATACATAATTCCAATTCTTTTATGATCCAGTGTGGTCAACCATGACCATAAACCTGAACTTTCGTTTAAATAATTTACGCCCGGTGCACTTGCCATATTATTGCTCCCTTAGATTCATACTTGTATCTTTGTTACTTTCATTTGAAGAGGCTTGAGCTTTAAAATATTCTATAACTGCTTGAAGCTCTGACTCACTTAGATTCTGAGCATTCATTTGATTAGCATACCCTTTAACAATTTTTTTAGCCGGATATAAAATCGATTCGCGGATATAATTTTCATCAGCTACAGCACTTGATCCATCCGCAAATTCTCTGTTCGAGCCCCAGAGCCCCGCAAATCCAGGCCCAATTTTTCTTTCGTTTGAAATATTGTGGCAAGACACACACGTTCCCTTTTCGATGATTAAGCGTCCTCTTTCGGCTAATGGCAGATCTTTAACTTTAGAGTTTTCAATCAACCAATTTTCAAAATCGTTAGGAGCCATAACTTTTAAAGTAGCTAACATATTTGAGTGACTGGTTCCGCAGTACTCGGTGCAGAAGACCTGATAATCACCAGGGGTACGTGCATTAAACCACAGAGAAGTATAAATCCCAGGAACAACATCTTGTTTGATACGAAACGCGGGAATAAAAAAACTGTGAAGAACTTCATCAGATTTCATAATCAATTTTACGGGAACACCGACAGGAACTGCAAATTCACCATTGGTTTGCACACCACTTTTATAATCAAATTTCCAACCCCATTGATAGCCAGTCACTTGTATTTCAAAAGCATCTTTAGGCATATTGCGCATATCTTTATGGATTATTATGCCCCAGACAAAGACGATCATAAAAATCACAAATGGGATAAAGCTCCATAAAAATTCAAGAGCTGTATTACCATGAATGTTAGGTGTACTGTCATTGTCTGTTCTGCGCTTGTATTTAAACGCAAACCAAATCATGCCGCCAATAAGTAAAACAAACGAAATTAAACTGGTGATAATCAAAAAGCCATACAAAGAGTCTATTGACTCGGAAAGCTCAGTCCCTTGAAAAGGCATGTAAGTGCTCGCGTTCGCATTTACAAATATTAAGTTAAATAGTGAACTAAAAATAAAGCCCAGCATGAACACTCCTTTAAGATCTAAAAACTTTTAACCACGAAGGCACTAGGAAAACACCAAGCAGAAGCAAAGTGATCAACCCGCCAATCTTCATCACGTTATAAGCGTAAATTGTATATTTATTTTTCTTAGGATTGAACTGAAAACACATCATAAGTGCACGATCAATAAAACTTCCAACTTTTCCTTCCGCCGCTTCGATTAAAGCAAGTTTTAAAGTTTTAGCTTCGAACTCAACGCCAGGGATGATTTGGGAAATTTGACCTTCAGAACCAATAACATAAACAGCTGCAGAATGAGCAAATTGTTCTGTCTCTTCGTCCCATTTATAAGAAAATCCAAGCTGTTCAGTCAGTTCTTTAACACTTGTAGCATTACCAACTAAAAAATTCCAACCCGTGCGTGCTTCATCTTTTTTTGCAAAAGCCTCTATATAGCTTTCTTTTTTATCGGCCGCTAAAGAATTAACTTCTGAAGCATCCATACTAACTGTAATCCACTGAAAGTCTTCGCCTGCTTTCAGTTCTAAATCTTTTAACGCAGCCGTTACTCCATTCATGTGCAAGCTGCAAAGACTAGGACATCGATAATAAACCATAGATAATAAAACTGGTTTCCCAGACTTAAAAAAAGTACCCAAAGATTTTGTTTCACCAGCTTCATTGGTAAATGGTAAATTTAGATTAAGAGACTGGCCTTTTTTCGAAAAATCAAGCCCGACATTTTCCATTTTGGCTTGCTCTTTTTGAATATCATATTTGGTGGGATTTTCCGTATCATAGGCAAAAACATCTGGGACCATCACAAGAATAAAAAGTGAGGGTATAAATGTTTTTTTAAAAAGTCTTACGACAAATTGGTTAGCTGACATTAATTTTTAGTCTGCCTTATCACTCATTGCAAAAATGGCTAACTCTTTCTCATCCTCGGCTGTTTTATTTTGGGTAATGGAGCGTATTAGATGCACCAAAGCCCATCTTTCATTTTTAGGAATATGTTTAAACGAAGCCATGATAGCTGGAACTTTTGGATCTTGAGCCAGACCATTTTGCAAGGTTTGAAATAAAGCTACAGATGTTCCGCCCTTTTTCCACTGACCTTCAATTAAATTACGAGCTCCCATAGCTGCAATGCCTTTGTAGTCTGCACCATGACAAGCAACACAATTAGCCGAATAACTTTTTTGGCCAGCTTTAATCATTTCAGGAGATGAAACCCAAGGTTTTTCAACAGAAGCCAAGTCAAAGGCTTTTACTTCAACATTTGGATCATAGTTTTTGACTAGATTTTTATCAATGTTTTTTACCCCAGGATGGATAAATGCGATGTAAACGAAAAAAATCGCTGTAAACACCATACAACCGATAAAAACTCTAAACCCAGATTTATTGTAGGGATCTGTAGACATTATTTGAACTCCTTAATGGAACTTATTTTTACTCTTTACCTTTTAATAAATCAACTTTGAACTATTTTGTTTATGCATATGATGAAATTCAAATTATGAACCAAAATAAAACAGCCCTATAGACACTTTTATATAACTTACTTAATGTTAAAATATGTTTAAATTTATACCAGTTTTATTTTTTCTAGCAGCTTGTATTGCTTCTTGTTCCCACAACAATCTTGAGGTTCACTTTCAAGAATCTCAAACAGGTTGGACAAAAGAACAAGTTTACAAAAGCTTCGGCCCGCCGACTGAAACATCCGAAGATTCAAACTTCCAATATTATATTTATGTTTATCAAAAGCCCGCAAAAAATAAATCGTCGCGACCTATCGTTTGGCAAGTCAGGTATGTTTTTGAAAACAATAAAGTCGTAGACCTGGTTGAAGAAAGAGTTCCATCTCCAGAAGAATTAGATGAGCTTGAAAAGAATCAGCCTAAACCTAAATATAAACCTGCGAAATGATATTAATTCTCGATTTATAGGGCTTTAAGATAAATCGTCTGTTTCAAGCCCAAAATCATTTGAGTTTTCATCCTCTATGCTATTTGCAAGTACCTCTTCGTCCCTGGCTCCCAAATCATGCACTTCAACTAAGGCCCAAGAGATTTCGCATGGTAGATGTGAGATCCTTTGGACAATAATGTGAGCTTTTACAGCTGGAATAGCTGGTAATAATAGAATACCATTTTTAATTTTTTGTTTAAAGTTATCGATCTTTAAATTCAATTTGCTATCGTCTAATATATCTAAAATTTCATCTCTGATATCTTTGGAATCTATACTTGCGATTTCGATATCAAAAAAATATATAGCATCTTGAAATTTTTCAGAGTCCATCTCACCAAATAACTTCATCTCAGCCAAAAAATCATCCGCAGAGGTCGGAATTAACTGGCTTTCTGCCGACAAAGTTTCGGAAGAGTCTTCGGCCTCAATATCGTTTTCATCAAAAAGCAGATCGGTTGTATTTTCAACATTATCCAAAAGGCTGGGTTCAGAATTGATTTCACTATTACCCTCAACAAAGGCCTCATCTTCAAACTTAGCATCGATTCGACCCTCTTCTAATATATTTATTTCATTGATGACTACATCATTGTTATCAGAGTCTAGGCTTACTAAATCTGATTCAAGATCTGAGCTGGAATCCATATTAGCATTAACTTCCAAAGGGATTCCATCATCTTGGAGTGAAACCTCATCGTTGTTAACAAAAACTACAACCCCACAGCCAGAGCAGGTTTCAAGACCAAAGTCATCTTTAAGAGGTGTTTGACACTTTGGACAGGATGCCAATTTAAAATCCTTTTTAGAATTAACTAAAATTTAAGTTTGCGTTTTTTCTTTTCTTGTCGTCGACGCTGCTCTCGATTAAGATTTGATTCCTGAGTTCCATTATCTCTATTGGTTTGATAGGCCTGATCTTCAGATTTGGCTGAATTAGTTTTCATCATTCCCATAATCATCTGGTCATTTGCAAAACTAGATGGTGAATCTTCTGCTCCTATATAATCTAGTTCAGTGTCATCAAACTTATCTTCCATAGCTTGAATCTGATCGACTTGCTTAACTTTAACTTTAAGAATTTTTTCAATAGTTTCTGACCTAATCAAAGCCAAAATATTTTGAAATGCATTAAAAGCTTCTTTTTTATACTCTACTAAAGGATCTTTTTGAGCATAGGCTCTTAAGTTAATTCCCTCTTTTAATTTATCGACACCTTTAAGATGATCTTTCCACAACCCATCAATGGTCTGTAGATAAAACATTTTTAATACTTGAGGGTATATTTCGGGGCCTAACTCTTGCTTTTGCTGATCAAAAGCTTTTTTAACTGCAGTGCTTACGGATTCTGTAATTTGTTGCGATGTAAGATGCAAATCGGCAGAAAAGTTTAAAATGACACCGAATTGTTTATCTAGAACTTTTGAAAGTCCATTTAAATCCCATTCCGTTGGTTTAACATTCTCGTTGGCATAAAAATCAAGAATATCAGAGGTAGTATCTCCTAAAAGATCTAAAATCTTTCGCTCTAAAAGCTCTAGGTCCCCTTCAAGAACTTCTCGGCGAAGGCTATAAATAATAGTCCTTTGCTGATTCATGACATCGTCAAATTCTAGTAGGTGTTTTCTAATATCAAAGTTGTGACCTTCAACTTTTCGTTGCGCCCCTTCAATAGATCGATTCACCATACGGGCTTCGATAGGCTCATCTTCGGGAAAATTAAATCTTTCCATGATTCGCTTCATGGTTTCCCCATTAAAAATCCTCAGCAAATCATCGTCTAAACAAAGATAAAATTTAGATTCACCAGGATCACCTTGTCTTCCGGCTCGACCTCTGAGCTGATTGTCGACCCTTCTAGCTTCGTGTCTTTCGGTGCCAATAATATATAGACCCCCAGCCGCAATTACTTTTTGTTTTTCAAGATCACATTCAGCTTTATATTTTTGCATGGCTTTTTTAAATTCATCAGAAGTTTCATCAGCAACCTCGGCTTTTGCCATAAATTCAGGGTTACCACCTAAAACAATATCAGTTCCTCGGCCAGCCATATTAGTTGCAATAGTTACGGCACCATACCTACCCGCTTGGGCAACAATTTCAGCTTCTTTTTCATGATGTTTTGCATTCAGGACTTTGTGTTTAATGCCCTTTTTTTCCAACATACTAGAGATCAGTTCAGACTTTTCTATACTGACCGTACCCACCAAAATAGGCTGACCTGTTTGAGATTTTTCTAAAATATCTTTGGCGATAGCTTTAAATTTGGCCATTTCATTTTTATAAATGACATCATTTTTATCGGTACGAGCAATTGGTCTGTTAGTTGGTATAACAACAACGTCTAGATTATATATTTTCTTAAATTCAACAGCTTCCGTTTCGGCTGTACCCGTCATACCTGATAATTTATTATACATTCTAAAATAATTTTGAAATGTGATGGTAGCTAAAGTTTGGTTTTCACTTTTGACAGTTACTTTCTCTTTGGCTTCCACGGCTTGATGTAAGCCGTCACTCCAACGACGGCCTTCCATCAGGCGCCCGGTAAATTCATCGACAATAATAATCTCGTCATTGACAACCATATAGTCCACATCACGTCGGTAAAGATAATGGGCTTTTAATCCTTGATAGATATGATGCAATAATCCAATAGTCTCAATATCATAGACATTTTCAACGCCAAGAAGTTGCTCAACTTTGGAATTACCCTCTTCAGTTAACGAGGCTGTTTTGGATTTTTCTTCCATAGTAAAGTGAACATCTCTGATTAAATGAGGGATAATTTTATTAATTTCATAGTATTTATCGATGGAATCTTCCGATGGACCTGAAATAATAAGTGGTGTTCTAGCTTCATCAATCAAAATCGAGTCACACTCATCCACGATGGCAAAATTTAAGGGTCTTTGGACAAAGTTCACAGGATCAAACTTCATATTATCTCGAAGATAATCAAATCCAAATTCGTTATTGGTGCCGTAAGTGATATCGGCCCCATAAGACGCTTTTCTTTGGGTGTCTGAAAGATTATGGACAATGGTTCCAACTGATAAGCCTAACCAATTATAAAGCTGACCCATCCATTCAGCATCTCGAGTCGCAAGATAATCATTCACTGTCACAACGTGAACACCTTTACCGCTTAAACCATTTAAATAAACTGGTAAGGTTGCAACTAAAGTTTTCCCTTCACCGGTTCGCATTTCGGCAATGGAACCTTTGTGAAGAATTAATCCACCTATCATTTGGACATCATAATGGCGCATACCCAAGACTCTGGAACTAGCTTCGCGGCATACGGCAAACGCATCTACCATGATGTCATCAAGGGTTGCGCCTTGAGCTAATTTTTCCTTAAAAATAACCGTTTGATGTTTAAGTTCTGAATCCGTCATTTTTTTAAAATGACTTTCTCGGGCCGCAATTTGCTCAATTGTTGGCCTTAATTTTTTCATCAGACGATCGTGGTGGGTTCCAAAAATTTTTGTAAAAAATCCGCTCATAGGAAAACAATAACAAAAACAAAGCCTCATTGCTACTAAAGGGTGAACTCTCTAGCGGCGTCACATTAGCTTTTGACGAACAAATTCGTAACCAACAATAGATACCGCATTAGCCACATTTAGGCTTCTGGTCGGGCCAAGCATAGGAATTCTAATCTTATGCTGAGGATATAAGTCTAAAATTGTATCTGGTAGCCCCTTAGTTTCTCGACCAAAAATAAAGTAATCATTTTTTTCGTATTTAGGTATAAAACATAATTGATCAGATTTAGTAGTGACTAAAAATTTTCGGCCCAAAGGTTCAGCCAGCAAAAAGTCCTCCCACGAGTTATGGACGGATTTTTTAAGATAGGGCCAGTAATCCAAACCAGCACGTTTAACGGCTTTATCAGAAATATCAAAGCCTAGAGGACCAATCAAGTGCAGCTTAGCTTGCAAACCTAAGCAGGTTCTTCCAATATTTCCTGTATTGTTAGGTATTTCTGGTTGCCAAAGAACAATGTGAAAAAGGGGTTCATAGTCCATACTAGTTAAATTATCCAAAGTCTTAGGTTCATTTTAATTATCCTTAAAGAATGAGACCTAGGTTCTATTAGACTTTTCTTGCAATGAAAACAGGTTGTGTAATTTTTAAGAAATTATATCTAACTTTTGCATTGCGAAAATATTAATGTTACCTACAAATTAATTTATTTTTGTTAATGTTTAGGTCTCTGATTATGAAAAAAATTGAAGCTATAATTAAACCTTTTAAGCTTGATGAAGTTATTGATGCTTTATCAGAGATTGGCGTTGAGGGTGTTTCTGTTTCAGAAATCAGAGGCTTTGGCCATCAAAAAGCAAATGCTGAAGTTTATGAAGGTTCTGAATACGTCGTAGACTTTCTACCTAAAGTAAAACTCGAAATTGTAGTTTCGGATCAAATGAAAGCTCCAGTTATTTCAGCCATCCAAAATGCAGCTCGAACGGGTAAAATTGGAGATGGAAAGATTTTTGTTTTTGATGTGCTTGAAGCCATTCGGATTAGAACCGGCGAAAAGAATGAAGAAGCTATATAGATTATTAGATTATTAGATTATTAGATTTATTTTTACAGATTTGAACGTTAATTCAACCTATTCCTTATAAGGGGACCTCAAATTATGAAACCTAGTGAAGTTTTAAGTTTTTGCAAAAAACACAATGTTGAGATGGTGGATTTAAAGTTTGTGGATTTGCCGGGAACTTGGCAACACTTAACTGTTCCTATTCATCAACTGACGGAAGAGTCTTTCGAAGAAGGTTTTAATTTTGATGGTTCTTCAATCCGAGGATGGAAAAGCATCAACGAATCTGACATGAAAATGATCCCTGATCCTGCCAGCGCTATGCTTGATCCCTTTATTCAAACGCCCACTGTTTCCTTAATCTGCGATATTGTAAACCCTGATACTTTTGAACCCTACAACAGAGATCCCAGACAAGTCTTAAAAAAGGCTTTAGCTTACTTGAAATCCACTGGAATAGCCGATGAAGCTTACTTTGGACCAGAAGCTGAATTTTTTATTTTTGATGATATTCGTTACAGTCAAAATCCCAACGCCGCATTTTATTCAATAGATTCTGATGAAGCTTCGTGGAATATGGGTCGGGATGAGGAAGGCTCAAATTTAGGTTATAAAACTCGCTTAAAAGAAGGCTATTTTCCTGCCTTACCAACGGACACATTAACAGACATAAGAAATGAAATCTGTTTGCAGCTTGAAAAAAATGGGATCTCGGTTGAACGTCATCACCATGAAGTGGCCAATGCTGGACAGTGCGAAATCAATTACCGTTTTGATAAAATGGTGCCAATGGCAGATACTACAATGTGGTTCAAGTATGTTGTCAAAAACGTAGCTTTTAGAAATATGAAGACAGCGACATTTATGCCTAAACCGCTGTTTGGCGACAACGGCTCTGGAATGCACACACACATTTCTCTATGGAAAAATGGTAAACCTTTATTTGCTGGTGACAAGTATGCAGGACTTTCTGAAATGGCGATGAACTTTATCGGCGGTATATTAAAAAATGCTCCTTCTACCTGTGCCTTTACAAATCCAACAACTAACTCATACAAGCGTTTAGTCCCCGGCTTTGAAGCTCCTGTAAAATTAGCTTATAGTTATAAAAACCGTTCAGCGGCTATTCGAATTCCAAATTCAGGACCAGATCCAAAAACCAAACGCATCGAATTTAGAACCCCCGATCCTAGCGCTAATGTTTATTTGGCTTTTGCAGCTTTGATTATGGCGGGTATCGATGGAGTAGTTAATAAAACAGATCCGGGACAACCTATGGATAAAGATATTTATGGTTTGCCTCCTGAAGAATTAAAAAATATTCCCTCTGTGCCAGCAACTTTAGATGAGTCTTTAACGAACTTAGAAAACAATTCAGATTTTTTAAGAAAAGGCGATGTATTTGACCAAGATTTAATTGAAGCGTGGTTGTCTTACAAGTGGGATAAAGAAGTTCGCCCTATGCAACAAAGACCTACACCTTTTGAATTTCAATTGTATTACGACGTATAATTAACAAAGGAGTTTGACCCATGGCTTTGGAAAATAAAATCATAACTTTTATGGAAAACCTGTGGGTTAGCATCGAAGATTCAGTAGTCACAATCGGAGTTTTAGAAAGCGGTCTGGAAGACGCCACTGAAATTTATCATGTAGATTTGCCCACTGAAAATTCAGAAATTGAAGGTGAAGAGATCTGTGGTGAAGTTCACACGGATGATGGACCCGTTAATTTATATTCACCTGTGACTGGAACTGTTCTAGAAATTAATTCGGCTGTGATTGCCAATCCAAAAATGCTATTTGAGGACTCTGAAGGCGAATGCTGGCTTTTTAAAGTTGAAGCTTCAGACGAAGATGATATCGAAAGATTCGTCAAAGAATCTTCAGAAGATAATAGTGAAGATTAATAATTTAATTTATAGTCTGATTAAAATTTATTTTCATCCGCCTTTTTAATATTCTAATACTTTGTAGTAGAACAAAGGATATAAAAAAGATCTTCGTGAAACAGACATAGAAATAGAAATTAAAAAACTTCAAGAACTTAATATAGAGATAAAATCAAGTTTTCTTGACCCTAGGAGTTTAAAATTTGATCCACAACTTCAGCTAGGTTACTAGAAATATGGGTCAATTTTAAAATTCGCTCTAGTTCTGAATTGATCATCTTTTTGTTCTGTTCACTGACTGAAGTTTTTATTCTGTAAGTTTTAGCTAGGGCTGCCGCCATACTTCTGTTGATACCATCTAGCTCGATGATTTGATCAGCAAAAATTTGATAACCTTTCCCGGAGCTATGATGAAACATAGAGTAGTTTCTAGAGAATGAACCCCATAATGATCTTACATAATTAGGAATTGAGCTGTCATATTCTGGCAAAGCTTTTAATTGATTCACCTTAGTAAATACTTTTTCATCTGAACCAAGAGTTTGCGTTGTAATCCATTTTTGAAGAACTAAATCCTCATTCTGCCATTTTTGATAAAATGAGTTGTTAACCGATAAGGCTTCAGATTCAAAATAGTTATTAATCAAATAAATAGCTGTAAATTGATCGGTCATATTGTCTGATTCTTGATAATGATCAAATACAAGATGTTTATAACTATCACCTAAGCGAGCCAAAAAGCTTAAGCATAAGTTTTTGAAAGCTCTGGGACCCACTTTTTCAGAGGCAAAGCCACCTTTAGTTTTAGGATATAAATTTTTATAAATTTGCAAAAACTGTAACTCAAAAGCTTGAGCTATTGTGTTCAAAAACAAATCTCTAGAGAGCTTTGTTTTTATAAAATCTATTGGTTTTTGTCTTTGGTGCAATACTGACTCTGTCGGTACACTTAAAAGTAAAGCCTTCATGTGATCATCTATTGATTGATCGTTGATGATCTCTGCAAAGGCTGTAATGATTTTTGGACTTAAATCTAATTTTGATTTTGACGCTAAATTTTCACCAATCCAATCCGCAATTATTTTTTGTCCAACTTCGTACCTGTTGAAATGATCTTTGTCATATTTAAATAAATGCAAGTCTTGCTCAAGACTTGCATCTGTATTTAGGTAAATAGGGGAGCTAAGCGATCTGTTTAATGATAAAATAGGTTTAACTGGTACATCGTAAAATTTAACTTTGCCTTCAGTTTTCGTTAGAGCCACGACGCCTTGATCCCAATAAGGTTGCGCATCATCTTTTAACTTGGGTTTAAATTCTTCACCATTTGGAGCAATAAATCCCATTTTTAATGGAATGAGTAAGGGTTTATTATTTATTTCGGAATCTTTGTTTAAAGATTTTTGCTGTTGTTTATAAATGAGCTCAAAAGAATTATGATCTTGATCAAAATGACCATGAATTTCCAGACTTGGTGTTCCTTTTTGCGAGTACCAATTTTGAAACTGATTAGAATCAAAATGCGGATTAGCTATTTTCATCGAATGTAAAAAATCTTCTGTTGTTACAGCTTGACCATCAAAAAGTTCAAAGTATTTTTTCATACCTCTTTGAAAACCCTCTTCGCCAACCAAGGTATGAATCATACGTATGACTTCAGCTCCTTTTTCATAAACAGTAGCCGTATAAAAGTTATTTATTTGAACATAACTATCTGGTCGTATGGGATGAGCCATTGGTGAAGCATCTTCTGGAAATTGTGTCTCTTTTAAACCTTTCACATCTTGAATTCTCTGCACAGCTCTTGAGTTGATATCCGCTGAAAACTCCTGATCGCGAAAAACAGTTAAGCCCTCTTTTAGCGTAAGTTGAAACCAATCTCGACAAGTGATTCTATTTCCCGTCCAGTTGTGAAAGTACTCATGACCAATCACACTCTCTATGGCCATATAGTCTGAGTCTGTGGCTGTTGCTTGATCGGCTAAAACTAATGCTGAGTTGAAAATATTTAAACCTTTATTTTCCATGGCTCCTGCATTAAAAGAACCAACAGAAACAATCATATATTGATCTAAATCATATTCGAGATCAAATCGTTGTTCGTCCCACTTCATAGCTTTGATTAAAGACTCCATTGCAAAATGGCATCGACTCTCTTGGCCTGGATCACAATAAATTGAAAGGGCAATATTTCTTCCTGACTTAGTCTTAAAACTATTTTTGATATGACCTAATTGGCCTGCAACTATGGCAAAGAGATAGGATGGTTTAGGAAATGGATCGGCCCAACTGGCCCAGTGAAGACCATTTGGTAAATCCCCAAATCCAGTGCAATTTCCATTAGCCAATAGATAAGGATAAAGTTTTTTATTTGCAGTTAGTTTCACATTATAGATAGCCATATTATCAGGACGATCTATAAAATAAGTTATACGCCTAAAACCTTCGGGTTCATTCTGCGTGCAAAGAATATCACCACTTAAGTACAAACCCTCTAGGGCCAAGTTTTTTTCTGGTGAAATATGGCAAAGTGTTGTTAATTCAAATTTTGTTTTATTAATATTTTTTAAGGTAAGTCCTTGAGAGGATAATTCATAATTCTCTTCTGCAAGATTATGTCCATCAAGATGTATGGACTGTAAATCCAAAGCTTCGCCATGTAAAAAAATATCTTGATTTGGGTCAATGGATTCAATTAGGATTTTTGATTTAACAATAGTTAGTTTACTATCTAAGCTGAAATCTAAATCAACATTAGTAATTTTATATTTTAACTTACAGTAATCTTTAAGATGGGTTTTTTGAATTATTGCATCTTGTCCTTTCATGTTGTTTCCTTGAGCTATGTATTTCATCAGACAGAATTTTTAATTTATATTTCAATGACAGTTACTGATTATCGCTCTAAAAGCTATGCTATATTTAATTTGATTCAATAAACTATTGTTTTGCAACGCATTAGCAGCCTGGGTAATATATGTATTATTACGGTATTTTTAATTCCCATTTGGGTCCTATGATTAGTTCATTTAGTGATACTCACCTCATTGAACTTAACTGGTTGCCCAAAGTTAAGGTATCTGACTTTACTCTTAATCTAATCCAAAACGAAAATCATAAATTATTTATAGATTTAAAATTGCAGCTACAAGAGTACTTTGATCATAAAAGAAAAGTTTTCTCCTTGCCTTTAGATCCTAAGGGTACGACTTTTCAAAAAAATGCTTGGTCCGAACTTCTTAAGATCCCTTATGGCGAAACTATTTCCTATCAAAAACAGGCCGAAAGACTATTTTGCCCAAAAGGGTATCGAGCGGTGGGTATGGCAAATGCAAAAAATCCAATTCCTATAATCATTCCTTGCCACAGAGTAATATCCAAATCTGGGGCCATTTCTGGATATTCTGGAGGAATGGATTTAAAAATTAAGCTGCTGGAATTAGAAAATTTCAGGCTCTAAACATTTGTAAGTAGATCTTTCTCTGGCTTTAGATGGGTCTTCTACATCAACATGAGTTGTAATTTTATTGATTTTGTACTCTCTAGTTTCGATTCCATCCAAAACCTTAATAATTGTTTCAATTTTCGCAACAGATAATTTCCTACCTGTAAGATTTGATGCTTCTGAGGTTAGATTGGAATCATTGTTTTCTAGCCAAACAAGATGGCTCCGTATCAAGTTTCTTATGTCTTCTTTATCTTTATCTGGTGACTTTTGTGAATAAAACTCAAACTGATATTGTTTAACAAGCGGTTGCAGATCCAAATCATTAAAAGTTAAAGAAACTAATGGATAACCCTCTTGAGGCAAACCAACTTCAAGAACGATTTTATTTTTTTGATCTATAGTTTCAGTTTCGCCTTCAATAATTTGAAGAAAACAAGTAAATCTAGCCCAAGGTTCGGCAAATGCAGCTTCAGATGAAAACAAAAGTATCGCACAAAGAATTGGTTTAATCAGTGTCATAAGAGCCCCTCAATTTTGATTATAAAAAGATTAATACTCGTGCAAAGTAGTATCTAAATTTTAATTTGTAAATCTAAATATCATATAAGAATTATCTATAGCTTTTATCACCCGAGCTTCTTAATATGAGCTCTATTTGGCTTATAACAACCTCTGCGAACTTTTCAATATCTTGGATATAACTTTATTATTACCTCCAGCGTTTAATGATCGCTTTATGCTCCTGGAGGGCTTGTTAGGAATTTACGTTCTATTTTGATTATTAAATTTTCGTAGCCAGAACGATAAGTTCTTTGCCCATCCTTGAAGGCGCAGATACCCGAGATCGCATCCAAAAATCGGTTCGAAAATAAGCACTTAGTCGCTCACTTATTTCATTCTCTGTTGAACCATAAGGCGGCCCATTGGTTTTTGGCATGGTAAAAAAGATCCCCAAAATTTGTCCTTGATCGGTTAAAAGCCGCTCCCAGGTCTTAACCAAACTTTGCCTTTTATCTGGATCAACGGCACAAAAAAGCGTGTGATCAAAGACTAAATCAAACTGTTCAAAATAATCCGAGTTAAAATTAAAAACGTCTTGTTGCACCCAAGTCAGATTATTAGATTGACCATAAAGCTTTTGAGCTTCCAAAAGAGCTTTTGCACTAAAATCAAAACCCGTAGTTTTATGACCTTGCAAAGCAAAGTGATAAGCATCATGACCACGACCACATCCAAGAACAGCTACACGCATTCTAGGAAGTTTAAACTTTTGTAAAGCCCAAATAAGTGAAGGCGAAGCTTCATTTAAATCCCATGGTGTTAATTTTGATTCGTATTTTTGGGTCCAAAAATCTGGATGGGATATCTCTGAATCAGGACGAAGCCAAGGTTGAGTCGGAAAAATTTTTCCATCTAGTATAATATCTTCATCAGAAAAAGCATCCGCCATTTCAAATAATTGATCTTGAGCTTCTGCAGAAAGCAATACCGGTAACCCGGAAGTCGTGTAGATAATAAACTGATCTTTATGATTTAAAAAAATTTTTTCCGCATCTAATTCAAGTTGAATGTCATATTGTGCGGTTACTACGAGTTTTTTGTTTTTGAAAGAATGTATTTTATGAATCAAAAAAATGTAATTAAAAGGCTCTACAATTTCATTTTTATCAGTCAAATATTGATTGTTCTCAAGCCGAATTGATTCTAGTACCTTAACGACTATTGTCTTATCTTGAAGAAGATGACCTTCTGCATTTAAAACTTCCCCTGTCATTAAGACTTTATAAAAATTCAAACCCAACTCAGTCTTGTGATTTAGAGGAAGTAAATTTTAAACCCTCTTCAAATTCGATACTTTCACCTTCAATTTTTATCGAATCCACAATCCAAACCTGCTCGTTGTTGGACTCGTCAGCCTTAATCAAAAGGACGTTACCTTTACGCTCGATTTTATTTGTTGATCCTTCTAATTGTTCCTCAAAAGCAATTTGAAAATGCGCTTGAACTTTACTTTCACTCAATTCTTTCGTCCAAAATTTTTTAAAAACGATGTTATTCAAAGTTTCTGATTGCGCCGACATGACTTTTAAAATTTGATCTTGTAGACCATTTTGAATCTCAATCATTGTCTGTTCTGATACGCCATCACTTGGAGAATAAAATAATGTCCAGGACCAAACCATTAAGCCAAAAATAAATATTAGTCCTAGCGTTTTCATTTTGACTCCTTTTCAGATACTATCAAAACTACCTTAACAAATCTAGAAATGGTATTTTTTAGTCCAGAACACATATTTACTGCATAGCTCCAAGAAGGAGGCCGTTTGGAAATTATTGGCAAAAAAATCGATCGAAGTGACGCTGAATATATCGCGAACTTTGAACATCTCTCAAGTACAACTGCTCTATTTAAAAATGAATTAAAAAAAATCAAACTGGGTGGGGGTGAAGTCGCTGCCGCCAAACATAAGTCCCGCGGTAAACTTTTAGCCCGGGAACGAATAGCAACTCTAATCGATACTGACAGTTCATTTTTAGAATTTTCTGCACTTGCTGCTTATAACATCTATGACAACGAAGCTCCTGGGGCAGGTATTGTTACAGGTATAGGTAAGGTCTCTGGCAAAGAGTGCGTTATTATTGCTAACGATGCCACAGTCAAAGGGGGAACCTATTATCCCTTAACAGCTAAAAAACATTTGCGTGCGCAAGAGATTGCAATGGAAAATGGCTTAGCTTGTATTTATCTTGTTGATAGTGGTGGTGCATTTTTACCTTTACAGTCTGAAGTTTTTCCAGACAGGGATCATTTTGGTCGTGTGTTTTACAACCAAGCTCAAATGTCTGCTCAAGGTATACCTCAAATATCAGTAGTGATGGGAAGTTGCACTGCGGGAGGGGCTTATGTTCCTGCTATGAGTGATGAAAATATTATTGTTAAAGGAACGGGGACAATTTTTTTAGGGGGCCCCCCACTAGTAAAAGCAGCAACAGGTGAAATAGTTACAGCCGAAGAGTTAGGTGGAGCTAAAGCACATACTGAACTTAGTGGCGTTGTTGATCATTTTGCTGAGGATGATGCCGAGGCTCTAAAAATTTGCCGAAGTATTATTGCTAACACTTCCTTTACTGAAAAAAAGGACTTTCAGATTCAGCCTCGTGCGCCACTTTTTGATCCAGAAGAATTGTATGGAATTGTCTCAAAAGATCCTAGAAAGCCTTTTGATATAAAAGAAATAATTGCACGAATCGTCGACGGCAGTGAATTTCACGAATTTAAAGCTCGATATGCAAAAACAATAGTTACAGGATTTGCTAATATTTATGGATATAAAGTTGGTATTATTGCTAACAATGGAATTCTTTTCAGTGAAAGCTCTTTGAAAGCTGCACATTTTGTTGAGCTTTGTGATCAGCGCCGGATACCTTTAATTTTTTTACAAAACATTACAGGTTTCATGGTGGGAAAAAAATATGAAAATGCTGGTATTGCCAAAGATGGAGCCAAAATGGTGATGGCCGTTAGCAATGCCACTGTCCCTAAATTTACTGTTATTATTGGCGGCTCATACGGCGCAGGTAATTATGGAATGTGTGGTCGAGCCTATCAACCCCGACAGCTTTGGATGTGGCCCAATGCTAAAATTTCAGTAATGGGAGGGGAACAAGCTGCTAATGTGCTTTGGACTGTAAAAAAAGAGCAAATGGAGCGTTTAGGTCAGACCATCTCGACTGAAGATGAATTGCTTTTAAAAAAACCAATTATTGAAAAATATGAAAAAGAAAGCTCTGCTTACTACTCAACGGCTAGACTATGGGATGATGGAATTATTGACCCCATTGATACTAGAAAGGTTTTAGCTCTGGGTATTAGTGCCAGTTATAACAAAATTTGGCCTAAACCCATCAAAGGAATTTACCGAATGTGAAACTTTTTAAAAATTATTTTTGATAAATGTTTGGTCAACATATTTTTAAGGAAAACACTGTGAACTTTATTGAAATCAAAAGATCTGATTCTATATTTTATGTCATTTTAAATCGTCCAGAAAAAAAGAACGCTTTAAATCTTGAAATGATCAATCAACTATCTGAAACTTTTGTTAAGCTTGAAAAAGAAGAGTCTTGCAAATTAATCGTGATCAAAGGGACTGGAGATATGTTTTCTTCAGGAGCTGATTTAGCATGGATGCAAAAACAAATTGATCAAACTTTTGAAGAAAATCTTGATGAATCCAATCAACTTTTTGATATGTTTAACAATCTTGCTAGAATCACAAAACCGGTGGTCTGTTATGTTCATAAATTCGTTATGGGAGGCGCTATTGGTCTAGTGGCTTGTAGTGATTATTGCTTTGCTGAAGATACAACTAAGTTCTGCTTTAGTGAAACCAAATTCGGTTTAGCACCTTCGGTAATTTCTCCATTTATTCTCGCCAAATGCAATTTTAACTCGGTACAAAAACAAATGCTATTTGCCGAATATTTTGATGCTAATCAGGCAAAATCTATGGGTTTGGTTCATGAAACAGCTCCTCAGACTGAACTTGCTTTAAAGTTTGAGGCTTTCTTAAAACATCTTGCAAATTTAGACTTAGAAGCAGTCCGTGAAACTAAAATGTTAATCCAACAAATACATAAAACTAATTTTGAAGAGTATAGAAATTTAACCACCAACTTAATTTCTAAGATGCGAGTAAAAGATGAAGCCCAAAACCGTTTGAAATTCTTTTTGGAGTCTAAAAGTACATGAAAAGTATAAAAAAAATCGCTATTGCCAATCGCGGTGAGGTCGCTTGCCGAATTCACCAAACTTGTAAGAAGTTAGGGATAAAAACTGTACTTCTACATTCAGAACCCGACATTAAAACTAAAGCTTATCGAATTTGCGATGAAACTTTTAATATTGGACCTGGTCCGACTTCAGAAAGTTATTTAAATATCGAAGCTCAAATTCAAGGGGCTTTAGCTTGCAAGGCTGATGCTATTCATCCTGGCTTTGGCTTTTTGTCAGAAAATGCTGAGTTTGCAAAAAAAGTCGTGGCTTCTGGATTAATTTTTATAGGACCCAATGCAGAAACTATCGAAGCCTTTGGTGATAAGATTAAGGCCAAAGCTTTATGTAAATTAGCAGAAGTTCCTATGGTGCCTGGATATCAAAACCAAAATGCAACTATTGAAACTTTAATTTTAGAAGCAGAAAAAATTGGCTATCCTGTTTTGGTCAAAGCCGCGGCAGGTGGCGGTGGTCGCGGCATGCGACTTATTTTAAATCAAGCTTCTGCACAATCTGAGATCCAGAGTGCCATGAATGAAGCGCTTAAAGCCTTTGGCAATGGCACTGTTTTCTTAGAAAAATATTTAGATCATGCCAAACATATCGAAGTTCAGATCTTCGGAGATTCAAAAGGCAATATTCACATTCTAGGTGAAAGAGAATGTTCGGTGCAAAGAAAGCATCAAAAGATCATCGAGGAGACTCCATCACCTTCGCTGAACCAAAATCAACGCGAGGAAGTTTTTGGTTACGCGAGACGTATTGGTGAAACAGGTGGATATCAAAATGCTGGTACCGTTGAATTTATGTTTCAGGATCAAAAATTTTATTTTTTAGAAGTTAACACTCGATTGCAAGTAGAACATACAGTGACCGAAGAAGTTTGGGGCATTGACCTAGTAGAAGCACAAATTTTATCTGCACAGCAAAAAAATGTAATCTTCCCAAAGCATCCTTCGCCACAAAAACATTCTATAGAGCTTAGATTATACGCTGAAGATTCTTATCAAGGTGGTATTCCAAGTACTGGTCTAATTGGTCAAATTTACTTACCAGTCAATAAATCTCGGCGACTTGAAATAGGTGTCGATCCAGGAGATGTAATTTCGCCTTATTATGATTCTATGATTGGAAAACTTATTTCTACTGGTACCAATCGGATTGAAGCCATAAGTGATTTAATCCAGTGGATGCAAAGTGCACATATTTTTGGGGTGCAAACCAATATGCCTTTACTGAAAAAAATCCTAAGTCATCCAGAATTTTTAATTGCTGATATGACAACTAAATTTTTTGAAACGCATTTTGCAAAAAACCTAAATCACACTTTGGATGATTTTTCCCGAGAGCAAGTCGAAGCTGAACTTTATAAAATCCACCAAGATGATAAACTAGGTCATCACAAAGTGACTGAAAGTCCATGGCACCAACATTGGCGTGAGTCGGTATTTTTTAACCCCATAAACCCTCTTTTGGCGCGAATCAAGTATGAACAAGTAGGAACTAATTTATGGTGGAAACTTAATGATGAGACCTATAAAATAGACTTAAAAAACAAATCTAAAAAATCTAATAATATTGCTAGTGATAGTATAACTGCTCCTATGCCAGGTTCCGTATTTAAAATCTTGTGCTCTGAAGGACAAATTGTAGATGTGGGACAAACCCTAATTGTTTTAGAAGCCATGAAAATGGAACATTCTCTTAGAGCCGATCAAAAATGTATTATTAAAAAAATAAATTTTAAACAAGGAGACTCTGTACAAGACGAAGATGTCCTTATGGAATTGGAGGCTTTAGATGTTACAAAGAAAAATTAAAATTTTTGAAGTTGGACCCAGAGACGGATTGCAAAATGAAATGTTAATTCTTAATGCAAAGATTAAAATTGAATTTATTAAAAGACTCTCAAAAACAGGACTTAAACATATTGAAGTAGGTGCTTTGGTGTCCCCGGAATGGGTCCCTCAGATGCAAGGTTCAGATTTCATTTTTAAAAAAGTAAATAAGGCTAAAAACAATTTTGTAAATTACTCTTTGTTGGTACCAAATACCAAAGGGATGGATTTAGCTATAAAATCAGGAGCAAAAGAAGTTGCTATCTTTACTGCTGCATCAGAGAAATTTTGTAAAAAAAATATCAATTGTTCCATCGAAGAAAGTTTTAATCGTTTTCTGCCCGTTATGGAATTGGCCAAAAAAAATAAAATTAAAGTACGAGGTTATTTAAGCACTGTTTTTGAGTGTCCATTTCAAGGTCCTATTAATCCAAAAGTTGTCGCTCTTCTTTCGGAACGACTTTTTAAATATGGATGCTATGAAGTTTCCTTAGGTGATACGATAGGTGTTGGTACTCCAAACAACGTCGCTGATTTACATAAGGCTTTAATTTCAAAAAAATTACCTATCGATAGAATCGCCATGCACTTTCACAATACTCGTGGAACTGCTCTTGCAAATGTGCTTAAAAGCTTAGATTTAGGATTTAGAATTTTTGATTCTAGTGTGGGCGGTTTAGGTGGTTGCCCGTATGCGCCTGGAGCTTTAGGCAATCTTGCGACAGAGGATCTTATTTATTTCACTGAGCGCTTAGGGTTTACAACAGGTGTCGACTTAAACAAAATGATTAAAGTCCACCACTGGATTCAAAGTGTTATAGGTCGTCCCTTATCCTCTCACCTCGGCCGCTCCGGCCTCGCTTAGGTGCCAGGTTCCGCGCTCAGGTCACAAAGCGTTAAAACTCAGAAGTTTGGTTTATGTTTTTACGAATTTGCTATTGAAAATTTCTAATGCCCCATGACCCGATTTTGGAACCTGGCACCTAGGTAAACTCAGAATTAGGAAATTGGATTTTTATTTTTACCTAATGGGTAACATTGTCACTAATCCCTATAACAATATTAGTTAAGGACTTAGACATCTAACCGCTTAACCGATTTTTAATCTTGTATAACGCAATGTGACCTGAGTGCGGAACCTGGCACCTAAGTTAGAGGTTTTTCAGGTAGCTGAGACGAATACCTTGAAGCACTAGGTCTGGAACTTCGAGATCAAAAAGTGATTCCCCAGAAAATAATTGAGCCAGGCCACCGGTAGCAATTACAAGTGATTTTTCTTGATCACCAAATGTCTCTTTGTGGACTCTTGAAACGATCTCTTTAATGGCCCCTAAAGTTCCAAAATATAAACCTGATTGAATACACTCAACAGTATTTTTACCAACGGCAGAAACTGGCTTAGTAATTTTAACGGAAGGAAGTTTTGCGGTTCGCTCTTCTAAGGCTTCCGCATTTATTTTAACGCCAGCAAGAATAGCTCCACCTAAATACTCTTTGTCTTTAGTAACAGCATCTACTGTTGTTGCCGTACCAAAATCAATAATAATTAAATTTTTATCGGGAAAGCTATCACATGCCGCGATGGCATTAGAAATTCTATCAGAGCCAACTTCCTTGGGATTGGCCAATTTCACTTTAATACCAGTTTTTACGCCGGTATCTAAAAAAAATGGTGTTAATTTGAAATACTTCAGAATTGCATTTCTAAGAGAGTAATCTTGGCTAGGAACAACAGAACATATTCCAACTTTATCGATCGATTTAGGATCAAAATCATTTTCAACTAATACAGACTTAAGAAATAATCCTATCTCGTCAGACGTTCGAACCTCTGAAGTTGTAAGTCTAAAATTAAGAACGATACGATCATTCGCAAATAAACCGCCAAATATCTGTGTATTACCAACATCTAAACATAACATCATAACTGAACCTCATTCTGTAATATTTTTGCAATATCCTCGGCCAATGACTTTTTACTAGAGCCATGAAAAATAAGACCTGCCAAATTATAAATCTCGTAGATGTGCTTTTTATCCGATATATTTTCCATCGAATTGACAACCACACAGTCGGAGTCTTTTAAAATTTTTTCTATTTCATTTTTTATTATTAGCTCATTATCTGTACGAAGTAGTTTAAACCCTATGATTTTAATATCTTTATTTATTGAATATTTTTTTATCTCTGAGATCAGTTTTTTATTACGTTTGAATTCAATAAAAAAATCTTCATTTGAAGCAAGTTTTTCAGTAGTTGGTAATGCAATAGTTTTATCGTTCAAATGCAACGCAATTGGTGAATAATCACTTACAGCCGCTAAATGAATAATCGCTGCGAAATTCTGTGAACTTAGTAGATCTTTTAATTGAATTTCTAAATCATGAAATGATTTAAAATATCTAACCCAAGGATCCGAATTGGATATGTTTAAGGAATTTTCAATTGATGACTCCCTTGAATTTTTCCTTTGTTTTAGATTTTCAATAACGCCTTCAACTTTAGATCTCATGGCATCTGAACCCAAAAGATAAATTTCATAATCTGAAGACAAATGTTCTAATATTTTAAGTCCTGTGGCTCCAGTGCTTATGTTACTAACGTATCTGACGGGATCTATAGGTTCTAAAGTTCCTCCGGCAGTGATCAAAATCTTTTTTCGTTCCTTGTTAGTTAACGGATTAAACACTGTACTAGACATTTTATTAATCACATTTTCAATAGCATTTAAAATAATGATAGGCTCGGCCAGACGTCCTTGGCCTTTGTGTCCACAGGCAAGATGACCCTCTTCACCAAAAACGAATTCTTTGTTCATGCTTTGTAAGGTTAAAATCGCTTTTTTAATAGGTTGTGATTCCAGCATTCTTGAATTCATTGCGGGGAATATCAAATATGGTTTTTTTATATCTGTTGATAAGGCCAAAGTCGTAACTAAATTATCACATAAACCCATAGATATTTTAGCCAATGTATTTGCACTTGCAGGACAAAGTACTGTCAAATCACACCAATCATTTAAATGAATGTGACTCATCATATCCCCTTCTTTATAAAGATCACTCAAAACTGGAATACCAGTTAAACCCTCTAAGGTAGCTTGGCCCACAAAATTAAAAACGTCTTTAGTCGCGATAATTTGCACTTTATGTCCACGCTGCACAAGTTTAGAAATGGCTTCACAAGCCTTATAACAAGCTATTGATCCAGACATTTTAAAAAGAATATTTTTAGCATTAGAAATTTTTTTAGCTTTAAAATCTACAGACGAATCTAAACCTCTGCTATTCTGATCACTAATCGTCAAAGGTTTTATATTGTTATTTGAACTGATCTCCATGTCGTCTTGAATATCAAGTTCTAAGGGGCGATTATCTATCAACCGCACTTCACCAATAAATACCGCTACAAATTTTCGATTCCACTTACTTACTAAATAATCAATTTTTAAATCGAGGGCTTCTAATTCAGCTTTAATATTCTCTAGTTTAATATTTTTAGCAAAAATCCCAGCAAACTTATCAGCTATAAGTTTTTGATCAGCGGTAAGGTTTAAGTTTCTTGAACTCAAAGCAAGTCCTGAACTTTCTCTGACTGTGTCTATGCCGTGGACTTCAAGATCTAGAAATAAATCTTTACTCATATTTTTTACAAGCAAGTACTGCTGATAATCTTTTAAACCCATATAAACGTTTGAAGGTTTTATCAAATTAAAAAGCCTAATTAAAACACTTAGTACACCATCAAAATGTCCAGGACGAGCTTTTCCACAAAGATCGATCGAATCTTTAGTTTCTGTTAGCTTATAGTAATATCCATTTGGATAAATTTCGTTTTCATCAGGAGTAAAAACAGCATCAACCTTTAGGTCTTCTAAAGCTTTAAAATCCTTTTCAAACTGTATAGGATAGCTGTCAAAATCGTCTCTATTATTAAATTGTGTTGGATTTACAAAAATACTAACAACGGTTTTGTCATTCTGCTCTTTGCTTTTTCGGATCAACTCAAAATGACCTTGATGCAAAGACCCCATCGTAGGTACAAATCCAATAGTTAAATCTTGATCATTAATTTTTAGTTCGTGTATATAATTCCTCATTTCAGGAACTGTTTTTAAGATTCTAAGCATAGGTTTCACCTTTAGATGGAAAATTCTGAGAAAGCACATCTTGCACATAGTTATCAACACTTTGTTGAATCAACTCTGCTCCGTTAAGATACTGGCGTACAAATTTAGCTTTAAATTCTGAAAGCCCCAAAAAATCATGCAGTACTAAAATCTGCCCGTCGGTTTTCGACCCGGCACCAATTCCTATTGTTGGTATTTCAAGTTCGATTGATATTGTTTGCGCTAAGTCTTCGGGAATACATTCAAGTACCAAAGCAAACGCACCTAAGCTTTGTAATTCTAAAGCCCATTTTAATAATAAAGCTTTTGCAGGATCTGATTTCCCCTGCACTTTAAATCCCCCATAATTTTGTACGTGCTGAGGCATTAATCCAATGTGTCCCATAACTGGAACACCCATATGAATCAACTGTTCGATCCGTTTGACATTGCCATCAACGCCTTCAATTTTCAGAGCATTAGCCCCAGAAGCCATTAAAGCTTTAATTCCTGAAAAAAAAGTATCATCAGACATTTGCATAAAACCAAAAGGCAAATCACAAACAATAAATTTTGATTTAGCTCCCCGACAGACAGATATGCACATTTGATTTAACTGAGTTATACTGGAAGATAAAGTAGTAGCTTCTCCAAACATCACCATCGAAGAACTATCCCCAACAAGTAAGGCATCAATATCCGTTTTATCCAGGATTTTTGCAAAAGTGTAATCATAGCAGGTCAACATACTAATTTTCGAATTTAACTTTTTTCGCTTAATCCAATCTTCTATTTTCATAATTTTTATAACTCCTGTACCAAAAGTTTGGACATCTGATTGTAAATACTAAAAAGTTTAGGATTTACATCAGCAAGCTGTGATTTATGCTTTTGAATTGTCACTTCATCGCCTCTTGCAATTGGACCCGTTAGACGCTCTATGGAATCTTCAAAAAAAATGGATGCGACCGATTGTTCCGTTAACAATTTAAAATCTTTAAAATTCAAATATTCGGAAAAATTATTTTTTACAATTTGAAGATACAGTTGCGTGAAATTGCCAAGCATAACCGCCATGGCATGATATTCTGTCTTCAAACTTGGTGAAATAAAATTTAAAGTATTTACTTTATTTTTATATTTCTCATAAAATGCTAAATTATCCGTAAAAATTGGAATATTTTGATAATTTATATTTAGTACATTGTTACTAAAAGTCATTAATGGGTGAACCCCAATAATATCAGAATAAAACAAGGCTCCCGATAAATGGTAAAAATTTGTAAACTTAGGGAAAAAATTTTTAACTTTTTCGTAAACTTCTAATATATCCTTGTCTTTAACAGTTAAAAAAACACCTTTAGTTTTTGTTAAATCCAGATTTTCATAAACAGTGAGTCTGTCGAAGTATTCAAATTTTGGGAGTATATTTCTATCTAAGAAGTAAGATGAAAATAAATTTGGAATGTGATGGGAAATACGTCCTCGGCCAATGATAGCAAAATGGGCTTGTTCTAAATATTTTTCCGTCATAAGTACCTGTCCCAAAGATCAAGTCTGTTGCCACTTTATAACTACATCCTAGATTTTGGTCAATTATCATTCAAATGAACGAAAATTTGCCATTATTGCAATAAAGCGATATTTAGTTTTGATGAAAAAAAAGCCTCTTCCCATTGAATTTATACTATTAGCTATCTCTTTCGTTATCACTGCTATCGCTGTGCTTTTTGTTTTTAAGCCTCCAGCTAAGGATTATGTAAAATTGATCAAATGGAGCCCAGAGTCGACAACTCAAGGAGTTATGGAAAACTCAGCACGTAGAATGTTTCCAATATTGTCAGAAAGTAGGCAGTTTTTAGTTGATAACTTAGAATCTATTAATTTGAAGTCCACTGATTTAAAAAATATTTTTCAAGATATAACCAAATTAAGTTTTACAATTAGTTCTGATTCCAGCTCTGACTCTTTCAATATGATTAACTATACTATAAACCATTCTTCCAATATCTTAATTCCTGGCGCTGAATTAAAAGAAACTAATCATGATCCCAGTCAACTAAATCCAACTGCGAAAAAAGTAATTTTAAAAATTAACTTTTCACAAATAGAGCTCTCGCAAATTAACACCACTAACTTTTTTGATTCCTTAAATCTTGAAAAATTATTAAAAAAGTTTAAAGCCAATAAATTTCAAGACAAAAACATTATATTTGCTTTGTATCAAACTGGTAAATACGAATATACACTAACTATTTTAAAAATTAGATAATTCTGCAAATACATTTATTCGATCTGATAAATTTAGAAAATAATCATAATAAGATTCTACCAATCAGCACAAAATATTCTATATTTCTAAATTCTCTATAGATTTTTTAAAATCTTTTTTTTCGATTTAGTAGAATTCACAAATTTTTGTATAAATTATTAAACCTCGACTATTAATCAAAGGTAACCCAAACTTTAAGCGGGTTGGTGGGAGCGTAAATTTGTCGCCATTTCAAAAGGCGTGAAGAGTTCTGATTTTTTAGCTGCGGATCTGACAGTTTCCAAAAGATAATCTCTAGGATCGAGCTCCACTTTTTTACAAGACTCAATGATCGTGTATATTGTTGCCGTGACGTCAGCTCCATTTATGGATCGTGATCCATAAAAGTTTTTTCGACCCATGACTGCATGCCTTATTGTTCTTTCGGCTTCGTTGTTTGTCAGTGGTGCATTTTC
>JBGSLV010000085.1:0-31332 GCA_041740515.1 Bdellovibrionales bacterium | reverse complement strand
ATGTTGAAGGTGTGCAAAATATTGGTGGCCTTGTTGGACTTGCCACTAATTTAGAATATGCCACAGATGCTGGTAAAGAGCTTAGAATTGTAGGTTCTAGGGTCTATGGTGAAAAAAATGTGGGTGGTCTATTTGGTGCGAATTTAAATTCTAAAACCGTTCAAATTGATAATGCCTCCTTCGTTGGAAATGCCGAGTCTTTGGGAAATAACATGGGGTTTCAAGGAGAAGTCAAAGCCAGCGATAGTATTGATTCATCAGCTGGAGGGTTGATTGGGTTGATGGATAATACAAGTGTGGCTTCTGGTTCATTAAGTATTGAGCGTAGTGGTGTAGGTAGTACAAATTTAGAAGCAGAAGCTAATTTAGGTGGTTTTATAGGTAGCCTCATAAATGTTCCAATCATTAAAATTGTGGATAATTATATAGTTGGTGATCATACAGCTACTTTTGGAAATCAATACAGAACTGAGCAAAAAACAGTTGGTATAAAAAACCTTGGAGGTTTAATAGGTTCAATGAAAATTACTTGGGCCGTACCTACTTCTATAGAGCTTCAAAGAAATGGGATTTTTGGGAAGACTATTAGAAAATTTGGCACTGACCCAAATGTCGGAGCATTCATTGGGGAGTATTTGCCTGGGGCTTCCACTGAAACTATTGCCGACAATTTTTTTAGAAATGACTACGTGGTTGCTGGTATAGTTACTGCAGATTCAAAATTTATGAACGGGACTGAGCTTACTGGTATTAATTCATCCGAAGGTAATACGAATTCAACTTTTACCAATTGGGGCATCGTAAATTCTTCAGGATTATGCACCAATGGAGCTACCCCAGTATGGTTTAGATTCGATGCGGGTAGTCCTCAGCCAGGTCGACCTAGATTGTGCAGCAAGCGAATCTCTGAATGTGCCAATTCTGGAAACCCGACACCCGCTTGCAGAATGGGTTTATAGACCTAATTGTGTTTGGATTGCTGTTTAATGCCCAAAATTTCAAGCCCACTGTTTAGATCTGCAGTGGGCTAATTTTAATTTTCAGACTATTTTTTGAGCTCAATTTAACTATTCCTAACATAAAAAGTATCTTTCAGAATAAAAACCAAAAGGTCTAATTTAAATTATTTACTTAAAAGCCAACAGCAAATATTTGATCAGATCTTAAATCAGTTTGTAGGTCAAAGTTTTTATCAGTGCCGAAGCGATTAAAGCTCGTAAAATAGTGGCCTGTAATGTCCATAGCAAAGAATAGTGGACATTAGTAGTAACTTTAACGCCAATCGTATTGAAAGAAGCCAAGGTTATGCTGTAAGAGAACAATATATTTATGATTTAAATCTGCGGCTCTGCCAGATAAAAAAATCAGTCAAAGATCGTCCTCTAAAGTGTTGATTTGTATTCAAAGTTTTTGTGCTTTTAGATTAAGCCAAGAAACCAGATCCAATAATCAGGCATTTTTAAAAAAAATCCTAATTACGTTTTAATGGAACAATCCTACAGGCTTTTTCAACGAACAAACCTGCATAAATTTGAATAGAAAATATTAATAAAAAATTATTTATACAATGATTGAAAATCTGCAAACAGACATTTACGAATGGTTTAGAAGGTAACATTAGATGGTTCGTTAGATATTTATATTCAGAATAAAAATCCAGGGGGTCAACTCACTAAAAATTGGTTACCTTCACCCAATGCGGGTATTTTAGGAATAACTATGAGAATTTATGATCCCGCACCTGAAGTAATAGATGGTCGCTGGAGTCCACCTTCGATTAAACCTTTGTAAGATGAGGCCAAATAAAAAGTTAAAAATGCAACTTACTAAGTTGGCATTTTTAACCTTTACTTAAAAAATTTGGCTTAATTTATGTTCATAAAATCTTAAATCATTAGCTCAGCTTCAGTATACGTTTTGATTAAATCAAGTGAAACAACAGGTGCAAGCTCTAGGACTTTTAGCTTTTGGTGGGTAATTTCGAATACACCTAAGTTAGTTACTACTTTGTGAACACATTTTAATCCCGTCAAAGGTAAAGTGCATTTTTTTAGCAGTTTTGGTTGGCCCATTTTGTCGGTATGTTGCATGACTACAACGACTCGGCGAGCAGAAGCCACTAAATCCATGGCCCCGCCCATACCTTTAACCATTTTGCCGGGGATCATCCAGTTTGCAATATTGCCTTCTTGATCGATCTCCATGGCTCCTAAAACTGTTAAGTCGACATGTCCTCCGCGAATCATAGCAAAGCTATCTGCTGAAGAAAAAAAACTTGCACCCAGCACGGCTGTCACAGTCTGTTTGCCGGCATTGATCAAGTCAGGGTCAACTTGGTTTATTTTCGGAAATGGTCCCATCCCTAAAAGCCCATTTTCACTTTGCAACATAACGTCTAAATCTTTTGGGATGTAGTTTGAAACTAAAGTTGGAATTCCAATTCCAAGATTTACAGCCATGCCGTTTTTAATTTCAGAGTCGGCAATCTTCTTCGCCATTTGCTCTCTAGTCCAACCTAATTCCGCAATATCTATCTGATTCATACGCTACCGGCCCTCTTGGATGGTCAACTGCTCAATACGTTTTTCGAAATGCTGACCTTTGAAAATGCGTTGCACATATATTCCTGGGACGTGAATCTGATCAGGGTCTAATTCGCCGCGCTCGACAATCTCTTCAACTTCCACAACAGTCACCTGTCCTGCCGCTGCCATCATGGGGTTAAAGTTTGCTGCTGTTTTTCTAAAGACAAGATTGCCGTAAGTGTCGGCCTTCCAAGCTTTGATCAAAGCAAAGTCACCCGTAATGGATTCTTCTAAAAGATATTCTCGACCCTTAAAAAATTTAGTCTCTTTGCCTTTAGCAATCTCGGTCCCTACACCTGTAGCCGTGAAAAAGGCGGGGATACCAGCGCCACCGGCACGAATTTTTTCCGCTAATGTACCTTGGGGTGTAAATTCCACTTGCAATTCATTCTTTAGAAATTGCTCCGCAAATAATTTATTTTCACCGACGTAGCTAGAAATCATTTTTTTTATCTGCCGAGTTTTAAGTAAAATCCCTAAGCCAAAATCATCAACACCCGCATTGTTAGAGACACAGGTCAGATCTTTAACTCCACTTTTTTGCAAAGCCATAATTAAATTTTCAGGGATGCCGCAAAGTCCAAAGCCTCCAACTAAAAGAGTCATGCCATCTTTTAGTCCTGCAAGGGCTTCTTCGGCCGTATCGAATATTTTGTGCGACATAATTTATATCCATTTAAAATTTGGTTGTTAAAAAAATAAAGGACTTAACTACTGCAATTGTAAATTTATAATCGTTCCACAATCACAGCCACAGCTTCACCCCCACCTATGCATAAAGTGGCAAGGCCAAACTGTTTGTTATGGGTGTGCAGTGCGTGCACTAAAGTTGTAAAGATTCTGGCTCCGCTAGCACCGATGGGATGTCCTAAGGCTACAGCTCCGCCGTTGACATTGATCTTTTCCATTTTGATTTTAAGGTCTTTTTGGGCGGCCATAGTAACGACAGCAAAAGCTTCGTTGATCTCCCAAAGGTCAATGTCATCGACGCTAAGTTTAGCATTTTGTAAAACTTTTTTGATAGCTCCGACAGGGGCTGTGGTGAACCATTTTGGATCTTGAGCAAAAGCGGCTTGAGCCACAATCCGAGCTATTGGCTTTTGTGCCGTTTTTGCTTGGGCAAATTCACTGGCTAGAACAAGAGCTGCGGCTCCATCATTGAGTTTGCTGGCATTGGCCGCCGTGATGGTTCCCGCTTTATCAAATGCGGGTCGTAAGGTTTTCATTTTATCAAATTGAGCTTTGCCAGGCTCCTCATCGCTAAAAAAAGTTGTAACACCTTTTCGATCATTGATGGTCACACTGACTATTTCTGAATCGAACCATTTATTGCTTAGAGCCTTTTGAGCTTTAAGGTAGCTTTCAACTGCAAAAGCGTCTTGCTCTTCACGAGAGGTTTTGTACTCTTGCACGCACAATTCGGCGGCATTACCCATGTGCCAATTGTTGTAAGGGTCCCAAAGACCATCTTTGATCATGGAATCTTCTAAGGACTGATGCCCCATGCGATACCCCATTCTTGCTCCTGTTTGTAAGTATGGCGCTTGGCTCATAGATTCCTGGCCGCCGCATACAATCACTTCTGCGCGTTTAAGTTTAATAGCATCATCAGCTAACATCACAGCTTTTAGTCCTGATCCACAGACTTTATTCACGGTCATACATTGGGTCGATACGGGACCGCCGGATTTAATCCAAGCTTGTCGTGCAGGGGCTTGTCCGGCACCAGCCGTTAAAACTTGACCCATGATGCATTCATTCACGTCCTCAGCTTTAAATCCGGATTTAGTGAGTGCGGCTTTAATCGCTATCGATCCAAGCTCTGTAGAAGGTAAACTTGAAAGACTGCCATTAAAAGCACCAATGGGGGTTCTTTGCGCAGCATAAATTAAAGTTTGGGACATTATGGGCTCCTTTATTTTTTGTGGGGTAAAAACGTTTTATAAATTATTTTAGTCCTAAAAACATCAAATCACAGTGAGTTAAATTATATTTGTGCATGACTTTATCATGGGTGACCCAAGTCGGATTTTAAGTCACTTGACTCTAGGTTAGGTATCATACAAATTCGATTAACTGTTTAATACTACTTTTTTTAAATATTTCTTTACTTAAGATTTTTTTATTATTTATTAAAAAACAGAGGGTAAGATGCCAGCTAAATCGAAAAAAACCACTACCAAAAAAAAGGCCACATTGAATTCCACCAAAAAGAACACCAAAAAGAACACCAAAAAGGCAAAAGCCACAATAAAAACTACAGCTAAAGCTACAGTTAAATCTTCAAGTAAACCAGCGGCTAAGTCTAAAAATACGGCAAGTTCTAAAGCACTGACACCCAAACCCTTGGCTAAAACCAATACCAAGATTGCTGCTAAATCTAATAAACCAGCTGGAAAAGCTAGTTCTAAAATATCTAGCAAAGCTGAAATTAAGGGTTCCGCAAAAGCTAATGCAAAGTTGGGAATTAAAGTAGATGCGAAAAAAGCCATCAAATTCACTGATAAAAAGCTAGCAGAAAAAAAAGTGGCCACAAAACCATTTGATAAAAAATCAATGGATAAAAACTCAAAAACTCTTAAATCAGATGCTAAACCCCAAAAAGGTTTTTTAACAAAAATTGTCAGTAAATTGACGGGGACGGATAAAAAAACTCCTTCAAGCGTTATAAAAGAAGCCACCAAAAAGGCCGTTAAAGATAATATTGATGGGATAACAAGTGATGTAGCGCCCACTTCAAATGATAAAACTCCGGGCTCAAAAAAAGGCAAAGACACTACCAAAATGCTAAGCGAAGAGGCTCAAGCCAAAGTTTCACAAAAAAACATAGCTGAACTGACTCAAGAATTTGCTGAAAAAAAGATCTCTGCAGCCTCTGAAGTTCTTTTGACAGATGCCGAGGGCCGAGTACTTTGTAAGTTCTCAGGATGTGATGACATTGCCAACGTCGAAGGTTACTGCCGATTTCATTATCTTCTAAATTGGAAACGCATTCAGCTTAAGAAAAAAATCTTATCTGAAGGCAAGCTTGAAAAATACATCAATGAGCTTACAGCTAAGTACCCTGATAAATATATTGATATGCTAAAAGGTGATTTAAAATCCGAAAAAGATTTCCTATCGGTGGTCAATGAACTTGAAATTGATGATTCTGACAATTCGATTTCAGATGATGAAGAAGATAGCTACATCGAACAAGAAGTTCAGGGTGTGTCCAGCGGTAAACGCTCCAACGAAGAAGATTACTAAAACATTACATGTTTTAGTAATATAATTCCTTAAATCCCAAATTAGTGTCTTATATGAGACAAAATAAAGTCAAAATATAAATAGCAGATTTAGTAAGCTTGCTACTATTCATCAAAAAATTTTTGTCCCGTTTATTAAAGTGACACAGGTTCTATAATTATCTATTGCAATCAACTATGGTCTAGTTTTGGTCTTGGACTTGGCTTTAAACCATGGTTGGCCATTCACTACAGTTTCGTGACTTTAGATTATGTGAAATAATTTAGGAATGAATTCTAGAGCTTTTTTTATGCTTTGTTCTTTTTGGTCCTTAAACGCCTTTGCAGCACCCGCTTACAATTCGGCCCCGTACTGGGCCAATCACTTTGCTCTTCGTATGGCGAAAATTAAAGAGCCCCAAGATATTTTACTGAATTTAACTTTTTCAGCTCGACACCGAAGTGAACTCGAAAAAGAAGTAGCGAGCAATACGATCTCAATTCCTGCGGTGACTTATAAAGTTTATTTAAGCCAAGTGTACATGATTGATGCCAATAAAAAAAAGACCGTGATTGATTTTAAAAGTTTTAAATTTAAAAAACTATATTTAAATAACAAGCCCATTTATTTAAAACCGGATAAAGCATTTAGTGATTTAGAAGTCGAAGTTGCAAAAATTTTAAATCCTAAGAAAAAAATAAGTTTAATGGACATTTTTGTTAATTCGGCCCAAGCGCAATCCGATTCACAATCAGGCGAAGGGGCTTATGCTAGACTTGTTGCTGCTTTGTTTACTTCGGCATCGTCACCCAGATACCAGAATTCTAATGTTTCAGATCGATTCATAACTTCAACATTGATTGCCACTTATGAAAATGAAGCCGAGCTTGCCCGAACATTGGCCCCTAGGGATGAACCTATTAGTGTAACAAGTTTGAATTTTATGTGTGAAGGCAATGTCTTAACTCAAGTTGTGGAGTATCCAATGGTAACTCGAGGCCGGCCGGGTGTGACTCGAAGTAATGCGCGCCGCTTGGTGAATAATCCTATGGGGGGATACGACTTTTTATATGGCCAGCCAGGTGCGATCGACTTTTCTTGCTCTTCTAGAGTTGATGATAATGGTTTAGTCACAGCTGTGAATGGCAATAGACAAGAATTATGTCCCAAAAAAGGTTTAAATATATTTAATGACCCAAGCTATTTTGGGGGCTTCCCTCGGGCTGCAAGTATGTGCTGTCGAAAAAAGGGATGTTACGAAGAGGTCAGAAGTAAGGTTATAAAATTACGTGAAAGTTTACTGGGCGTTCCCCAAGGTCTTGAAACTTCTGACACTGTTACCAAAAATCCCGCACCAAAGAACAATGAAGAAGCTGCTTCAGAAGTCATAGAAGAGGCCAGTTTTTCAGAGGAAGAATCAGCTGATGGTCTTGATGATTTTGAAGATGAAGAAGATGAAGAAGATGAAGAAGATGATAATTTCGTAGAGTAATTTTTTTAACCTTTTATTATTGCACGTGGACGTATTTTAATACGACTTAAGGATCATGCAGGCTAAAAATTTAAATTGTCGAAGCGCTAGTGGGTAGGTTTTTTATTTAAAATCTCGGCTACTTTTTCAATCGCTTCAGATTCAAGGTCGCCTTTGATTAAACCATTTTGGTTTTGAAGGGCGTCTTCGATTTCTAAACGTTTGGCCTCTTCAGCTAAAAACTGCTCGCCTAATAGTTTATTGGCTTCGTCTTCAAGGGTTTGGTTAATCGCTTCGGATTTGGCAAAAATCATTGTGCCATCAAAATCGATCTCGGTCCATAAAGCCGGAACACCAAAAGTTTCGTCATCAAAAGAAGATTGAAAAAGACTTGCACTGCAATCCACTAAAGTTTCAAAGGTTTTTAAAGCGGTATTTTGTCCAGTGGCTTCATAGTTTGTTGATAAATCAAACTGAACAGGTCTAATACTGTTTTTAGGTGTGTATAAACATCTAAGAATTATTTCATTTTTATAAATACGGCCTAAAATGGCAAATGTACCAACTTTGGCTTCATTTTTAAAATGCTCACTGAGAAGATTTGTAACTTGAAGTTTAAAATCATCAGGTAAGTCCGTCCAAGCTTTTGACGTTTTTAATCGAGGTGTGATCATAATTTAAAAATCCTTTCAGGTCTTCTGGTCTTTTTAATCACTTTTTAGACCACTAAAAGCCTTAAAACAAGAGTTCTTTGCTCCTAGAGTTGACCCCATGAGGCAGTTGATTATATGTACTCAATTGTGAGTTCACCAACCGACTTAAACCAAAGTAATCCTACTGCAAAAGAAGCCTTAAAAAGCAAGATCATTAAGTACAAGTCTCCGATCATAGAATCCATTTCAAATGAATCTGGCTTTGCAGCAACTTTTCCAAATCTAAAATACTTCATTTCGACTTATGGCTGTCAAATGAACGAAAACGATTCGGAACGAATGGCATCGCTGCTTGAAATGATGAACTTTGCCCAAGCTTCTTCGCCAGAGGATGCAGATCTTATCATTATAAACTCCTGCAGTGTTCGGGAAAAACCAGTTCATAAAGTGCACTCTGAAGTCGGTCGTTATAAAAAAATGAAACTAAAAAACCCCATGCTTCGCATTGGCGTGGGAGGCTGTGTGGCGCAGCAGGAAAAAGATCAACTTTTAAAAGATATACCCGTATTAGATTTTGTTTTTGGCACAGACGCTATTGATACTTTACCGGGTCTTGTGTCTCAAGTTTACCAGAACAAAGATAGATATTTTGCCGCCCAGTTCGAGCATGCAAAACCATATCATATTGAAACTTTAAATCGTTCTCCAGGAATAAGTAGTTTTATTAATATCACCAAAGGGTGTGATAATTTTTGTACTTTTTGTGTTGTTCCCTTTACTCGAGGACGGGAGCGCAGTCGGCCTTACAAAGATCTACTTAAAGATATTCATGCTTTGACGGCAAAAGGTGTCAAAGAGATCACTCTTTTAGGGCAAAACGTAAACTCTTATAAGTCTGACTGTGGCGTAAGCTTTGCTGAGCTTTTAAAAGGTGTGGCTCAAGAGACCGATATCCAACGTATTAGGTACACCACCAGTCACCCAAAGGATTTCAACGAAGAGTTAATGCAAGTGCATGCTGATTTTAGAGATAAAGTTTGTGATTATATTCATCTGCCGGTGCAATCTGGAAACTCGGAAGTGTTAGAGAGGATGAACCGTGGTTACACGCGCGAGCATTATATTAAAAAAGCTAAAATGATTTTTGATATAGTGCCCGGTGTTTCTTTCTCTACAGATATAATTGTTGGTTTTCCTGGGGAGACAGAAGCACAATTTGAAGACACATTGGCCTTGCTGGACGAGATTTACTACGAAAGTGTTTATGCCTTTAAGTACAGTCCAAGACCTTTCACAAAAGCGGCCAAGTGGGAGGATCAACTCTCTGAAGAACAGAAGTCCGAACGCTTGCAACGACTTTTTGATAAGCACAATGAGATGCTGTTTAAAAATTGCTACAAAGATGAAGGTCAAGTATTCAAGGTTTTAGTTGAAAGATACGATTCTTCGTCAAAAGTGCTTACTGGACGAACAACAAAAAATAAAGTTGTACATTTTATTGGCGAACAAAAACTAATTGGTGAAACGGTCCCCGTAAAGGTTTATAAAGCCTTTCCACAAACACTTAGAGGTGAACTTGTTCCAACCCACTCATAAATCGGCTCAACATAAAATAAGAGTATTTCCCCAAGGTCTTGCCGTGTCGGGTGACGAGTTAACTTCTTTTGTGCTTTTTAAAGATAAAGAGGGTTTAATTTCATTTCCTATTTGGTGCCCCGTATTTCCCGTAAGTTTGGTGGCCTCTGAAAGTGATTTTAATATTAAAAGTCCCTACGACTTTACCCATATTTTTCTGGAAAAATTATCCTATAAAATTTCTGAATGCGTTTTTGATGGCATCGAAACGGACGAACAAAAAGCTTCTATTTATCTGGAAAAGAAAGTTTTAGATGACAATAAAGCTATTGATGTAAAAGCAAGTTTAAAAACTAATCTAACATCTTCAAAACAGCTTTCATTTTTGGACTCATGGAT
This sequence comes from Bdellovibrionales bacterium, assembly GCA_041740515.1. Taxonomy (GTDB): domain Bacteria; phylum Bdellovibrionota; class Bdellovibrionia; order Bdellovibrionales; family UBA1609; genus JAMLIO01. Next base: position 21,421 of record JBGSLV010000085.1, on the reverse strand, counting down.
AAATCCGGAGGGTGAACCTTTTAAGTCTGGACCAAAAATTACCCTTAAAGCCTATGAAGCTTTAGCTCTATGCAGTTCTAAAAAAGAAATTATGTTTTCCGCAACCGAAAGTTTTATTCATAAAACCCGAGATGTAGCGGTTTTCGAAAAGAAAAACCCTTCTGAGCTCTTAAAGAAAAACTCATTTTTAAAATCTCGTCAGAAGTATTTGATGTAAATGATTTAAAGAATACTTACTTTTGGAAGTATTCTTTGCCAAAAATACCAAATCATGTTTTAGGTAACCATGAAAGTTCGTGGCAAATCCCCTGAAATTCATCCAAATACTTTTGTGGCTCAGAGCTCTGACATCTTAGGAGATGTTACTCTTGAAGAGGGTGCTTCTGTTTGGTTTCAAGCGGTGCTTCGTGGGGATGTCATGCCCATCGTCGTTGGAAAAAATTCTAATATTCAAGATGGCAGCGTTATTCATGGAAGTTATAATAAAGCCCAAACGGTGATAAAGGACCACGTCACTGTTGGCCATAAAGTGATACTTCATGGCTGTACTATAGAATCTTTTTGTTTAATTGGCATGGGTTCGATCATCATGGACCACGCTGTTATTCCAAAAAACTGTGTCGTTGGGGCCGGGTCATTAGTGACTGAAAACGCAAAATTTGATGAAGGCATGTTGATATTAGGCCGACCTGCCAAACAGATCCGAAAATTAACAGCTGATGAAATTCTGAATTTAGAAAAAAGCGCACTCCATTATGTCAACGTGTCCTCTTGGTACCAAACTTAGGTGCCAGGTTCCGCACTCAGGTCACGTTGCGTAAAATAGCTTCAGTTAAGATTAGAAAGAAGATTTGATGCCAAAAAATTAAGTCCTTCAAAAGCATAAAGTTTAAGTTTTTTAAGTTAGAGTTAGAAATTAAAAGTAAAATTTAAAACAATAAAATAAAATAAAATAAGAAAAGAAAAGAAAAGAAAAAAAATAAATATAAGTATAAAAATAGAAAATTAAAGATAATGTTAAAATATAACATTAAAGTAATAACTAAAGTTAATTATAAATTTAAAAATTAAATTTATAGTTTTAAAAAGTTTAGTAAGCATTGTTTTTTGAAAAGAACTAATTTGAGGAGAAATACCATGGAAATACCTAAGGCCTTAACCTTCGATGATATCTTACTTGTGCCCCAACATTCTGAGGTTGTTCCCACCGAGATTGAACCCAAGTCATTTTTCGCCAGGGATCTGTTCTTAAACACACCTGTGATTTCCGCAGCCATGGATACCGTAACGGAAAGCAAAGTGGCTCGAGTTATGGCTCAATTGGGCGGGCTTGGTTTTATTCATAAAAACTTAAGTATTGAAGAGCAAGCCGAAGAAGTCGAGAGAGTCAAAAAATATGAAAGTGGAATGATTCGAAATCCGATCACTTTAGGGCCAGATCGTAAGGTCAGTGATGCCTTAGACTTAATGAAGCATTACTCCATCAGTGGTGTACCAATCACAGTTGATCAAAAGTTAGTGGGCATCTTAACCAACCGTGATTTACGTTTTGAAACAAACACCCAACAAAGAATAGGCGACATCATGACTAAAGAGAATTTAGTCACAGCCAAAGAGGGGACCACACTTGAGGATGCTAAAAAAATCCTACAAAAACATCGAATTGAAAAATTGCCCGTTGTCGACACAGAAGGTCGGCTCAAAGGTTTAATTACTATCAAAGATATTGAAAAAGCCCAGACTTACCCTAAAGCCACCAAAGATTCTTATGGACGATTACTGGTTGGTGCAGCAACGGGTGTTGGCTCCAGTGGTAAAAGCCGAGTTGAAGCTTTGGTGGCGGCAGGTGTCGATGTTCTAGCTATTGATACAGCCCATGGTCATTCGCAAAATGTTATTGATATGACAGAGTGGGTGGCGAAAAACTTTAAGGATGTGATTATTGTTTCAGGAAATATTGTAACAGCTGATGCGGCCGAAATTTTATTTAAAAAAGGTGCCGATGTTGTAAAAGTCGGAGTTGGTTCTGGAAGTATTTGCACGACCCGCATTATTTCTGGAGTGGGTGTTCCTCAGATTTCAGCAGTCATTGATTGTTCAAAAGTTGCAAAGCGCCTCGGCAAATCCGTGATCGCTGATGGTGGTATTAAATTCTCTGGGGATGTAACCAAAGCTCTTGCTGTGGGTGCCAATACGGTAATGCTTGGAAATATGTTAGCCGGTTGCGATGAATCCCCTGGTGAGACTGTTTTGTACCAAGGTCGCACTTACAAAGTCTATCGTGGGATGGGAAGCTTAGGGGCTATGTCTCTTGGATCTAAAGACCGATATTTTCAAGATGCTGTTAATGATCTTGATAAGCTTGTTCCCGAAGGCATTGAAGGCCGAGTCCCCTATAAAGGCTCCATCAGTGGCATTATTCATCAGTTGATCGGAGGATTAAAATCAGGAATGGGCTATATCGGAGCTAAAAATATTGAAGAGCTTCAGAGAAAAGCTAAATTTGTGGAAATCTCTGGTCAAGGCTTGCGTGAATCCCATGTTCACAATGTAACCATCACCAAAGAAGCCCCTAATTACCGACTTGATTCTTAAAGTTTGATTTCAAAAATGAGGACTTAATGACTGACAATATCTCGACAGGTGTTTTAATTCTAGATTTTGGCTCGCAGTACACTCAACTGATTGCCAGACGCTTTCGCGAAATGGGGATTTACTCTGAGGTTCATCCCTTTAATTATGCGACAAAAATTATCCAAAGTAGAAATCCTGCAGGAATAATTTTAAGTGGGGGTCCAAGGTCTGTAACTGATAAAGATGCTTACCTTCGAGACATCCATGAGCTTTTAGCGATAGCACCATTATTTGGTATTTGTTATGGCATGCAATTGATTGTTCACCAACTTGGCGGTCAAGTCCAAAGTTCCAATCACCGAGAGTATGGTTTATCGGAAGTAGTCAGTAAAGTTCGAGATTTAAAAAATTCTAAAGTCTGGATGTCTCATGGAGACATCATCACCGAAATTCCCAAAGATCTAATCCAAATCGCTGTGAGTGAAAATGATTTTCCGGCGGCCTTAGAATCTGAAAATATATTATGTTTACAGTTTCACCCCGAAGTGACTCATACTGAAAAAGGCCATATCTGGCTAGAAAGATTCATTGCCAAATGCCCTAATATATCTAAAGTTTGGCAACCCCAAGAGATCCTACAAAGTTTAACTGAACGTTATGAAAGGGAAGTTTTAGATGATGAAAAAATACTTTGTGGTTTATCAGGGGGAGTGGACTCGAGTGTAACTGCAACGCTTCTCACTAAAATCTTTGGACCTGAAAAAGTTCTATGTGTCTTTGTTGATACAGGTTTACTTCGAAAGAATGAATTTGAAGAGGTTTTAAAATCCTATGACGGTTTGGGATTGAATGTAAAAGGGGTGAGAGCGGAACAAGAGTTTTTCTCAGCATTAGAGGGAAAGTCTGATCCTGAAGCCAAAAGAATTGCTATTGGCCATACTTTTATTAAAGTTTTTAAAAACGAAATTCCTAAAAATGAAAATATCAAGTGGTTGGCGCAAGGAACATTATATCCAGACGTTATTGAAAGTGTGTCACCTACGGGGTCTAGTGTGACCATTAAATCCCATCATAATGTGGGTGGGCTACCAAAGGATTTAAACCTAAAACTGATCGAACCATTACGGGATCTGTTCAAAGATGAAGTCCGAAGAATTGGTCTGACTTTGGGTATGCCTAAACACTTAATTGATCGTCATCCATTTCCAGGTCCAGGTTTGGGGATTAGAATCCTTGGTGAAATCACCAAAGAGGATGTCAAGATTTTACAAGAAGCCGATAGTGTTTATATTGATGAAATAAAAAAGGCGGGCCTATATGATAAAATTTGGCAAGCTTTTGCAGTTCTCTTACCTGTTAGAGCCGTAGGCGTTCAAGGGGACCAAAGAACTTATGATAAGGTCATTGCACTTCGTGCTGTAACTTCAGTCGATGGCATGACGGCCCACTGGTACCCCTTTGAATTTGATTTTTTATCTAAAGTATCTAATCGAATCACCAATGAAGTTAAGGGTGTCAACCGAGTGGTTTATGATGTTAGCAGTAAACCCCCAGGAACCATTGAGTGGGAATAAAATTTTTAAGTATATGTTATTGATTTATGATGTTGGGGAAAAGTAATAATTGTGAAAAAAATTAAATATTTTTTTACTCAGTCTTGTTCAGTTGGCAAGGACATATCCCGCAAGTGGAGTCAGAAAAAATGTTAAAGTACTACAGAAGAGAGATAGACGGGCTTAGAGCGCTTGCTGTGTTGCCCGTCATTCTGTTTCACGCTGGCTTTGATACTTTTAGCGGGGGATTCATAGGTGTCGATGTTTTTTTTGTTATTAGCGGTTATTTAATTACAACAACTATTATTGCTGAGCTTGAGCAGGGCAAGTTCTCAATCGTTAATTTTTATGAGCGAAGAGCTAGGCGTATAATGCCTGCGCTGATCTTAGTAATGCTTGCTTGTATTCCTTTTGCATGGGTTTTATTAACTCCAGCCGATCTCTACAGTTTTGCGAAAAGTTTAGTTGCCGTTCCTTTGTTTGTTTCAAATTACTTCTTTTGGAAGGACGGGGGCTACTTTGAAACGGCAGCTGAGCTAAAGCCCCTATTACATACGTGGAGTTTAGCAGTAGAGGAGCAATATTACGTCATATTCCCATTGTTTCTAATGTTGTTCTGGAAATTTGGAAAGAGATGGATACTTGCGACCATAGGGTTCTTATTTTTTGCTAGTCTGGTAGCAGCTCAATGGGCAGCTTATGCCAAGCCAGATGCAGCCTTTTATCTATTGCCTACTCGTTGCTGGGAATTGTTGATTGGTGCTTTTGCTGCATTCTACCTGTCGCAAATTAATCATAAAGAGTTTAACAAGGCCTTAAGCGAATTTTTTGGTTGGTTTGGCGTTACGTTGATTTTTTTTGCAGTTTTCTATTTTACTAAAGCAACTCCCTTTCCAGGTTTCTATACGCTTGTTCCCACTTTGGGCACGTTTCTTATTATCTTGTTTGCTAATCAACATACAACAGTAGGTAAGTTTTTAGGAAATAAGTTATTTGTTGGAATTGGTTTGATTAGTTATAGCGCATATCTCTGGCATCAACCTGTACTTGCTTTTGCTAGACACTGGTCAATGGACATTAATCGATATTTGATAACACTGTTAGTGGTTTTCGTGCTTGCAATTTCTTACCTTAGCTGGAGATATGTTGAACAGCCGTTTAGAGCTAAGGGTAAATTTGATAGAAAATTTATATTCTCTGCTTCTATTTTTGGGTCACTTATTTTTATCACAATAGGATATCTTACTTCAAAAATTGACTTTGCTAGAGAAGAAGTCATGGCTAAAGAATTAGCAGCACACGATGTAATTTACTCTTCCAACATTAATGAGCGTATTTTTGTAAAGAACAGAATGGTCTATGAAAACATCAATCCAGAAGCCATAGTCATTGGTTCATCTAGATTAATGCAAGCTAGCAGCAGGGGGGGGGCAGCTAAATTTGCTTAATCTTTCTGTAAGCGGAGCTTCAATAGAGGATTTACTTGCCATTTGGGAATTAAGTTCGAAAAAGTTTAATCCAGCTTATGTTTTCCTAGGCGCTGATCCCTGGATCTTTAATGCGAATTCTGGTCAATCCCGTTGGAAATCATTAGAGACTGAGTATGGCGCAGCACTCTCTAAGCTTAAATTAGTTAAAGATTATAATAACACTTCACCTATTCCTACATCGTATTTTAATGCTATTTCCGTAAAACTTTACGAATCTGTCAATCAGAGCAAGATCAAAGCAGCAAATGACTCGCCCTCATTGGTAGACAAAATTCGCAAAGACGGTAGTCGTGTTTATAATGTTGCTTATGCTAACAAGCCTGCTGAAGAAATTGCCCGTGGTGCACTTAGCTATGTTTCATATTCTATGTCTAACTACAAATATGCGGATGAGGTCAGGCATATTTTAGAAAAATTTATCTCTAAACTTAAATCGCAAAATTATAAAGTTGTGCTTGTGTTATCCCCATACCATCCCAGATTATATGATTTAATGAGACTTCAGGACAAAAAGTTTTTGGTCATTGAGTCAACATTCATTAAAATTGCGGAGAAATATGGTGTTCAATTGATTGGATCTTATGATCCTACTAAAGTAGGTTGTTCTTCTGAAGACTTTTATGACGGAATGCATCCCAAGGCCGATTGTATAAATAAGGTGTTTTCTGAGTTGAAAAGATGAGAATACTTTTTCGGCAAACGCTAGTTGAATGGAAGACTATAAATCTATGCATTTATAGTGCTGTCTTTGGCCGATTAAATTCGAAAAATCTTACACATCTGTTTTTTAAAAAGTAGTTATTAATAATGTTAAATGCTCTCGCTTAATAGTAATTAAGTTGAAATAAAAATTTAAAAAATTAATAAAATTGCTGCATCCGAAATGGACTATCTTAAAATTCAAACCAGATCTTAGTGTTGCGACTATTTAATTTTTACCGCAACTTAGGATCGAAGTATCAAAATTTTGTTGTCGTAAAATGTTCAAAATTGTCGAGGTTTTTAAAGTTTTAGCTGAACCCTCACAGTAGCGATTTTCAGGCAAATCTGATTCTGTCGAACTTAAAGATTCAAAATTAAATACATTGGTTAAAATTCCAAGGATATTCAAGTTATCATCAAATACCGAAGACCCACTCGAGCCATGAATGGCATCCACTGAAGATAAAAAGGAGGTTGCAAAGTTAAACCTGCTTTGTAATTGGCTGACTTGCAAACTGTTTAAAGCAACATTTTTAAGACAACTGTTTGCTAAAATATCAGCATAATATTCACCCGATGAAAAAAACAAACTCTCGCCATCCGAATTATTCCCCTTAGTTCTATAAGTTTTAGAGGGGTAACTTAAAACATTATGCTTTTGAAGCACTGAAGCTTCGTTGACTAAATTTAAACATTTTTTATTGTCTTTATAGAGCTCAGATTTAAAGATCACAAAATCACCTTCAGAGGTAAACCCATTTTGAACCATAGTTTTAAAAAGCTCTGGGTCTAGGGTTTGAAAAGACCTTTCGTCCATTTTTAAAATAAATCCTAAGCTAGTCGCCTCGATAGAGACATTTGCTGGCTTACCATTCAGTTTCACATCACAAGTCGCATGCCCAAGTTTGGATGGATCTAAAGTATAAAACTGTGTTCCATTGGTGCTTTCAGGGGCCCATTTAAAAACGCCGTTGGGGATTAAGCAGCGCTGTAAGCAATGTCGTGCTGTCAGAAAATGCCCTTGGTCCGAAATCAGGCTCGCCGTGCATCTCCCTGAGTTGCTTTCTAAATAAAAAATCGTAGATTTAATAGCTTCAAGATCTGCATTTAATAGGGCAGAGTTTACGAACTTCCCATAGGCCAATGTTGGAATGAAAATTACAAGGTAAAGAGAGAATATAGGTACAAGAGTTACTTTACTTTGATAACATATCAATTTTTCAAAACTTATTAAGCTGTTAAATCTAAGTAATCGTTTAAAATTTTTTAGTCTTTCGAATCTTAACAATTGTTTAAAATTTAGTAGTCTGTCAAAAAATAGAAAACACTTAAAACAAAATTCTGGACAATGACCTTCTTCCCTTGTTTGCACCAGCCCCTTCCCTTAAAAAACCTGTGCTTAAAGTAAATCAGTCTTAACCATAATATAATAAAAACCTTTTTATCCTTGCTACAACGAAAACCAATACAGAGCGACTTTCGCCACATGAGCACCAGCGTCAGGTGGAGTTAATAATTTACACAACTAAAGCCAGCCATTATCCTTTTTCAGGCGTTAGGGGATAAATAAATGGCTTTACAAATTTTGTTGAAATACAAATCGGTCGTTATGCTTGTATTGACGATCCTTTATGTGGACTTCGCATATGCAGAAATGGCAACTAAAACAGATTTAAATGCTATTCTTAATAAATCCTTTAAGACAGAAAACAAAAAAGATGAAGTTTTGGCCGATTCATCCATTGAGTGGCTGAATTTTATCCCTGGGTTATCTCCATGGGCCAGTGAGTTCAATGCCAGTATAGAAAACTTATGGAGTGACGCTGAAAGAGCAGGTCTTGCAACCGAGTATCAGGCTCTGAATTTAACGTCGACAGTTAATCAAAGAACACCCTATGGGTTAGCCTTAAATTTAAACTTTGAACGCTTGTTAAATGTACCTGAAATTGAGAATTTTTTGATTAAAGAAAGAATGTCGGCAAATCTGGCTTTGTCGCTTTACAATGACTTTTTAGGTGCCAACACAGCCAAAGTACTGCAAGCCACCGAGCAGAAAAATAAGAAAATTTTTGATGATAAAATAAGACTTCAAAATTGTGAACGGATTGCCAACCAATTTTTTACTACATTTTTAAATGAACAGAATTATGCCATAAATTTAGAGTCCACTAAAGATATCGAATTTATCCAAAAGCGCCTAAGTCCCAATGCTGTCACTGCTCAAGATTATTTGTCTTTAACTATTGATAAAGCTCAGCTTGAAAGTCGTTTGGTGAAATCAGCCCAACAGTTTCAAAGCAGCCAGTTAAGTTTAAGTGATTTGGCAAGAATACCTATAGAGGAGATTATAAATTTAACTTTAAGCTCAGATATAGATGGATTGTTAAAACAGCAAGAACAGCAATTTCAAATCATAGAACGACTAGATTTAGAGATAGAAATCCTACAAGCCCGAAAAAAATTATTAGATCTTAATCAAAGAAATGACATCTCTTTATACGCGGGACTTAGAAGTCAACAACTGGCTTCTTTTGATGATTCAACAACATCAAGTGTGGTGGGGTTAAATTTTAACTGGAACTTCGGCAATATACAGATTGAAAATTCTAAACAAAGTATCGACTTTGAGATCACCAAAAGAAAAATTCAAAAAGAGCATCTTGTGATGCAAAAAGCCAAAATCACGACTAATTTTCAAACAGCAATTACAGGTCAAGCCAACACTTTAAAAGTAATGCAAAAAGCGAGTGAAAATTCCGACAAACTTCAAGACATAGCCAGAAAAAATTTTCTCAATGGTAGAATTGGTTTTTTTGAATTTCTAACCTTAAGAAATCAAGTCAATTCGGTTAAAACGGAATATGTTCAAGCTTTAATTGATTTTTACAAAATATATTTAGATCAATCTGTGTATTCAGGAAACGTGGAATCGGCGTGTTTTGGTATATCAATTTAAATTTAGAAATTAATATTATGTGGTTTTAAATACTACTCAATCATAAAAGGCGTAACAATGAATCTTCTGTTATTTTTTTTAAATCGCTCGAAACTTGTAAATTTAATTACTCTTATGGTGCTGGTATTAGGGCTTTTGGCGCTTATGAGTATGAACCGAGATTTAGCTCCACCACTTAACTTTAATCGAATTACAGTAGAGGTCGTTTTTCCTGAATCTACAGCCGCCGATTTAGAGTCTGAAATTGCGTTTCCTATTGAAGAGAAGTTATTAAATTTTCCAGGTGTCAAACAAGTCTCTTCAAGATCCACCCAAGGATCGGTTCGCATCAATTTAAGCTTTCCAGCTGATTTTAAGAACACAGCCCAACCTTCCAATGAAATTAGACAGATCGTTGAATCTTTAAGGCCTAATTTACCTCAAAATATTCGAAATATTACAGTGCGAGAAAATAAAATAACATCAAATTTCCAGAATGCCCTTTTGATCCGTGGGTATGACCTTGAAAATGGCCAACATCGATTATGGTTAGAGGGATTAAAAAATAAAATCTCACAGATTCGGGGTATTGCTGAAGTTCAAGATACTAGTTTCCCAAAACGTTCAGTAAAGATTGACCTGAATGAAACCAAAATGAAAAATTATGAGGTCAATTCGCAAGATGTTCGCCAATTGATTAATGATTTTTTACAATTTCGACCCTTAGGTACAATTCGCAGAGGTGATAATTATACATTCATAGAGTTCGAACAAAATGTTGAAAATGCTTTTTTAAATGATCTTAAAGAGCTTTCCATCTATTCCAGTCCAACAGGTTTTCGAACGACTTTAGGTCAAATTGCTGACATTACTTACTACCATCCCAATCAAGATCAATGGTCTTTTGAAGGATCCAAGCGGGTGTTCTATTTGAACGTCATGAAAGATTTAAATAGTGATATTATTGAATTAGATCAAAAAGTTGAAAAAGTGTTGGCAAACGCTAATACAAATCCCCACGGTATATCCGTACAATCTGTCATTGGTGGTAAGTCATTTATTGAAAGACAATTGGGGACTTTAAAATCTAACGGAATAATTGGATTAATTATTGTATTTATCGTTTTGATAAGTTTTCTCTCTTATAAATCGGCTTTGTTTACAATCTTAGGTGTACCATTCAGTTATGCGGCTACTTTTATAACGATGCTGATGCTGGGTTATGGGATCGATATTTTATCTATCGTCGGTTTAATTTTGGTGTGTGGCATGTTAGTGGACGATGCCTTGATTGTTTGTGAAAAGTACAACGAGTGTTTAGAAGCGGGCGAGACTCCAAATTTAGCCGCTAAAAACACCATTGCTGAGTTATTTATCCCCGTTTGTGGAACCATCCTTACGACTGTGGTTGCCTTTTTGCCTTTGCTTTTAATACCTAGCGAAATGGGCAATATGATCTCTTCCGTTCCCATTGTTGTTATTACAGCCTTAAGTTTTAGTCTGCTGGAATCGTTTTTTATTTTGCCCAATCACTTAAGTCATTTTGTTAAAAGTCCAAGCCAAAAACAGGCCAATGTTTGGTTTGATAAAATTAAAAATTCGTACCAGAATTTTTTAAAATATCTGCTGGATTGGAAATACAGTACAAGTTTGCTTTTTTTAGTGCTTACGGCAGGTCTATTTTATGTTTCTATGGATGTGGAAAAAGATTTTGATTTAAATATATCCGATGAAATTGTTCGAGTTGAAGGTGAAGTTTTTGATGCCAAATCTAAATTAGACACATTAAATCAAGTGCAAGGTTTGTATGATAAATTATCGGCCTTAGATACTAAAAAAGATTTTGAAACTATTGATCTTAGTATAGGTTCTGTATGGCGAGATCGTGAAATTATTTTAAATGACAAAGTGTTTCGAATAATTGCCCGTGTCAAAGAGAACAATCCGCAGCCTGAAAAGGTTAAAAATAAGTTCCTAGAACAGGCTAATGAAATTGTTAAAACAGAAAAAAATAAATATAAACTTCTTTCTGCTAGTAAAACTTGGTCCAATGAAGATTCTGACAAAAATAAATATCTTGAGTTTAATTTTTACACAAAAAATACCAAAGTAAATCTTGATTTAAAATCGACTCTTGAAGATTTACCTAAACAGATTAAAGGCATAGGACCATTAGATTTAGGTTTTGATAATACAGTTAGGCGTTGGGTCTTCACGCCAGATTTTGCCAAAATGGCGCAATTTGGTGTGACCAAAAATTTAATTCAAACGGCTATTTTAGGCAAAGTGGATGAAAATTGGGTCAGAGAAGTTCGCATCGAAGGTAAAGCTTTTCCAGTAAATTTAACCATTAATGGCTCAGAAATAGCAAAAAATGGGTTTGATCCTTCCAAAGTCACTGTGTTAACGCAAAATCAAAGGTTAATTGCCGTGGATAAGTTAGGAAATTGGCGGTTAGAGCAATCTCCTAAAAGTATACGTCATTTAAATGGGTATAAAGTCCAAGGTGCAAGATTTAAAATTATGGATGAAAAAAATCGAGCGTCGATTGTGAAGCAGTCCGATGAATTTGTTGCAAGTATCGAATCTAAATTTCCCGAATATATTATTCGAAGTAGCGGAGAAAGTGTCGAAGAGGCGGAAAATAAAGCATGGGTCTTAAAAGCTTTAGTCGCTTGTCTGTTAGGAATTTTTTTTGTTTTAGCCATAACGCTAAATTCTTTAACTCAGCCTCTGATTGTTAGCCTTCCTATTCCCTTTGCCGTCGCTGGTGTAATGTGGATGCACAAACTTCATGACATGCCACTGGGTGTCTTTTCCATGATAGGTTTAATTGGGGCGATTGGTGTTTCGGTGAATGGCACTTTAATCATGTCTGATCAAATTAATCTTCGATTGGTTGAAGCCAAAAACTCGCTTTTTCAATGTGTCCAAATAGGATCAGCGAGCCGATTGAGGGCCTTGTTTCTAACTACAATTACAACTCTTGCCGGGCTGTTTCCTATGGCCTATGCCATTGGAGGAGACTCGGGCTTTACACGACCTTTAGCCTTCGCCATGGCTTGGGGAATTTTGTTCTCAAGCCTTATGACCCTAATCTTTTACCCCAGTATCTACTTGAGCCTCGCCACCCTCACCCAAAGGTGCCAGGTTCTTTTTTTCCGAACACCAAAATCAGCAACGCTTGAATTAAGCGCTAATATCCCATCAGCCCTATTAGAAAAAGCAAACAAGGAAATAAGTCATTCGGAATCTAATGTCGAAACAAAAGAGGAAACAACCGCCCCAGGTTTTGGGCCTGCTAAAGTGCAATTTAGTTCCAAGCAAAGGCTAAAAAAAGACTTTAAAGAAAATGATTCTAGTAACGCTCGAATTTGAGATTTTAACTTAATAAAAGTCTGGACCCATTTTTACATGGGTTTGTTTTAAAGCTTTTGCGATTTTATATAAAGTTGTCCGCCGAGGCATAGTTGCAGAGTTAAAAAACCTGGACAATGAGGGTTGCGGAATACCAGTGAGGACCGATAAGCGTTTAATCCCACCGATATCGTCCACCAAAACTCTAAGGTTGTCCTTAAATTTTCTTACATCTTTTGAAATTTCAATCAAATCATCAAATCTTACATACATAAATTGATTTTTTATATGTGTGATCTGTTCAATTCGAATTTGAATTTCAAGTATTGTTTTTTCGCGTTCTTCGGCGTCTTTTTCTAACGACCATTTATTGAGTAGAAAATGAAAATCTTCAGTTTCAAAAGCCATTTGAAGAGCACACACTATAAGTTTTCGAGGCAAGCCCGCATGATTCATTTTGCATGCTGTTTCAATTGATTCCATTTTACTATCAATTGATATATTTGTAATTTTCATTATATTTACCATCATCCTTGTCGACAATTTACTGAGCTGTTTCTAGAGGCGGATATTAATTAAGAGAGAATTAATTATCCATTTAGATCGCAAATACAATAACACACAACTTCAAGTAATATTTCAAATACAAAAAATTAATATTCAAATGATTTGTCGTTGATATGGCAAAATTAAACATAGCATTAGCTGCAAACATATAAATTTTATAACCTAATGTACATTCAAATTATAAGATTAACATAACTCACACATAACATAATTCACAAATAACATAATTCAGAAATAACATAAGTAACATAGCTGATGTTTTTAAAATATAAACTAATAAGTTTTACATTAGTATCTAATGTGTTCTAAAGTTTTAATTATCTAATTATTTAATTATTAATTATTTAATTACCTGACAAACATTTCCCAGTGCAACTATTTTTCCATCATGACCTCATAGGGGGGGGTATCTAATTGCTAAGTTATTTTTTATATTTAAAAAATATGCAGCAAATTTCAAAAGATATATTTCTAACTTTAAGTAAAATAATTTTTTTATTTTTTAATTCAAATAACTTTTAATGAATATAGATATTATTAAAGGGTTGCACTGGAAAAAATTACGGGGGAGATTTAAACTTTTGGTGTTTTGGTGTTTTGGTGTTTTGGTGTTTTAGTTTTAAGGCCTTGATGGGTGTGCAACACTTAGAATTAAAAAAATGCATAAGGTTTTATTCTTGAGTCATTTTTTCAAATGTACGCATTATAGGAACTTATATTAGAATTTATAATTCTTTTTAAAAAAGCCAACCCAATCGGTTCTTAAATTTTACTCCCAGATTTTTGGGGAACTCCAAATTGGCTTATGACCACTGCTGTGAATATTAGCAACTAGATGACAAACAGTATGAATATAACTTCTTTTAAGTGCTAAAAATCTAAGCTTTTTGGTTATTTATGGATGTCCCTTTAAGCTAGTATTGGGACAATTTAAATTTTTCATCCTTTATTGCGCAATCATCCGATTATAATACGACTTCAGGCTTATGCCGGCGAAAAATTTAAATTGTCACAACACTAGTGATAGCAGCTTCTAGTAAATCTATCTTTTCGTAAAAGATAAAGTTATGATTACCACTTATGAGTTTTGTTCATTTGCACAACCACAGTCATTATTCATTGCTTGAAGCTTCAACTGAAATTTCAGCTTTGATTCAAAAATCATCAGCATTAAACATGAAAGCTTTAGCTTTAACAGATAACTCTAATATGTTTGGGGCCACAGAATTCTATTTTGGATGTGAGAAGAAAGGAATTAATCCAATTCTTGGACTTGAAGTGCAAACCTCATTTTTTCCAGACTCAAAATTAAATCTTAAGAATTTAGGAAAATTGGTTTTTCTAGCCCAGAACTATCAGGGATATCAAAAGCTGTGTCAGATTTCCACTCAGGCCTATAAAAACCAAAGGCAGCATAATTCTGCCATCCCTTTTTTAGACTTTTCGGAACTTAAGAGCTGGTCTAAGGATCTTATCGTGCTAACGGGTGGTTATGATGGCTGGCTGGCTCAGATGCAGCCCTTTTGCAGTTCAGATCAGCTCGCAGACCGATTAAGCGCTTTAAAAAATATTTTTAGTGACCAACTTTATCTAGAATGGAATTGTCATGGTTTAGCTTATGAAAATAGTTTTCACAAACTGTTGCATGGACTTAAAAGCCAGTTGGATATCCCCTTGGTTGGGGCTAATAATACGTATTATTTAAATCCTGAGGATCAAATAGCCCAAGAAATCTTGGTCTGTGTGGGGACCAATAAAACTTTGCAAGACGAAACTAGAAAACGTTTAGGTTCGGATCAATTTTATTTTAAAACATCAGAACAGATGGAAGCTTTGTTTTCAAACCAAATAGATTTGATAACAAACACTTTACAAATTGCCGAACGTTGCCAACTTAAAATCAAAACTGTGAACGATAAGGGTCAGCCTATTTATCATCTTCCCTCTTTTCCAACCCAGGAAGGACGAAGCGAAGGGGAAGAGCTTAAATATCTTTCTTACCTTGGACTACAAGATAGATTCATAGAGCTTAAAGCCAGAAATGAATTTGAGGACAGCAAGCAGGCAGATTATTTTGCCCGTTTAGACTTTGAACTTAAAGTTATCGATCAAATGGGTTTTAACGGCTATTTTTTAATAGTACAGGACTTTATTGGTTGGGCCAAAGCCAGTGACATACCCGTTGGTCCCGGTCGAGGTTCTGGAGCTGGATCGTTAGTCGCCTATAGTTTAAAAATTACGGATTTAGATCCCATCCAGAACAATTTAATTTTTGAGCGCTTTTTAAATCCTGAACGAATCAGCATGCCTGACTTTGATATCGACTTTTGCCAAGACCGTCGCTTAGAAGTCATCCAGTATGTGACAGAAAAATATAGTCCAGAAAGTGTGTCGCAAATTATAACTTATGGAAAGCTTCAAACTCGAGCCGCGATTCGAGATGTAGGGCGAGTTCTTGGCTTTTCATTCACTGAAGTAAATCATATTTGTAAATTAGTTCCTGAAAAGCTTGGCATCACCATCACAGAAGCTTTACAGCAGGAGCCAAGATTCGAAGAGCTTTTTGAGCAAGATCCAAAAATTAAAACCTTGATGGACATGGCTTTAAAAATTGAAGGCTTGGTTCGACACGCAGGGATTCATGCCGCAGGCGTTATTATTGCGGATGGTAAAATTGTGGATCATGCGCCACTGTACATTGGCAGTGCTAACGAAAATGTCGTTCAGTATGATATGAAACATGCCGAAAAAATTGGACTTATTAAGTTTGATTTTTTGGGTTTAAAAACCCTAACCCATATCCAAAATACACTTAAACTGATTGCGAGGAATCGAAATCAAATCATCTCGACATCGCAGATTTCAATGGGCGATCCTGGCATTTATGAGCTTATGCAAAAAGGGGATACCGCCGGAGTTTTTCAGTTCGAAGGTGGTGGTATTACAAGTCTTATCACCAAAGCCAAACCCAATCGCTTTGAAGACCTGGTCGCCATTACAGCGCTTTATCGACCGGGTCCCATGGAGATGATTCCCGAATATCTTAAACGAAAGCAGGGCGAAGTGAAGGTCAAGTATCTTTTCCCTGAGCTTGAATCGGTATTAGAAGAAACTTACGGTATTATCGTTTATCAAGAGCAAGTGCAGTTGATTGCGGCTAAGATCGCAAGTTATTCACTCGGTGAAGCCGATATGCTTAGACGTGCTATGGGAAAGAAAATTGCTTCTGAAATGGAGATGCAAAAATCCCGATTCTTAAAAGGAGCTGAAGACAATAAACATGATGCCAAAAAGGCGAGCGAACTTTTTGACCTAATGGCTGAATTTGCAAAGTACGGGTTTAACAAATCTCATGCGGCTGCATACTGCGTGATCTCGGCTCAAACAGCTTGGCTTAAGCATTATTATCCCGTTGAGTTTTTATCGGCATTGCTTAGTACAGAAATGAGCAACACCGATAATGTTGTTAAATATGCTAAAGATGCATTTAAAAAAGGAATTCAAGTTAAACCACCTAGCGTGAATTTATCTGAATATCATTTTAATGTGGACGGAGATGACATCATCTTTTCTTTGGGCGCCATCAAAGGAGTCGGTGAAGCCGCTGTGGACGCCATTCTTGAAGCTAGACAAGCTATACCAGAGAAAAAGTTTACTAGTATTGAACAATTTTTTGCGAAAGTTGATTTACGACGAGTCAACAAAAAGACTATTGAAAGTTTAGTCAAAGCCGGAGCCTTTGATGAATTTGGATATAATCGTCGTGAGCTTTTTGAAGGTTATACCGTATTTATTGATGCGCAAGAGCGACAACGAAAAGACACTGAAGTGGGGCAATTTAATCTGTTTGGTGAAAGCACTATTGAAGAGGAGTCAGTAGCAAAGCTTCAAAGGCTTGAACCTTATGCCAAAAAAGAAGTTTTAACTTTTGAAAAAGAAGTTTTGGGATTTTATATCAGCGGTCATCCACTTGATGGTGTTGACCATCTTTTTGAAACTAAGACTTTTATTGATGACAAGACTAAGAAAGAATATGTCGAATGGCCAGGTCTTATAAGTTCCAAACGCGAGATCATTACAAAAAAAGGGACACGTATGGCATTTCTTCAAGTCGAGAATCAGTATGAGGCTTTTGAAGCTATAGTGTTTCCTGATGCTTATGATAAATATAAAAATCAACTAGAAATTGATTTGCCAATGATCTTTACAGGTAAATTAGAACTTGAAGAGAATCAAAAGAAAATGTTTATTTCAGATGTCAGGCCGATAAGACATGAATTAGCAAAAAAAACTAAAATCATGTTTAAGCTTCCAGAATCCGAACTGCTTGCGAAGATGGATGAGTTTGAAGCTTTGTTCGTGCAGTACCCAGGACCAACACAAGTCTATTTTCAGATTGAATCTAAATCTTTAGATAAAAAATATATAATTAAAGCCGGGGACAGTAAAATTTTACCTGAGCTTGAATTTATTCAAAAAATTGGTCGACTTATCGACATTAAAAATATGTGTTTTGATTTAGGGCACTAATTTATGAATTTTAAACGCCTTATCTTCTTTTTTCTAATTTTAGCAATAGCTCCTCACATTAATGCAGAAGAGTTAAGTGTGCAAAAATTGTTGATAGTTCCAAGAATAAAGTTAACTGAAAAAAATTCTTTAAAGTCTTATGAGTGGTGGAACAGTCCAAAACCAAAAATTTCCAAAATTTATAAACAAATATTAAAAAAAATTAAACAAGATTTTTTGCTAGAATCTTTTGAAATCGATTATCAGATCAAAACTATAGGCAAAGAAAACATGAATCTGTTTGAAGGCTATTTTGTTTTGCTGGGTAATCTGGTCATAGATTCAAAGAACAAACAGTTTCATGAACTTATAGATTTAAGTCTTTTTGAAATTAAAAACGGAACTATGAATTTAGTTGGAATTGCAAGTCAAGAGATCCTTAATTCTAGAAGCAGTTTTCGAAGTTTTGCCAAGTCTTTAAATGAAAAAGCAACAAATGCAGCTTTGCCAGAAGTTAACACTAAACCCAAATATTTAAATTCCACTGATGCAGGTATTTATTTTGTAGTTTTTGAAAATGAACTTTCTTACAATGAGCTTAAACAGATCAAAGAAAAAATGCAAAAAATTTTAGGAATAGGTAAAGAGGATGTGTCCCTTTTGTTTTCTGAAAGTAAAAAGTATACCTTTCAATTGAAGTCTTCAAAAAATCCAGAACCTATTTTAGTAAAAGAAGCTTTTGTTAAGGGTCCTTATCAAACATTTATGAATGAAAACACTTTGGTTTTTAAAACCATTGCTCCTGAGGAAGATCCAGATGAAAATCTCTAATATCAATGCTAAATGGTATGGCTTGATTGATATTGATCAAGGTCATTATCTTCAAGAGGAAGTTTTATCCTTGCAGGATACTATGGGTGTTCACATTATTGGATGTGAGCATTTTGAGGTTTTAAGTCTGGGCAAGTCGGCATGGTTAGACTTTGATTCAAGTTGGAATTCGGCCTTTCAGCAAGTGCACCAGACAAACCGTGGGGGGAAAATAACCCTTCACAATCCAGGGCAACTTATTATTTACCCTTGTTTGTATTTAAAAACTTTTAATTTATCTATTAAAAATTATGTTCAGCTTTTGCTAAGAGTGACACAAAAGTGTTTGGTTGATTTAGGTCTAAATGTTGAGCTGGGGTCGAATGACAATATTGGGATTTTTTTTGAGGAAAAAAAAATAGGATCCATTGGGCTTAAATGTCAAAGAGGATGGGTGAGCCATGGTTTGGCCATTAATGTAGATAATGATTTAGCCAAATTTGGTATGTTTGCAATTTGTGGTCAAAAAAATGGTAAAGTCACATCCTTAAAAAATGAAGGCCTTGCAATTTTAGCTACAGACTTCTTTGAAACTTGGGTTAAGAACTTTTCTAAAGAGTTGGAAGCTTGTGAAGCCAATTATCAAGTTTCAGCAATGCTTTCAGAATGTAAACCAATCAATATTAAAACAAGCTAGTTTTTGTTCAGGGGATTTTTGAACTTTTTTTAAAATTTTGGTTATGGTATTTATCAGCTCTTCACGAATAAGTAAAAAGTCATCCACTGATAACGACATAGGACTTGAGTAAAACAGGTCTTCATTCAAATGGTTATTCATCTGTTCCAGCGCTTTAATACGCCAATTTCTTCTGTGATTATTTATTAGCGGGGAATCGGGAGTCAAATGGGTATTTTGAGGTCCCACTACAAGTTCACCATCCTTTTCAATACACAGTCCAGCCTCAAGTAAAAAAGTAACTGCTTTCTGAACGACCGATCTTGGTAAACCGAAATGCTCCAAAATTGGATCTACGGAGTGAAACTTAGGAATAGCTGAAGCCATTCGTATAGCACTGTAACTCCAATCTGAATAAAAACGTGCTTTGTCGTTTTCAGAAATTCTAGACTTGATAGTTTGTGAATCCTGTAAAAGTTTTAACTCTTCTTTCAGATAATAATTTTTAAGTTCAAAAGATCCTGCGCGCTCTTTTAAAATCATGTTTACAAAATATTTTATTTCAAGATCAGCCAGTCCAAGAAAATTTGCGATTTTTAATCCTTGTTCTGGTGTTAAATCCCTGGTTCCATTAAAGATTTGACTGACGGCTGTTGAATTAATGCCTAAAAGCTCAGCGATTTTTCGATACAGCCCACGCCCTCGATGCGGCATTTGAAGGATAAAATCCTTGATATAAAGCTTATAATTAGAATATTTAAATACAATTAATGTCATAATTTCAAGTATTTATAGGTAAAGTTTACTTAAAAGTAAACTTTAATGAATAAAATTTAATAAATAAATCTATTTTTTAACCTAAAACGCACTAATTATTAATTCAGAATCATTAATGTGATTTGAAGATGGTTTTGAAAAACAAAAATTATAAGCGTCTTGAAAGACCCATCTTGAGGAAAAAATAATTAGATCAACAAAATAATACTACGAGACTTTTAAAGATCGTGTAACAAAGGAGAGGTTATGAAAATAAAAGCAAAAATTATAAAATACATGGGTTGTTTAGGGATATTACTTTTATTAGGTTGTGAGAGTTCACCTTTGAATACACAATTCAAAGAAGGCACGTCCGATGGCGGTGGCGGCAACATTGAGTCCGCAACTGAAACTGAAATTCGTGATGCTGTTATTAGTGGTATCGCGCTTTTAAACAGTCCACAGTTTGTTGAAAGCTTTATGCATTTAGGTGAAGACTATAAGCTATTAACAGAACTTGATCAAAAAGCATTTTTTGAAGTGCAACGAATATTAAGAGATCCATCACAATTGCCTGGATTGAAAAAAGTAAAATTCCATTTCCAACGGATATCGATAATGAGGTTCTTGTAGATGAATATTTCGAAATTATTGATGATATTGATGAAAAATTTAAATATACATCCTTAAGAGAATATCTAGATTTAAGCACTATTGTTTTTAAAGACGCAGGTCCATGTCTTGCCGCGGACAAATTAAATCCTGATGCCAGTGTAAGTTATTATGGAATTGGCGCTGAAATTTGTTTTAGTCTTGAAAATCTAAAACGTATTCCTAAAGATACTTTGCTTTTACATATTACTGGATTATTAGCTCATGAAGTTGTTCATCTTTTTGGGTATAATGAAGCTGTTGCAGTGACTTTGCAAAAACAAGTAGTAATCGGTTTTGAAGATGCAATTAAGGGCTCTGCTTTCAATATTCCTTACAAAGTATACAGTATGTTTATTTCTATAAGCTCCTCGTTCAGAAATCTTGATTTTATTCTGCAAGAAAAATCTTCTGATGATGCAAGACCTTTTGAACCAAAAGTTAAAAATATAATTTTTATATTAGGTCACATGGCTTCAAACATTCAAATGATCGAAAGATTTATAGACGAGAAAGGTTTTGCTAATAAAGCATTTTATCTGCAGGAGTCTAAAGACTTAGAACAACAGTAACCCAAACTTTAAGCGGGTTGGTGGGAGCGTAAATTTGTCGCCATTTCAAAAGGCGTGAAGAGTTCTGATTTTTTAGCTGCGGATCTGACAGTTTCCAAAAGATAATCTCTAGGATCGAGCTCCACTTCTTTACAAGACTCAATGATCGTGTATATTGTTGCCGTGACGTCAGCTCCATTTATGGATCGTGATCCATAAAAGTTTTTTCGACCCATGACTGCATGCCTTATTGTTCTTTCGGCTTCGTTGTTTGTCAGTGGTGCATTTTC
>JBGSLV010000084.1:0-29522 GCA_041740515.1 Bdellovibrionales bacterium | reverse complement strand
CATTTTGTTTTCGAAATTCAAACACTTGAACTGCAAGTTCCATTAATTCATTATTATTTGTCATTTGGTCACCTCTGATTGAGGTTCACTTATCAAATATACTTTGGGATTTATAGGACCTGTTTTATTTCTTGGTTACAAACTATAAAATCAGACTTTAAGCAAAATGAGGCGCATGAACTAACTTCAACGGCAAGTGAGCGCATAATCGTTGAAAGACTTAAACGAATCACGAAATCAAAAGTTGAGACACAATTCTTAATTGGTAATATCTGCCTTGATATCTTCTTACCTAATTTAGCAATTAAAGATTTAAAAACAGGTAGAGTCGCAAGTCGTGGAATTGCTATAGAAGTTGATGGCCCGATACATAATTCCCCACAAAAAGTAAACAAAGACATATTCAAGGAAAAATATCTTAATTTAGTAGGGATAAGCCTTTTTAGAATTAACAACATGGATAGGTTGGAATTCAAACTACCTATACCCAAAAACTATCAAGAAATACAAAAGTTTGATTACAGAAGTAAGACAGCTCAACTTAAACGGATCAAACTTTTAACTGTAATAGCACACTCAGATTATGCTGAGATCTGCGCATTATTCAGGCAAAAAACAACAGAAAGCACGGAGTTTTAGATGAAAAGAATGACCATTCAGAAGCCATTAGCTATTAAATATAAAGGTTCTTTGACAATAGAGTGGATGAAAACAAATGAGGTTGCTAAATACCTTATAACTTCACCGAATAACGTCAGAAACATGGTTTATAGAGGTTT
This sequence comes from Bdellovibrionales bacterium, assembly GCA_041740515.1. Classification (GTDB taxonomy): domain Bacteria; phylum Bdellovibrionota; class Bdellovibrionia; order Bdellovibrionales; family UBA1609; genus JAMLIO01. Next base: position 28,743 of record JBGSLV010000084.1, on the reverse strand, counting down.
ACTCTCACCAAGACGTTTCAATGGTAGGTTATATTTTAGCACTGCAGAAGTTAGTCGTCTTATTGATCTCAAAGGAGAACAATATGTCGATTAAAGAAATACAAAGAGACGGAATCAAAGGATATCTGATTGTTGGTCGCTTCAAAAGCAGAACAGATCAATCTAGTAATCCTAAGCAGAAACGAGTTTTTAATATCACGTTAAATGATGCAAAAAAAATTGAACGTGAACTTATTCAAGAAGCCAAAAAAGCTGCAATTCATAAAGATGAGGTAGGCTTAACACTAAAGAGCTTAGTTCAACAATGGCATCAACGAGAGCTTCTGACTATAAAAACAGATACGCCAACGCTTAAGGAGTACTTAAGAACAATTGAGATTTATGCAAATTCAATTATTAACCAACCAGTCTCAAGACTAACAGAAGGTCATCTTGAGGACATCTATGCTGAAATGAAAAGTTTGGATAAGTCACACAGTCGTATGCGGACACTAAGAAGTGGACTCAATAGTGTTTATAACTGGGGTTACCGAGAGAGGATAATTCAACGACACATAGTGTGCCCAGCCAAGTTTGCCAAAATCCCAAAATCAAAACCTAAAAAAGAACAACCAATGCTTAATCGTCAAGAAATTACAAAGTTTATACAAATGGCACGTGAATCTGAACACTCATATTATGATTTATGGATCTTAGCCTTTTTAACTGGAATGCGATCTGGTGAGCTTCATGCTCTGAAATGGGAAAACGTTGATCTCGAAAACAATATTATTAATATTTGTTCATCTTACAGTAGCAAACTAAATATTGATAAAACGACAAAAAACGAGAAACTAAGAAATTTTCCAATTAATTCAGAACTCAAATCACACTTGCTACAGCTAAAAATAAGAACCCAGAATTCTGAATATGTTTTGCCAAGAATTACCTCGTGGCGACGGGGTGAAGCCGCCAAAGTTACTCGTGGATTTTGTAAGGCTATCGGAATTAGAGAAATCAATTTTCATGCGATTAGAGCTTGCTGGGCGATTCAAAGCTTAGAAGCTAGAATTGAAGTTCCAAAGGTAATGAGATTGGGCGGATGGCAAGGATTTAAATCTTTTCAACATTACATCAGACTTTCAGGAGTCGAAATCGAAGGAGTAACAGACAACTTCTCTTTGATACCGCCTGTAATTAATGAAACAAAAGTTTTAAAGTTTAATAAAAGTATAGATTAAAGGAGAGATTGGGGTAATTTTAAAGTAAGTGATTGAAATCATTAACGTCATTACGGTCGCCCCATTTTTAAGTCGAACTTTGTTCAATTTTATTTTCACCAATTTTAAAAATACCAATGTTGGTTCGCCTTCGGCTCACTTGGGGCTCCCTTACGGGGCTTGAACCCTTAAAGGCGAAAGACATGTGGGGCTCCCCATTTTTCTTTTTAGTATTCTGTAGAATAGATAATCACAAACGAATCTCAACACTTAAAAACTGTGTTCTAAGTTAGGTTTTTTAAATCTTATTTCAAATTTTCGGGCTATTTCAAAATTTGTTGCGTATGAAAGACTCTGAAATCCATAGATGACTATAAATTTAAACTAACTGTATATAATAGGATTGTCAGATGCTAATATTAAGAGCTTTCAACTTTCTTAGGATCAAACAAATTTTTTTCACATGCAAAGTCATGTGATCGAGGCGAACGTCTGATTGTTCATAAAGCTTGGAGATTTTTAGTATTGAAAAAATAATTATCGACTCAAAATAAATCGATCATAAGCAAATCAGTCTAGATGCATTTACAAGTTACAATCAAAAGATCAAAAACTCGAGTAATAAATAGAAATAGCTTCAATTTCTTCATGGGTCATGTATTGAGCAATACTTTCCATCAAATTATTTTCTCGCATACCGTTCTGATAAAATATAAGCTGTTGTGTTAGATAAACTTGAGATTGTCCCCTTAAATTTGGAATTAGACCTGAATTTGATTTGTAATTATTTTCAGATTTCATATGACAGAAATTACAAAAGCTTTCTGCAAAAGATTTTCCAGATTCAAACTTCTTCTTTAATTCATCATCGCTAAAATCTATATTATCTTTTTGAAATACCAATTTAGAAAAATAAGCTGAAACCTGGGCGATATCCTGATCAGACAGAAGTGCGGCCATTTGATTCATTTGATGATTTGGATCGATACGTTTATACCATTTAAAATTCACCAGCTGGTGGTTAATGTACTCAGAATTTTGTCCTGCGATATTTGGAGTGCCAGAATTATAGTTGTACTGGTTCCTTTGAGAGTCATGACAGCCAATGCAAGACTGAGCATAAACTGGAGTTGCATCAGCAGTAGGTTCTAAAATTTCTGATTGAGGCTGACCTGTAGCACTCAAATCCAAAGGATTAGGGCTAAGTGTGACATCAAGAAATTCTTTAGCTCCACTTTCAATCCAATCGGAAATCAACTTTCGATCCTGCCCTGTTATTAGTGCAGCTTCTGCACTCCCCCGCAATGGCATTTCATTAGAATAAACTACATTTTGCTTTAACAAACCATTTTTGACATAAACTAAAACTTCTGAATAAACCAACCAATCTGGAGCTCTTCTTGAAGGATGACAGCTTGAACACAGTCTTTGAAAAACAGGTTGAACCTGAGCAAAACTAATTCCATTTGAATCATTACTAGGAACTGCAACTTCATAAGATTCGACAGGTTTATGTGTCTTGTTCTTTGGCGAACAGGACAACATAAAACATAAAATAAAAAAAACTATCTTCATTTTTTATAACCCTAAGTTTGAATAATAATTTGCAATAGCTTCTATTTGTTTTTCATTCAACATTTTTGAAATTGGGCTCATTAATACATTTACCCGCTGGCTTTGTTTAAAATTATTTAATTGAATAATTAGGTACTGTTTTTTTTGCCCTGCTAAATTAGGCCATTCTTCGTTAGGACTAATTCCATTCTGACCATGACAAGCAACACATGAAGAGATCAAATTTACATCATCATCTAAATTGGATTGGGCATACGTAAAACTATTAAAAAATAATATAAAAATAGTTAAGTTAAGCAGTAGCTTTTTCAAAATGAAGCCTCCAATATTAAAAAATTTGCGTTTTGAGCTAACTGTCCTGATTTGGAATTTTCGCTTGGGTGTGAAGCATTTCCAATCTCGGAACGAAAAGATAAATATGTGTAAGGAGAAACATTCCACCGAACACCTAAACCGTGTCTTTCATAAATATCTATTGGATAATCTGAGTCTGGCGTTAACCAATCATATTTATAAATCAATGTGAGTTTATTTGTAATTAACCAATCCAATCGCACCAAAAAACCTTTGGATCTTGCATTTAAAATTGAATTTACATAATTAGGATCAGAAGCATTTCCTTGATTTAATATAGAGTTAAAACCCTTGGCTTCAGTATACTCAAGTTTTAAAGTGGCAGGAAAGAATTTATAATTTAGTCTAGCCAGCGAAATCACTGAATACATTGACCAAGAGTGGCTGACATCTATGGGGTCAGACCTATAATAACTTAAACTAGACCCTAAAAGAAAAAAACTTGGCATGATTCTAATGTTAAATATTGACCCCCATTCATTAGCTTGACCTGCTTTTAATCCATCACCATAAAAATTTTTTCCATTTACTAAAGCTAAATCATAATGCATTTTAGAATTTGGAGTCCCCGACAATAACACACCAGTTTCAAAATCAAACCACCTTGTTCCAGTTTGTATCCGAGTGTAAGTTCGGTGCTCATGACTTACTAAGCCAAAAGGTGAACGAAATCTTCCAATAAGAATAGATTCAAACCATTTATATTCAGCCTCTTTATAGAAGTTATATAAAACGTATGTATCTCTTAAAGGAGCTAATCCAAAACCGGCAATGTTGTTTTCAATCACAAGAAAAGAATTTTTACGTTCAGTTAATGGTACATGCACAGCCAATGAACCAGCCATTAAACCAAGACCACCTTTTGTTGTTTTCGGCTTTTCAGGAATATAAGCTAAACCGATAATCTCCGCAGATATGTAATTCTGCAAATCTAAGGGTGTTGTTTGAAATTGACTGGTTTGAAACAGCTTACCACTTCGCTTGAGTGGTCCACCACCAACGGGACTATAATGACATGAAGTGCAAGATATCTGGTTATATCTTACAGCATAATCTTGCGTGGCATAAGATTTAGAAATAAAAAAAAGGATGAATAGCATAGTACTCATCCCTAATCTTAATTTATGTGTCATTTATCTGCTTTGGATTTCAAGGTTAATAAAAATAGTTTTTTAAAATTATCTAGTAATTTTGAGATTATTATCCACACTCATAACTCCGGGTGCCATCCAAGCTGCAAATCTTGCATCTTCACTTTCGGCATAAGAATGCACGTTGCCGGATAAAATGACTTTATCTGCAAGAACAGAAACTTTGATTTTTTTTCCTTCACTTTCAGCAGAACGCTTAAGTGCATCTTCAATTCGAGTTTTGATATCATCTTTTTGAATTTTCGATTTAATTTTAATATTGTTACTAACTCCAACCACACCCAAAAGATCGCTTATGGCATCTTTTGCAGCATGTCTTTGATAATCCCACTCCACTTCACCATCGAGAGTGATCCATCCTTTTTCAACAGTTAATTTAATGTCTTCAGGAACAGAATAATTCCATTTCAAAGCATTCAGTGCAACTGTCGCAATATCTTCATCCGACTTATCAAAAACACCTTTAACCTCAAGCACATCGGCAACAGCTTTAACACCACCAACTCTTTGTGCCGCATGTTCAGCTGATTTTTTTTCGAAATAATGGGGAACAGTTCCATTTAGTGTAACTATACCATCATCCACGCTTACATTTATATTTGAGGAGTTGACTCTTGGATCCCATAAAAATTCATTGTCCACATCTGTTTTGACTTCTGCGTCTGTTTTATTAAAAAAATTAAACATGCTATTTATCCTTTTTTTAGCTGTTGATTGATTTATTGATAGTTAGTCATACGTATTTCACACTTCTCAAACTCAAACCCAAAACGATTGTATAAATACCCTGAAGGGTAAGATCAAAAGCTAAAATTAATCCCAAAACCAAGACTGTGTTGTTTGGCCAACCAAAAACACAAAGGATACCAGCCATTAAAGTCATTAGGCCTGACAAAAATAGCCATATATAGTTCTGAGAAGATTGTAATTCAAAACTACACCAAATTCTTAAAAGTCCAGAAGTCATTAGGGCGACAGAAAGGGCTAATGTGAGCATAGTCGCCGTTAACAAAGGATCAATAAATGCAATAATTCCTGCAAATGTAAATATCAAGCCACTTAAAAATAAATAAATAAATCTAGGCCAACCTTTGAAACGAAATGAATGCGTCATCTGTAAAATACCACCGATGACCATAAATGCGCCGACATACAAAACCGAAGCTCTTGCAGCTATGACAAGATTTCCAAAAGATAAAAAACCAAAAAACAAAAGTGTTAGACCTAGAATCACATACCATATCCATTTAGCAGGAACATTTTTTTCATATAAATTAAAATTAGCTGATGTACTTAATGAATTAGACATACTGATACTCCTCTATTATTTTTTTTTGAAATTATTGAATTTGATAAAAATATTTTTATTTAAGAATCTACTAGTGCAAATTTCGAACCGTATTTATAACCCACCATAGTTTCACCCGTTGAAAAACACGATTATATTTTGAACTTATTTTTTGGAAGACGTGGATTTTATACTCGCTGATGTAAGTTAAATTTTCTTCTTTAAATCACTAAAACTCCAAGGAGTTATACTTTGACAACAAATTAATTCGTAAAAATGGATTGCTATTTGCATTACCACTTCAACTTACAAACTTTAATAAAAAAGGAATTTTCATTGGCATACAGATATTTGATAACTTTGTTTATAATTTTTTATGGTTGGATTTTTAACTGAAACTCTGGGTAAAGTAATAAATCCAGATATAAACTGCAAAGAAGTTTTAGATTTAGAAACGGATCATCTGCCTATGTTTAAATTTTGGATTGGGGATTTTGGGAGGTCGTTCTCTTCCATTCAAGCTGACTCACATTGTCTACTCGCTTGTTTTCCCATCGAAATGTTCTTTTGATGTCTTTGCCACAGCTCGGGTTTCTTGCAAAGTAAGATAGTGGTGCTCTGGTGGACTATAAATTGTATAGAGTCTAAGAGGTTTCGATCCTGTGTTCACAAAATTGTGCTTGGCTTTTGCCGGAACCACAACCGCAAAACTTTGCTTAATTCTTGATTTCACACCATCAATCCACACCTCTCCCTGCCCACTTTCGATTCGAAAGAATTGGTCTCTATCTGTGTGAACTTCGCTGCCTATTTCGTCGCCTGGCTCAATAGACATCAGCACCAATTGAAGATGCTGTCCCGTGTACAGAACACTTCGAAAGGCTTCATTTTTATTAGTGAGATCTTCAATATTTCCAACAAAACCTTTCATAATAACTCCTTGTCTTAAAAATTTAGCAATAGCTGTGCAAAAAGGTTTTTAGAGAATAAATTCGATCTCCGACGTCCGCTTGAGTAGCACCCGCAAATTTAGCGTGAACTGCCAGACTCACGTCCATATACTTTGCCGGCCCAGTTTTCAAACCCTCCACCGATCCAAAAACCTAGATAACTTGGAGCAAAGAAATAATCTACTACCAAAGCATAAACGTTAAGATTCGATGTACTGAAATTCGATGAGTCAAAAGCAAAGCTTGGCAGATTCACGTCGGAAACTACAGCGCGAACGCTAGACGCCATCGTCGGTGTTTCATCAGCCACCATACGTGCATAGATGGCCTCATAGGTTGCTAGTACAGAGTCTGCTATTTTACCTTCTGCAAAAATAATTGCAGCAATGGCACTGTCTTCAGCACGTTGGCTTTCCATCTTTGCTAGTTTCGCTCTCAATGAATTTGTGAATTGGTTAATTCCTGCGCTCATAATTATTACCTTCCATAATTGGGCCATTATTTTTCAATCTGGAATTGGACTTTTATCCAAACGAGATTTTTGCAATTACTTTTCTTTTTTATATATGCGACTCAAATCACAAGTAAAGTAAAGTAATTTAACTTTATCTAATGGAATTCAAATTTAAAGTTTATTTGAATAAGTCGTAACTTTTAAAAAATTTATGAACTTGTGCCATCATCTCTTTTTCAGTTTCATGTTCAAAACTTTCTAAATTTTCAATTCCAATTATTTTTTTAGCTAATACTTTTGATCTGATCGAATTTAAGTGTGACACAAAATGGTTTTTAGCAAGACCAGGACCCATAAGTAAAATCTGATCAGCTTCTTTTAATTTTTTTGAAAGCTCCTTAAAATAATGAACCTCATTATTGTCTTTGTGCTTGTCTTTTTTATGGCTGGTATGATGGTCAATTTTGTCTTTACTTACGACTTCTTTTTCAATACCAGTTGTTTTCATATTAAAAATATGTGCATTTTTAGAATCTAACCACACAACATAATTATTCATAGAAGAAATTCCTTTTAATCAATTTCAGGTATAATAAAATATTTATTTTGCCGATATTTCATTTTTAAATTTCGCCACAACAACTGCTGACATTGGAACACCCTTATCCTGTAGTTTTTTTCCTATTTCTTTTAAAAGTCGTTGATTAGAAGTCATATTCAATCCTTGATCTTTTATCTCGGCGGTTTCAGTGCTAAATACCCGCTGAATCCAATTCGGCTGTTTTGTCATCTCAAACGAATCCACTTCTGCTTTTCCAGTAGATTCAAGCGCTGATTTAATATGCTCTGCTCGCATCTCTGCTAATTTTTTTTGAGCACTTGAAAGCTGTCCTTTAGAAGGATAGTTTTCATCTGACCATGAAGCGACAATGAAACGATCCACATTAGCTTCTTTACGAGTTAATTTCGAAAAATTCACCAGAGCACTCCTAGATTGATCTGAAAGCTCAGAACTGCCTTTATCGAAAGAATTACGTATTAAGTCCTTATCAATAATTTTGTAAACATTCTCTACAACCACAACTTCTTCAGATTCAACAATAGACTCCGCAAATACATTCGTTAGATATGAAAGAACAAAAAAAAGTACCGTAACTATTTTAAAAATGAAGGCACCCGAAAATTTGTAATTAAAAAAATATTGTAAACTTAGCATTATAAACTCCTTGGTAGAATATGTTGAACTTGAGCTCTGCAATTTAGAAGCCGCAAAAATATGAGGCCTGAGTGATACACAGGTGAACTGAGATTTTGAAAGGGTATACTCTGATCTTGGATGGGTTTTAATTACCCATTTTAGTTAATTAAAAAAATCAATTTATGATTTGCACATCAATATTGAAATCAAATTCTGCATATAAACCAAGATGGTCAGAGACTTTATGCCACTCCGTTGAATCCAATCGTTTCACATGAATTAGATTCAAATTGCGATAGTATATACGATCCAACTTTAGTAACGGTATATGGGTTGGAAAAGTCTTTGCATGAACGCCATATTTAACTTTATAGGCTTCATTCAAATGCACACGTTTAAACATATATTTGCTTAGTGTTTCTTGCCAATCATTAAAGTCACCGCAAACAATTAAGGGACAGTCTAAGGGAACAAAGTCTTCTATTAACTTACAAAGCTTGTGGATTTGTCGATCTCGACCCCATTTGGTAACATCCAGATGAACAGTTAAGACATGAAGTTGCTTAGTATGAGCTTCATTTAGATTTATAATACCATGCAATACACCTCTTTGTTCTAAACGGTAGTTAGAAATATCAAAATTTTCATAACTGATAAAAGGCAGCTCACTTAAAATTGCATTACCATGGTGTCCTTGGCTATATACAGCATTTCTTCCGTATGCGTAATGGGACCATATCCCATCAGCTAAAAATTCGAACTGAGATTTTTTTTCTAGATCTGGATAAGCTCCGACAACTTCTTGAAGACATACAACATTTGCCGTTGATTCTAAGATGCAATTTTTGATTTGCTGAAGAGTGTCTTTGCGTTTACCTAGTGACCAGCCTTTTTGAATGTTTAGAGTCACAATTTTAATTGTTTCATGGACGTAACTCATAAGGAACTTCGAAGTAACGAAACAAACCAGGTAAAAATTCGATCAAGCCACGGGCGATTAATAAGTGAATCCAATTTAATTTGCCTTGAATGGCTTCGATCAATTTCAAATTGTTTTTCTAGAGAAACTAAAGAGTCATTTTGACTAAGTACAATATCAACTTCAAGATCATGAAAAAAACTTCGGTAATTCATATTACTGGACCCAACAATAGCCCATTCATCAATAAGTAATGATTTGGTATGTAAAAAATTATTTTGATATTCATAAATTTTTACACCTATAGTTAGTAGCCCTCGGTAATAGGTCTCTGTTAAAAGTTTCATAAACCTTATATCAGAATAGGAAGGAACTAGAATCTCTACATCTATTTCTTTATCTCTTGCCTCAAAAATTGCTTTTAGAATCATTGGAGGTGGAACAAAATAGGCATTTGTAATCCAAATTCTGCTTTTGGCGGAAGTCATTCTTTGGCAAAGATCCTGTCTGGTCGCTTTTCGTAATTTTCGATTGTAATTAAGTTTTAGCAAAGATGAACTGCTAAATGTGTTATTCAAATTAGAAGAATTCAATATAAAGTTATCTACACGAGCCCAAGTCATTTCGAAGACGTTGGACATTTCTATAACGGTTTGACCCATAACACGAGCGCCAGTTTCTCGATTGAAATTATCAGTGATATTAAAACTACCTAAGTATAAAGTTTGTTTATCTATCAAACAAATTTTTCTATGTAAGCGTCGATTCCAATGGGATAAAGCCATTAAAATCAGATCAAATCTAAACCATTTTAATTTTGTGGCTAAAGGAAATAAAAAAGGATGAAAGACTTTGAACTTAACCGAACTGCCCGATAAAATTGAATGTATTTTATTAATTTCAAAAAAAGCACCAACTCCATCAACGACTAAGCGAACTTGAACGCCACGCTCAGATGCTAATTTTAATTCTTCCAAAATTATTTGACCAATTCGATCACAATCAAAAATATAGGTCTCAAGCTCTATAGATTCCTTGGCACTTTGAATAGAATGTAGGAGGTCATCAAAATAACTTTGGCGAAGATAATAAAGTTTTTCAGTTTTCCAAATTAATTCGTTCATTTCACCTATCTTAATTTATGTAAGTAATTATTAAAAAATTGAAGCTAAACCTTATCTAAGCCTTGGGTGTTTTACCGTTGATAGTAGCGACAATTTTTATCTGTTTCGATTTTAAAAGATCGACAATTTCGGGTTCAACACCACATCAATCAGCTATCTCTTCAAGCATCCGATTAATAAGGAGTGTGTTCATATCCTTGCCTCCGTTATTCTTGGATTATATGAATATTGAGATCCCAAATTTCGAATCGCCTCCTGAAGTGCAGGATCAATGGTTTTTGGTAAAACAATTTTTATGAACACAATCTGATCTCCGTGCATCGAACTTGTTTTAAATCCTTTGCCTCGTATTCTTAACCTTGATCCTGTGCTAGTACCAGCGGGCACTTGCAGCATAACTTGGCCGTCGATCGTTTGAACTTTGACCTCAGCTCCTAGTATCGCTTCTTGAAAACTTAAATAAAGTTCGGTCTCAATATTATTACCAACACGATTGAAACCAGCTAAGTCTTTCACAAAAATCTCAACATAGGCGTCACCTGGTGGGCCCGAGGCAACGCCCGCCCCGCCTTGCATTTTTATTCTGAGTTTTGTACCCGATTTGATACCTGAGGGAATTTTTATCAGGAGCTTTTTTCCTGTGGGCAAAGTAATTTCGCGTTCAGCACCCAAGGCAGCATCTTTGAATTCAACATCTAAACGATAAAGATGATCTTCCCCCGCGATATCTGATCTAGAACTGGTTGATTGTCGACGGCCTGTTTGAGCATGGGAATTTCTAAAAAGACTTTCGAAAAAATCGGCATCTTCAAAATCTTGCACAAACGATTGTGAATAGCGACCACCCTCTTGTTGGCTTTGATGATAAGTGGCTCTTTCGCGAGCCTTTTCTTGCAGTTGTTCATCGGTTTCACCTTTATCAAATTTTAAGCGCGATTCCTCTGTTCCGATCTGTTCATAGGCATAATTTATTTCCTTAAATTTGGACACAGCTTCTTTATTGCCTGGATTCAAATCTGGATGAAATTTTTTAGCAAAGGTTCTGTACGCTTTTTTTATATCATCCATAGAAGCCGTTTTAGTAACGTTTAGTACTTTGTATGGATCTTTCAATTGAAGTGCTCCTTTTCTAAAGAAAAAGTGTTTCTTTTTTCACTGACATTTTAAATAAATCGTCAAGGTGGGCTAATGTATATCTCAAACGTCAAAGGTGCACTGATTGGGAAAGAATATAACCAACTGCCTAAATCCCGTTCGCTACGGATCAAGCTTTAATTTGTTATCATAGCAAACATGTCACTAATACAAAAGGTAATAATCATGGCGCACAAATAAATTTTCAAGAATTGATTAAAAATTTAATAAATAAATTTAAGTAAATTATTTTTTATGTATATTTCGACTTATGATCTATCAGTAATAAGCGTCATATATTCCCGTCTACGGGTATTATTTGATCGTAATAGCGATTTAAGATAGTCAATCCGACGGAGATCAACATAGGGTAGGTTCAGATTTTGCAACAGGTATCTTACAGCTATACTAATAGCATCAGCTTCATTCTTCTCCAAGGACCTTGAAAATGGAAATAACAATCGGCTTACCGCGCCTGAATACATCGGCGACTGACTTTGAAGCAAATAATAATCATGACTTAATAGAGCTTTCAGATTATAAATATCTATGTTTAATTTTATTTTCACATTCTAAAAAATTTTCTCGAATCAGCATTTGCAATACACAAAAATCATCAACAACTCAACTGTAGCCGAAGCATAGGTAAACTATGAAAATAATTCTGCTTATTGAAACAATATTTACTTGGACTTTTTGGTGAGCAGCACAACAAAACTGAACCGCTACAAACATGACGGCGAGATTCTTATAGTTGAAGTGAGTGTAAAAAACTCGCGCCAACTTTTTAATGAGCGTGACCCAGCTCCTTTTAGAGAGCGCGATCTTGACTCTCAATTTGTGACTTACCTGCTGAGTACCGTTGAAGAATTCCCACTTTCAAAAAAAATGAAAATCAGAATTTTGACAGAAGACATTGATGATTTAAAGGCTGATAAAATTCTTATCATTGGCGAGGCCATCGGAGCTTACTTTCGATATGAGTCTACACTATTACAATCAAAAATGCGCAAACGTCGTCGCACGGCCCGGTACTTTGCTTTGATCGGTCTAATTACTCTTATAGTTTGTTTGAGTATTGCCCAGCTCATTGATTCAATAAAAGTCTTTCCAAGAGTTACCAATGTTGTCAGTGTCAGTCTTATGATTATTGGCTGGGTTGCGATGTGGCACCCTATTGATTCTTTGCTTTATGATTGGTGGCCTATACAAGAGCAAAGAAAATATTTTGATAAAATTGCCTTATTCAAAGTTGAAATTGTTAGTATTTCCAAAAATTATGGAATGCTTAGTAGTGTCCTTGGGGCTAACCTATGAAAGTGATCATTTTTCTTTTTTTGGTTATTGTAAGTTTTGTGTTTTTACTAAGAATCAAGTTTTCCAGAAATTCCCGGCAGTTTAGCACCCTATTAGGGAATTTTTTCTCGAAATCAAAAAGTATTGAAGGCCAAGGTTTTAGTTTTTCACAAATTGAAACTCTGCCCGCGCCAGTTCAGCGCTACTTCAGATTAGTTCTTAAGGAAGGCCAACCATACATCAGTTACGTAAGACTTTTACATAATGGATATTTTAAAACAAGTCTAAAAAAAAACTGGATTTCTATTAAAGGAAAACAATATTTTACCATTAAAACGCCTGGATTTATCTGGCAAGGAACTACCACTTTTTTTACCGCTCGAGATATGTTCATGAACGGCGAAGGTAGTTTAGTTGTTTCTATCATGTCCCTTTACAATATTATTGATAGTAAAGGTCCAGATTTTAATAAGGGTGAACTTTTAAGATGGTTAGGTGAAAGCGTTTGGTTTCCTACAAATTTATTGCCTTCAGAAAAGTTGACTTGGACTGCAATAGACGATTTTTCTGCCAACTTAGAATTCACTTACAAGGATCTAAAACTCAAATATAAAGTTAAATTTAATACTAAAGGTGAAATCACTGAATTGGAAACCAAAAGATTTATGGACAAAGATCACCTTGAAACCTGGATCGCAAAAATCAGCGACTACAAAAAGTTAAATGACATTCTAATACCCACTAACATTGAAGTTTCGTGGCGATTAGCAGGCAAAGATTTTAGTTATGCTCGCTTTTTTGTAAAAGAAATTGAGTATGACGTTCCTAAGGAGTGGTAAAGATATGACACTTAGACAATTTATGCTTTCGACAAAAGGTGGAGCATCGCTTTTGCCCGCATGTTCTTATGGAACAGCGGATAGAAATTATGAAAATTTAGTCCAAGACACTTGGGGTAAAAATAAATTAGTTGATATTAGTGGTGTTCATCTAATGCGGGAATTAGTGCGATACGCTACGCTAGCTCATTCTAGCCATACCACTCAAAGCTGGAAATTCAAGATCGAAAATAAGGCCATCACGATACTTCCGGATTTTCAAAGGAGATTTCACTGAAGAATGTAAAATCGACCACATCAAATCTATTCAAAGCTATCACCGAACGCCAAAGCACTCGTTCTGAATACGATAACAAACCATTGTCCTTCGAGAAATTACAAAGCCTGGAAACAATTAGTCTAGGAAAAGGCGTAAATGTTTTAATTTTTACTGAAAAAAACATGATAGAAAAAATTCTTAAATATATTTTGCAAGCAAATTTTATTCAAATGAAAGACCAAACATTTATAAAAGAATTAAAAACTTGGATTCGCTTCAACAAAAATGAAGCTGTTCAAAAAAAAGATGGTCTTTTGTATTTGGCCGCAGGAAACCCGTCATTACCAACTTGGATTGGAAACCTAATGATGCCGCGGTCCTTAAGACGACCTTTAGATGGGGTGATCATATTAAACCCCGGAGGATTCCCCAACTATGTCATTAAATCGCTCACTCGGATTACCGATGCTGATATTTTATGGAACAGGAATGATTCTTGGGGCGGGAATTTATTCCATCATAGGTCAAGCGGCGGGCATTGCTGGTGATGGTCTGTGGCAAGGATTTTTACTAGCTGGTGTTGCAGCGCTGTTGACAGCACTGTCTTACGCAGAACTTGCGGCGATGTATCCAACAGCAGGTGCAGAGTATACTTATTTGCGTAGTGCTTTTTCTAGCCAGCGCTGGTTCGCAGCAACAATAGGGATTGTTGTTGTTTTTGCTGGCTGCGCTTCAGCAGCTACTGTTGCTTTGGCATTCACTAGTTATTTACAATACTTTATTGATCTGCCACGTATTGCAGTGGCAAGCTCTATTTTAATTTTATTTACCGGAGTCAATATTATCGGTATCCGTCAATCAAGCTGGACCAATGTGTTTTTCACAATTATTGAAGCTTCCGGGTTGTTAATTTTCATCTGGCTTGGTTGGAGCAGACCAGAATTTGGTAATGCTTTGTTTACAGCTCCAACACTTGCAACGATATCGAGTGCCGCACTCATCATTTTTGCATTCTTGGGATTTCAAAATATTGTAAGCCTTGCTGAAGAAACAAAAGATCCAGGGAAGAATATACCGAGAGCAATTCTTTTAAGTTTGCTTATATCTACAGTATTGTATGTGCTTGTAAGTCTTGCGGCTGTTGCACTTATGCCCGCCGAACAATTGGCTTTGACTGAATCGGCCATATTGGATGCATCTTTGAAAACCTCTCCGCAGTTGGCTGGAGTGCTAGGCGGTATAGCTTTATTCTCAACAGCAAACACAGTATTAGTAGGACTCATTACCACAAGCAGAATTATCTATGGCATTTCAAAAGATAATTCTTTGCCCCGAGGGCTTTCAAGAACCTTGAAAAAACAAAAAACGCCATGGATGGCATCACTTGTTTCAGTCTTTGTAGCGATTTTGCTTCTCCCTTTTGGGAAAGTGGAAACACTGGCGAGTATTTCCTCTTTTGCAACAATGATTGCTTTCATTGCCGTGAATGCAGCGATTATTCGATTACGATTTACTGAACCACAAAAAAATCGACCTTTTCAAACGCCCTTCGCTATAAGACGTGTACCGATATTACCTATTCTAGGAATTGTAGTTTGTTTGGCGTTTTTATTTCAGTTTGATAAATTGATTTATCTAACAGGCGTCGTGGCTTTTATGGGGTCAGCTGGAATTTATTTTTCATATAAATTTTTTATAAAAAGGAACTCATATGTTTAAAGCTCAAATGCCTGCTGAAGCTCATCGATCTCAACACATTGGCTGGCTTCGAGCGGCTATGCTTGGGGCAAACGACGGAATTGTCTCCACTGCAAGTTTGATTCTTGGAGTAGCGGCTGCAAATGCCACATATAATAATATTTTACTGACTGGAGCAGCGGGCCTTGTCGCGGGCTCTATGTCGATGGCAGCTGGGGAGTATGTTTCTGTAGGATCACAAGCAGATACGGAGAAAGCGGATTTAAATCGTGAAAGAGCTGAAATTTCAACCATCTCCGAATTTGAGCATGCTGAACTTGCTCAGATATATGTAGACCGAGGGCTGGATGCTGATCTCGCAAAACAGGTTGCCAAGCATCTAATGGCTCACGATGACCTTGGTACTCACGCTAGAGACGAACTAAGTATAAATGAGTCGTTCACGGCACGGCCAGTTCAAGCAGCCTTAACCTCTGCTGGAGCTTTTGCCTTAGGTGGCGCAAATGCTTTTAAGGGGGCTTTACGCGTTTGCTTTTGGGGCGCCCTTGCAATGATTATAACAGCAGGTATCGGTGCATTTTTTGGAACCATTGATTGAGTTTATTCAAAGGCAAATGGATCAAACCATTCTTTACTTTATTGTTTTTGTTAACTCTGGTTCTAGCATTACCCAGCGCTCCAGTTGATCATTGGAATTTACTGAATTTAAAAAAAATAGCGATCATGATATTTGTTTTGGCACTTATTCAAATATTGGGCTCTACGGCAGCTCAGTTAGTTGGCGCGAAAGCCGGAGCAATCCTGACTGGATTTTTAGGAGGATTAATTTCCAGCACCGCGACAACAGCATTTCTTGCACGGCAAAGTAAGAATTTACCCCATTACACAAGTTCATTTGGAGTCATCACGTTTCTGTCCGCAACAGGAGCGATGCTTCTCGAGGGCACTTCTTTGCTGCTCACCGGAGTCGATGAAGTTCATTCTTCACTTTTTCTAATTTTCGCAGGGCCAATATTAGCAACAATTTTTATGATAATTATGGAATCGAGAAAAATTATACCTAGAAATTTAAGGACAGAGCAAAGCAGTTTCAAAATACTTCCAATTCTAAAACTATCGGCCTTTATCGTAGCAATACTTGTTTTATCAAAAGTGCTACAGAACTCTTTTGGTCAAAATGGGCTTATCATCTTAACTTTTCTTGTTTCGCTTTTCGAGATTCATGGATCAGTGATCGCGAATATTCAGCTGCACGATACCGGTGCCTTTGATATTCAAGCACTTGGCAGTTTGCTCGCGATCTCAATTATTGCTTCATTTGTTTCAAAGTTGTTCCTAATATTCGCATTGGGCCACTCGGAACTTAAGAAGAAAGTTCTTAGGCGAACTTATGTACTAATTTTGTCTCTTGGGATAAGTTGGGCCATTTTTATTTTTTTTGGCTAATTGTTTGGTTAGCACGCGCAATAACCATTCAGTTTTCTCAAAATGCTTAACGTAGAAAGAGAAAAAATAACTCTTCTTGAAAACCGAAGGACATATTAGTCCCGTCATTGTGTAACAGGTCGTTGGAGAGATGTACAAGTGGCGGTTCAATACTTGCAATCTCAATATTCTTGTAAACATCAAAAAAGGAGAATTCAGTGTTTAATTTTTTCAACAAAACAGATGAGGAAGTAAAAAGAGATGTTATCAGCGAGCTCAAGTGGGACCCAAGTATTACTTCTGATGAAGTGATGGTATCCGCAGCCGACGGTATAGTTACTTTACATGGCCATGTTCCTCACTACTTCGAAAAGTCTATGGCTGAAAAAGCTGCTCAACGTGTTGGTGGCGTAAAAGCAGTTGCAGACGAACTTGAGGTCAAAGGTGTTTTCGATAAAACCGATGAAGAGATCGCCCAAGCTGCTTTGAATGCTCTTAAATGGAATTATGCCGTACCAAACGACATCAATGTTTCTGTCGAAAAAGGATGGGTTACTTTGAGAGGTGATACTGACTGGGACTATCAAAGGAATGCAGCGAAAGATGCCGTTAGTGGACTGTTAGGTGTTACTGGCGTATCGAATAGCATCAGTATTAAATCGAATGTACAATCTTCAGATATCAAATCGCGAATTGAAGAGGCTTTAAAAAGATCTGCTGAAAGCGAAGGTAAGAATATTAAAATTTCCGTCAGTGGTGATACTGTGACATTAAGTGGTAAAGTTCACTCATACGCTGAAAGTTCAGACGAAAGACATGCGGCTTGGATGGCACCCGGTGTATCTAGAGTAGAAAACAACCTTACTATTTCTCAGTTTTCTTGAAATTTTTAGGGCAATGTAATGGAGTCCGGGTGAAAATTTCAATCGGCCAATTGGTTTCTGGGAGAATTGATTGAAAATTCTCGCAATACTTATTTTCATTTCAGGAGTTGTAATGGCAATCGAAGAACCAAATTATCAAGTCGAATCAAAGGCACTACATTATGAGATCAGATTCTACGGCGAAATTATAGTCGCCGAGACAATGATCGAATCTGATTTTGAAAAAGCCGGTAATGACGCCTTTCGAATTCTGGCCGGCTATATTTTTGGAGGCAACAAATCATAAACCAAAATTGCAATGACTGCGCCAGTAAATCAACAGGTCGCTTCAGAAAAAATTGAAATGACTGCGCCAGTAACTCAAACAAAAGGAACTTCAGGCTTCCTTGTGCAGTTCACAATGCCAAAAAAATATACCCTAGAGACTTTGCCAATACCTGATGATTCAAGGGTTCACTTACGGAAACTAGCGGCTCGTAAAGTCGCTGTATACAAGTACTCCGGGTCTTGGTCAGAATCACGATATATAAAAAAACTAGCAAACTTCAAAGCAGACTTGAAAACTGACAATATAAAGACCCTCGGAGAACCCACGCTCGCTCGCTATAATTCACCATTTCAACTTTGGTTTCTACGAAGAAATGAAATTTGGATTGAAGTCCAGTGATTCCCTTGGCCAGTCGTGAATTGCAAATGATTCTTTTAAAAATTTATAATATTTCATAAATTTGTCGTTCAACGCCTTGCCAGTGTTCTGGCCCTCTAAAACAGTTCCAAATCCTATGCGAGGATTGGCTAATCAGATTCAGACGGGGCTTGAACATCACTTCAAGTAATTTCGGAATATTTTATCTAATGAAGCTTGTAGCCTTTTGAAGCTCCTACTTCATATTATTACGTAAATTCAGCTACTTATAACGCGCTTAGAGAACGCCCCATTTTTCCCTCAAAAACCCTTAAATTAGGTATGTTACGCCGACTTAATAGCTTCTGCTGCATTCAATATTTCAAATGCCTTTTCAATAGTTATATTTTCTTTTCTAATCGCTCTATAAATAGTATTTCTAGAAATTGACGTTTTTGCGCTGATTTGATTTTTATTACTCGCATCTACAAAAGCCGCGAATATATCTTTAAAACTATCAACATCGCCCTCTATCAGACTTTGTGCCAAAGCTTTTTTAACTTCATCAATATCCAAAAACTCATTTAGCAAATTTCCTTTTTGAAATTTACTACTTTTTTTCTTTTTTGATTTCATTTAAATACTCCTTAGCTTTTTTAATATCTTGCGATTGTTTATTCTTCGAACCAGCTCTTAAAGTAACCATAATTCTGCCATCTTCAAGAAGAGAATAATAAACTCGTGTTCCGTCCGGCCACTTTAACCAGCCTAAGTTTTCTTTTTCAAAAAACTTAAACCCCTCTTTGGGTTTACCAAAGTTTTTGGTATCACAAATTTTTTTAAGCCTTGCCAATACCTTTAGTAAAACACCAGATTTTTTTAAATCCTTATAGCACTCGGTATGAATGTACAAACTTAACTCTTTACCTTCATAAAAAACCGGTTGCCGAACGAAGAAGCTCATCTTTCTAATGTACTATATATAGTACATATTGTAAAGTTAAAAAAACTGTAGCCTTTTGTAGCCCTTAAGGATCAGTTATACAGTAATTTCGAATAGTTACAGGCCGTGCGGATGACGCCCCATTTTTAAGTCGAACTTTGTTCAATTTCATTTTCACCAATTTTAAAAATGCCAATGTTGGTTCGCCTTTGGCTCACTTGGGGCTCCCTTATGGGGCTTGAACACGAAGGGTGAAAGACATGTGGGTCGCCTCATTTTTAAGTCGAACTTTGTTCAATTTCATTTTTACCAGTTTTAAAAATACCAATGTTGGTTCGCCTTTGGCTCACTTGGGGCTCCCTTATGGGGCTTGAACACGAAGGGTGAAAGACATGTGGGTCGCCCCATTTTTAAGTCGAACTTTGTTCAATTTCATTTTTACCAATTTTAAAAATGCCAATGTTGGTTCGCCTTTGTAGCGTCTCAAAATCTTATGAGAACTAAAAAATTCAAATACAATTCACTCTAAAAACTTTATCTGTTTTCTTTTCATCGCCTTAATAAAAAACCAAAAGGAGAATGAAAATGAAAGAAATTGCTGAATTCCTAATTAATCTAATATTTATAATTGGGCTAATTTTAGTTAGAACTACTGGATGAATTGCAGGATTTCGGTTCCGCCTCGTTCATCTCGAACGATTGCAATGAGTATGAAAGGTGTTTGAGGAGTTTCGGTTGTGTACTCAACATTCTCAGATACATTTGATTTTGCAATATCTAGCTCGCCCTTTGAAATATACCAAGCCACTTGAAATTTTTCAGTACGATTTTCAATAACGTTCTCTGAAGTTAAGAAATCATAATTTTCTTCTGTCGTGCTTAATAATCGAAAAAGATCGCCCTTATTTGGTAGCGTTAAAGCCCCACCGTTTTGCTGCAATGTACTTGCAACTGGATCACCAGGATTTAAATTTTTTGTTGGTCGTGTCGAAACTAAGATTCGTCTAAAGGTTTTAACTTCACGCCCTGAAACATCAAAAGTAAAAATGATAATGTACCCGACGCCGTTGAGTTGCTCTTGCGGACTTCGACCCAAAAGAATAGTTGCGGGCACATTGACTGAGGCTGTAGCAGAGCTTAAACCGGTAAACAATCCACTTGTGTCGTCGTCAGTCGCAGTATCTATATTGTAAACGCCTACAACACTCGATGGATCGTGATCACAGCTAACGCCTGCTCCAAAGGCAATTCCGGGGTCAATGCAGCTGACCGTAGTGCCGGAAATAACTCGTCCACCACTACCGATATCGGAAAAGTACACTTGAATGTCAGAGACTGTGTCCCCAGGATTGACTTCGGGACTTGAAGTTGCGACGGCCAAAATCCTAAAGCCTTCAAGTAACTCTACTTTTTTTAAATCGGTTTCGCCGCAAGAGATAACAACTAAAGAGAAAAAACCTAATGCCACGAGTTTACATTTAAACATCATTAAAATTCTCCTTTAATACCGAAAGTGGGTAGAATTGGAAGTCCCATAACAAATTCTTTTTGTGAATAATCATAAGCGTATTCGATCTGTTGAACGTTTTGTGTGTTTAACAAATTCTGAATATCCAAATAAGCACTTAAAATCCAAGTGTCATAAACAAATTTTCGATCAATTCGAATATCAAGTTGCTGGAAATTTGAAAAACGTTCCGAGTAAATAACGCCAGTCGACGGAATGTAAACATCGTTATCGGCGTCAAACGTCGCACCATTCACCGGAGTGTAAGGCAGTCCCGAAACAAAACGTAGACGACCGGAGAACGTCCAAAGCTGATTGCTATAAGATCCAATTAAATTTAAATTATGGGTTTGATCGTTCTCTGAAGGCTGACTGCCAAAGCCAGGAATAGTTCTTTCACTTTTTAAATACGTGTAGACAAATTGCGAAGACCACTGACCCTTTCTGTATTTAGCTTGAATTTCGGCACCGTATATTGTTCCTGTCCCCGAGTTGGCAAAAACATCTTCAACATCACTATAAACGAGATCTTTTAAATCCTTGTAAAAATAATTATTCGAGAACTCTAGTCCCTGGTTAGATCCTTTTCTAAAATCTTTTGTGTAACCCAAGTTGAAGTGAGTTGCGTTGGGAGAAAGTAAATTCTCATTCCCGTACTCTTTAGAGATTTCTTGAGGCTGAGGTGATTGAACAAATTTCCCCGCGGAAGCTCTTAATAATAGACTGGGATCCCACTGATACCGAACTTGAAGTCGTGGCTGAAGTTGAGTGTCTTGATTGACCGAAAAATGATCCAACCGCAAATTAGGAAGCACAGTCCAATTAGAATCCTCTGAGAATTTAAATTCTTGTCGTAAATACACACCCAGCTGAGATCGACGAATTTGATCGTTGAACTTTCGTTCTTCACCTATAGAAAATGGGCCTTCAACACCACTTATAGATGACCCCTGAGTTGGAAGATTAACACTTATGAAGGAGTCATCCCACTGGTTGTCAAATCCTAAATAAGTTTTATATATTTTGCTCCACTCTGAAACGAGCTCGGATCTGTGGGACAGGACATTTGAATCTAACTCGAAGTAATTCGTTGAAAAATTAAGTATGATTCTGTCGTTACCCAGCGCCAGAGAATGATCCATCTTATGTTGAGCGCTAAGCCGAGTTGTAAGTTGGGGTATAAGTCTAAAAAATTTAGTGCTATTAAATAATTCCCCACGAAGGCCCGGATCATTGTCAAAAGGTTCATTGACTATAAGCTCTAGTTTATCACTGCTCGCCAAAAAAGTAACTTTAAAATCGTTACTTTTGTTCAGTTGATGACGGTAAACCGCTGTCATATCGTAGAATGTGGGCGCAGCTGTCAAAGTTGTGGATTCGTTCTCCTCGGCTACCGCAGTTAAAACTTGTCCTATATAACTGTAACGACCAGCCACTAAAAATGAGGATTTATCGTTTATGGGTCCTTCAATTAAACCCCCGGAATTCAGCAAATCAACATAGGCCATCCCGTGCACTCGATCCTCTTTCGGCGCTTTGGTTGTTAACCCAATAATCCCGCCGATCGCTCGTGAGTACTCTGGTCCGTAACCACTCGGAAGAAGGTCAACCCTCTCGACAGCTTCGGGTATAATGACTGACGATAGGCCACCAAAGTGAAACACTAAAGGCACACGATGACCGTTGACCACGTATCCTGTGTCGTCTGCACTTGCTCCTTGAATAATGATTTCTGCGGATGCCCCTTGGGACGCAACCCCAGGAAGATTTTGAGCGGCGCGCACAGGATCGCCGCCAAATGAGCCCGGAGCTTTAATGAATTCATCTTGCGTTAAACTTTGCCCTTGATCATCTCGCTTATTAACTTTTCCTGTAACTGTGGTTTCAAAATTAGTGTAAAACTTTTTCTCTAGATACACTTTTAAATTTTTTGAGTTTGCACAATCGATATTACTTTCGTATTTCGTGTAGCCCGTCAGATTGATGACCACAGTGCATTCACCCGCAGGTACGTTTTCAAAAAGGAACTGGCCCTTAACGTCAGTTATTGATTTTAATTTGTGAGGTAAAATAAAAATAGAAACATCTTTAAGAACTTTTCGTGTTCCTCTTTCGAGTAAAATCCCACTCAGCTCATTCTTACCTAAATTTTGAGTCTGTTTGACTTCAACGCGTGAATCACTGACCGGGTCTTCGGCAGGGGTAATCAGAGAGGGAATTAAAGGTGGATTTTTAGCGTCGTTCAAAGGGCTTTTGAATAATGGACTTTCAACGCTCAAGGGTGTAATTTCATCTGCAGGCGAAACCTCGAGAACCTGTGAGAAAGCTGACCATGAAATAAAACACAAGAAAACCAAAGACATTTAAAACTCCAATTTAAAGTTTAAAGTGTAACGAATTCTTACGGCAACTGATTTTCCATCGACTTTTGCTGGTTTAAACCGAAAACGCTTCATGGCCTCGATGGCGCCACTACGAAAGATCTCCTCGCCCTCGATAACGTTGACAAGCCGTACATTTCCTAAATCATCTATCAAAACATCCAAAGCCACGCTACCTTCCAGTTGTTTTTCTTTAGCCGTTTTTGGATATACGGGCCTGACTTCTGAAATAACAACTGGCATCTCCGACACTAAGTACTCGTCGGTCGGCGTAGGTAAAGCTGTTAAATCAGAATCCTCAAGTTTTAAGTCGTCAATATCTTTTGCTAAGGTGTTCCCTTTCTTGGCCTCGATGCCGTCAGAATTTTCATCAGTGTACGAATCTCGACTCGACCCAAACACTTCTCTAGTAGATGCGACATCGGGCTTGACTTCATTGACCGATTTTAAAACTACTTTGGGGTTGTCTTTCATTTCATTTAAATTTTGAATATCTTGTGGCATAGCTATTACAATAGGAACTTCATAAGAGTCTTCGCGCTTTGGTATCAACGTCAGAATGATAAAAGCCATCCCAAAAAGAATATGAAAAAATGAGGATATTTGCCATGGCTTAAGCGATTTCATATCCACCCTAAAAATTACTCAGTTGCGGGCGCTGGTTTTATTTTTTCAACCTGCAAAGCGAATCGGTTCAAATTATTTTTTTTCAACCGATCAATCATTAACACTACGTCACCATGTTTAGAATCTGTATCAGCACTGATTAAAAAATTTGTGCTGGGATCTGATTTCGAAATCCGCAAAAGTTCGGATTGCAGTGTGTCCTCGCTCATTAACTTCCCGTTAAACAAAACCTGTCCTTCTTTTGTAATGGCAACACCCACAGATTCAGATTTTGATGCTAAATCCGAAGTCAAAGTTTTAGGAAGATTGACCTTTAAACTTTCTTTGATCATAACAGGGGCCGTAACCATAAATATAACAAGAAGGACCAGCACCACATCTACAAATGGCGTGATGTTGATATCATTAATCCCTTCGTCTAGATCTTCAACTTTAGAATCCACAGCTTTAATCCTTGTAAGCGATGTAAAGGTCTTTCAAGCTTGAAGCGTCAGTCAGCGCTGACTTCATTTTGCGACCAAAATAGTTAAAGGCGACAACAGCAGGAATGGCAACGATAAGACCTGCGGCTGTTAAAATTAAAGCTTCTGCTAAAGAAAACATAACAGAATTTGTACTTCCGGTACCTTGAGACAATTCGCCAAAGCTCACAATAATCCCCAAAATAGTTCCCAGAAGACCGATAAAAGGTGTTGTTGAGCCTAAGGTTCCCAAAACTGGCAGACCTTTTTCTAATTCTTTTTTCTTCTCAACAGCCAACGATTGAAACGCCTTATCAATCTGCTCTGCGCTTTTTAATTTTGAAATCTCTTTTAACAAGTCTGTGAAGAAATGTATTTCTTGAAAAGAAAAATCCTTATTCCGAATATTATTTTTAACTTGAAAATCTGGGAGCAAAAGAGTTTTAAAGAATTTTCTTCTCTCTATGATGATTGAAATAGACCAAATTGATAATCCAACGAGAATTAAAAAAATGGCCCTTGAAAGCCACTCTACAACAATTAACCAAACCATAAATCCCCCAAATTTTTTTCCCTTACTTAAATTATTACTTGTACCTTGTTAAGACAACAATTATTTAAACTTCCATCTAAACTATGGAAAATCCTAACAAGTAAATGTTGTTGCGATTTAATAAATTGCTGGCTAATTCCAACTTCCCACCCATTTAACAAAATTTTTATGCAAAATCTTAACACAAATAAATATTAATTATATAAATCTTAGATTCTAAGGCTGTCTCATTTTAATTGCGACGGAATCGCCTTCTTCGAATATTCTTTTAGCTTTAGCGAAAGGGGGTGGGCCGAAAGACCCTTCAATATTGTTGGATACGCCAACAGGCTCTCTAGGGATTCCAACAAAATTCGAATCGAGTTTGCCGTCCAAATCTTTATCGTGAATTACAGAAATCGCAACTTGATGCGGTACTTTAATTTGAACTGAAACTTTATTTAATAGCACTACATCTGAAGCTTTAAATTTTACGACTTCGTCAGCTTTAGCAATATTTCCTGGAAATCCCTTATCCTTGCTAAAAATCAAAATGATAAATTGGCCGTCATTCGAACTTACGTCTTCCAAATTTACGGAGATATTGACTCGTGGTTTAACCGAAGAAGGGTCTTCACCCAAAGCTTCGACAAAGATTAAGAAACACAACGTTGCTAGAATTAACTTTTCATAAATAGTTTTCATATTTTCTTCCGATAAATTAAACGAGTTTGTTAAGCAGACGGTGAAAAAAATGTGGGGCAATCCTTGAGGCTATCTTTAGATCCAAAGCTCTTCCAATTGCGTATTCTTCTTTATCTTTTTTTATAGCTTTCACTATTTTTTCTGCCACGGATTCAGGGCTTACTCCTGTTTTTCCTTGTTTTTTAGCCGATGGCTCTCTGTGAAGATTAGTGTCAACGACAGGAGGTAAAAACTCAAAAACTTTTACCTTGCTAGTTCGAAGCTGCGATCTTAAACACATGGAAAAAGAATGCAGTCCTGCTTTAGTCGCGCAGTACACTGGCACACTTTTGATGGGTATAAAGGCAAGGCCCGATGTCACATTGCAGATCGCCGTTTGGCCCGACTTACCTTTGAAGTAGGGAGCAAATAAAGCGCACATTGCAATTGTTCCTTTAAAATTTATATCGATTTGATTAGTGATACTTTCGTCGTCTAAAGGACTGACAGTGAAGTCGGTTTCCATCTGAATTCCCGCATTGTTCACCAAAATATTCAAATTTGGAAAATGAGAGGTTGTCCATTCGAACAACTCCTTTCGCTGTTTTGGATCGGCAATGTCGCAAACTTTGTAAGTCATGTTTTGGTTTACATCACAGACCAGTTTAAGTGGAATTTCTTTACGCCCACAAATAATAACGTGATTGCCTAGATTCGAAAACTGACGCGCTAAAGCTAACCCTATACCAGAACCCGCTCCAGTTATCAGAATCGTATTGTTAACAATATTCATTGGATAAACCGCCGCAAAAATTTAAAACTCGAATAGAAAATATAAAATAAATTTCCAAAGTACGTTCAGCAAAACTAAGGTTGGCACAAGACATCAGCTCTGCGCTCGCCGTTTGTTGTCAGCTTAAAAATAAAGTTGTGCCCTTCTTTGATGAATTCAAGTTCTTGAATTTCGTATTTGCTATCTGGCAGAAGTACCATTTGGTGTCCCAAAATTTTCGAATTCTCTGTACAATAAGAAGATTCGTGAGTTCTAAAAAGATCTACACTTCCATCCACATTTACTCTTTGATCTTGTCCAAGCCTTACAACTCGATCGGCAATTACGGAGAATGGAAGTTCGCCTTGATTAGACTGAGCTGTAACTTCAAACTTTTCATCTCCAACTTTTTTCACCGAAAACGAATTAATTTTAAAATCTGGCCTTCCAAATCTTATCTCACAAGAGGTATAAAATTTTTCAAATTTTGGGCATTTAGTGTCCTCTGCTTGGCTATACGGTGCAAACGCGAGGGCAAGAAAAACAACTGTAATTAGTTTTTGAATCATAAGCGGCTCCTTTGGGTTAAGAACTTTATAACACTTATTGTTTAGAAAACATTGAACGTAGTTTGGTATAAATTATTTTATATTAAGACAACTTACCCAATGGCTTGGCGTCACTCCGTACTGATCTTTAAATGTTCTAGTTAGGTGAGAACCATCTGAGAAACCTGCCGAGTGAGCAGCCTCTGTTATACTTCGTCCTTCACAGAGTAAACGTGTTGCGTAATAAAGCCGTTGCTGTTTTCGGTAAGCCATAGGTGAAATCCGAAATTTTTGTGTGAATCGCCTTGTGAACTCAGAGGCACTGACTTCAATCTTTTTTGCAATTTCGCCAATTGTTAGAATCTCTACAGGATCTCGGAGCATTAGTTCTCTTGCCGTAACAATTGCCTCATCTTTAAAAGGATTTTTAGCCAAAGGTTCAAAAGTAGTTTTAACCCAATCTAGTAAGATGCGAACAATTGGATCCTCAGCTTTAAGGAGTTGCTCACTTTGAATAAATGAATTAACAAAACAAACGAATAAATTTGCAAGGTCTTGCGGAGCTTTTTGTTGTCCGGCGCCTTTTCGTTCAATATCCAAACCAGCCTCGACAACTGCGGAATCAGAGAAAAAAACCGTAAAAAAATTTGAACCAGGATTATTTCTACCTACGTGGGCAAAACCAGCATCGAGCCACATCCAATCGCCTTCGCTCATTTCAAGATTGCCTCCCTCGAACTCTATCTGACATCCACCGGGGCCCCAAGCATAAGTGAGTGTGGAATGCGGAGGGATTGTAGTCCACTTTTCAACATCGGTTAAATTGCGACCGATCATGATCCAACAATTTTGATCAGGGGACGATCGAAAATGACGACCAGGTGGAAGACTTTTTAATATCGATAGAGAATTACTTTCTGCCAAAAGCGCTTGTCCCGAAGAAGTGATAAAAATTAACTTGAAGTAAAAGTTAAACAATCAACATCAACTAAGTCACCAAGTATTTACCCGTCAAACGAGCTTCAATCAGTTAACAATTAATATAGTGAGGTGCTTAATTAGGTTTTGCTTTTCTATAGCTCTTCAAGTTTTGGCACGCGGCAGAATTAGCCAAAATACGAATTTGATCCGCAAAATCATTTAGAAAAATGCTGACATTTTAGTTCACGAAATACTCACCCATTTAAAACCGACCATTTTTTATAGACCCTACGCCGACTTAATGGCTTCTGCTGCATTTAATATTTCAAACGCTTTATCAATAGTTATATTTTCTTTTCTAATTGCTCTGTAAATAGTGTTTCTTGAGATTGTTTATTCTTCGAACCCGACCTTTAGCTAATCATAATTCAACCATCATCAAAAAGAGAACAATAAACTCGTGTTCCATCAGGCTATTTCAACCATCCTAAATTTTCTTTTTCAAAAATTTTATAACCATATTTTGGCTTACCAAAATTTTTGGTATCACAAAATTTTTTAAGCCTAGCCAATACCTTTAATAAAACAACAGATTTTTTTTTAAATCCTTATAACAATCGGTGTGAATATACAAACTTAACTCTTTACCTTCATATAAAACCTTTTACTCTGCATTGAATCTTTGTTGCTTTTGTTACTTTTTTAATTTGCTAATTTGTTGGCCATATTTGAGCCAACCGTTTTTTTATTTTGTTTTCCCATTTATGTCTCAAATGAGATCAGAAACCTTCTTCGAATGCACTTGGTTTGTTTTTTGCTTTTACAACACAATTATGGTTTTACTCTACACTAGATTGTGAAGAACTCCATGACATCGGCGGCACCAGCCATCCGTACTTTTTAAAATAAGTGCCCTCGCAATAATTAATGTATCGGTCTAATAGTGTTTTCTTTTTATGATTTTTTTGTACAGTTTCTATTTTTTTAGTTTTTGG
>JBGSLV010000083.1:0-2604 GCA_041740515.1 Bdellovibrionales bacterium | reverse complement strand
TTTTTATCTTTTTACCTAGCCGCCTATTTACCTTATTACGATTATGCAAACACCAACAATGCATCGATCTCTTGGGTGGACATACGAGAAAAAATCTTTTCTAAAGCCGCTAGATCATTATTGACTGCCAGGTAATTCACTAATGCCGAGACCGCGCCCTTATCTGCCGACGCACTGATGGGATTTGAAATATCAGTTTCGGCGTTGTCAGTGACATGTCCTATTTGTAGCTTGATCTGTTCTACGGCTTTGTTAGGATTAAAATATCCAAGCACTGTCATCGCCCGAAGTGGTGAATCACTTTGCCAGTTGCGATTGAAACTATCTGAAGTCATGCCCCCATCGGTGATGATTTGAAAAAAGAGTGGCACTTTATTTAAGTACGCCGCGTGCACCGCAGACCCTATGGCGCGACCGATCTCTTGATCCTTTTGGTCCCCACTGTCTCTGCCACCGTCATGATAGTCGCAGCCCTCAAAAGTTAGCACCCCAGGAACCCGTGTATCCTTTTAAGACGTTATGAACTATGGCCGCTTGCAGGACCTCTGTGTCACCATTCATATTATACACCCGATTCATAATGTCATCATTTTGTGGATTACCTTTTTCATGAATAGATCCAAACTTTTTTAACTGCTCATAACCTTGTGCAAGCTCAGGCCCCGCTTTCTGTTGAAGCGCTTTGATCAAATTAGCTTTGGCCGTAGCGGGAAGTTTATCATAACCTTCATCCAAACTGGTCAGACTTAAAATATCGTTAAGACTAGTCACAATCCGTGGTTTATAAGCAGGATCATCTAAAAGAGGTGCGGCTCGACCGCCAGAGGCCGAAGCCTCGTGACCTAAACCATTACTTAGTAAAGTACCTTGTAACCCAGATTTTGAAATATAAGATAAGGCCGATGTTTTATTAACAGACGTATCGTCTAAAGCAAAATGCACATGGGTCGACATTTTAAATTGTCTCTGTCCACTTTCAAGTAAAGCCGCAGGAAGAGTTTCTCTTAAGCCTCGTAACATTCCACTTTCAAGGGCTGACATGGGAGCACCAAAAGTCTTATCCAGACTTCCGCTTAATCTAGGGTCCCACCCATTTTGTTGATAATTAAGTGCTAGATCTTCAGGGCCACCCATTTTGCCCACCAAGAAATTCCCAGGAAGACTTGCACCCCCAGATAAATCAAAAGTTAAAAATGGGATACGTGAAACTTTAGAATTGGCTTTAGCCTTATAAGGTAGCACCGAAGGAATGATCATGCCTCCACCGGCCAAGAGTCCCAGCTTGATGAAGTCCCTTCTCGAGGTGGGGAAAGCATGTTTTGAGAACTGTGGTAGGTCCTTAAATTTTGCATGAGCCATAGCTTTTAAATTGTTTATATTTTTGATATTTTTCATAACGTCTTCCTTCCATTTAATAAATAATTTATATGTTTAAGTAACTGTGACTTTATCTAAAAGTCGTAATCGTTTTATTAGTTATCCTAAGCTTTCTATGTTTATTTTTTTATTTAATATTTATTTATCATTGTTTTTTATTATTATTTTTATTTTTTTATTATTATTTTTTAATTATTTAAATTATTTTATTTATTTTTTTAAAAATATATTTTCTAATCACAAGGCCTATCGTTTCTTATAAACTCCAAAGACGCAGCCGCTGAAACACAGGAGATATAGACCATTTGATTTTCATCCGTAATGGCCATGCTATTAAAACTTTCGATTTCAGTAGCATTAGCCGCGCGATTTAAAATTTTTATATAAGTGCCGTTGATTAAATTTCGAAATTTCGTAAGGCGCATGGCCATGGTTTTTTGCTCATGAAGGGCTTGTTCTTTTTGTGCTCGCTCTTTAAAAATTATTGCTATCTTAGGAGCTGCAATATCACAATATCTTTCCCAGTCCCTATATTTATATTTTACATATTCATTTTTAAAATTTGGCTTATTGTTTTCTCTTATATGACTTAAATATTGTAAGCAGTTAACATAGACTCTAGTAGGACTTGTATATGCATTTTGAATTATTCTAATTTGGTCTCTTTCTTCAAAATAAATGGATGAAACTTTAATATTCCCCTCTAAAACTTCTTTATTTATAAAATCGGCAATAATTTTAGAATCACCTTTTCGAAATCTCATACTTAAGTCTTCAGTTGGTGCGGCGGTGTTATT
Source organism: Bdellovibrionales bacterium (assembly GCA_041740515.1). Classification (GTDB taxonomy): domain Bacteria; phylum Bdellovibrionota; class Bdellovibrionia; order Bdellovibrionales; family UBA1609; genus JAMLIO01. The sequence continues at coordinate 430 of JBGSLV010000083.1, read as the reverse complement.
AGCATAATCTACGCAAATTTTATCGGTCAGTTGCACCAAAGAGGCTAAACTGGGGGCGAACTCGCTCATATGACCTTGCTTGGGCAAATTGTTGGCAAGCTCTACGAATTTTTCTTTGTAGTTTCTTAGATTGCCACTAAGTCCAAGATAATTCGCTAAAGTGATATAAAATTCTCGACCATTCTTTAAACATACGCTTTCATCTTTAGCGTGCAGGGAAGTGAGGGTTACAAAATTTAAGGCTATAAGAAAAATTAAAAGTGCGATTGTTTTTTTCATAAATTACCTACACAGTATGAACTCGTTGCTATTTTTGTTATTAAGTCCTTCATCTTGTAACCGCCGGTTCGCATAGACTCGTAAAGCGAAATAAATTCATTACTTCTGTCAAAAATTAATCTTGGGTTTTTATCACAAAATTCAACGATTA
>JBGSLV010000082.1:0-3309 GCA_041740515.1 Bdellovibrionales bacterium | reverse complement strand
TCAGTATGCTCATTTAGAAAAGCAAGAACTGCTATACGGTTTTCATATTCACGAACTTGCTCATCGTGTTCTCTTAGTGCCGCATAGTATTGAATATGCTCTCTTATCAATTCCGGAATACTGATTGGTTGTTTAATTTCGTCTGCGAAGACTGAAATTGTACTGAAAATTAACATAAGCAGTAAAGCGCTAGCTGGTTTCATAGTTCCTCCAATTTATAATCAACAGTATTAGGGCCTGTGGAAAATTCATCTAGGTTCTAGAACGATTTTCTTATATTTAAAAATCTGTAAATTATTGAAATAAAAAGGCAATCTCTTAAACTTAAGTTGCTAAACCAAAAACAAAAGAGATTGCCTATGCCCCGATTAATGCTCACGGATGAGCAATGGCTGAAGCTTAAACCAATTCTGCTCGATTGTGGAATTTATGACAAGCCAAAGCTTCGATTAACAGTAGAAGGAATTTTGTTCAAACTCAAAGAGGGTTGCACTTGGCGTGCAGTACCGTTTTATTTTGGAAAATGGAACTCAATTTTTAGAAGTTTTAGTAATTGGTGCCTTGAAGATAAACTTTTTATGGCGTTTAAGGTTGCTGCTAAAGAATGTGATTTAGAATGGGTTTTTATAGACGGATCAATTGTAAGTGCTCATCAGCACGCTACTGGTGCTGCCAGAAAATCTGAAGATGGTGATCACGGTATTGGAAAATCTGTTCAAGGCTTTTCTACAAAAATCCACCTAGCTGTGGATTCCATGGGAAACCCAATCGATTTTGAAATAACAGGTGGGCAGGTGCATGATGCAAAAGTAGCATGTCAACTTTTAGATAAATTACCGTATTGTGAACATACAATTGCAGACAAAGGTTACGACAGCAAAGCCATTAGAGATAAAGTTAGAAGCCGAAATTCTTATTGCGTAATACCAAGAAAAAGAAATTCAAAAACTGGGAACCATGACATAGATTGGAATCTTTATAAATTAAGACATCTTGTTGAGAATGCTTTTGCAAGGTTGAAACACTTCAGATCAATAGCAACACGTTTCGATAAATTGAAAAGAAACTTCAAAGGTATGCTTAGTCTTGCGTGCCTTTTTATTTGGATACGACTTTGAAAAACCTAGATGAATTTTCCACAGGCCCTACTGCAATAGTTGTACTCACTTAAGAAATCCTTTTAAGATCAAAATAAACGGCATTACACATTAAAAATGACCAGAATTTAGAAAAATCGCGATTTTCGTGTTGCCTCATGGGAAAATGACACCCAAAGAATTGCGTCATAAGAGAATCTTATTAAGAACCTACATCTAACTTCTCTTTTTTGTACTGTTCGACTTTTTCAAAGAAAACTTTAAGTTTAATTTCCAACTCTTGTTTTAAGTAAAAGGGATTATGTCCTTCAAAGCGATCTTTTAGATTTTGTTTTTGTTTTAATGTTAAATGTTCTGAACCAAGTAGTCGTTGGTATGGCGTTTGTGGTTTGTCATATTTCTTTACGTACTTTGAATTCACTCTTGTTTTTTCGACCAACTTCATAACTGGTGTAAAGTAATTCCATAAAGGGTTCCAGTAGGCTTGATAAATTTCATTCATTGAGTTTACTAGATCTGTATTTTCAAATCTTTCATATCCAAAAAGTTCTCTGACATGTGTGAAGTTTTTTTGTTCAACATGGGCATTATCATTTTTCTTATACGCGCGACGTCTCACGAACTCTACAGGTTCATCACGCTTCATAAAATAATCATGAAGGTTATGAGTAATAAATTCCGATCCGTTGTCACTAGCAAAGCCTTTGAGTTTAAAAGGCAACAGGCTTTCAACATTCTTAATTTTTGCTTGTATATTTTCTGAAGATTTAGTCCAGCAGGCTCTATTTTCTGTCCATCCAGAAAAAAGATCTGTCATTGTTAGGCTATGCACGTATTCGCCGATTAGGCTTCCGCCACAGTGAACCACCGTATCTGCTTCCATATATCCTGGTTCCTTAATTTCTGCGTCTAGAAGCTTTATAAGGATTTTGTTTGCAAGTAGCGAAGGTTTAGTGGAACTAAGTCCTCTAAGATTTCCCTGATTGGATTTATAGGGGTTAAGTAAACGATCTATTGTTGAAGAACTCATAGCGAGTAGCAAAGTTTTTTCTTCGTCTGTGCAGCCTTTGTAGTAATTTAACCAAAGCGGAAGGGCTACGACCATTTTTTTGGAGCACATGCGGTTCATATGGTCCCATAGACGAGCTAAATGGATGATGAGCGATGACGACTGGTACTTGCTTTTAGGTCCTGGTTTTGAAGCTTTTTTAAGCTGGATTCGACCTTTTAAGATTCGAATTGCGTACTTTCTGGTATACCCCGTATCAAAACAAAAATCAGTTATGATACGAGTTTTCTCCGCTCTGTGGCCAGCGTTGTGGTAGCGTTTTTTAAATAATTCTAAGAGCTCTCTTTTCAGTTTAATTGGCATATATAAATCCCCCTTATACCTTTTTTTTAGTTATGCCTAAAAAAGAAGTAAGTTGGGTGCTTTTAATATGATTCAATGAGCTGTTGCTTCATATTACCGCACCTTCTTCGGTGCGATTATCTTGATTCAACGTACTTTTATGATGCGACTTCGGTGTCATTTAATCTGAGTCAATGCGACGATTCAACTCGTATGAGCGACATTTTACGGCCATAAAAACTAATGTTTAGTCAGCTTCAATGTGTGTCTTTGCGAGTTTAAATGGATTTAAAGCATTAGGTTTAAGAGCATGCGTTTTGCATTTCAATTTAAAAGCAGCGGAGGCTTTATGTTTAAAAAATTACAGTCAGTACTATTTATATTTCTACTCATACAATCAACTAGTTTAATCGCAGCTGGCATCTCAGAAAAGGATTTAGAAGACGCTCAAAAGATTCTTCTCTATGAATCAAGTGGAGATTTCAATAAAGCGAACCTAATTTTAAAAGAGTTGATGATTCGTCTTTCTGATCAGGTAAAATTGGAAACTGAGCAGGAAGCCGAATCTTTAAATATGACCTTAAACAATTATTTAGAAAGTGAGAAATCTTTTGATGCTTTTTTGAATCAACTGAAACAAGTTAACACAGATGAATTAGACCAAGAGCCCTTTGTATTATTACTATTAAAATCCGGAATAAGATTCCAAGCCCAAGTAAATGTTAGCTTTCCAAGTAAAAAATATTTTACACAATTGCAGGAGGCTGAAGAAGTTTTAGCTAAGCTACAGACAGAGTTTGAGTTAAAAATTTCTAGCTCCGTTGATGAGGGTAAATAAACCACTTGGTTTAGATCTAAGGT
>JBGSLV010000081.1:0-4213 GCA_041740515.1 Bdellovibrionales bacterium | reverse complement strand
TCCATGCCTGATGCTCCTTTTTGATGTTTTGGTTCTACAAAAATCAAATCAGAATTTCAGGCGGTTGTCTGGGGCTTTTTTTTTAAAGGTCTAGCTAACTTATCCACATTTTTCCCACAAATTCTAGAAAAAACCCACTTTTGTGGGTCTTACTCAAAAAAAGTTTAAGTCGAATAGATTTGATTTGAAGTTAGATTAGGATCTGTAATCCACCTAGAGTTTAAGTACCCACAGACTTGTATTATTTTGACACGAAATTACACCATGTTTCTATATCCAAAAGGTCTTCGCTTAATCATCTATATTACATTATTAATTCCCTCCCTTTTATCGATGGGCATGCATTATAAAATTTAAGACTAACAGTTAAATATTTAAACTAAATTTATTTTCTTTAAAGAAATTGCTTTGGTTTATCAAATAGTGTAAGTTATGTGTAAGTATAATTTTGTATATGAGGGTAATACATATGAACCTAAATCATCTGACCGACCAACAGTTAGCACTGGACATAAAAAATATTTGTCAAAAAGAAAGGGTGCTTTTAACACAAGTTCTTTATCCTCTAAAAGAAATTGAAACCAGAAAGCTGTTTTCAAGCTTTGGGTATTCTAGCCTTTTTGATTATGCATGTAATGAATTAAAGTATTCGTCGGATCAGGCTTATCGAAGAATTCAAGCGATGAGATTATTAAAGGATATTCCTGAAGTTGCTTTTAAGATTGATTCCGGCGAACTTAGTCTTTCTAATATCACCCAAGCACAAAAATATTTTAAAGACACCAAAATTTTAACCAATGAAACCATGAACAAGTCCGAAAAAATAAATGTGCTAAAAAAACTCATGAACAAGTCTGTCCGAGATGGTCAAAAAGAACTACTAAAGCTAAGTCCAATTAAACCCTTGCCCATAGACACAAAAAAACAAGTTACCCCAACTCACAGTTATGTGGGATTTACGATGTCAGAAGACCTTGAGAAAAAACTAGAGGATATTAAATCCCTATTAGGTCCAAAAGCCTATGATTTAAATATGTCAGATCTTATAAACTTAATTGCCGATTTAGCTAAAGAAAAACTAAATGAGAAAAAATTTGGCAAGAAGTTGGTTAACCTTACTTGCGACCTTTCTTCAAACATGATTAACCAAAGCAAAAATGAAACTTCAATACATACTAAAACAGAAATAGTTCCTTCTACTTTGAATGTCCAAAGTGGACTTTTAAAACAATCTACCTTGGAAGTGTCCATTAAAGAAATAAAAAAACCTACTTTGCAAGCACCCAATATAGTTATAAATAAGCCTATTTCAGATAGTTTAAGCGTCAACAAACATCCAAGAACTCAAATCATAAAAAATGTTTTGAGCGAAAGTTCAATTATAAAAGACCATTCAAGATATGTATCTAAGAAATTAAAATATTAAATCTGGAAAAAAAATAATAGCATGTGTTGTCTTTGTAGCTCTCAGTTAAACTTACAAGTGGATCATGTAAAACCCTTCGCCTTAAATGGTAAAACAATCGAAGAAAATTTGAGGCTACTTTGTTTTAATTGCAATCAGCGAAAAAGAGTTGAGGCTGGCTTTTAGTTTAGAGAAGCACTTCAACAAATATGTAATAAATATTGTAAATTTTTATTAGTACTCTCTTTATTATTAATTCAATTCCTGATGGGTGCAATAAGGTGCGGGGCCTGATAAAGCATTTGCTTGCCACCACCTGTGAAAATTATTCGACCTTGATTATCTCGGCCACCTGATATTTCACCGGATAATTCACCAGCACATGTAATTTCATTGCTATCAAGTAAAAAACACATTGAGTAAAACCCAAAAAATACTTTTTTAATATTTTTTGGTGCATTGCTAACTTTTGTAAAATTACTTCTGCTTTCAGGATTAGATTCGTATTTTAAGAAATTTTGCAAAGTTCCTCGACAAAACAACTCTTTTTTAACAGTTAAGCCACAAATTGAACCTTCCAAATATCCCAGTTCAGTGAACTTTAAACCTTCTGAGATCTCTTGTCCTTGTGTATAGTTATCCCCAAATAAAAAACTACCTTTTGTCTCTCTTAAGTTTTCAGTATATAAATAGATTTTGTCATCAATGGTTGTTATTATTATTTCATCATATCTTTTGATAATGTTTTTTATTTTTTTATTAATTAAAAATTCATAGCTACTAAAATTAAAATTTATAGGTTTTCTATATTCTTCCAAATCATTATCACCATGTCGCCGTCCCCAATAGTAATTTTTATTATCCAAACCAACTGCAAAAAGGGTGTAAGAAGACATATAAAATTCTTTGATTTTTATATCCGTCATTTTTATGAAATTTGAGTTGTCATAACTAAAATTAATAATTTCATTTAATCTTTCCCCACCACAATAGAGTTCATGTTTTGAGTTTAAATAACAAAGCCATCTTGAAAACATTTTAAGATCTACAATGTCTTCACCAAATTTATAAGACTTTTCATTTCTAACTAATAACGGTAATGAACTGCTACTGTCTATAAATCTCCAATTATTTTTCATATCTTCAATCGCTATAAATGCATTCCCAATCCTAAGTCTTTTAACGCCTTGAGGTACATAAACATGCCTTAACCGGTTAGATGAATCATAATAATGCTCCCCAATACAAAATACATCATTAGTTAAAGCATAACAAATACTATCACCATAGCTTGCAGTAAATAGGATCTCGCCTAGTTTTTGCTCTCCGTTACTATCTGTTGTAAGTAACTTTTGCAAATTTTGAGCAGCATCCGCTTGAAGATCTTTAGGCAACTGTTGCACTAAAGTAGACTGTGACGGCACATCTTTATTTATACGAATTAAAATTTGTGAACAGATCTGTTTGGCGCTTCGTTTCGAAGTCTCATCGATTTGGTTTCGATTTAAATTTCCATATCCCTCTTGGCCATACAACACGGAAGAGATTATTGGTAAATAGGGTTTAGCATAATCTAAAACTTGTTGGGCGTAAGAATCTTTTTCACACTCAGCGACTATTGAACTTAAATCTTTGGTTCTTAGTCCTAATAATTTTACCGTTATATTGTCCCCCGATTTAGCTTTTAAAATCACTTCTCTGGTTAAGGTCAGTTTCGTGGTCATGATCCCAAGACCATCAAAAGATAAGTCTCTTGGCATTTCTTCAAGGCCAGTGGCTTTGGTAGGTAGATAGCCATTGATTTTAATTTCTATCCCTTCAAGGGTCAGATCGATCTTTTGATGACTGCTTAATGACACATGAACCACTTTGATAAAGTCTGGTTTAAAAACACGAACTTTGGTTGTTACAGTTAGTGCTACATTATTTACTTGGATTTGTTCTGAGTGGGTTGTGGTTTCATTGGATTTTACAACGAATGCAGTAGGTTCTGCTTTAAAAGACTTTTGGTTTGCACTCATAGGGTTAAGGCTAAAATTCGAATTATCGGTTTGGCTTTTAGATGAGGTTAAACTACTAGTTCCGCTTGCATTAGTAATTGAATTAATATCATCCTTTGGTAGAGCAGTTACAGCTCCCACATAAATGGTAAAGAGATTGTTCAGGTCAGCATTCACTTGCTCTTGGTTTTCACAATTAAAGTTATGGTCTTTGCAATAATGTCTATTGCTCGCAAAAGTAATAAATCTTGAATTGTTGTAATCGTTTGGGTTTAATAATTTTGTGAATATTTCAAATGCACTATTGGGATCGGACCCTGAGTGTTTAGGTCCCACGGGGTAATAAGCATTATCTCCGTGACATTCACTGCAGTTTTTTAGCATAAATGGATGTAGGGATTCTTTAAAGATATCTATGGGTTGTTGGTTAGCCTTAATCGCTGGATTATGGGCCGCTTCCATTTGGTTTCGAGCATAGCTTGGTGCTGACCAAAGCATAAGTAATACTATGGTAGATCTTGAAAGACTTAAACCTATAATAAACACTGCAACAGTTAAACCCTGGATAGGTTTTACAATACCTAAACCCAAGATAGTTTTTGCAAAACTTAAACCCTTTATACATTTTGCAAAACCTAATCTCAATTTCATAAACATCCTTTAGTTATTTTTATCTTTTTACCTAGCCGCCTATTTACCTTATTACGATTATGCAAACACCAACAATGCATCGATCTCTTGGGTGGACATACGAGAAAAAATCTTTTCTAAAGCCGCTAGATCATTATTGACTGCCAGGTAATTCACT